>WYBU01000139.1 GCA_011525745.1 Planctomycetaceae bacterium | reverse complement strand
CAGCACTCGCGCTTGCGGCTCGGATCATCCCGCGTGGCACGGGCTTGTAGCCCGTGCGAATCCGAGCCCCAAGCGCAAGCGCCGGGGCCGCCCGAACGACGGGACGTTCACCGCAGCACTCGCGCTTGCGGCTCGGATCATCCCGCGTGGCACGGGCTTATAGCCCGTGCGAATCCGAGACCCAAGCGCAAGCGCCGGGATCGCCCGCACGACGGGACGCGCACCGCAGCGCTCGCGCTTGCGGCTAGGATCATCCCGCGTGGCACGGGCTTGTAGCCCGTGCGAATCCGAGACCCAAGCGCAAGCGCCGGGGTCGCCCGTACGCCGGGAGTTCACCGCAACGCTGGCGCTTGCGGCTCGGACCATTTCGCGTGGCACGGGCTTGTAGCCCGTGCGAATCCGAGACCCAAGCGCAAGCGCCGGGGCCGCCCGAACGACGGGACGCGCACCGCAGCGCTCGCGCTTGCGGCTCGGACCAGCCCGCGTGGCACGGGCTTGTAGCCCGTGCGAATCCGCGCCCCTCGGCAATCCCGGCGTCCCCAAGGGGAGTCCATCCGCTCCCACTCCCATCATCGTGACCCCACCGCAACGCGGTGGGCCACCCGACACACCAACTACTCATTCAACGCCGACAGATCCTTCTCATCGGCCCGGCCATCCACGAATCGCCGCACCTGCGGATCGGTGCTCGTGCGAAACAACTCCGGCGGTCCGTCGGCCACGATTCGACCTTCATGCAACAGAATGATGCGATCGGCCACCTTGTAGGCGCTGGTCATGTCGTGCGTCACGACGATGCCCGTCACGTTCAACCGTTGTTTCAAACGAAGTATCAGTTCATTGATCACGTCCGAGCGTACCGGATCAAGTCCGGTCGTCGGCTCGTCGTACAGCACTACTTCGGGATCCAGCGCGATCGCCCGCGCCAGCGCGACGCGCTTCTTCTGGCCGCCCGATAGCTGCGCGGGCTTCCGGGCCTGCAAACCGTCCAGGCCGACCATCCGCAATCGCTCCTCGACAATTCGCTCGATCTCGGCCGGAGGCTTGCGGCCGTGCTCGACGAGCGGAAATGCGACGTTCTCGGCGACGGTCAGCGAGTCGAACAGCGCGCCGCCCTGAAACAGAAAGCCGAAGCGCCGTCGCACGTCGACCAGCTCGATTTCCGACATCGTGTCGATGCGCCGTCCGTGGAAATACACCTCGCCGCCGTCCGGCCGGAGCAGGCCCACCAGATGCTTCAGCAGCACGCTCTTGCCGGTGCCCGACTCGCCGATCACGACGGTCGTGTGGCCCGGCTCGAGGCGCAGGCTGAGACCGCGCAGGACTTCCAGGCGTCCGAAGCGCTTCCAGACGTCGCGCAGTTCGATGATGGGCTGGCCGTTGTCGGACATACTTCCGCGCCGTTCTCCTGATCCGAACCGCGACCGTAAGGGATCGCCGCGGTGCGCCGCCCGTCAGCCGAACCTCACAACGAACCGCGCACGCGCGCAGGCGTCAGGGCATCGAAGGCCGCACGTGCATCCGCGCGCGCCGAAGCGTCCGCTTCGCGCTCCACGCGCAACGCTTTGGCATAGCGCGGAAATAAGGTGAACGAATGGAAGAGGGGTGGTACGGGCGTCTCGCCCGTCCGGAACGGGCAAGATGCCCGTACCACCCAGGACCATCGTTCAGGTTATCTGAGCGCGACTCCTTACTTTCGTGCGCGTCTCGTCGTGCCGCTGTGCCCCGTCAACCAAGCCAGGAGCGCCGGCGCCGCGGGCGGCCGCGCCACATCACAGCCGAGGGCGGCTGTGCCACACAACCGCGCGGCGTCAGAACAGCGGCTTGAATCCCCAGATCGCGACGCCCAGGCTCTGGAGAAAATAGGCCAGGAAAAAGTCGAGCACGAGAATCGCGATAAAACTACTCACAAATGCCTCGGTGCAGGCGGCCCCGACGCCCTGGGCGCCCGCACGGCAATTGAAACCCTTGTAACAACTGATCAACCCGATCGTCCCGCCGAAAACGAACGCCTTGATCAGCCCGGTGAGAACGTCGAACGTTTCCAGCGCGTTGGCGGTAAACGACCAGTAGGGGCCGCGTTCGACGTGGTTGATCGTCACCGCGATGAACGCGCCGCCGGCCGCGCCCATCAGATCGCAGTACAACGTCAAGATCGGCGTGAGGATCAGGCAGGCCAGGAACCGCGGCACGACCAGATAGCGGATCGGATCGGAACCCATGGCGCGCAGCGCGTCGATCTGCTCGGTCACGTTCATCGTGCCCAGCTCGGCCGTCAGCGCGCCGCCGATGCGACCGGCCAGCATCACGGCGGCCAGCACCGGCCCCAGCTCGCGCACGACCGAAACGTTGATGACGACGCCCATGCGGTCTTCGACGCCGACCGACTTGAACTGCGCCACCGACTGCACCGCCAGCACCATGCCGACGAACGCGCCGGTAACCAGAATCACGGGCACGGTGCGGCAGCCGACTTCATAGAACTGGGGCATCAGCAGTCGCAGCGTGCGGCGCGTGTCGCGCAGGGCCAGCGAGCCGGAGATGGCGGCGGCGCTGAATTCGCAGAAGCGGCCGAAGGCCTCGAGCGCTTCGACCAGGCGCCGCAGCGGTGAGCGTTCGCCGCCGAGTGATAAGCCGTTCACGGAAGAAGACCTCTCCTGTGCGCCGATTCGTTACGTGGCGATGCGCCCGCTCCGCCGCCTGCGGGGCGAGACGCGGTCTGATCCGAGCCGCAAGCGCCAGCGCCGCGGCCACGCCACGACGAGCGGGCAACCCCGGCGCTGGCGCTTGGGGCTCGAATTCACACGGGCTGCACCCGCGCCCAGGGGCGGGCCGTGCCACGCGGACACAGCCGAGGGCGGCTGTGCCACACAATCAGAACCCGCCGCGCAAGCGGCGGGACATCCACGGGCTGCACGCCCATGCCGCGCGAAGCTACGCACTGTTCGCGCGGCGATTCCTCCTGACCGACGCCGCAGCAAGATAGCAGACACCGATGATGCTCAGAAGGATAGCCACCGTCCAGATGGTACGCGACGTGGGAAAGTTCGGCGTAAGATAGAACCCGGTCAGAAACGTGCCCACGATGCTGCCCGCGGCGTTGGCGGCATAAACGCTCCCCACCGTGCGGCCGGTGGCCAGGCCGCGGTCCAACGCCATTTTGGCAATGACGGGGCTCATCGTCCCGAGCAGCCCGCCCGGCACGAAGAACACCGCGAAGACGTGCACGGCGATCCGTCCGGGCGTTACATCCCAGCCGTCCAGGGCCGCGCCGACCAGCCCGTTGAGCGGAAGGATCGTCGCGCAGGCCGCGGCCGACAACAGGAACAACAGACCCAGCAGCCGGTCGGCCATGAACCGGTCCGCCAGCCGGCCGCCGACGTAGTTGCCCGCCGCGATGCCGGCCATGATGACGCCGATGACCGAGGTCCAGGTGTAAAGCGAGCCGCCGAGGAAGCCGGCGATGACGTTCCCGGCGAGCAGCTCGACGATCATGATGCACAGGCCGGCCAGGAACGCGGTGCCGTTGGGCACAAACAGCAGCGCGGCGGATGGCCGGAGGTGGTCGGCGGTCGAAGACGAGGGTGCGGGCTGGGTCATGATGCGGCGTCGCTCGTGGTCGGGGGGCCATTGTAGCCGCATGGGCGATCGTGGACGACAGGCGTGCGTTGCGCTCGAGTGCGGGCCGTTGGTGGCCGTTGCGGCAATTGCAGCGCGACGCTGAAGCGTGTAACTTCCTCGCGTTCCGACGGGTCAAGAAAGGACGAGTTGCATGTCGAGTACGCCTAATTCTGCGTTCGATCCGGACTACGCAACGCCCAGACCTCGCGAATTCATGGGACATCCTACCGGGTTGTACGTCCTGTTCTTCACGGAGATGTGGGAACGATTCAGCTTTTACAGCATGCGCGCCTTTCTAGTCCTCTACATGACGAAGGCGCTGCTGTTCACGCAGCAAATCGGCAACGAAGTCTATGGCGCCTACCTGGGCTTCGTTTATGCGGCGCCCTTCGTCGGCGGAATGCTGGCCGATCGGCTGCTGGGACAACGAAGGGCAATTGTGATCGGCGGCATCCTGATGGCGGCGGCGCAGTTTACGCTGGCCGCCCATGCCCTGATGCTGGATGGCGTCGCGAACCCCGAAACGCGCAACATCCTGTTCTTCCTGGGGCTGGGCATGCTGGCTGCGGGCAACGGTTTCTTCAAGCCCAATATTTCGACAATTGTCGGCAGCCTCTATCCGCAGGGCGATGCTCGTCGAGACGGCGCGTTCACCATTTTCTACATGGGCATCAACATCGGCGCGTTTTGTGCCGGCTTCTCGGGCCAGGCTGCGGAGAAACTCGGCTGGCACTGGGGGTTCCTGCTGGCCGGCACGGGCATGCTGATCGGCCAGATCATCTTCTTCTTCGGCACACCGGCGCTTCAGGGCAAGGGCCTTCCACCCGCTCCCAAGGAGGGGCAGCGCCGCTCGGGCGCGGGAACACTGTTCGCATTGGCAGTCGGCGTGATCGCGTTTATCGGATTGGCATCCATCCTCATGTCGCGGCCGTCATACGTGCAGAATCTGGCGCTGATTGTTGCCCTGCCGGTGCTTGCATACCTGATTTACGAGGTGACGCGCGGCACGCGTGAAGAGGCCGGCCGCATGATCGTCATCATCATCCTGTGTTCCTTCTCGATGATGTTCTGGGCGTTCTTTGAACTCGCCGGCAGCGCCATCAACCTGTTCACCGATCGTCACGTCGATCGCACGGTACCGATTTTCGGCGAATTGACCGCGTCGTTCCTGACGGCTTCGATCAATCCGTTCTTCATTGTGTTTCTTGGCATTCCTTTCGCCAAGCTTTGGGTGTGGCTCGACAAACGACGCATGGAACCGTCCAGCCCGCTGAAGTTCGCACTCGGCCTTGCGCAGCTAGGGGCCGGATTCTTCGTCATGTACCTGGGTGCAAAGGAAGCCGGTCCGAATGGGACGTGCAACATCTTCTTCCTCGTACTGGGCTTTCTGCTGCACACCACGGGCGAACTATGTTTGTCGCCGGTCGGATTGTCCACGATTACAAAGCTGTCGCCGATGCGGCTCGTGGGGACCTTTATGGGTGTGTGGTTCCTTTCGTCCTCGCTGGGCAACATCTTCGGCGGGCTGATCGGCGGAAAGACCGAGCACTATGGATTCGAAACGGTGTTCTTCTGGATCTTCGTCGTATCGGCGGCGGCCGCCGTGCTCTTGTTTATCCCGACCCCGATTCTGAAACGCATGATGCACGGCGTGAAGTGACGGCGCATGACACATGCCGCTGCGTCGGCGTTGCGTCGCTGTCGCCCTCTTGCGTGATATCGCTTCGGCGCCTCGACCGCCGCCGCATCACGCCATCTTCGCCTGGGGCTTCGAGCGCGGCAGCGCGAAGCGGTCGTAGAGCAGGAAGATCACGGCCGTCAGCAGCATCAGCCCGCCGAAGCAGGCCCACATCAGGTCCGGCCGCTGCATGTCGCGGGCGAGCTTGCCGTAGAGCTGGCCCGAGAGGATGCCGCCGAACAGGTTGCCCAGTGCCACCGCGACGAAGTAGTAGCCCATATACACCGCCACGCGGTCCTGCGGCGCGATGCGCCCGACGTACTCCTGACTCGTCGGGCTGGCCATCATCTCGCCGACGGCGAAAATGACGATGCCCGCCACGACCACCAGCAGCGAGCCGCCCAGGGGTCCGATCATCGTCCCGCCGGCGAACGACGACAGCCCAATGCCCACCGCGGCGATGACCATGCCGACAATCATTGTCGTAAATCGGTGGAACCGGGCCATCATGAATGAAATGACGACCTGCAACAACACGATGGCCAGTGCGTCGAAATTGACGATGTGCTCCGGATTCACCTGCCGCCCGGCGTCGATGCGGTCCCAGATGACGGGGCGATAGGCCAGATCGCGGATGCCGAGTGCGAGCACGTCCGGTTCGATGTCGCGATTGCCATTCGGCAGCGCCGCGCACGCCCGACGCACCGCATCGCGCGGCGCCAGCGGACCATGAGTCAGCAACAGTTGCCGCAGTTCGGTGCGCAACCGTTCGGCGTCGCCATCCTTGAATAGCGGCTTGCCCCGTTGTTCCAACCGACGGTTAATCGAGCGGACGGCCGTGGTCAAGTCGGCGTCCGAGACGGCGTCCACTCGCGATCCGACCGCGGCGACAAATCGAGCTAACTCCAAAGGCTCGACGCGCACCTTGTACTGCAGGATCGTGCGCGCCGACTCGACCAGGTCGATTGTCTCCAACGGCTTCGTGGCGCCGCTCACATTCAAAGTCGCCACCAGCGCCTGCAACTCCTGCAACACGGCCGGACTCAGGCTGGGGTCCTTGGGCAGCATGCGCGTGCGTTTGGCGCGCTCGATCGAGTCAACCAGTTCTTCAACGGCCCTGATCGGTGCACACTCGGCGTAGGCGTCGCGCAGCTCTTCCGCACGATCGACCAGCGCCTGCACCTTATCCGGCGTTTCATGATCCGCATCGTCTACCGCCGCCAGCAGCGCTTGGGCGGCTTCGTCGGCTTCGGGGCCGGGCAGCTTGCGCTGCGTGGCGGGCGGCGATTCCGCCGGCTGCGTTGCCGGATCGGACGTGTCGGACTTTTCGGCCTCGAGGGATTCCCGCGCGGCCTTCAGCCGTTCCTTTTCGGCGTCATCGATCTCACGGTCTTCGAGCAGCTTCTTGATCTTGTCCATCACGGCCGCTTTCGACTTGGCATTGGACTGCTTGGTGCGCGTCGGCTCGGGCACAATCGGTTCCACGCCGCGTGCAAGGCGCACCAGACGATCGAATTCCTGGAGCACTTCGGCCTGCTCGATTGCCGCAAGGGCGTTCAGAAACGCGTCGTTTTCGATCTTATTCGCCTGCTCCTTCAGCCCCACGCCGCCGACGACGCGGCGGGCGAAGCCGCTGACGGACTCTGAGACGTTCCGGGCCACCTGCACCATCGGCCGCGTGTCGGTGAAGTCGCGGATGTACTCCGGCATCGTCAGAAAAATCTGGTTGAACGAAGTCCAGAAACCCGACATGATAAGCAAGAACATCGCAAAGCGCCAGTTGCTGCAATGCATTCGCTTGAGAAAGAACGGCCGCCCCGCCGACGCGGGATGCGCGGGATTGCCGCTGCCCTGCGGCATCGACAGGTCCCACAGGGCATTCAGCACAAGCCACATGCCGATGAAAATCCAGCAGCGCTTCCAACTGAACCACTCCAGCCCCTGATTGGCCAGCATGAGTGCGATCAGCACCGTGAACACGCAGATGCCGAAGCGCATGTTGCCCAGCACCTCGACCATGTCGCGCGCGACCTTGCCCAGCGTGCGCTTCTGGGTCGACGTCGCCTCCGTCGACGGATCGCGATAAAAGATAATTACGATCACCAAATTGATCGCCGCCCACGTCGAGCAGGCGATGAATACGTAGTTCCACGAAATGCCTCGCACGGCGCCGGCGACCAGCGGTCCTAGAAAGCCGCCGATGTTCACCATCATGTAGAAGATGCCGAATCCCATGCTCGAATTGCCGGCGCTGGTCACTCGCGCCACCGTGCCGACGACGACCGGCTTGAAGATCGCCGCGGCCAGCGCCACGCACAGGAACGCGCCCAGAAACGTCGGAAACGTCTTGAACTGCCCCAGCGCGTAATAGAAGATCACCATCCCCACGTAGGCGATGATGAACATCTTCTTGTAGCCGTAGCGGTCCGCCAGCGCGCCGGTAATCACCGGGAGCAGATACAGGATGAACGGCACGATGGCCTGAAGCTGGCCGCGCTGCTCGGAGGTGAAACCCAGCCCGCCCGTCTCGACCGGTCCCGTGATATACAGCGACGACACGGCGAAAAAGCCGTACCAGGCCATTCGCTCGAAGATCTCCATCGTGTTGGCGACCCAGAACGTGGGGGGAAAACTGCGGATCGTCGCCAGGAAGCCAGCTTTGGGTTCGTTCATCGGGATGCGCTCCTGCGCGGCGCGCGGCCGCGAGATCGGTAATAAAGCGGCAACGCGCGCGAAACGCAACTGCGGCGAGTCCCTCATTGATCCGAGACCGCGGCACGGGCTTTTCAGTCCGTGCAAGCCGGTCCGAGCCGCAAGCGCCAGTGCTGCGGTCAATCCGAGCCGCGCAGCGTCAGCAAGCGGGATTGGTACGCCGCGCGGCGGAGCGAACCGCCTGACCGCGCAATATCGCTCCACGCCTCGACGCAACGAGTGTGAGCGCTTCACAAGCGATCCGTTACACGAGTTCAAGCGGCACCATCCCGCTCGCTGACGCTGCGCGGCTCGGATGCGCACGGGCAGTATGCCCGTGCCACGCGAACACGGCCGGGGGGCGGCTGCGCTGCAGGCTCACAGCCGAGGGCGGCTGTGCCACATGCGTAAAAAGGAAAGCGGCCCTCCGATCCTTCCGAACCGGAGAGCCGCTCGTGCCTTGAAGGCGATGATGAGTCCCGGCTTGCTTTCGCCGGGCAGCCGGCCCCGCCCCGATGGGCGGGGCCTGCCATCAGCCGCTCACGCACGCTTCAGCCGGTCGCCGCAACGACGCCGGCCGATCGCACGGCCCCTTACGGGCAGGGGCCGCCGGCGTTGAGCAGCGTGTCGACGAACATCGGCAGGTCGTCGGAATCGGCGTCGGCCGTGCTGCCGTCGCCGTCCATGTCGGTGCATCCGCAGTTGGTACCGCTGATGAGACACTCGACGAAGCCCTGCACGTCGTCGCCGTCGACGCTGTTGCTGGCGTCGGTGTCGCCGGCGCACGTGGCACAGGCAACCACGCCCTCGCACTCATCCGGGATGCCGCTGGAGTCGTCGTCCAGGCTGGCGGTCGTCAGGATGAGCGACATGTGGTCCGGACTGGCGAACACATTCGGGAACGTGGCCGGATAGGTCGTGTCGAAGACGAGGTAGTTGAGCACCGAGCCATCCTCGACCAGCCAGAACCAGTCTTCCGAATGCGTACCCGTATAGACCACTTCGACCCAGTGCACGCCGCGGCTCAGCGCCACAGGCGACGCCAGTTCGAGCGTGTAGATGAACGTGCCATCGCCCAGGTCATCGCGCGTGATCTGGCCGACCGGAATCACTTCCGTATGCGCCACGACGCCCGGCACGCCGAAGTCGTCGCTCCAGACCTGGATGGTGAACTCGTCGAGCGAACCATCCGGCTGGGCCACGGCGTCGTGCCCGCCGCGGACGATGATGCCCGTCAGCAGCGAATCGGCCGACAGCGACACGTCGTCCGCCAGCGCCTGCGCCCCGCTGGCACAGACCGAGCAGGTGCTGTCCGAGAACGGTGCAAACGTCGGGAACGAGCCGAACTGTGCGAACAGGCTCGACACGATGTTGTCGGCGATGTCGCACTCATCCGGGATGCCGTTGGTGTTGCAGTCCTCGGAATCGCCCGATCCGATGTCGGCGTCGTCCGGCGTTCCGTTGGTGTTGCAGTCGCCCTCGCACTCATCCGGCACGCCGTCGTTGTCGACATCGTCGGAGAAGCCTCCGCTGATGTCGCACGAATCGGCCGTACCGTTGCCGTTGCAATCGGGCTGGCACTCGTCGGGCATGCCGTCGTTGTCGCAATCGACGCTGCTGCCGCCGGCAATGTCGCACTCATCGGGCACGCCGTTGGCATTGCAGTCGGCCGACTCGATGATCAGCGCGAACGCCATGCCGTGGGCCTCGCCCAGCACGTCGGCGTCGGACGACGGCGTCCAGGCGCCCAGGTCGGTGAACGAACTGGAGCGGAAATACTCCTCGTTGCCGGCGACGTTGCCGTTGGTCGCGCTCTGCGCGTTCAGGGCGAACGCCAGGCCGGTCCCGGTGTCGGCCGTCGGCCGGAAGTTAATCCAGTACGTGCCCGGCACCAGGATGTTGACGAAGATAGGCACTTCGTAGGCGTAGATGTCGCCTTCGATGCCGCCCGTCGTGTCGCCTACGTCGACCCGAGCCGTCGGGAACGTCGTGAACACCAGGATCGGATCATCGCTGGGCCGTCCGCCGACGTCGGCGTAGAGGCTGACGACGACGAATCCGCTCCAGCCGTACGGGCCGGCCGCGTCGCCGGTCTTGGTCTCGAGCGATAGGAACGAGCCAAACGAGATCAGCGACGGTTCGCTGACGGTAAAGTCGTCGGCCACCTCGCTATGCGCCAGGAACACGCCGCCGACTTCGTTCGGAATTACGAACAGGTCCAGATCGCCCGGACCGCTGTCCAGGACGGTCGCGCCATCCGCCACGTCGCACTCGTCAGGAATGCCGTTGCTGTTGCAGTCCTGGGAGAAGCCGGCGGCGATGTCGCACTCGTCGAGGATGTCGTTGTTGTTGCAATCGACGTAGCCCGGCTCATCGAGGTCCGGGGTTCCGTTGTTGTTGCAGTCCTCGCACTCATCCGGGATGCCGTTGCTGTTGGCGTCTTCGGAAGCGCCGGAGTCGATATCGCACTCGTCCGGCGTGCCGTTTTCGTTGCAGTCGTTGGTCACGCCCGCGATGGCCCGGATCATCCAGTCGCCGGGCAGACCCAGATCGTCGATCAGCGCCGAACCACTCAGATCGTTCGGATCGGAGCTTACGGTGATCCAACTCTGGCGGTTGTCCGGATCTGTCTCATCGATCGACGCCGGGAAATCCCCGGCGGCATGGTTCATGAGCACGCCGACGTAGAACGTCTCGCCGACGTTGCCCAGGAACACCGGCGACACTTCGTAATCGACGAAGCCGCTGACGCCCGCCGGCGCCGTGATGATCGGCGTGCTGGAGATCAGGACCGCATCGATTGGGTTGTTGTCGTCGTTCGGATCGGACCAGACGTGCAGCGACGCCGGCGCTCCGAACGGTCCGGCAATCCGCACCCGGATGGTCGTCAGATACTGGCCGCCCGAGGCGACGTTGAACCGGTTGTACCAGATCATGTCGCCGCCGGCGGTCAGACCGATCGAGTTATTCTGCGTGCCGTCATCGATTGCGTAGAGAATCGGGCTGGAGTCGTCGACCAGTTCGCACTCGTCGGGCACGTTGTTGGTGTTGCAGTCGGCGCCCGACTCGCAGCCGTCCGGCGTGCCGTTGGTGTTGCAGTCGGGATCGCAATCATCGGGCACGCCGTTGCTGTCGCAATCGTCGGAAGTGCCGCCGGTCGTGTCGCACTCGTCGGCCACGCCGTTGGTGTTGCAGTCCGGTTCGCACTCGTCCGGAACGTCGTTGTTGTTGCAGTCGGTCGCCGTTCCGCCGGCGATCTCGCAGAAGTCGGCGACGTTGTTGTTGTTGCAGTCGTCATATCCCGGCTCGAGCGGGTCGGGCGTGCCATTCTCGTTGCAGTCTTCGCACACGTCGGGCACGCCGTTGCCGTTGAGGTCCGGCTCGCCGGCGGCGATGTCGCATTCATCGGGAATGCCGTTGCCGTTGCAGTCGTTGTCCGACCCGCCGATGGCCCGGATCAGCCAGTCGCCCGCCAGTGTCGGAGCGAGGTCGTCGATCAACGCTGCCCCGGTAAGGTCGTTCGGATCGCTACCGACCAGAATCCAACTTCGCCGGTTATCCGGATCGGTCTGATCGATCGCGGCCGGGAACTGTGCCGCGGCGTGCGTGATCCGGAAGCCGACGAAGAATCGCTCCCCGGCGTTCCCGACAAACGTCGGCGGAACCGGATAACGATTGAAGATGTTCGAGCCTAGATCGGCGGTCGTGATGTTCACGGTCTGCACCAGCACGGCGTCGATCGGCAGCCCGTCGTCATTCGGATCGGTCCAGATGAACAGGGTCGCCGCAGCGCCCAGCGGCGTGCCGAAGCGAGCACGCACTTCGGTGATGATTTCGGCGCCGGCCACCACTTCGAATTCGTTGAACCACATCATGGTGGCGCCGCCGGTGAAGCCGATGCTCGTTTCCTGCGTGCCGTCGTCCCAGACGTACTCGTGCAGGTTGTCGAACAACTCGCAGTCATCGGGCACAAGGTTGCTGTTGCAGTCGAGCGAGGTCCCGCCGAGGATGTCGCACTCGTCGAGCACGCCATTGAGATTGCAGTCCACCATCTCGCAGTCGTCGACCGTGCCGTTGTTGTTGCAGTCGTTGGTCAGCAAGTCGCAATCGTCCGGTACGCCGTTGCCGTCGCAGTCCGTCTCGCACTCATCGGGCGTGCCGTTGCTGTTGCAATCGTTGCCGACCAGTTCGCACTCATCCGGAATGTTGTTGCCGTTGCAGTCCGGCCCGGTCTCGTCGCCGTCCGGCGTTCCGTTGGTGTTGCAGTCTTCGCATTCGTCCGGCTGTCCGTTGTTGTTGTTGTCTAGACTACCGCCCCAGAGCTGGAAGCGATGCGCGCCGGTGTTGCCCGATGGTCCGCCGTTGGGCGCCGCCCAAGTTTCCGGCAGGTTGAAACCGTTGAAGCGCATGCGCTTGCCGATCCCGGTGTCGGTGTTCAGGAACCAGCCCCACAGTCCACCATTCGTTCCCGCGTAGGACACCTGAAGCCAGTGCCGGCCCGCGCCGAGCGTCACGGGTTGAAGCAGATTCACGCGATATACGGTTGCGCCGTTACCGGCCGGCGGGGCGGGATTAACGCCTTCGATGATGATCTGCGCGGGGACTGCGTCTTCGGTGTATTCGATCGTGTTCGGTTTTTCATCAGGAGGCGTGGGCGGCGTCGGGGCGTCGGCCGTCATGATGCTTGACCAGAACCGAATGCGATACAGATCGCCGGCCGTATCCCCGATGGCCGTACCCTCGAACTTGATCCAGCGGATCGTGGTCGCGGCTGCCAGCGTAAAGTCATCCGCACGGATTTGTCCGCGGTAGTCCGCTTGGAAGCCAAGAGTGCCGCTGGTTGCGGCAGTGAGGAAATTGTTGACGATCAACGTGCCCGTGACATCCACCGCGTCGTCCGTGCCGTTGGTGTTGCAGTCACCGCGCGGCTGGAAGCCGTTGTTCTCCGGCGCCGGCGGCAACTCGTCGGTCGCCGCTGCATCGGATGGAAGCGTCGAACCCGAATAGCTTGGACCGCCATCGTCGGCAGCCGATACGATCGCCAGCGATGGCGCGGGAACCTGTTCATTCACCGGCGGCGTAGGCGATGCGGAAACCAGTCCGGCCAGCCGCTCAGCATTGGCCTGCTGGTTGCGCTCGGCCCAGTCGCGCAACTTCATGCGCAACGACGCGGGGCTGCCGCCGAGCAGTTCCGGCCGTCGGGCCGCCACGTCGGGTCGCAACTCGACGCGCCCGAGTGAATCGGCCGATTGAAGTTCCATCCCGCGTCCGGCTTCCTGCCGCGAAGCCGCCACGCCCGGCGACACCGCACCGGCCGAGGTCTGCTGCGGCGCGAGCGACGGCATCACGGGCGAACCGGCGTTCGGATCGCTCCAGCCGATGGCCGCGCCGAACAGGCCGATCGACGCCACCGCAGCGACGATCCATGTTCCTGCTTTTCGACCTGTCATCCCATTACTCCTTGCACTTGAATTGGACGAATACGGATCCAACACTCGTGACGTTTCTGAACATGCGAACAGGCGACGCCGACGCGGCATCGCGATGATGAAAACCCCTCGGACCTGCCGGCGCGCGAATCAACGCGCATTCACCCACCGGAAAACGGTCGGATTCACCGGAGAATGCGTTGTGGCTGGATTGACTTCGTTTCCCTTTGCGCCGCCGCTTCAGGCGCGCGGCGCCGACTCTGTACCCCTCGGCGATTACGGAGAGCACTCGCCGTATACGGTGTTATCAGGTTCGCCCCGACAAGTCAAGACGTTCTGCGGTCCGCTCGTATCGAAAGGTCCAGAAAAAACGATCGTAGGAGCTGCTCTGTACCAGCGCGGGTCGGCTCGACATCGGCATCCGTCAACTGGCAAACACCGTCGAAAACTTCATTCCCCGACGCCGCGCTTTCGCCCGATCGGCGGACGTGTTCGATAACGACGCAGCCTTGCATTTGCCGGAACATAAAGCGGATGCCGTGGCATCCCTTCGTTCGTCATGCCCAGCGCAAGCAGCGAGACTCCGGCCGGCAGCATTCCGGCCACCGTGCGGCCGCGATCGCGCCAGACGCCCTGATTGCCCCACGCGGCCACCACCCGCTCGGCGCTTCGCACGGCGTCGAGGATGTGCTCGTCATTGAGCGGACCGATCGGATCGGCGGCGCGGCGCAGATCGGCGACGCGCGTGGCGCGCCACGCGAAGAGGTTAACGACCGTGAGCGACGCGAAACGCCATCGCCGCGCGAAGCCGATCGCGCGGCGGATCGTGGGATCGTCGCGCCGCGCGTCGGCGGTGCTGGGGTTGAGCATGATGAAGACGACGCGGGGTCCGCAGCGGTCCCAGGCGCGCGTCAATCGGTAGCGATAGCGCCCCGACTCGTCGAAGCAGGCGTCGCCGAAGATCGGCGGGGACGGCGACCGTGAGGAAAGCGTTGTCATGTTTCGTGGCGCGGATAGTGTATCGTCACGAACCAGGCGGCAAGCCGGTTGCCGATCCGTGCAGGAAGCGCGGGGACTGGGGTCGAAACGAGACGCGCACATCAGTAAGCGTTCACGTGACGAAGGCGCGGCGGCGTTTACAGCGACTGACGTCACACGCCCAATGGGCGCGGCACGCTTAGGAGTCGAGCGCAAATAACCAGAACGATTGTGCCCGGTGGTACGGGCATCTTGCGATCGTGCCGGGTGGTACGGGCATCTTGCGATCGGGCCGGGTGGTACGGGCATCTTGCCCGTTCCGGACGGGCGGGTCGCCCGTACCACCCCTCTTCAATCCGTGCGCCTTTTTTCGCGCGATGCCTTGACTAACGCGCGCGTCTCGTTGCACGGCCCGCCCCGATTCGCACGGGCGGTCAACCCGCGCCACCCGCTTCACCGGTGCGATTGCGAAACAAATCGCCATCGACGCTTCGGGGGGGTCGCTGAGCCGAGTCCGCTGCGTTCGCGTCATCCCAACGGCGTCATCCGTCCGAAATCACCGCCCGATTTCACGCGCGCTCCGGGAATAGGGACCTTTCCTTGCTCATTTCGCTCGTCGAGTCGCGCCCCGCTTTGGACGATGAACCGGCCAGAAGCCGGCGCGCCCGCGGCACGCGCGGCACGGTCGCGATTTGAAGGGGTTCGGAGGCAGTGCTAAGATTGAGCGCGCGTCGGCGATCCGACGGGGATGCGCCGGGCCACGGGACACGGAAGGGCAATCAGACATGTTTGAGCGATTCACGGACCGGGCACGCAAGGTCATGGCCCTGGCCAATCAGGAGGCGCAGCGCTTTAACCACGAATACATCGGGACCGAGCACATCCTGCTGGGGCTGGTCAAGGAAGGCAGCGGCGTCGGCGCCAACGTGCTCAAGAACCTCGACATCGACCTGCGCAAGGTGCGTCTCGAAGTCGAGAAGCTCGTCAAGAGCGGCCCCGACATGGTCACCATCGGCAAGCTGCCGCAAACGCCGCGGGCCAAGAAGGTGATCGAATACGCCATTGAAGAAGCGCGCAACCTCAACCACAACTACGTCGGCACCGAGCATCTGCTGCTGGGCCTGCTGCGCGAGCAGGACGGCGTGGCGGCGCTGGTGCTGACGAACCTGGGCGTCAAGCTCGAAGAGGTGCGCGAAGAAGTGCTCAATCTGCTCGGCGCGGGCGTCGAGTCCGAAGAGAGCGCCGCGCCGACCGCCGCGCCCGAGGGCAAGAAGGGCAAGTCCAAGACGCCCGCGCTCGATTCGTTCGGCCGCGACCTGACCGATATGGCCAAGGAAGGCAAGCTCGATCCGGTCATCGGCCGCGAGAAAGAAATCGAGCGGCTGATCGTCGTGCTGTGCCGCCGCTACAAGAACAACCCGGTACTGCTGGGCGAGGCGGGCGTGGGCAAGACCGCGATCGTCGAGGGACTGGCGCAGAAGATCGTCAATCACGACGTGCCCGAGATTCTCGGCGACAAGCGCATCGTCGTGCTCGACCTGGCGATGATGGTCGCCGGGACCAAGTACCGCGGCCAGTTCGAAGAACGCATCAAGGCCGTCATGAACGAAGTGCGCCGCGCCCGCAACGTCATCCTGTTCGTCGACGAGCTGCATACGCTGGTGGGCGCGGGCGGGGCCGAAGGCGCGATCGACGCCTCGAACGTGCTGAAGCCCGCCCTGTCGCGCGGCGAAATCCAGTGCATCGGCGCGACGACGCTCGACGAATACCGCCGCTACATCGAGAAAGACGGCGCCCTCGAACGGCGCTTCCAGCAGATCATCGTCGAGCCGCCGTCGAAGTCCGAGACGGTCGAAATCCTCAAGGGCCTGCGCGACCGCTACGAGGCCCATCACCGCGTCCAGATCACCGACGAGGCCATCCGCGCCGCCGTCGAGCTGGCCAGCCGCTACATCACCGGCCGCGTGTTGCCCGACAAGGCCATCGACGTGATCGACGAAGCCGGCGCGCGCGTGCGGCTTAAGACGATGTCCAAGCCGCCGGAGCTGGCCGAGATCGAAGCCGAGATCGAGCGGCTGACGCGCGAGAAAGACGAGGCCGTGAAGCTGGCCGACTATGAACGGGCCGCCAGCTTCCGCGACCGCATCCAGCAGCTCAAGACCAAGCGCGAGCAGACGGACAAGGAATGGCGCGATCGCCGCCGCGAGGTCGACGGCGTGATCGACGAAGAGGTCGTCGCCTCGGTCGTCAGCCGCATGACCGGCATCCCGCTGACGCGGCTCGAAAAAGAAGAGGCCACGCGGCTGCTCGAGCTGGAAAACGAGCTGCACCGCCGCGTCATCAGCCAGGACGAGGCGATTCACGCCGTGGCGCGCTCGGTGCGCCGCTCGCGCAGCGGCCTGAAGGACCCCAACCGGCCGATGGGCAGTTTCATCTTCATCGGCCCCTCGGGCGTCGGCAAAACGCTGCTCGCCAAGAGCCTGGCCGAGTTCCTGTTCGGCGACGACGACGCCCTGGTGCACATCGACATGTCCGAGTACATGGAGAAGCACAACGTCAGCCGGCTGATCGGCGCGCCGCCGGGCTACGTCGGCTACGAGGAGGGCGGACAGCTCACCGAAAAGATTCGCCGCCGGCCGTACGCGGTGGTGCTGCTCGACGAGATCGAGAAGGCCCATCCGGACGTGTTCAACATGCTGTTGCAGATCATGGAAGAGGGTCGGCTGACCGACTCGTTCGGGCGGCACGTGGACTTCCGCAACACGATCCTGATCATGACCAGCAACATCGGGGCGGACAAGATCACGAATCAGTCGACCTTCGGCTTCGAGAAGCGCAGCGAGGAAGTGAACTACCAGAAGATGAAGGACATGCTCAAGAGCGAGCTGGACCACTACTTCCGGCCCGAGTTCATCAACCGCGTCGACGAGATCGTGGTCTTCCGCAAGCTGGGCAAGGAGGACCTGATGCGGATCGTCGACCTGGAAGTGAACAAGGTCGCCAAGCGGCTGCGCGAGCAGGGCTACGTGCTGGACGTCACGGCCGAGTCGCGGCAGTATCTGCTGGAGCGCGGCACGGATGAGAAATTCGGCGCGCGGCCGCTGCGGCGTGCGATCGAACAGTTGATCGAGGATCCGCTGAGCGAAGACCTGCTGCGCGGAATGTTCAAGGGCAAGCACAACATCCGCGTCGTCTTCCAGGAGCAGGACGGCCAGAAGAAGCTGGTGTTCGAGGCGTTCGAAGACGCGCCGCAGGAGCCGGAACTCGTCGCCGCCGAGGCGACGTGACCAGTCGCGCGCGGATCGCTTCACAACTTCCTCGGGTTCGACCCATCACAGCCGCGCAGCGTCACGGCCTTTCCGAGCTGCGCCGCGTCAGCAAGCGGGATCGGGCGAATCGACCCTTTTCGCACTGTTTCGATTTTGTCCTGCGCGCACGGCGCGCCCACAGGCGCCGGACGCATCCGCAAGAAACAAACACTCACGGCGCTTCGCACCCGCCGATCCCGCTCGCCGGCGCTTCGCGGACCTGATTCGTGCGTCCCGCACGTCTTTACCACGCGGCTTCGTACTCTTATCCAAGCGTCCCTTCTGGTACGCAACTTGCAACATCTCCCATCGTCCGATTCCCCGCACGTCGGTCAGGAGGTCGGCGATGATGGAACTGTTGCTCGGCGACGAAGCCGTCGGACTGGCGGCGCTACATGCCGGCATCGGCGCCGTGTTCTCTTACCCCGGAACGCCCGCCACCGAGATTCTCGAATTCGTCCGCCGCCGCAGCCGCGCCGACCGCGCGCACGCGGACGGCGCCGCCTCGGCCGAAACAGCCTTGCAGGAACCGCCCGTCGCCGCCGACTGGTCCGCCAACGAAAAAGCCGCATACGAAGAAGCGCTGGGCATGTCCTACGCGGGCAGCCGCGCTCTGGTCTCGATGAAGCACGTCGGCCTCAACGTGGCCGCCGATCCGTTCGTCAATTCGGCCCTGACCGGCGCCAACGGCGGACTCGTGCTGGCCGTCGCCGACGATCCCGGAATGCACTCCTCGCAGAACGAGCAGGACAGCCGCTACTACGGTCATTTCGCCCAGGTGCCCGTGCTCGAACCGGCCGATCAGCAGGAAGCGTACGACATGACGCGCGACGCTTTCGAATTGTCCGAAGCGCTCGGCCTGCCCGTGATGATCCGGCTGGTGACGCGACTGGCGCACAGCCGCGCCAACGTTCGCGTGCGTCCGCCGTGTTCGCGGCCGCGCCGCAGCCGCGCTGCCGACTGGCGCGACTGGACCCTGCTGCCGGCCAACGCGCGGCGGCGCTATCAACGGTTGCTGGACGTTCAGCCGGCCGCGCGCGAGGCACTGGCGCGGCTGCCCTACGACAAGCTGACGCTTCGCGGTCCGCAGGGCGTCATCGCCTCGGGCATCGCCAACAACTACGTCGCCGAAGCGCTCGGCGACGACTCGACGTGGTCGGTGCTGAAGATCGGCTCGTATCCGATTTCGGCGCAGCGTGTGCGCGAGCTGGTCGATCACTGCGGGACGATCGTCGTCGTTGAAGAAGGCTATCCGTTCATCGAGTCGCAGCTTCGCGGCCTGCTGGGCCTGCCCGGAAAGAGCATCCGCGGCAAACTCGACGGGGCCTTGCCCGCGGCCGGCGAACTGACAGCCGACCTCGTGGCCCGCGCGCTGGGGCGCGAAGTGACGGACCGATTGCCGGAAGCCGCGCCGGAAATGTCACGTTCATTGGACGAGCTGCCCGGCCGACCGCCCCAACTGTGCAGCGGCTGTCCGCACTGCGACACCTATCGGGCGATTCTGGCCGCCGCCGGTCCGCGCGAACCGTTGTACCTGTTCAGCGACATCGGCTGTTACACGCTGTCGGCGCTGCCGCCCTACAGCGCCATCGACACGTGCGTGGACATGGGGGCATCGATCGGCATGGCGCTGGGCGCGGTCAAGGCCGGCGCGCGACCGGTGATCGCGACCATTGGCGATTCGACGTTCATCCACTCGGGCATGACGCCGCTGATCGGAGCGGCGAAAGCGGACGCGGACATGACGGTCGTCATTCTCGACAACGCGGCGGTGGCCATGACGGGCGGGCAGGAGATTTTCGCGACGGGCGACGAGTTGGTAGCGCTGGTGCGCGGGCTGGGCGTCCCGGCCGAGCACGTGATTCGGATTGAGCCGCTGCCGAAACACCATCAGGAGAACGTCGACCTGCTGCGTCACGAGATCGAGCATCGCGGATTGTCGGTGATCATCGCCTCGCGGCCGTGCATTCAGCTCAAGCGCCGCGGCGGATCCGAGCCGCGCGGCGTCAGCAAGCGGGATGCGCAGGCCGCGCAGGGCTGTGAGCCGCTCACAGGATTACATGCGGCCAAGGCTTGACGACGCACGGAACAGTTGTGGAGAGAGCGAACAGGTGATTCTCAAGTAAAGCGGCACGATCCCGCTCGCTGACGCTTCGCGGCTCTGATTCGCACGGGCTGCAAAACCGTGCCGCGCAGACACAGCCGAGGGCGGCTGTGCCACATGCGGCTGTGCCACATGCGGCTGTGCCACATGCGGCTGTGCCACATGCGGCTGTGCCGCATGACGGAGCATCCATCATGGAATGCAACCTCATACTCGCCGGCGTCGGAGGCCAGGGCATTCTCTCCATCGCCCAGGCCCTGTCGCTGGCGGCCGTGCGCCGCGGCTGGAACATCAAGCAGGCCGAGGTCCACGGCATGTCGCAGCGAGGCGGCGCGGTGCAGTCGCACCTGCGCTTCGCCGACCGGCCGCTGCACAGCGACCTGATTCCGCTCGGTCGGGCGGACATGATTCTGTCGGTCGAGCCGCTCGAGTCGCTGCGCTATCTGGCCTTCCTCAGCGAGGGCGGCACGATCGTTTCCAGCAGCGTGCCGTTCGTCAACATTCCCAACTATCCGCCGATCGAGCGCGTGCTCGACGACGTCGCGGGCCGCGGCCGACACGTGCTGGTCGACGCCGAACGCTGGTCGCGCGCGGCCGGCTCGGGCCGCGCCGAGAACATGGCGATGCTGGGCGCGGCGTCGCTGTTCCTGGACTTTGCACCGCAGGAACTCGAAGCGGCGATCGCCGAAATGTTCTCCGCCAAGGGCGCGGCGCTGGTCGACGTAAATCGCCAGGCGTTCCGCCTCGGCCGGGCGGCCGCGGGCGCCTACTACGACGGGCTGCGGCGCGGCCTGTCATCGCGGGCGGTACGCGGCTGGCTGGGGCGCGTGACGGCGGACGAGCTGATTCGCGGCGACGGCGCCGCGCCGGCCGACGAAGGCACGCGCGGTCCGGATGAGAATCTGTCCGCCTCCGAGATTCACGCAGTGGCGCAATTGCTCGAACGCGTCCGCGACGATGGCCGCGTGCAGCTCTACGAGCACGAAGCCTACGCCCTGGTCGAGCTGGTCGGCGCGATCAGTCCGCCGCGGCACCTGTTCCTGCCCGACGATCGGCGCGTCGGTCCCGACGAGATCGGCCGATTCCGTGGCGATCGTGTGGTGCTCAAACTCGTTTCGCCCGACGTGGTCCACAAGACCGAAGCCAATGCACTTCGATTCGTGCCCGCCGACGCGGACGCCGTCAATCGCACCGTCGACGAGCTGATCCGCACGTTTCGCGGGGGCGGCGCGCGAGTCGCCGGCGTGCTGATCGTCGAGTTCGTCGAGCATGGCCGGGGGGGCTTCGGCAAGGAACTGTTCGTCGGCCTGCGCGCCTCGCGAGAGTTCGGTCCGGTGATCGCGGCCGGCCTGGGCGGCGTGGATACCGAGTATTTCGCCGGCAAGATGAAGCCCGGCATCGCGGTCGCCAAGGCGCTGGCCCTGGACGTCGGCGCCGAACGGTTCTTCGAGCTGTTCCGGCGGACCGCCGCCTACGACGTGCTCGCCGGCCGCATTCGCGGACACGATCGGCTGGTTTCGGACGGCGAATTATTGCGTTGCTTCCGCGCGTTCATCGCGCTGGCGCGGCATTTCGGCGGCGTTGACGGCGCAGCCGACGGGCTGTTGCTGGAAGAACTTGAAGTCAACCCGTTCGCGCTCGTGCACCAGCTCATGACGCCGCTGGACGGCCGCGGGCGGCTGGGACAGCGCGTTACGGCCCGACGGGCACGGCCGCTCGAGAAGGTCCGCTCGATGATCGAGCCGCGCTCGATCGCCGTGATGGGCGTCTCTGCGACGCGCGAGAACTTCGGACGCATCATCCTGCGAAACATCCGCGAGTGCGGCTTTCCCGCCGAGCGCCTGTTCGTCATCAAGGATCAGCGCGAGCCGATCGACGGCGCGCGGTGTATTCCCGACGTGAACGCGGCGCCCGAACCGATCGACCTGCTGGTCATGGCGGCCGGTTCGCGCGAGCTGCCGGCGCTGATCCGGCCGATCGTCGAATCCGATCGCGTGGCCTCGGTGATCCTGATCCCCGGCGGCATCGGCGAGAAGGAAGGAACCGAGGTCTTTCAGCAGGAAGTCATCGAGATGATCGCCGGCGCCCGGCGGCGGCCCGATCGCGGACCCGTTCTGCTCGGCGGCAACTGTCTCGGCGTGCTGTCGCATCCCGGGCGGTACCACACGTTCTTCATTCCGCCGAACCGGCTCGACATCATGGGACGACGGCCGCCGCGGCGACTCGCGCTGATCTCGCAGAGCGGCGCTTTCGTCATCACGCGAATGAGCAACCTCGAAACGATCCGGCCGACGATCGCGGCATCGGTCGGCAACCAGGTCGATCTGACCGTGGCCGATCTGCTCGGCGTCGTGGGCGAGCGCGACGACATCGACGTGATCGGCGTGTATGTCGAAGGCTTCACCGACCTCGACGGGCTGGCGGCCGCGCGGGCGGTCGAGCGCCTGGCCGCCGCGGGAAAAACGGTGATCTTCTACAAGGCCGGCCGCACGCCGGCGGGACGTTCGGCCACGATGGGCCATACGGCCTCCGTCGCGGGCGATTACGACGTGTGCCAATCCGCGTTCGCCCAGGCCGGCGCGGTCGTGACCGACACGTTCAAGGAGTTCGAGCAGCTCATCGAGCTGGCCACGGCCCTGCGCGACAAGCACGTCGCCGGTCGCCGCATCGCGGCGATCAGCAACGCCGGATACGAGGCCGTGGGCATGGCTGACGCCGTAATTGGCGCGCGATATGAGATTCAGATTGCGGCGATCACCGACGAAACGCGCGAACGCCTGACTGGCGCGTTGAAACACCACGGCCTGGATTCGCTGGTCAATGCGCGAAATCCGCTGGACCTGACCCCCATGGCCGACGACGAGGCGTATGAAACCTGCACGCGCGTGCTGCTGGAGGCGGACGAGGTCGATGCGGTCGTACTGTCAACCGTTCCGTTGACGGCGATGCTGCGCACGACGCCCGAAGAGCTTGATACCCCCGATTCGTTCCCATCGCGCGCGGTACGGTTGTTCCGCGAAGCGCACAAGCCGATTATTGCGGTGGTCGATTCAGGCCCGCCCTTCGACGATCTGGCGCGACGGCTGCGCGATGAGGGTCTGCCGGTGTTCCGCACGTGCGATCAGGCGGTCCGCTCGCTGGGTCGATATCTGTGCCATCGCATCGACGCCGCGACGATGAAGGCCACGCCGCTGGCAATGCCGCGTCGCGAACCGACCGAACCGAGCGAAGTGAAAGTGGGATGAAAGGGACCATTGCAGGCCTATCGAAGCGTGATAGGGCGCACGGAATCGGCGATGTGAAAACGGGCGACGATGCGTTCGTTTGAATAACGCCACCGACCCGCGCGACAAGACGGCTGGACCCGTCGTCGACCCGCCTCTCTAAATCCCGACCGGTTGTGCGGTCTTCAACGCCAACATTCGATCCAGCGCGATACGGGCCAGGGTCCGCGTTTCGGGATCGACGCGAATCTGATTCACGATGCGACCCGCCGCCAGTTCATCGAGGCACCAAAGCAGGTGCTTCAGGTCGATCCGGTACATAGTCGTGCACAGGCACTGAACGCCGCTGAGCAGCCGGACGTTTTTTTGGCCAGCGAACCGATCGGCCAGCCGGTGCACCAGGTGGATTTCGGTTCCGACGGCCCACTTGCTGCCGGCCGGCGACGCTTCGATCGTGCGGATGATGAACTCGGTGCTGCCGACGAGATCGGCCTTCTGAACGACCGCCCACTCGCACTCGGGATGCACGAGCACCTTGAATCCGGGGTCGACGCCACGAATCATGTCAACCTGTTCCGGTTTGAACAGCGCGTGCACGCTGCAATGCCCCTTCCACAGGATGATCGTTGCGTCGCGGACCTGCTGCGTCGTCAGGCCGCCGCGCGGCTGCGCAGGGTCCCAAACCACCATTGATTCGAGCGGCCACCCCATGGCATACGCCGTGTTACGACCCAGGTGCTGATCGGGCAGGAACAGAACCTTGCGATTCGATCCGGTTTCCGGGGTTGCCCCGTTCAGCGCCCATTCGAGAACCTTGCGGGCGTTCGATGACGTGCAACATGCTCCTCCATGCCCACCACAAAAGGCCTTGATGGATGCCGCCGAGTTAACATAGGTTATCGGAACAATCAGGTCGTCGCTCATCGACGTCAGGTCTTGCCAGCACTCCTCAAGCTGGTCGATGGCAGCCATGTCCGCCATGCTGCACCCGGCCGAGAGGTCGGGCAGGATGACCTTAACGCGATCGCTCGTCAGAATGTCCGCCGATTCCGCCATGAAGTGCACGCCACAGAACACGACAAACTCCGCATCCTTTTGTTCCGCAGCGATTTGCGAGAGTTTGAGGCTGTCGCCGGTGAAGTCGGCGAACTGGATCACTTCGTCCTGCTGGTAGTGATGGCCCAGTATCACCAGGCGGTGGCTCAAGCGGCGCTTGTGCTCCCAAATCGCGGCCACCATGTCATTTTCTGACATGCGACCGTACTTCGGAGCAAGTGGCGGCTGGTATAGCATCAGATTAGTCCGATTCACTCGTCTGGAAACACCCGTTTGCACCCCGCATAAACGGCTCATTCAGGGGTTGTCCACGCACGGGACACGGCACCAAAGTTCTATCAAGCCACAATTTGCGGCAAAAAACGGGATTTAATCGTTCACGTCCGCTCACCTTCATCGCTATAATAGGCCTACAACTGGATTTTCGTATTCTTGACCCGCGATTTGAGGACTTCGTCGGTGGCAGCCGAAACTACCCAACAACGCAGTGCGGACCTGAGCTTTTTCCTGTATCGGCGGGCGCTTCACCCGGAGCTGTTCCACATTTACCTCGACCGTCACGTCGAGTTACCCCGCTACCAGGCCGACATCTGGATCACCGGACTCGGCCATCTAGTAACACTCCAGATCAACGGCACCATGGTCACCGAGCTGACCAGTGTCGCCAACGAGCTGCTGACCGACCGTAACCTCATTACCCAGTTCCGATACCGCGGCGAACGTGACTTCCAATACCGCTTCGAGGATGATGTCCGCTACATCTTCAGCAGCCAGGTCGAGGAGATGAGCGAGCACATCTTCCGCACGACCTATCGCGACCTGTCACGCAACGCCCGCAAGCGCGGGCTGTTTGTGCCCTACAAGCACTGGGCCGTCGGCGGGCTTGAGCCGTTCTCCTACGTCGACTACGAAGCCCGTCAGCGCGAGTTCCACGTGGACGCCTTCCACGTGTTCCCGGGCGAGTGGCGCATTCTGAGAACGCAGTCGATCTTCGAGCTGCCCCACGCGGGACGTCATGCGAAGCGTTGACCCCCGGTTCAGCGAGTCGATGATAAGCCGGTCGCACTGAAATCAACAGCGGCGGACAACTCGCCGCTTTCTTGGCCACGCATTGGCGGACGCACCGCAGGCGGCGTGCATTCCGCGGCGTTCAGTCCATTCTCACCGCGAAATCCCCCAGTGGGAAACCGGTTCGCCGATCCTCGGCTGCATCGAGCTGCCGATCGTACTTGACATAATTGTTCGTGCAATACTACAAGCAACATGCTCGGCCCCCGGCGGTCGATGATCCGGGTCCCGACGGCCCGGTACCGTGCGGCATTCTGATCCGCGAGTCACCTATATGCTTCCCGGCAATCTTGAGGATTGGTTGAATCGCGAGTGGCTGCTCACGAACGGCCGCGGCGGATACGCATCGTCCACGTTGATCAACTGCCCCACGCGCCGCCATCACGGCTGGCTGGTCTGGAACCGGCCGGGCGGACCGGACCGCTGGATGATCTGGTCCCATGCGGCCGAGCACGTCATCGTGGGCGGCCGGACATTCCTGCTGTCCAACTTTGAATTCAACAACGCCATCGATCCGCACGGGTATCAGCACCTGGAGCTGGTCGAGGTGCATCACGAAGCGCCGTCGCCCGCCGTCGTGTGGATCTACCGGCTGGCCGGCGCCGACGTGACACGGACTCTGTGGCTCGACGAAGGACACGATCGCGTGACGTTGCGCTATGACGTTCACGCGCGGCAGGAGACCGGCGTCAAGTTGCAGGTCTGGCCGCTGGTGGCATGTCGCGAAATGCACGCGTTGAGGCGCAAGTCGGCCAGCGAGTTTTACGACAAGGCCTGGAAGCCGGACGGATTCGTGCTCGAGCATCTGCTTGACCGAACGGTCTGCTGCTGTTTCGCGGGGCACGTGCACGGCGAACAGGCCACGGTTGACTTCCTCCCGCGGCCGGATTGGTGGTTCAACTTCCGCTATCGGCAGGAAGCGGCCCGTGGGCTGGAGTGCGGCGAAGACCTGTTCGTTCCCGGATCGTTCGTCGCCCAGAGCGAGCAACATCTGGTGCTTCAGATCGTCGCCGAAGCGGGCCACACCGATTATCGACGCGCAGCCGCCCACTGCGAGCGGATGCATCGTCCGCCGCTGTCGATTCCGGTGGCGTTATGCGATGCACCGACGCTGTTCCGCCGCGCGTTGACGCAGTGCGTGGTGCACCAGCCGATGCCCGATGCGCCGGGACCGGACCTGATTCTGGCCGGGTATCCGTGGCTTGACGGCTACAGCCGCGATGCGTGCGTGGCCATTCCCGGATTGATGCTGTCGGGATGCGACGTCGAAGTCATCGGCCGCGTTTTGATTCGAATGGCCGACCTGCTGCGCGGCGGACTGCTTCCGAATCACGTGATCAACGACGCGGAGGAATATGAGTACACGGCCGCCGACGAGCCGTTGTGGTTCATCCACGCCGTCGACGCCTTCCTGGCGCACGTCGGACCCGATCACGCAACGGCGGCGCGGCTGCTGCACGGCTGTTGCACGATCCTCGACGCTTACGCGGTGGGCACGGGGCCGGCGCGCAAGAGCGGGCCGACCGTCTGGATCGGCGTGGATCCGGCCGACGGACTCGTGTCATGCTCGGGAATGAACGCGGCGTGCACGTGGATGGACGCGCGCTACGACGGCCGCTGGATCACGCCGCGCAACGGCAAGCCGGTGGAGGTGAACGCACTGTGGCATCACGCCCTGCGGTCGGTGGCGCGGCTGATCCGCGAGACCGACGGCGCGGCCGCGATGCGCTACGAACAGATGGCCGAGCGCGTGCGACGCTCGTTTGCGTCGGCGTTCTGGTTGGCCGACGTCGGCTATCTGGCCGACGTCGTGACCGCCAACGGCGCCGATCGCTCGCTGCGCCCGAACCAGATACTTGCGATGTCGCTGGCGCATTCACCGCTGGATCGGCAGCCGGCCGAGCGCGCCTTGGAAGTAATCACGCAACGGCTGCTGACGCCTTACGGCCTGCGCACGCTGGACCGTGATCATCCCGACTACCACGGACGGTACGAAGGCGCCCCGGAGCAGCGCGAGAAGGCGGCGCACCAAGGCTGCGTGTATCCGTGGTTGATGGGCGCCTACGTCGAGGCGCTGCTGCGGGTCCGGGGCGACACGCCGGAGAACCGCGCGGCGGCGCGCGAACTGTTGCGCCCGCTGATCGATCATGCGCGCATGGACGCGGGACTGGGCGGCGTGAGCGAGCTGTTCGACGGCGATCCGCCGCACGCGCCGCGCGGCTGCATCAACCAGGCCTGGTCCGCGGCGGAACTGCTGAGGGCGTGGCATCTGACCGAGCCGCGCTTGGCGTCGAAGCCGAGCGATGCGGCGCGGCTCGATCGCGAAAGCGGCGCCAAGGCGCCGACGGTGGCCGCCCCGCGGCCGTGAATCTCGGCGCCTTTGTCGGAGGGCTGCCATGACTTATCGAATCACCCGAAACGAAGCATGGGCCGGCGACATCGTCAATCGTCCCGGCATGTTGGCTCGCTCGCTGGAGGCCCTGTCTCTGGCGGGCGCGTCGCTCGAGTTCCTGATCGCGCGCCGCGTCAACGAAGACACGTCACGCGTCTTCGTATCGCCGTTGCGCAACACGAAGCAGAAAAACGCCGCGCGCGACATCGGCATGGTCCCGGCGGCCGGGATGCACGTGATGCGCATCGATGGGCCGGACAAGCCGGGGCTGGCGGCGCAGATTTGCCGTGCGGTTGCGGACCGCGGCGTGAATATCCGCGGCTCATCGGCGGCTGTGCTGGGGCGCAAGGTAGTGCTCTACCTGGCCTTCGAGACCGAAGCCGAACTGAAAGAGGCGATGCAGGCGACGCGTAAGGCGCTGAAACCGAAACGCGGAAGCCGCTGAGGCCGCATCACAAACGCGACTCATCACACAGCGCCGGGATAGCCCCGCGAGCAAAGACCCGGGACAATCCATAGCGCAACCTCATCGTTCCCGGCATTACGGTCGGAGGGTGCACAAGATTCTTCGACTTTTCGACGTTTCGACGTTTACTCAACCACCCACGTCTCGCCGTCATCGAACAGGTCCTCGATCCGGCCGCGGCCCTGCTTCTGGACGGCCGTGTTGATCTGCTCGATGAGCCGGTCCTCGAACGTCGGGCGCTGCACGGCGCGGAAGACGCCGACCGGCTCGGGATATTCGGGGTAGTGCATGCGCGACAACAGGAAGGCCAGCGCCGGGTTGTCGCTGCGTTCGTCCTGGAAGATGAGATCGTCTTCCTTGATGTCGCCGCCGAGCGAGACGACTTCGGGCGTCATGTTGTTCAGACGGATGCCCTTCTCGCGGTTCTTGCCGAAGACCAGCGGCTTGCCGTGTTCGAGGTAGACGACGTTGTCGAGCTTCACGTCCTTGTCGGTCGCATATGCGAACGCGTCGTGATTGAAGACGTTGCAGTCCTGGTAGATTTCGACAAACGCCGTTCCCTTGTGCCGGGCCGCGCGTTCCAGCACCATGCCCAGGTGTTTCACGTCGACGTCGATCGTGCGTGCCACAAAGGTGGCCTCGGCGCCGATCGCCACCGACAACGGATGCAGCGGGTAGTCGATCGTGCCGTAGGGCGAGCTTTTGGTCTTCTTGCCCAGTTCCGACGTGGGCGAGTACTGCCCCTTCGTCAAGCCGTAGATGCGGTTGTTGAATAGCAGAATCTTGATGTTCACGTTGCGCCGGATGGCGTGGAGCAGGTGATTACCGCCGATGCTCAGTCCGTCGCCGTCGCCCGTGGCCACCCACACCTGCAACTCGGGATTGACCGCCGAAATTCCGGTCGCGATGCCCGGCGCCCGGCCGTGAATGCCGTGAAAACCGTAGGTGTTCATGTAGTAGGGGAATCGGCTGGAGCAACCGATTCCGGAGACGAACACGACCTTCTCGCGCGACACACCCAGCGTGGGCAGCACTTTCTTGACCTGCGCGAGGATCGAGTAGTCTCCGCAGCCCGGGCACCAGCGGATTTCCTGATCGCTGGCGAAATCCTTGGGAGTCAGTAACGGCGTTGTTCCGGTTTGAGCCATGATATTTCGATTCTCACTCTCTCTATTGTAGGGTCCGCCTCGCGGACCGAATCATCGCGTGTCGCAAATCAACGGGGCACAGCCGCCCTCGGCTGTGTCGCGTGGCACGGGCCTGCCCCTCGTCGACCTGCCGCCGCTTGCGCGGCGGGTCCCGGTCCGCTGGCACGGACTGGCAGCCCGCGCGCCCTCACTTTTCCGAAAGCAGGCCCGTCATCACCTGCTCCAGCTCGGAGATCAGGAACGGCTTGCCCTGAATCTTGTTGTACCCCACCGCATCCACCAGAAATTCGCCGCGGAGCAATTGCCGAAGCTGCCCGGTGTTCAGCTCGGGCACGAGAACCTTGCGGTAACCGCGGAGGGTCGTGCCCAGCTCTTTCTGGAACGGGTACAGGTAGCGCAGATGAACATGGGCGACTTTGTGACCCTTCTCGCGCATGTGGCGCACCGCCATGTTGATCGAGCCGTATGTGCCGCCCCATCCGACCACGAGCAGATCGCCCTGCGCCGGGCCGTCGACTTCCAGCTTCGGAAAGTCTCGCGCCATGCCGAGCACCTTGTTCAACCGCACCATTGTCATGTGATGGTGATTCGCGGCGTCGTAGCTCACGTTGCCCGACACGTCCTGTTTCTCAAGGCCGCCGATGCGGTGCTCGAGTCCCGCCGTGCCGGGGATTGCCCACGGACGCACCAGATGGTCGTCGCGCTTGTACGGCATGTAGCCCTTCTCGTCGTTGGGCTTGTTCGGGTGGCTGACTTCGATCGCCGGCAGGCTGTCGGGATCGGGAATCCGCCACGGCTCGGCGCCGTTGGCCAGGTAGCCGTCCGTCAACACCAGCACGGGCGTCATGTAGCGGATGGCCAGCCGCACCGCCTCGTACGCCATGTGGAAACAATCCCCCGGCGTCGCCGCGGCCAGCACCGGGATCGGCGTGTCGCCGTTGCGGCCGTGCACCGCCTGCCACAGGTCCGACTGCTCCGTCTTCGTGGGCAGGCCGGTCGAAGGTCCGCCGCGCTGCACGTTGATGATGACCAGCGGCAACTCGGTCATCACCGCAAGGCCGAGCGCCTCGGTCTTCAGCGCGATGCCCGGACCGGCGGACGCCGTCACGCCGATCGCCCCGGCGAACGAAGCGCCGATGGCGGATGTAATGGCCGCGATCTCATCCTCGGCCTGAAATGTGCGCACGTCGTAGTTCTTGTATCGCGAAAGCTGGTGCAGCACGTCGCTGGCCGGCGTGATCGGATACGTGCCGTAGAACAGCGTCTTGCTGCACTTGCACGACGCCGTGACCAGACCAATGGCCGTCGCTTCGTTGCCGGTGATCTTGCGATAGCGGCCGGGCGGAATCTTGGCCTTGGCGACGCGGTAAGAGACCGGAAACAGCTCCGCGGTTTCGCCGAAGTAGTATCCGGATTTCAACGCCCGGGCGTTCGCCTCGGAGACCGCGGGGTTCTTACCGAACTTGTCCGCGATCCACTTCAGCGTCGGCTCCATCGGGCGGTCGTACATCCAGTACACGATGCCCAGGGCGAAGAAATTCTTGCAGCGATCGATCGCCTTGGCGCCCAGGCCGGTTTCCTTCAGAGCATCCGCCGTCAGGCGTGACAGCGGAATGCGCACGACGCGGTAGCGATCAAGGCTGCCGTCCTCGAGCGGGTTGCTCTCGTAATGGGCCTTGGCAAGGTCGGACTTGGTAAATGCGTCTTCGTTGATGATGACGATGCCGCCGACCTCCACGTCGCGGATGTTCACCTTCAGCGCCGCCGGATTCATGGCGATCAGGGCGTCGACCTTGTCGCCGGGCGTTTGTATGTCTTCGCTGCTGAAGTGAATCTGAAAACCGGATACGCCCGCGAGCGTCCCCGCAGGGGCGCGAATCTCGGCCGGAAAGTCCGGAAAGGTGCTGATGTCGTTGCCGAAAATCGCGGACGTATTCGTCAACTGCGTTCCGACAAGCTGCATGCCGTCGCCCGAATCGCCGGCGAGGCGAACGGCGGCTTCACGCAATTCGACGACCTTCTTTCCGTTGGTTCCTTGCGGTTCTTTCGTGGCAGGTGTGGCGGTAGTGGTGCTCATCGTGGTTCCATGGAGCAGACTGGCGCTGCCGGACCGGGCCGCGACGGTCGGCCGGTGCGCCGTGGATTCATATTACATCGTATCGGACGCTGGTTCACTGAAAGAGAAAGGGACCGGCAGGGCGCGAATCGACCACAACGCGGTCGCCCGCCCGGATTGGGTTCATGCAGATCTGCGAGCGCTTTCGGATTGATCCTGCCCGGCGCGGCTGCGCCGCGCTGGTCTCGCTGGGGTTCCACGAACGCCCTCCGACTCGCACACGCCGAGTCCGCCGGATCGTAGGGATTTCCGGGGGCGGCGCTCGCCACCCTTCGGCACAACGACCCGGACATTGCCGGTAACGAATAAGGATAGTAGGTCAACGTCGCTGCGTCCAGAGGGTCCGAGGTGGATTCGGGCCTTGCCGAACACCTTTTAGGTTCAAGCGAGTCGTCCGGCGGTAGGGTTTCCCGGCCACCGCATGGCCGATTGGCACGATCATGTCACGCGCGAAACCTTCTGTCTCAACTGGACTTAGAAGAAAACCTCTGCGAATTTGACCGGCCGCCGCGGCCTATTGGATGTTTGGAACGGTTGAATCCCGTCGGTGGCTGTGAATTGCGATTCGTCGCCGGAGCGCGACGGAGTCGACGGGGATGGCTTGGTGGGTCGGGGCGGCGGTCGATGCATCGCCTCGTTCGAGACCGGCACGGGGGAATTCGGCGGCGAATGAGCCGCCGATCCAGATGCCCGCGCGGCCGCGTCACCGATCCATCCGGAAAGCACGTGGATCTCGCCCGACGCGATCGGCCATCGATCGCTCGAACAACGGTCCTCGGACGACTTTCCGAAATTACGTCTTCTGCATGTTGGGGGGAGAGTCATGACCGCCACGCAGTATGTGCGCGCCCTGGTGGCGCTGAAGGACCGAGTTGCCAGTGTTCCCGGATTGCCGGCGCGACATCTGGCGGTTCGGATCGGACATTCGATATCAGAAGTCGGTGGCGACGCCGGCGACTCGGTGCTGGACATCTTTCGCGAGTTGGAACTGCTCGAACTGACGCATCGCGTGTGCCAGTGTGAATGCGCGCGCCCGCAGATCATGTCGGCCGCCGCCAAACCGTCGCGCTCGCCGGCCCAGCCCAAGCCTCATCGGGGTCACTCGTCTCAATAGACATCCCCCACGGAGCACAGCCGCCCTCAGCTGTGAATGGGGCACAGCCGCCCTCGGCTGTGAATGGAGCACACCCACCCTCGACTGTGATGGAGCACAGCCGCCCTCGGCTGTGAATGGAGCACAGCCGCCCCCGTCCGTGAATGGGGCACAGCCGCCCCCGGGCTGTGAATGGAGCACAGCCGCCCTCGGCTGTGAATGGAGCACAGCCGCCCCCGACTGTGATGGAGCACAGCCGCCCTCGGCTGTGAATGGAGCACAGCCGCCCTCGGCTGTGAATGGAGCACAGCCGCCCGCGTCCCTGAATGGGGCACAGCCGCCCCCGGCTGTGAATGGGGCACAGCCGCCCGCGTCCCTGAATGGGGCACAGCCGCCCTCGGCTGGGAATGGAGCACAGCCGCCCCCGGCGGTGAATGGAGCACAGCCGCCCTCGGCTGTGAATGGAGCACAGCCGCCCGCGTCCCTGAATGGGGCACAGCCGCCCCCGGCTGTGAAT
>WYBU01000015.1 GCA_011525745.1 Planctomycetaceae bacterium | reverse complement strand
GCGGGCGTAATTCAGTGGTAGAATGCCAGCTTCCCAAGCTGGACGTCGTGGGTTCGAATCCCATCGCCCGCTATACTGTAAGTGACAGGCCTATCGTGATTTAGCGAACCTGCCCGCGTGCGGCAGTGAGGCTCGGAAGACCGGCGAAAGTGGTATATACCACCTTCGCCTGCCTCGGAGCCCAGCCATGGCAGGTTCGAAGCCGCTCCGCATCCCCTCGTACCGTCTGCACAAACCCACCGGCCGCGCCGTTGTTCGCCTCAACGGCCGCGACATCTATCTTGGCACGCATGGCACGCCGGCGAGCCACGCCGAGTACCAGCGCGTCATCGCCGAGTGGATCTCGCGGGGCGGCCATCACGCGTCGCTCGCCCGGCCGGCTGGTTCAGCCAGCAACAACGGCCCCACGCTCTCGATCGATGAGCTCATCCTCGCATACATGGAGCACGCGAAGGCGTACTACGTCAAGAACGGCGAACCGACCGGCGAGGTGCAGAACATCCGCGAGTCCCTGCGCCCGCTCACAACTTCATACGGCCGCCTTTCCGTGGACCAGTTTGGACCTACGGCCCTTAAGGTCGTCCGACAGGCGATGATCGATGCAGGCTGGTGCCGCAACCATATCAACGCGCAGGTGCATCGCATTCGTCGGGTTTTCCGGTGGGCGGTCGAAAACGAGCTAGCCCCGCCCGGCACTCTGCACGGGCTGCTCTCTGTCACCCCCTTGAAGCGCGGCCGCTGTAACGTGCGCGAGTCCTCGCCTGTTACGCCGGTCCCCGAGCGCCTCATCGAGCCAGTTCTCAAACTCGTTCCCCCGCCGATCGCGGCGATGATTCAGCTCCAGCTGCTTACCGGGATGCGGCCGGGCGAGGTCGTGTCGATCCGCACGTGCGACATCGACACGTCCGGCAAGCTCTGGGCCTATCGCCCCGCGACTCACAAGACCGAGCACCACGGCCGCAATCGCGTCATCTATCTCGGTCCGAAGGCGCAGCAGGCGCTCCAGCCGTTTCTCCGGGCGGAGAGAGAGGCGTTCGTGTTCAGTCCCGCGTTCGCGATGGAAACGCTTTGGCACAATCGGCGTGCTGAGCGTCGAACACCGATGACACCCAGCCAAGCTTCGCGTAGTCGCAAGGCGCGGCCCGAGTGGAAGCCGGGCGAGTCGTATGATCGACGGAGCTATGCTTGGGCAATCTACCGGGCATGCGACCGCGCCTTTCCCCCACCCGATGGCCTAAGCGAACAAGAACGCCGACAATGGCGCCGCGATCATCGCTGGTCGCCCAACCAACTTCGGCACAATGCCGCCACACGGCTCCGAAAGGACTTCGGTTTGGAAGCTGCGCGGGTGGTGCTGGGGCACAGCTCCGCGGACGTAACCGAGATTTACGCGGAACTCGACTTTGCCAAGGCGGCGAGCGTCATGGAGCAGGTCGGATGACCAGCGAAAGAGCTTGCCCCCAGCAGCCTAGAGTTATTGACTGTCAGTCAACTTCTGGGCGCCTCAACCTTCTTACCATGGACCGATGCCGACGGCCTTGCCACGTTCGGACTGGAGGCCTTGCCACGGGCCATGAGAGAACTGTTGGCCCAAAGCGAAATGGTCCCCGCGACCCCGTGGTCGGTCCGTGCAGGTCTCAAAGTCTCAGGCTTTTTCAGATGTCGCACCAACGGCTCATCCCGGACAACGCCCTGACGGTCGCCTCGTATGAGGAGTTCAGCCACTTTGTCACCCAGTTCGTGGCCGGACATCTTGATCTGCTGCTGCTCATCGGCGGCCCCGGAATCTCCAAGAGCCAGACCGTTCGTCGTGCTCTTGGAAATCGTCCGCACCTGTACGTGGAGACCCACGCCACCGCATTCGGTTTGTATCACGCATTATATGAGCACCGTGGTCTGCCCGTCGTCATTGACGACCTCGATCACCTCTACGCCGACCGCGCGAGCGTCCGGCTGCTGAAGTGCCTCTGCAACACCGACCGGATCAAAGCGCTGAAGTGGCCGAGCCGCCATCGAGATATCGTTCGCGGCGAAGTCCCCACGTCCTTCACCACGTCGTCGCCTGTCTGCTTAATCGCAAACGAGTGGCGCACGCTCAACGCCAACGTGCTTGCCATCGAGGACCGGGCGATCATCATCCACTTTGCCCCAGGTGTCGGGGAAGTGCACGCGAAGGTCCGCGAGTGGTTCGACGACGAGGAGGTTTACGCGTTTATCGAGGAGCACCTTGTCTTCGTCAGGCGTCCAAGCATGAGACATTACCTGAAGGGCCGCCAGCTCCGCCAAGCGAACCCTGCGCAATGGCGAGACCAACTCCTCAGAATCATGGGCGTAGACGAGAAGGTACGAGCCCTTCGGGAGGTGCTTACGGCTCCAGGCTTTGCGAACGACGCCGAACGAATTGCGGCATTCGAGGCGAACGGTCACGGAAGCCGCGCCACGTATTACCGCTGGAAGAAGCATTTCGGCATTTCATGAGAGCTGGCGACGGCCATCTCATGCAACTCGGAGCGGCTGAGATTCTGAGACTGCGAGCCACTGGACTCAGCGAGCACCCGATGGTCGAAGCGAAGCAAAACGCCGACGATTGTGTCAGGACCCTCGTTGGTCACCGAACCAGTTGGCAAAAAGCGGCGACGCGGCTCCTGTGCCCCGCTGCGGATGGGCAAAGCTGACCGCGAGACCGACTTGAAACGGTGAGAGCATGAAACGCAGACTCCTGCTTTGGCATTACACGACAGGCACTCGATTTCGCGAGATTGTGGAAACCGGCGAGATCCGTGCGGCCACGACGTTCGTAGACCCACGCGAGCGCCCGATCGTCTGGTTCTCATCAAACCAGGATTGGGAGCCGACGGCGTGGAAGCTGTTCATCCAGCCGAACGGTCAAACAAAGGACCTTCGAACGCCGCAAGAAATCGCCGAGCTCTTTGGCTTGGTGCGTATCGGCGTAGACCGGGCAACGGCACCCCATGATTGGCCCACGCTCAGGCGACGAAGCCGAATGGACGGAGACATAGCACGAGCTCTTGAGAAGGCTGGGCGCGAAGTGGGATCGAACCCCGCATGGTGGTATGGCAGCTTTGACCCGGTGCCGCGATCGAAGTGGCGAACCGTTCAGTCGTTTGAATCGGGCACCTGGACTGAACTCAGCCTAGAATCTGCGCCCATGTCCGAGGAAGGCGCCTCTCCATAAGGCGTTGATCGACCCAGCCTACTTGGGCATTGCGTTTTCGCACCATTGCACGTGCCCATTTCGAACAAAAAAATGACTGCGGCATCCCTTTTGCCGCCAGACCGAGGGTTGCAGGGTTACGGCTCCCCTTGCATCTCGCCACAACCGCCAACGCGGTCGAGCATCCACCAGGAGACTGAGATGGACGATCTCGCGGCAGCCGCATGGGCACAGCATCGCGGCGCACCAAATGTGCTGCGCCTCACCGACCAAGTAGATCGTACGCCGGTGCAGACGAACGGGAAGTTCGTCAACGCACTGGGTGCGGTACGGCCGGTCGCGCGTAAGCCGCGACCAGAGCCAGTGCCAGAATCGGGTAATCCAAGTCACGAGGAGCGCCCCGGTTCGGTCAGCTCCGGCATGTCCAATAGCGGCGACGTGTCGCCCCGACCGACATGTCCCGCAAGTGATCCATCGCGATCGGCGTCAGCCTCGTAGTAGCTTTGCATCTGAGCGAGGCTCGATCGCACGACAGCATATTCGCGGTTCGAGTCAAGCCGGTAGGGATGAAGGCGGGCCAGAAACTCGTTCAGCATCATGGCTGCGAATTGCGTGTTGACGGTCACGACCGCCGGCCGAGGCTCCACGACTCCCTGGATGTATTTCTCTCGCAGCAAATCTCGATACGCGGCCGGGTTCGAGCGGCGCAGCGCTTCCGCGCGTAACTGTTCCAGAGAGTAAACGCCGCGATCCAACAGGCTGGGGCCATCCGGCTGCACATAATGCACCGCGCCGCACACTTCCTCGACCACGCCGCTGTCCTTAGCGATCAGTTTCACGCCTACGTCCAAGTAAGGGAGGCTGTAGAACGCCGCCAACCGATTCAGCACGTGTCGGCCTTCAACGCTATCCACGCAGCCGAACAGCACGTCCACGCTCGCGAGCGCGCGAACGGCCGCGGGCGACTCGGCAAGGTTCTCCGGTATGACCTCGACCGTCGTCCCCAGCCCCATCGCTTCGACCGCGCGCGCCAGCACGTTTACCTTCAGCTCCTCCGCCGCAGCATGCGCCGCCGTGCTATTAGGTATGCGCGGTAGATTCTCGTAGCCGACACGGTCGGGATCCACGAGGACCATCCGCCCAACCGCAAGCCGGCCGAGCATCTCCACAGTCGGCCCGCCCGTTCCTGAACAACCAACTATGCCAACCGCCAGCCGTCGCATCCGTCGTGTCGTTGCCTCGCCGAACATCCGTGCTTGCCGATCGAGCGCAACATCGAGTACGCCGTCATCAGTGCTCGAATCGAGGTATGCGAGATCGTCGCCCGCCACAGCGATTCGGGAAAGCTCCTCAAACACTCCGTCGACGTGAACGGCGCGTCCGAACATGCCCCCGTCCGGCAACACGACGATGCTGGCATGCGGGTCCGGGCCGTCGGTCCATCCATGAACCGAGCTAAACAACTCCGCATCGGCTTCGTCATCGGTCCCGGAGAATCGACGGTAGCCGCCAGGGTGGGAGTGGAACTTGATCACGGCGTAATGTTTCGCTGCCGCCTCTAGAAGCAACGGCCCGAGCGTGGTCGTGGGCCACGTTACCCGGTCGGGTCGCCGCACCCGGCACTCATTGTGGGGGATGTGCAGCAGTTTGCGCAGCAGCAGAACGTGGCCGTTACGCCCTTGATGTCGACCGCAGATACCGATCGACACGGCCTCGTTTCCGTCACCCGGGAACAGGTGCCGGCGCAATGTGCCATACTGCCGCCCCGTCATTCTGAGCGCCACTGGCATTAGTTCAACCTCGCAAACTCGCGCTCTAGCAGAGCGCGCATCAAAAGCAGGTGCGTCGCAAGGTCGTCATGCCCCGGGCGCCAAGGATTGCTCGTCGTGCGATGCCGAGACCAACGCTGCCAAGGCTCCGCGCAGATCATGTGGTTCGACAAGGCGTTGATGGCCCTACCGTCCAAGCGCGAAAGCGCCGGCTTGAAATAGAACATGTCGAGCTGCACGTCCGGGTAGCCGGCTGGGATCAGGACGCCCACGGACACGGCGGTCGGCTGGTATCCGCTTGGCGGCTGGTACTCATGGATGAATACCCAGCGAGAGTCTCCGTCCTGAACCGCCTCCCACCGGTTAGGCACCGTGCCCAGAAAGAGCCGGTCACTCTCAGGCAACTCAAAGTCGCTTCGCAGTTGCATCGCGGCTGCCCTCCGTCGGATCGAGCGGGAGCGTCATGAATCGCTCCACGCCCGGCCGAGTGAGATCCACCCTCTCGTCAGGCTCGATCTTTTTGACCTCGCCGCCGCGGAACTTCTGAGACAGCATGAACTCCGCTGGAGTCTTGCCGGCCAGTCTGAGAATCTCGCGACCCGTCAGACACGGTTGGTCGACCACGTAGTGTTCCCGGTCGATGCGGATGCGATACCGTCGATCGTGCGGGATGGGCCGCCCGACCTTGGCGAATTCTTCGACATCGATGATCTCGTCAACGACTGCTGTGCCGACTGAATCACTTTGATCCTGGTTCATTTTCGGTTCCTCATGTTGAGGCACTCATTGGAGTGCCTCGTGTTCGCTGACAGCGGACGGAGCATCCGCCCGCAACCTCCACGCTGCTCCGACAGTCCACGTCCGCCGACTAATGCTTGCGGTCCTTCGGCGGGTTGGGGTCCGCGCCGAACGAGTCCTTGTCGCGGATCTGCCCGTTCGGACGGTGGATGACCAACTCGGCTTCATTCTGTTTGGCCAGCCTCCGACCCGCGTCCTCGGCCGCGCCCTGGGTGCGGTGCGTGGACGTGGGCTTGCCCCCTTCGGGCTTAACGGCCCACTTGTTACCCTGCGGCACGACATGCACGTTCTTCTTGCTCATGGCTGAATCCTCAATCACGACAACCCAAACTCCGGCCGAGACCGCCGACCGAAGGTCCGGGAACCATTGCTAGCCATATAGTAGCCACTATTTGGCCGTTGTCAAATTATTTTTGGTTGACTTTTCGGCCGAATAGCGTATAGTACGTCGTGGAGGCCACCGAATGATGAGCGCGAAGCGCACGATGACCCTGAACCTGACCGGCGCTGAGATGGACGCCTTGGAGGAGCTTTCCAAGCGGAAAGAGCTTTCCAAGACCGCCGTCATCCGGCAAGCACTGCGGCTCTATCAAGCCGTGGACGTGCGCCTGGCCGCAGGTGAGAAGCTCTTCTTTGAGGACGAGGTGGAGAAAAAGAAGGCCGAGGTGATGGTGCTTTGAGCGTAACGCCCACCAAGCTGAAGAAGCGGGCGTCGGGCGAACTGGTCGGCGCCGAGCTACATACGCGGCTGGATCTGGCGGACTTGCTGGATGCGGAGTCCGCTTGGACCCCGTGGCGATTCCGCATGATCAAGCAGCTCCACCAAGCGGGCATTCCCAGGGCCAATTGGCCACAGCACTGGCACTGGAACTGGGTGCATAAGCTGCTCTCGAAGGGCACGCTCGATATTGGCGGAGCCCTCAGTCCGCTTCGGCTCATGGGCGTGAAGTGCGAAGACGAGTGGCAAGGACTTGTCCTGGCGACGTGCCTGGGACATCAATCGAGAATCGCGAAAGGAGGCATGGACCTGCTCTACCTGAAATACTTGGAGTCAGCCCCGTGGAATCTTGTCGTGAACGAGATCGGGCAGGCACCGCGGTACTCAGGCGTCGGTCGTCAACTGATGGAATTGGGCGTGCGACTCAGCGAGGCGCTCGACTTCCGCGGACGGATCGGGCTTCACGCGCTGCCGCAGGCTGACGGCTTCTATGTACGCTGCGGGATGACGGATCTCGGCGACGATCCGAGGTATGAGGGTCTCCGGTACTTCGAAATGACCGAGGAGCAGGCAAGAGCCTTCCTGAATCCAGGGAGGACCAACCGATGAGCAAGCACATTAACCAAGTCGAACTCCGGTTTCCGGATAACCGAGAGGCGCTGATCCGCGAGGCGGTCAAGCACGATGAGTCGTGCGTTTCCGTCGGCGGGCTTGCCGAAAGCCTCGGCATGTTGGAGACGCCGCCGGTGCAGGTCGCTGCCCCGGCGATCGGAGCGAAGGCCTTCGCCAAGCTGGTCGAGTTCTGGCGCCGTCAAAAGCAACTCAGCGTTGAGGAGCTCGCGGCGCGTACGGGGCTCAGCGAGGCGGAAGTCCTCGAAGCCGAGGAGGGCGACGCGGTGCCGGAGCCCAGGGTTCTGCATGCACTGAGCACCGTACTCAAGGTCTCGTACGAGAAGCTGCTCCACCTAACGGGGCACGTTACGGATCGTGACCAATCGATTGAATCGGCCGCGGTTCGGTTCGCAGCCCGCTCCGAATCGATGGAGCGCCTCAATCGGCAAGAGGAGCAAGCCTTGCACGAGTTCATTCGCGCCCTGGCCGACTGACCGATTCTGGAGTTCGCTACGGATGGCGACGAACATCATCCTCACCCCCGGTACGGCGAAGTCCATTGACGGACACGTCGACCGCGTCCTCAAGGACCTTGGCCACCCCGAGCCACCGCTCTGCCTGGCCGATGTGCGTGAGTTGCTGCGCCTCGACCTCCAATACTACTCGTCCACAAACGTCGGTTGGCTCCAGGAGAAGATCCACCAGCTCAGAGTCGCGGGCAAGCAGGTGTTGGCTCGTCCGTGGCTCATGCTGGACGTGGTCAAGAAACTCGACCTGAAGGCGTTGGTCATTCCTGATCGAAAACGCATCCTCCTGGATGCCGACCAACCTCCTCCAAAGCAGCGCTGGAATGAGACGCACGAGATCATTCATGATCTCCTTCCGTGGCATGCCGGCGCATCGCTCGGAGACAAGCAGCGCACGCTCAGTCTCTCATGCCACTCCCAGATCGAGTGCGAGGCAAATTACGGTGCCGGGCGGTTGCTCTTCCTGGGTCAGCGATTCCGAGATGAGCTTGCGGAGGCCGGCTCCGTGGATTTCGACACCGTTAAGCAGCTCAAGAAGACGTTTGGGAACTCCCTCACGACCACGCTGTGGCGAATCGTTGAGAACTCCGACGGCCCGGCGCTCGGACTCGTCAGTATTCATCCGCATACGAGCCCCGCGCCGGGGGAGAGTCCCGTGCGGTATTTTATCCGGTCGCCGCAATTCGCCACGCGCTTTCCGGCCGTGAATGAACTTGCTCTCTTCGCGAGGATTCGAACGTTTTGCTATGGAAACCGCGGTCCAATCGGCTCTAGCGAAATCATATTGACGGACGGCAGAGGGGAAGCGCACGAGTTTCTCCTAGAGTGCTTCCACAATCACCACGATACGCTTACGCTCGGCTCCTATCAGCGGGCACATGCGACGGTTGTCTCACTCACTCGGACAAGCGGCCTCAAGTAGACGTGCCCGGCACGCGAGCTCGCCGAGCCAACGCGGTCGCTGCGGAACGACCAAAATGTTAAGCAAGCCTAACCCGCTCTACATGCCCATTGCGCGAGACTCCACGACCACTGACAAGCAACGACACTCTCGGTAAGCTGTCGAGAGGCGGTACCGGCGCATCGGCTGCCGTGCGGCTCCCGGTGTTCGCGTTTTGCGGACGCTGGGAGCTGAACCGCCGCGGATCACTGCCTCCTGGCTACCCTGCCCCAGAAGAGAGCCCATTCAAACCGCGGGCCGGCGCCGTTTCTGTCCCTGCGAGCGATCTGCGAAGCATTTCACGGATGACCAGCCTGTCCGTCACGTCGTCCGCGATGGGCTTCGAGGGGCTTCTACGCGCCTCGCCGATGTTTTCGCACTTGTTCAACAAGCCCTGCTCTTCCAGCAAAACCAACCGTCGTCGCGCGGCGTCCTCATCGCGTAGCGATATGAAGCTCCACAGACGCTTCCGAACGAGCGTCACGAAGAGCCCGCAGGCGTTCCTCGTACCGACCACGCGCGCGTGTTCCGCCGCGGCGAAAAAGTTCAACAGATCCGCCCGAGTGCGACGTATGCAACCATGTGCGACGGCTTGCTCGTAGAGCGCTCTCAAGCGGTCGCTTTCTTCGAGGTCGCGTCTTGAGACGCGAGTAAAACACGGTTTGTGAACGTGAATGTTCCACGTGGAAGACCCAGCGGGCCGGCGTCGAGCCGGTTCTTGGTTCTCAGATCCTCTCAGGAGTTTCATGTTTCTCTCTGGGGGTGGTGATTGGCGACGAACTGGACGACCCGGGGGTGGTGATCGACGCGCACTTTCATGCGAAGGCTGCCCAAGGCACACAACGAACGTGTAGCCCCACCGATTCAGGGCCGTCTGCCCGACGGAACAGGGCTTGAGCCAACCCATGCGTTCAAGCTGCCGCCGAGCAGCCTTGACGTTTCGCGAATCAACCTCGAATAAGTCGGCAATCCAGGAGGCCTTGCAGCGCCCGCCAGAGACGCACTGCCCGCCTCGAAAGTAAAGCCCTCGCACCAGGTGCCCGAAAGCCGTGGCCAAGAGCACTGGGCGTCGCGCCAGCGCCAGCTCGCGTAGCAAGCGCCGAGGAAACGGGATACGCCGTTCTATGTTGGTAACTCCCCGGACCCGCTCGTAGATCGTTGTATCGTGCGCTTCAAGCGCAGCGAGTTCTCCCCGGCTGAATTCCGGCCCATGCTCCGACCAAGTCATCATGCCTGCTCGTTCCAAGCGAGCCAATGACCGGCGAACGGCAGGTTGCGACTTGCTGCGCACCAGGACTTGTAGCTCTTCGAGGCAGTATCGCGGGCGCACGCCCTTTGAAGCCCCGCAGCGCCGCGCTAGAAGCTCGTGACAGGCCAGCCATACCCGGAGGTCCTGCAGCTCGATGATCTCGCGTCTGAACGCAAACCAGGCGGCCAGGAAGCCCACGCCGGCGACAAAGCAGTAGCCTCCGGTCGGTTTCCTTGCGCGCACGCGTAAGCATGGGGAGGAGACAGTGTTCTGCAACATGGTTGGATTCCGTTAAGCGGAGAAGTCGCGGGCCTCCGTGTTTCCCGGAGACTGCGTGCGAACGACAGAGAATGACAGGCGACGACGAACGAGCGATTGACATGCCCAAGGCAGGTAGGCTAGGTTGGATTTGCGACATCCCCTAGCGCTGCCGCGCTTGGCTTCGGTCAACCGGCAGCCTGGGTTCAACTTTCGAAGCACTCAGCCCATAAGGTTTTCTCTCAGATCACGTGCCGTCCCAATCAGAACCGCCCGCAGATCGTTTGACTCCACCGTATCGCGCGCTGATTCGCTCGCACAATCGGTTTAATCGCTTAGGTCATAAGCCGGCACTCGGGAATGCCCGCAAGCGCGACAGGGCTCCCATCGGGCACGCCCGCACTCCTGCTTGCCCGCATGCCTAAATGCGCTCGCAAATCCAATGCAGATTCGTGCTTGTGCAGTTCCGGCCACGCGTGGTACGTCCATGAATGAAGGCGGGCACGCCTGATGACCCGCGCGCCCGCAGGCGTGCATACCGGCACGCCATGATGCACAAACTTCATTTGACTGTCGCACGGAGGGACATGGAACGAACACCAAGATTGGGAATTCTCATTGCGGTGGGTAATCAAAAGGGCGGGGTCGGGAAGACGACCGTAACAGTCAACCTGGCCGCAGCATTGGGCCTGGGCGGCTACAAGTGCCTCATCATCGATCTCGACCCAGCGGCAGGAGCCACCAAACACCTCGGAATCCCGGTGAACTGCTTTGCGGGCACGCTGGAGCTGCTGACCACGGACGAACGGCTCGACGTGATCGCTTTGACCGACCGCATGCCGAAGGGCGTAGACCTTGTTGCCGCTCGCCCGCAGTTATCTGAGCTGGACACGGTCCTCTCCAAGTACGTGGACCGGACGCGCATTCTCGATCGACTCATGGCGGATGCGCGGTCGCGCTATGACTTCATTCTGCTCGATACGGCGCCTGCAGCCGCGGACATCACCACGGTCGCTGCGTACTCGACGGCCGATTGGTTCCTGCTCTCGGCCTTTCCTCATCCGCTCTCGCTCGGCGGCTTGACGGAAGCGCTTGCGGACATTGCCGATGTGCGCCGTCATCGCAACCCAAAGCTCGAAGTGCTCGGTGTCGTGTTCAGCAACGTCGATGGCCGTGCGAAGCGACTGCGCGCACAACTCGAGGCGGTGGTCATGGAAGCGCTTCCGCGACGGAGCTTCGGTACGGTGATTTCGCAAGCCGTGATCTTGCCCGAGCTGTCCGGCAAGGGGCGGACCCTCTTCCAGGTTCCCGGCTACCCGAAGATCGCGGCCGCCCAGCAGTATCTTCGCTTGGCTGCGGAAGTGGAGCACCGCGTCCTGAACCGGCAAGCATTTCTCTCTGGCACGCTTCAGCCGTTCGAGCAAGCCGGCTCACGAATTCCGCATCCACCCGAGATCACTGACACCGTGACGATGGCTATTGATTCGCTCACATCGGAGAGCATCCATGGCGAAAGCACTTCGTGAGAGCATACCGTCCAGTTCCGTGGCGCGGCTCCTCGATAAGTCGGCGGCAACCCGCGCTCTTGAACCAATGGAGTCGATGGGACAGGTGGATGCGGATAGGCAGGAGCGAGACCATCCCGAGCCGTCCTGCACACCTACACCCGCGCGCCAAATCAAGCGCGAGTTCATCCTATCGCCCGAAGCCGATGACGCCTTCTCGCGATTACTCGATATCTTCCGACGCTCTACTCAGACTCGCTTGAGCGCCAGCTACATGCTTCGAGCACTGATCCTCGCTGCTGGTCACGCGCTGCCGACATTGGAGCGTGAGGCACGACGGCTCGGGCGCCTGCGCTTGCCGGGCAATGGACCTGGAACTGAGGCCCTACGTGAAAGCTTCGAGCGTCGCCTCGCGGCTGCGTTCGTGGCCGGTATGCGAGCAACCGACTCGTACGAGCTCTCCGCTGACGAGACCGCTCGGAGTCGGGACCGAACCGGCAGGTAGGGAGCCCGCCCTGCCTACGTCCGCCCTCATCGCGGCCAAGGGCCTGTCGGCCTCCGCGGGGCGAGCCGCGACGAGGACGGCCGTATACGGCAGGGCGAACGGAGCTTGCGATCACGCGGAAAGCGCGTGCTATCCGCCAGTACCGCACTCCGTTGGCATCTCGTCCCATGTCCGACCATCAAGAAGCCGGCCACCCTTGGCCGTACCGCAATTTTCCCGAGCAGTCGGGTCGCACGGGTCCGGGTTCGAGCCAAGGTTTCCCCATTGTTTGAAGAAGAAGGGCACGCCGGCGTGCAGACACTGGTCGCGTAGATCGCATGCCCAGCTCGCCGCCGTTGACCGCGCCCCAGGCCCAGATTCACCCCCAACGATTGCCCAGTGGATACCGTCGAGATTGAGGCAGGGCAGCGGACCAAGTAGCGGCTCCAGCGACAAGAAACGCACTCGGGCGGGAGTCGAGCGCAACAGGTCAATCCGTGATATATATTCGGCGGTTTCGACGCTGACACCCATCCAGATGTTGGCCGTCCACGTGAGATCGCGGGCGAGTTCAGCCAGTTTATCGGCACGCTTCGTCAGAACTTGAAAGCGATGTTGCGGATGTTCATTCATGACGCGGAAAACACGGGCAATGAAATCTGGCGGGACGTCTTCGTGGAAGAGATCGCTCATCGAGTTCACGAACACCAGCCGTGGTGCTCGCCACGACTCCGGGTCCGCTAGCGCTTCTTCAACGGGCAAAACGACGTTGCTCCAGCGGCCACGATCATTGATCACGGGCAAATAGTTGCGGACGCGATCTGTTCTGTCGGGGCGCTTGCGCGCCATTCCGTGAAGGCGCGCGGCCATTCGCTCGGCATAGCAATGCGCACAACCAGGGCTCACTTTCGTACACCCCACGACCGGGTTCCAGGTCAGCTACGTCCATTCAATCGTTGTTTGTCCCATCGCTTGCTCCTTTCGCAGTGACCCTGCTGGGAGTACGGCCCAGGCCCAGTTCAACCGCGACTTGTTGCGCGGCGTCCCGCTTGCGCCGCGCCAATACGGCTGGCGAAATGATGTTTGCCGCTACGTCCATCGGCGCCGCTGGCCCAAGCGCCTGGGCAAAACGAGCAAGCGCCTCCCAACTCGTGTACATGGTTCGACCGATGCGAATCGCTTCAAGCTTGCGCTTGTCTGGGCCAATTCCGCGCGAGATCCAGCGGTAGCAGGCCGACAGGTGTATGCGCTTGCCGTTCTGACGCCGTGGCAGAAGGGCCGGCAATTCGGAAACCGCGATCAGTGCTTCACAGCCCAACGCAATCATGAGAGAAGGCTCACTACATGAATCGGCAACAGCGTCAACATAGACAGGGCGCTCCTCGGTGTCCTCCCTTAGTACCCGATCGGGCAACCACGGCGGGTTCTCAAGCATGTGTAGGAGGCGCCAACCACCGCAGCGCGGACAGCGGGATTCGGGAGTCCTGGAGAACCACTTCGCCGTGCACTGCTCGCACGCAGAATAGAACCATTTCGTGTTCATTGATGCATCACAGGATCAGGCTCGGTATCCAAGTGCGTCGCTTGTACAGCTTGCAGCCTGGGACGACCGACGAGACGTCCTTTGCTCCGTTTCCACGATCCACGTATGCACGGTATCCAGGACCTTTGCCGCGACGAGCAGGTCGTCTCGGCCCAGCGAATGCGTTTCCTGCCACTCGCCCTTGTCGTCCCGGTAAAGGCGCACGGGGACCACATTGTGAACGATGCCGTTAGTGGTACTGTTGGCCCACACTACGGCCTTGATTGCACCGATTCGGAATTCATGCACAGGCTGATTCCGGATCTGTTTGGCCGATTCATTCATGACGAAACTCCCTTCGAACCTTGGGAACTGGACTCAACACTTGATGACACCGTTATGGACGGCTCATCATCGCGTGTGACCACCGGCGACGTAGACCCGAATAGGTTCGTGGCCGTGGTGCGGCGGCACATGCCGTCGCGTATCTCGAATCGTTGATCGCGGATGGCGCTCGCAAACCGCAGGTGGAATCCGATGAGGGTACGCCCCGCCAATTTGGCGCGCTCCTGGACGAGCGCCCGCAGTTGGGCCACCGGAATCTCCGCGCGAGTTTCCAGGGAAGCCAGGATGCCCTCGACAACATCCGCCGTGCTCATGGCGCGGTTGCGCGAAGCGGCGTTCGAACGCCGGGCCTCAACCTTCACTCCCAGTGCCGCCAATGCGGATCGCACACGACGGAGCTCACGCGCAAGATCGCGAGAGCGCGATTGAAGTTCGACCTGCTCCGACGCCAGCCGGCTCTCTTCCGCACGCAGTTGCTTTGTGATCACGTCGAGCGTGACGGCACTCTCCGTCTGGGGGCTCATAACACAGTCTCCCCTGATTCAGGTGCATCCGTTTCAAAGAGGTTGGGAGTGCTGGGCGGCCGCGAACCGCTTCGTTTTCGGCGCGACTTCGAGGTTGGACGATCCGGTTGCTTTGATGGCTGGTCCAGCGGGACGCCGTTAATAAGCAGGTCAAACGCCGGCAGCCACTCTACGATGATTCGCACCTGCCGGGCCAACGCCGGCCGGCCATCCGCTTCGGGGCGGTTCAAGGCTTTACTGACGACCTTGCGCCGCTGAGACGTTGTGACGACCAACGCAATACCGAAACGGTCAGCCATAATCATGTCACGCAGACCGGATACGCGCCGTGCATCCACAACAAGCTCGCGTACGCGGCGAACGATCGAACGGACAGAGGTCTCTGCTCCGGGAACATATACGCCGAGTAGAACGGGCTGGTCGTCGATCTGCGCCATGCAGTGCGTGCCCTCCGGTAACGGGTCGCCGACCAGCTCACGCAGCTCGTCGTCCTCTAGCCGATAGCGCTTGCAGCCCGCCACGTGGCAGAACAGGAGTACGCCCAAATGCTTGTGCATAGCCTGGCTACCAAAACGGCGAGCCCGCGACTCAGAGATTTCAAGCACGGAAGCGCCCTTCTTCGAAAGCTGGTAGAGTGCACGGTTACCCGGCAGCGAGCGATCTGCTACGACGAGATCGCTGCCTAGTAATCTTTCCAGGGCCGGCTTCAGCACCTTGTTGGCATTATTTAGCCGACTTAGTACGGCACGTACGCTGACCCTGTAACGGGCCAAGTGCTCCAGGATTGCCCGGTCGATTTCTTCCATGATCGCGATCACCACAGCTCGTAGGGCAGTCCGCGCGAGGCGCAGAATTCGTGAAGCTCGCGCAGCTTATCCACGGAGTAAGACTCACCTACGACCTCGATGGCCATCGGCTGACCGGGCAGCCGCAGCAAGGCGTCGGGGACCTTTTGACCAGGGAGGGCCTTCACGGCACTACATGCTTCTCCCTCCCAGTGTTGCGAGCCCCACTGCGTTGCTCGGAGAAGCCGCAGGTACAACTGTGCGACGTGCAAATCGTGAGTACCCTCGCTGAGCCGCGGCGTGCGGAACGTTGATCCGAACCGTGCGGCGGCAAGCGGAGTTGCAACCAAGCATAGGACACTGCGCGTCGGAGAGTCCCAACGGCGAGCGGTATGCGAAACGACCATTGTGAAATCGGGCACCTCTTGACCTGGCATCCAGCGCGCGAGCGCGTTCGTCACGATGCGCTCTTCCCCAGCCAGTATGCGAACAACCCGCACATGGCCCGCTCTCGCAAGTTGGCGGATGCGCTTACGAGCCGCGTTCGCCCCGGCTGCCTCCGGCCACCACGTACGAGCGACCTGCGCCACACTCAGCACCTTTACGCGTCGAACGAGCGTGTCGAGAATCTCCAGGTCACGCTGACCCAGGTAGACCCGTGCATCAGGTGCTTCCCTCATTTTCGGTTCATTTGATTGAATCATCGCCATATCCCTGGCTTGCCCGTGGCAAGGTGCTTTTCAAAAAGGCCCAGGGCCCCCTCAAAGGAGAGAAAGCCCTTGGCCCCTCGACGGACCATGAACAGCAAGTAGCTTCGTTTCGTTGTCATAAGCGCCTCCTATTGGATGCCCTGTTGCACAGGGGATTGAGTCAAGAATCACTCAAGCCCCCGAACAGGGACTTCAGAGACGCTTGACCGATAGGAAGTCTTGCGCATGGCCACCGAGTCTGATGCCGCTGTTATTTCACGTCGTTGCGGCGTCGACAAAAGGAAGCCGTTTGCTTCTGGTCCGAGTTGTGCTACCAACTCAGCCATGGACTCCTGGATCTATCTTCTTGCGCTCGCCTTCCGTTCACGGGAGTTGCGCCGCTTGCTCGCCGTCGCGTTGTTCGTGACCGGCGTTGTTCTGGGCGTAACCCTCGGAAGCGTGCGGTAACTTCCAAGGTGAGAGTGAAGCACAGCTTCACTCTCAGCGTGACTAATACAGGCCTCGCCATGCACGGGCGAAGTTGTGCAGGCTGAGCCCTAGGCATGTCCCGAGCATCAGCCACCACATAGCCCAACCGATCTCACGCAAACCGATTGGCCATTTCAGGTGGACAACGACGTGACGCAGGTCCCTATCGTCATCGTTCTTCTCCATAGTTCCTCCATTTATTGCCGTTCAACCATCCGCTCGCTTTCGGGTGGAGCGGTTGGAACAGCGGCGATATCGGAGGTAACATGGGATACATGTCCACCAGACACCGTTTCACCTCCAGGTGTCCAACGAGGTCGCAGAAGTATCCGCTGCGATCGGAAGAAACCCCGCCATAAAATCAGTCCTGCCAGTCGCTCATTCGGTGCCTTCCTGCGCGCAGGGCCGTCTGCTTGAAGAACCGCATCAATCTCGCATAATTGTCCTCGGCCCTAGATTGCACGTCCTCAACATCTTCCTTGTTCACAACTGTCCTTGGTGCGGCTGGCACGGTTACGTTCCTTTCTGGCAGAGTCGGCCACGGCGTGTGCATTCGCCTCTCGTACTCCTCACTCGACATGCTGTATGGCGTCCACACGTGCCGCGGAACCCCGTTGAGCCGTGTGAAGCCCGCCCCTGTAATTACTTGTACGAGCGAGCCCTGAGCATCCTCGTTAACGAAATTGATATCGTTTTGCGTGAGGCTGGGACACAGTACTTCCGTCTCCGTGATTCCTGAGCTGGTGCCACTGCTGCTCGTTTGCGTCGAATACGACCGTAAATAGCCGAGCCGCTCGCCAGACACTTCGATGAGCTCGCGGCCGTCGCGCGGATCAACAACTGTGAACATCTGTTTGAAGTGCGTATTCACGCGAACGGTATCGCCGAGCGTCGGCGCATCCGGCACGTTCAGATCAGAGCGAGCCTGATTGCTGAGAAACATGGAGGTCTTAGCGCCGGAGCACTGCTGAAAGAGCGTCCCCATATTGGACGAACAGATCACCTGTGCCTCGTCAAGTGCGATATACGAACGTCGTTCGGGGTGAGTGTCGTTCCAGTCGCCCGCTGCCGTTACGAAGCTAAAGAGCAACAACTTCGCGACGTCACGAGCACTCATCGCACTCAAACGAACCGGCAATGAGCAGAAAACGACTTCGCGATTCGCAATGACAGACGGCATATAGATCTCGTCCACGCCGGGCGGCGCTTTACCAAGCACTGTAAACTGGGCCAGGACGTAGATACTTGAGAGGAGCTCAAAAACGTCCCTGTGTTTCTTCGGGTTCAATTCCGTGAGCAGGAGCTCGTGCAACTCCTCCCACGTCTGGGGCTTCCGTGGAGCATTCTTGATAGTCGTCAGCAATAGATCTCGGTGTTGCTTGGAATAGTATCCTTTCCCGTAGCTCAAACCATGAAAGAGGCTTAAGGCATTGATCACGAGTTCAACCCACTCCACGACCGGGCGTTCTCCGATGCCGAGGTTGGTGATCGGATTGAAGTAGGCAGTCGCATGCCCCTGGGAGAGCGAAAAATAGCGGAAACGTTGTCCCCGCCGCTCCGCCTCCAGGCGGCACGTGTGAAAGAACGCGAGGTCTCCCTTGAGGTCGATAATGAGAAGCGGAACTGGCTCGGACCAACGCCACAGCGACGACCCATCAGAGCCGAGCAACGGCTGCCCCGCGCGGTCGCGCACGAGCTCATTATGACCGCGGATGATCTGTACGAGCAGCGTCATAATGCCGAGGCTCGTCTTGCGGCTTCCCGTCGAGCCCAAGAAGTGGGCGTTGCCTTTTAGAATCGAGTAGGACAACAAGGCCGGGGTCCTGCAGGGAAGCTCCCAACTGGACACGAGCTTGAGTGGATGCCACGCCGTGTCGCAGCTGGGCATATACCAGCCAATAAACAAGTGCTCCGCTAGTGCCACGCCATTTACAAGGTGCTTGGAATATGCCACAAGGTTGGCGGCGCACTCCCAGTCACTCGCACCGAGCGCGGTAGGCGCATTCAATGCGCAGGAGTATTCGTAGATTGGCCTGATCTGTATTGCTGCGAGGGACAAGACCGGGAGTGCGACAGCCACAAGAGTGGCCGCGACGTGTGCCAGCAGCCACACGGGGCTCGACCTATCATGCACGGGCTCGTGCGCATCCAGAATAACATAGAACACGGCGAACGTGAGACCTACGGACGCCGGAAGGAGCTCAGTCGCGGTGGCGCGTGCTCGGCTCTCGCGCTTATCGTGTGGCAACCACAGGCCCCCGGTGCCACCAGGTGCTGTGAACCGCGTATCAGGATATCGGTGAAAGACAAACATCCACTCGCAGAAGGTACTCCATACCCAGCGAAGCCTGGTCCGATCACGCCCAGCACTACTCCATGCTACAAGCAGCACGAAAAGCGAGGCGGTCATCGACGCGATGACTGGCCACGGAACGACCACCAGTACCGCTCCGACAGCAAAGGGCAACAATCTGGGATAGATATCCAGCGTCACAGTTCTGGACGTGGTATACCCCTGGCGCGTGTGCCACTCGTGGATAAACTCCAGCATGGGGTTCCGCTTCGATCGACATCGGTACCAGACTGCCAGCAGAACCGCAAACACGAGCAGTCCGACGAGGCGGCCGTACCGCAAGATCGGCCACAGGGACAGCGTCAGAATTCCCGCGACCAACAGCGCAATGCACGTTGGTCGGAACAACGTGCCGGCACGAGTCCCGGGTAAAACCGAGCAAGTAAACAGCCTTTCAGTCTTCATAATCCAACCTCTAGAGCGTCAGCCCCCGAGCCGCACGAACAAAGTGCTCGACCAGGCGTTGCTGGTCACCGATGAAGCGGTAGTCAGACTGACCGTCCGAGCGGTTCGAGGCCAAGGCCTTTAACATGGTTGCGTTGACTGCATGTTTACTCGCAATTCCGATCGTCTGGATTCGGACCCCCGACCGCTTTAGGCGCGTGGCAACGTCGTATGGCTCCGGCCCCTTGTTGTGCTCGCCGTCTGTCAGGAGCATCAACATCTTGTCGTGTGCGTTGCTTTCGGTCGCTGCCAGGAAGAGCGTCTCTGCCGCCAACAGGCCCGCCGTAATATTCGTGTCGCGACCTGAATTGATAGCCTGAATACGGAGAGGAAGGTCGCTGTCCGCAGCTGGTACGAAGTGCGACACCAACTGAGCGAAATCGTCAAATGCCACCACCGCCACCTGGTTAGTCGAATTCCCACGCGCGGCGCTTTTGACGAAGTCGCACGCCGCCTCAATTGCCGCAGCCAGCCGAGAAGGCTCCCAATCTCGCTTGAGCATGCTGTGAGACCGGTCAAGGACCAGCACCGCCCGGTAGCAGGTGTTCACCCACAGCGAGCCGGGAAGTTGAGCTACCCATGGTAAAACCTCGGCCTGGATATTCTCGTGCATCTGTCATCCTTTCTATCGTCGCCGTCCCAATGCGACCAAGTGGCAATGTGTTTCAATCACTTCGGGACATCGATCGTACTGGACGTATCATCACCCCCGATAATGTCGCGCGCAGTGATAGTCACTAGGCCATTCTCGTCAGAATCGAACGTCACTTCGATGCGTGGGGACCGAGCAGCTTCGATGGGCATACCCTTGATTTCCAGTGACGCGAGGACGCGACAGTCATTGAGGTCGGCGCGGTCGTCGCCTTGAAGTATCTGAATAAGAGCTTCACGCTGGTCGGGAGATTCCAAGCGGAAGCGTTGCGCTCGCCGGCAAGGTATAGGCGTGTTCTGTGGCACTACAGCGGCATTAACAATGCGCATGGACCCGTGTGATCCGTCCTGGACCGCAACGCCAATAGCATGATGCGTCACCTCGCGGAGCATTCGTGTAGGCTGAGGGATGACATCGGCTCCGATACGGTCACGCTTACCCCGCTTTTTGAGTTCAGCCTGGGCGACTAGAGCGGCGCCATACGCGACCGCCAGCTCGGGGTCGATCTCGCATCGTGGCACCATCCCCGTGTGCTCAGCGATACGGCGCTGTAAGAACGGCATACGACTCGGCCCGCCGACGAGGAAGAGACTCGTGAGATCCGTATACGCGAGGTTTGCCGCCTTAAGGCACTCGTCCAGTCGTACAAGCGTGCGCTCCACAAGATCGGCAATCCCTCCCTCGAATTCCGCGCGAGACACCGACACCACGTGCTGCTTGCCTTCAGCAAGCAAGGGGATCTGGACCTCATCTCGGCTGCCCAGCGAGACCTTGGCGGCAGTAACCCGCGCCACGAGGTCGTGCATAAATAGAGGATCCCCTGCCAAGACTTGGGGGTCGCATTGAATCGCCTGCTGAAGCTTTGCGACAACGAGTGCGAGAAGAATCTGGCCCATCTGGTGGCCGCCGAGGTTCCGCTCACCAGTCGTAGCAAGTACGCGGACATCATCGCCATCGGATTCGCAGACGGTGATATCGAGTGTCCCGCCGCCCATGTCGTACACGACGAACCTGCTACCGGGCGCCGTATTGCGGAGATTTGCGTAGGCGAAGCTCGCAGCTGCTGGCTCGCTAATCATGCGCAAGACTGGAATGCCCGCCAATTCGAAGGCACGCAGGAGAGATTTCTTCTGCACGTCGTCGAACTCGACCGGAACCGTCACGACGGCACCGTCGACAGACTCACCGGTTTGCTTCTCGGCGAGCTCCTTGATGTGACGAAGTACTACCGCCGCAAGCTCGTCCGCAGTGTGTCCTATGAGTAGAGGCTCTGCCGACCCTAGCTTGAGCTTGAAAGCTGAAATCGCGCGAGTGGGGTCAACAAAGCTCTGTTCATATGCGGCATCACCGATGAGCCACCCACCATCTGGCTTGGCATACAGGCAGGTTAGTACCGAACTGCCCCCGTCCTGACTTTTCACGCCGACCGGCTGGCCAGTACGATCAGGATGAGCGCCCTTGCATGCGAAGTGTCCGACGTCGACTCCAATTACCATGACTATTCCTCCTGATCCATCGGGCTCACTTGTCCGTACACCTTGACGCGCTCCGGGACCACGACCCAGCCGTCATCGCGTCTTGCGTAACCAGGGAGGCAGCTCCCCGCGACACAACCAGCCTCCCTACGTGAGGATGGAGCCTGTAGCGCAGCCGCCCTGTGCCGGTTGGGATCGAAGTGCGCACCTCGGCGTGATCGATACGACTCAACTCCATTCTGGGCGAGCAGGTTGCGAAGATCGGTCTTGTCGAGCTTCCGCGCGTTCTCCAACCAATCGAGCGCTTCCTCGATGACCGTCATGTCTCCGCGCTGAACATGTTGCCGAATATGGCGTATTTCCTGGTGTTCGCGAGCGAGGCGATCCAGCATTGCGATGAGCCCGCGGAAGATTGGAAGCAGCTCGGCTTTGCGTTCCTCGGTGCGAAAGCGACGAACTTCATCATCGATGACCGAGCGTGCGCTGACTGCTTCGAGAACGGCGAGCAGGTGTTCGTTTAAGGCTTCCACCTTTTCCACCAGCTCCGCGTATCGCGGCTCGCGCGAGTTTTGCTGAACAAGCAGCTCATCCACCTTGTGCAAGAGCGCGTCCAGCGACTTCGCGACCAGATCAAACGCATCGATCCCTTCAGGTCTCTGCCCATTGCCATGCGGATCGCCGTCGGAAGAAGGGTCCTTCATCGACTCCTTCGTCCCGCAGGCATCGCGCGGCATGCCAAGCGGGTGACACGCTTCGGCCGTTGGGGCGGCCGTGCCAAGCCGTTGTGCTAGCGTCTCGACCAGCGACGAGAAAGCCGCCAGGAGGTCCGACGTGGACGGGCTGGGTCGAGCCGGAGGGTTTCCGAGAAAGAGGTGCGGCGCCAGGCCATCGGCACCGTTGTTCGATTCGTTAGCCACGGTACAATCTCCGCCAAAACGCCGGGTCGCAAGCACTGCGACGTCGGCAACCCACACGCAGCCGTTGGTTCGCCAGCGGCCAGTGATGGTGCGAAAATACGCTATTGCACCTGTGGGCCGCTTGAATGGCGCTCGATTCCGGAAAGTGCGAGCGGATGCCTGTCGGATCACCCCCGGTGGATTGAGCAGTGTTCAACGCCGGGGACTGATCGGGCGAGTAGAATATTGGCGGAATGAGGTAGGACGCCTACTTCTGACGAAAGGACAGTGCTTATGGGCGACAAACCGTTTGTCGAACTTCCTCCTATCCTCGAGGAGTATCTAGCCGACGCCGCCGATGTTCTCGCCTCATTAGAGGATGAGGAACATACGCCCCAAGATGATCCCGACCAACCGGGCACCTCAAGAGCTGCAAGAAGAACCAAGGCTGACCGCCGCGCGGCCAAGCTCGATACCAAACATCTCAACCAGTACTTTGTACAAGGAACAATTCGTAGTCAGTTGCTGCGTGCCCTTGCATTCCTAGATGACAATGGAATCGCCCAGCGCGCCATTGCCCTAGAGATGGGTTATGATGATTCCGCGATAAGCCATTGGAAGGATGACCCGCCCTCCATATCGGCCGTCTCCCTAAGGCTCTTTCAAGGACTCTTCCGCAAACGCCTACAGCAACAACCGGTGCTGCCGCTTTGGGTTCGCGCGTTCGAAGCTTATGCGTATAGTTCCACTCGCGTGCTGCGTGAGGTTTTGCGAGCCCACCCGGACCGAGATTGGTTTCAACTATCGGCTGAAGAATACGAGATTGTTCGCCGGATTCTCGCGAGCGAGGCGTGGATGGAGGCTCGACAATCAGGAGCTGCTGATAGCCGACTTAGTGCGACAAGGAACCTCCTAGAGTCACTGTGCCCGCGCATGGCAGATTGGCTCATCGACAAAAAGGCTATAACACCGAGAGAGTTTTGGAAGTTCGGCGAGGCATTGTACGAGACGTGGCGACATGCCGTCTGTATCGTGGAGACGGATACAAGGCCGGAGATAACGGACGTGCTCTATGAATAACCCAACCCTAAATGAGGTGAAGCAATTCTTGGCTGGCACGGCCAGCGATGATGTGTGTATCCGCATCAAAGAGGCGTTGCAGGATACCTCTAGCCGCACCAGTCGAATTATCGCGTTCGTCGAGAAGGGGCGAACACGTGACCCGCTGCGCTGGCCGATCTTGGACATCACTCGAATCTGGCCCTGGGAACAGGAGCGGTTTCCCAGCGCTGGTATCGACGCGGCGGACCGTGCAATTCGGAATATCATCGCAAGAATTCGGTATTACTTGACCGAGCAAGCATCCCCGCAGTGGCAAGACTTTCGCACGGCTGCGACCTTGGCCAGCAAGAAGCTGCCGCCCGAGCACCCAATGCATCGCCTCCTGGCGAGCTTGAGACGGGAACTGCTGGCATTTGGACCAGAGCCCGAGCAATGGATGACCTTGCCGGGTGAGACCCCGAGAATTCTCGAGCCGGGGGAACGCCTCCGCGAGGACGGCGGAGATTCCGACCGGCTCCAATCTTCATGAACCCAAAGGCAAATCATCGATTGCCGGCAGGAACCCCTCGAATACGTCAGGCCGCTACGGGACTTCTAACTGTCCCTTCGCAGCCTGGCCCTGTCTTGGCCGCCCCAAGGCGCCGGCCCCGCCCCTCCCCGGTGCTCGCCCCCTCCCTTCCCCGAGGGGGGCTGCGCTAAAAGTCGCAAGCGCGGACTCACCTGATGACGGTCTATCTTGCTTCGCGTCTGGCACGTAGTCGTTGCCCTAATGGCTATCATCACGTAGCTTTCCGGCCTTCAGTGTGTTCGCGCTGCACCCGGTACACCAGCATATGGTTAGTTCCCAAACGGCTCGCAAGGGTACGAGTACTCAATCGCTTGCCGCCTTTACCGGAGTGACTGCTGAGGCGGAGAATATCAGCAGCCAATCGCTCACGCTCAATCGGTCTGCGACCCGGCCGCGGCGCATCTTGTTCGATTCCAGCAAGTCGGCCCCGTGCGAACCGCCTTCGCCAGCGGCCAACGGTTTGAGGGTCCGTTCCCAACTCAAGCGCAATCTGGCTGTTCAGCTTTCCATCGGCCGCCAACAGTACGATGCGCGCACGCAGGGCGAGGCGCCCACGCCGAGCCGCCCAGCGGCGAAGAGTGCTCCTTTCCGTTCTACACAGTGAAATCGCGATTGCGGTCCGCATGTGCCCATATTGCCAGAGAACGCGCAGCGCGGCAACCTAACGTGACTCGCAGGCTCTATGCACGCAACGCTTGCATAATGTGCCGAATTTATGTTACGGTTAGCTCACGCGGGCCCACTTCCGGTCCGCTGCATCACAAGAGGCCCGCGGCGACTCGCGTCGGCCTGATTTACAATGGGAGCCTATGAAGACGACCACAGTACGACGTTCCTTGGCTGAGCGAATGCGCGAGTTCTCCGACAACATGACTTCGCTTGTTTCATACCCGACACGCTGGAACCAATGCGGCGACGCTCGCTACCGCGGGAACTGCGATGGACGCCTGTTTCTCGGCTTAGTGCTCCGCTACCGGCCGGGGAGTGTCGGGGACCCGATGATGGGGTCAGGGACAACGCGAGACGTAGTCGATTGGCTCAACCGCAAGAGCGGAGCCTCCATCCGCTATTGGGGCGACGACCTGCACGGTGGGTTCAACCTCTTGAAGCAGGACCTACCCGACCGTTTCGACCTCGTGTGGGTGCATCCGCCCTATTGGGACATCATCCGTTATGGCGAGCATCCCGATGACCTGAGCAACACCGCCGACTACGCCGCCTTCCGCGAGGCCCTTCGCGTTTGCTTGCGTCGCTGCATGGCGGCCCTAAACCCAGGCGGCCGACTTGCGGTACTCGTCGGGGATGTACGCCGACGTGGCAGCTACATCCCGATTGTCCGCGATGTTCTAAACCTAGAGGGCGAGCTTGGGCAGCTTCGCTCGGTCATCATCAAGGCCCAGCACAACTGCCGCTCCGACCGTGTTCAGTACGCTCCGCTGGAAGATGTTCCTATTCAGCATGAGTACTGCGTAGTCTTCAAACGTAACCAGCCGCTCAGGGCGTTACGCAATGCCGCCTAACGGCGGCGGTGCATTTCCCGCCATGCTGTGAGGCGCGCAACGTCTCGGCCACACTTCACGTCATCGGCGGTCGTAGCATCGCGTGGCTTTACAAAGGAGAGTCCCGCGTCTGAGACGCATCTAGCCGTTCCACGAACGGGCCCGGCTTCGTCCCACACGGCAAGCATTCTTCAAGATGACCATCAAAAAAGATGCTTTCATAATGTGCCGCGCTTATGTTACAGTCTTCGCGCATCTCAGGCACACGCCTATCGCGGGTCCCGTCAAGGCAACAAGGCAAGGATTGTTCGCAGAGCGCGGCCCGGAGATGCGCTCGGCTCTCGGCATCTAGGCAGTCGCTGGTCACTCTGACCCACGAGTTTAACAACCGGCCAGGAGGAGTTGGCCGGCTTTCTTGAAGAGGCACAATGGAACTATTGACCCAGGACATCCGGAACCGCCTTCCGCGGCTCTACATGACCCAGACCGAGGACGACCCCGTCGCCCAGGTGAAGTTCTTCACGCCGTGGAGCAACTGGACCTGGTACGCAACCGAGTTCGACGGGGAGGACCTGTTCTTCGGCTACGTCAAAGGACTTGATGACGAGTGGGGCTACTTCAGCCTTACCGAGTTGGAAGCGGCACGAGGCCCCGGCGATATTCGAATCGAACGCGACCTCTACTTTAAGCCGTCGCCTATCAGTCAGTTGCGTTAGCCTACCACCGACGGCCGCCCCACATGGGGCGGCCAAATCACCGTTAGAAGATTTTCGAATGAAACGCGCGAACAAGTGCCAGACGCTCGTTTACGACTCTGTCTTGGAACAAGACCTTCCCGCGTTCGCGATGGAGATTGGCCACTCGCTGAAAAGCTTACGCAACGCAACGAAGACAGCCATTCACAATCGAATTGACGACGCCTATATCGAGCACGAATCCGACCGTGGCCGCGGAAGCCACCCGGACATCCTCACGCTTGACATTGGGAAGGCTCGCGTCCATTTCACGATAGAGGCCCATGCCGTTGTGGTGCGTGGCTACAGCTACGACATTGACCATGAGCCGCTGGATGAGCGAGACGGAGGCTTCTTCTACGTTGACGATGCTTGGCGGGGCTAGCACCCGCTACGCGCGCAACCGCGGACAGCGCTAGCACGCTCTGCGACCGCCTCTAAAGAGAGACGACAGCACCGTCATGCTCGCGCCTACGAATACCCGTTGATTCTGCCTTGCCCATTCGCCCAGTTTTGACGGCACCCTCATCAGGGCACACCTCTCCCACGTGACCACCCATTCTCCATGGCGTCGTTTTCCGTAAGTCGCGTGTTTTGAACCAGATAACGCCGTTTCTCCGCCGCCTGTTCCCCATACCAAGGCTTGGAGGAACTGTCGGCGAAACGGTCGCCAGAGCGGTAGTTCCGATCAGCGCGGGGGCAGCGCCTACTCCAGCAGCTCGGTCAGAATCCGCAGGATCTTCCCTTTAAGCCGCTCGTCGGCCGCGGCCCAGAGTTCACGTAGCCGTCGATCGGGTAATTGCGGCGGCCTGCCCGACTCGTGCGGCGTGAAGAGGAACAGGTCCACCGGGTCGCAGCGTAACCCGCGACACAGGGCGCCGATCGTTTGCAACGTGCAGTTGGCCTCGCCACGTTCAATTTCGCCGATACGCTGCACCACAAAGCCGCCCCCGCACCGATCGGCCAGCTCCCGCTGCGTTAGCCCGAGACGGCTTCTAAGCTCGCGGACTCGTTTACCGAACATTTGCTGCAGATCCACGCGCCAGCCTCAATCTCTCAAAACTTGGGGAACAGTCTAAAGAGCGCACCAGCCCATGCTAGGCACGCCTTGACTTGCACGGAAGGCCAGCTAGCATCTAAAGCGTGCCAGGCGCGATGAAATGCACTCTTAGGCGTGTTCCACCGCCGGGGACGGCATCCCGCCGAACGCCTATGACCGGCGCGGGAACCCCTGGCTTGGAGGCTGATCTGATGGAGCTCTTTGATAGCGGTAATGCCTCAGTCCTTGGAAGGCCCTTGCGAAATCCGCTACCGCCACGGCCAGGTAGGCTAGGTACAGCACGAGCCAGACGGTGCCCCGCGCTTCGAGTACGAACAGGGCAGCGCACGCTACAAGCGACACCACGCAAAGGCTCAAGGTCGCCCGCACGGTCGATTGCCCTGAGCGTCCCCCGACCATCGCCTTTTGGTTCGGATGGCGCGACTGGAAAACGAGCAACTCTTCTCTCGCGAGGCGATTCACGTGCGATTCGATCTCGTCTAGCCGTCGCAGTTCGTCCTCCTTGGAGCGCGTGTGCGCGACCGCTGTCTCGAACAACCACACGAGCAGCGCTGGGGCCGCCAGAAGAATCATCAAGCGGAGATCGCCCGGAAGTTGCGCCAAGCTTCCGACCACCGCGGCCGACAGCCCGCCTACAAGGGGCAGCCGTTCATCCACCGCTTTTATCCGCATCAGCAGGAGCGCGTTCAAGGCGCGGTACTCCTCCAGCACTACGTGGATCCGCTCCAGGTCACTTAGGGATGATGTCTCTTCCGCATTCATCGGCTAGGTCATTCAGAACACTCGGCCGGCGCCAAGGTCGCGCTCGGCTCTATCGGTATTCGATGCGAAAGGTTGCGTGAAAGATGCTCCCATCGTTATGCCCAGGCGAAGGGTCACTCCAGGTCCTCGAGGGAAATCCGAATTGCGAAGCCGGCGGCTGGTGCGGCGCACTGGCACGCTTCTTCCAGGCCGCTCACCACGCTCTGCGGCTCGCCGAGGCCGAAATACGCTGGGGCCGCCTTCATGGTCCGGTTCTTCTTACAGGGGCAGCGGCTGATGTCGGGCTGCAAGCAAGGCTCGTCCAGGACATTGCCAGCCGCTACCCCATCGAGCTTGTCTCCCCGTTTGAGGACACAGCCTCCATCGCTGGCGGCCTCTGGTCGGGGTTTGAGGTGTTTGGTCCCAGTTGCTCCGAAGCGCTCGCGAAACTCCGCTTCGATGCGGGCACGCTTGACCTGCCGATGCACGCGCACGAGTTCTCGGATCGGTTCATCGTCGTTGCAGCAGGGAGCGGCGTGTTTCATTGGTCCAGCCAATCGCTTCTGTCTTTCGACGGCGCCGGGATCCGTTCTAGGCCGGTTGTGCCAGGCGATCTGCTGATCTTTACGCGAGGCCTACTGCACACCTTCAGCGCGGTGCAAGAACCGCTCTCGCTGCTGTCCTATCACAGCCCCGAGATAGCCTTCGACGACCCGCGTCAATACACGCTCCCGGCCCTTCGCTGGACGCCAAGACTCTCGTTGCAGTGAGCCACACATCGCCTACATCACCTGCTCGCGTCACCGCCGCATAACAGTTCTGTGCTCGAAACAAGCGGATTGTGCGGTATGACGAGGGGTGCTCAGCAGGTCTTCGATTGGGCCAAGCCCGAATGTGACGCACGTGCTCCCGAACCGGCCTCGGCTGTTCAAGAGGTCCTGATGTCGGCACAGCAGCAAAGCTCGGGCCAGCGACCCTCTGAGCTAAGCGTGTTTGACGAGCTGGCCGCTGCGCCTTGTGAACAAGCGGACGGACCACCGCTCGCCGCACCGCTTCCGGCTGCTGTTGCCGCTGGCGTCTTCGGCTTGACCACCAAAGGGCCGGTCGTACCCGATGCTGACGCGATTGCCGAGATGACGGCCGAACATGCTCACGAAATGATCGTGCTGCTCGCCGACTGCGAAGCGGTTGCCGATGCCATCCGAACCGGCCACGATCCGCGTACCGGCCGGACTCCAAGAACGCCCGAAGCGCAGGCCCGCCTTGCTGACCATCTTGTTTCGGAAGAGCGGCGACTTCGCGAATCCTATGCCGATGCCGTAGCGGTTTACGCTGAGGCCTTTGGCGATGATGCCGCTAGCGCCCTTGACCACTGGGTGCGAAAGGTGGTTGCCGACCGCACGACCTGCGGTGCGTCGTATGAGCCGTCGCACCCGTGGCACTACTTCCACGCCGGCGATAACGCGGCTCCGATCCCGGTCAACGAAATTCCCGCTGACCCCGAGGCAGGCCGCTTCATCGAGAGCGACTTGCCGAAAAACCCGGCCAAGCGGATCACACGGCTGTATGACTTGGCCGAGCGCGAGCGGCAACAGCTCGATGCAGACATATGCCACTACGCCGACATCGTCGAACGCGGTGCCGAAGCCCTCAGCCGGTACGACCGAGAGAACGCGTATTCCAGCGACGCATTGGCGCGGGCCAGCGCGCTGGCGCTCAAGTACCGGCACATCAGCCTGGGTCGCGGCCGCCTCCAGTGGATCGAGAGCGAGTTGGAGCGACTCGGCGCGTCGAACTTGTTTACTGAGAACAAGTGAGCGGACCACGCGAAAGTCCGGCGCGCCATACCACATCGATAGGCCGTTGCTGACGAGCGCCCTCCGACTCGGGTCCATACCGGCAGAGGGGGGGAGCTTGGCGCAACCGTCTGCCTGCCACGCCCGTCATCATCGGGGCCAAGGGCCTGCCGGCCTCCGCGGGGCGAGCCCCGATGACGACGGCCGTGTACGGCAGAGACTCAAGCGCGGAACGTCGTTTGAAAACGCTTTTTCCACTTGCGCTCCGAATCATGGCGGCGTAGGACATAAAGGACGTTATGTCTGACGACGACAGTGAGCCGACGCTTAAACTCGAACCCTGTTTGATCCTGCCCGAGGACGTCTTTCAAAACGCCGTTTGGCACGGCGCGAAGGTCAGCGGCGTGCCGGCGTTGTTCGCAGCGACGGGATCACGGGCTCAGTACCGCTTCATCGAATTCTTCACGGCTCGCATCCGCAACCCGAATACGCGCGCGGCGTACTATCGAGCTGTCTGCAGCTTTGACGAGTGGTGCTCGGCCCAACATCTGCGGATGGAGGATCTCAGCCCTATCGTCGTGGCCGCCTACATCGAGGAGCTTCAGAAGATGCGGCCCGAGCCGAGCGTGAAGCAGGCGCTCGCCGCCATTCGCATGCTCTTTGACTGGCTGGTCACTGGTCACGTCGTTCCGTTCAACCCCGCGGCATCGGTGCGTGGGCCGCGTTACTCGCTCCGGCGCGGCAAGACGCCCGTGCTCGACGCCGAGCAGGCGCGGCAGCTTCTCGACTCCATCGACACGTCGTCGATCGTGGGCCTGCGTGACCGGGCGATCATCGCCACGATGGTTTACACGTTCGCCCGTGTGGGCGCGGTTGCCGGCTTGGATGTCGAGGACTACTACCAACACGGTAAGCGTTGGCGCGTGCGGCTGCACGAGAAGAACAGCAAGGTGATCGAGATGGGAGTCCATCACAACCTGGAGGCGTACCTGGACGAGTACCTGGAGCGAGCCGACATTCGCATGGATCGGAAGGGGCCGTTGTTTCGGCGTGTGGCGAAGAACCAGCACCTTCAGCTGACCGACCGGCGGATGACGCGGCAGCTCGTGTGGGCCGTCGTCAAACGCCGCTCCCGCGCGGCCGGCCTACCGGCCCAGGTCTGTTGTCACGCCTTCCGGGCCACCGGCATCACCATCTACCTCAAGAACGGCGGCACGCTGGAGAAGGCCCAGTACATGGCCGGCCACGAGTCGTCGCGCACGACTGGCCTGTACGACCGCCGGAAGGACGAGATCACGCTCGATGACGTGGAACGGATCGCGATCTGAGAAACAGGCGGGGTGTCCATCGCCCATCGCTGAGTGTTGCAGTGACACTGCCGACAACGCCGATTAGATTAAGTCCGCGATATCACTTATCGGCGCGTTAACCACACGCGCCCGCCGCAACCGAGTTAATGATCGTTCGTATACGGCTGTCTTACACCATGCGTCCGTACACTCGCGCGTCAACAGCTCCGGTGGAAGCAAACCCTGAAAGTGTGTCAACTCGTCGGGCACTTGAAGAACCGCGGCGGCATAGGCATTCAGTTCGTCAACGCCCTCTGGAAGGCTTGCGAAATCTACGCGTTCAGAGGTCCTTAGAATCACATCATCTGCTTCGAACCAACCCATCCCCGACCAATGCCCAATCACGCTGTTTAGGATGCGGCCCGCGAATGTGCAGTAACAGAAACGCCCCTCCACGTCGCGTGCGACTGCAACCCGATCCCATCCGACGTACGGACGCACGCGATCGGCCCAAGCAACGAAATCCCGACCGGCCTCCACAGCCATATCAGAGTCGTCAACCCCAGCTTCCAGAAGCTGGAGCATTGCTTCGACCACGGTAGCGTCAAGCGGTGCTCCGCTCCCCCCGTAGCTGATATCCAAAGCAGCAGGGCCTCGACTCGCCTCAACCTCTACGTGGTTGAAAGTCATGCGACGGACGCGCCAGTGCCGACCACCGAATCGAACAATTGATCCTGGCGCCATTCGAAGAAGATTCGATGCCGGCACCGTGCCAATCTCTCTGTTCGCCGCAACCAATGGCACCTCGCGCGCCCGCGCTGGAAAATTCCCCCAGATTAATCGCAGATCCCGTAACCGGTGAAGCCCTTCCGCGCCTCCATACCGGTTTTGAAAATCGTGACGTGTCACATGTCCACTCTCGACCAAGCGGTCGAGCATCTGGCTCACAATGTCCCCGCACAAATGGCCCCAGCTCTGAAAAAAAGCCGTCAGGTCTGCGAGACGGCGAAATGAGCCGTTGGCTGCTGAGATGACGGACAGTAGCTGCTGGACTGCGGCACCGTATACGTCGAGTGGACGCTCTCGCGATATGTGGCCCGTCCGAATCTGCCGCAACAGCGCCTTGAACGTCAGAATGCTCTTGAAGCGAGACCCGTGAACAGGAGACACGAGACAGGCCACGTTGCTCTTAGCGTCGCGCCGGTTACCACGACCAATCCTTTGCAGGAATGATTCCCAGCCAGCAGGGCAGCCGTATAGCATTACCAGGTCGATGTCGCCAATGTCGATCCCTAACTCAAGCGTGCTCGTCGCTACACAGATAGCTTTGTGGGCTTCCTGGAAGGCCCTCTCCGCTTCGAGGCGTACGGCGCGGTCCAACGAAGAATGATGCACGAAAACGCTGGCGAAGGTAGCGCTTTGCCTTAAGACGGCGCCGATCCGGTCGCACTCTCGGCGCGAATTTGCGAACAGAAGAAACTTGCCGCGCGAGCCCGACCCAAGTCTCTCAACTAGACTGAGCAAATCTTGGTCTGTTGCGACGTCGCAGAGAACGGCATCAATCGGCCGCGGTTGATCGTCCACAACGGTGACAACCTCAGCTTGGAAGGGCCGAAAGAACAGCCATATGTCCTTGGGCTCTGCCACCGTCGCTGATAAGGCAACGAACTGACACACCGACCCTGTTTCAGCTTCCAGTCTCTTCAGGAGAACGGCAACCTGGAATCCGCGTTGGGTGTTGTACAGAAGATGCACCTCGTCAAAGACCACGCTGCGTACCGAGCGCAGGGCGCCCTTCTGCGTGGTCATGAGAACGTCGAACGATTCCGGTGTCGTAATCAGAACGTGGGGCTGCTGACTGCGCGTGAGATCATTTCGCTCGCCGTGCCGAATACCAATGATCAGCCCGAGAGACTCAATAATGGGTTGCAATCGCCGCAGCAGATCATTCGCAAGCGCACGCGTCGGAGTGACATAGAGGATCGTGCATCGTGCCGATTCTCGCATCGTCGCAAGCCATCGTTGCACGAGCGGTGCAAGAACGGCCTCAGTCTTGCCGGTACCTGTTCCGGCAAGCAAAAGCAAGTCTCGGCCGTCGAGAATCGGCTGTATCGTGGACCGCTGCGCTGGCCGCAATGACCTAAAGCTGCCGTAGAAGGCGCGTCCGACGTCTGAATGCAGTATCGCCATTGCCTACCTGCTCACTGGCTCAAGCCTATCGTCCAACGCCTGAACGAAACCCTGGATCGCTCGTCGTACTCGATCTGGAGAAGTGACTCTCCACAGCTGGTCCACGATTTCATCCAATTCGCTATCGATCAATACGACGCGCTGCTCGCCGTTATAAGCCGCCTCGTACACTCGGCGAATACGAATGGCCAAGTCCTTAAACTCTTTCCGCTGAATCGGCTCCATTTCGAAGTGCGGAAGTCGATCGAATCGGCGATAATCAAAATCATACACGCCTCGCTGAAGTAGCTCTGCCTTGCACCGAGCGGCGAAGTCCGGCGTCACGGCGAAGTAGCTCATGCCGGGGAATCGATCACCGTCGAAGAAGCGGAACAGATTTAGGAAGGCCTGTTCCTGAAGGTCGCGCCGGTTGAGGTTCTGAATTACATCCTCGAATTCATCGAACAGCAGCACGAGCCCATGAAGACCCGACGCAAGTGCCAGTGCATGAAAGTCCGCCAGCGCGTCCCATGCTTGACGGTGCCCACCTGTGTGAAAGGCGAACACCTCCTCGGCGTAGAATTGCCATTCGCGGCGGGTATCTCGAAATGAACCACGCAATCCATCGACTAGCCCCGAATAGAGCCTCTTTCGCTGGCCACGGTAGTTCTCGGGATTCGAAAACCAGTCTTGTACGAGATCACGCGTTGCCTGCCCCTTTGCATGCACCCAAGCTCGCAAAGCCACGTAAACGGCCGCGGACTTCAGGTAGTCGGAGTAATCCCATTGGCCCGCGCTCGATATCCGCTCGCGAGCTTCCTGCAACGTCGCCGGAAGACGCCGCCCGGCCGCCTCGGCAAACGCAGTCAACAACGCACCGATCCCTCGTTGAGAACGGTCAGGCACTTCGAGGTTTCGACATATACCTCCGAAAATGGTGTCCATGCGATTGAACCGGGTTCCTTCCTGGGCATTGATGACAACCAGGCTCACAGCATATCCCTTCTCCAGCGCGATCTCGCGGACGACTTTCAGTAGATGGCTCTTTCCTCCACCATAGTTGGCCTTCACAAGTAAAGCCGACCCCCTGGCTTCCTTGGGATTACTCAGCGACTGCTCCAATGCCCGCAGCTGAACGTCCCGTCCGACGGTGAATGCGCGCACGCGCTCTGGCGGAGGCACTCCGTAACGAAGTTGCTCGACAATGCGTTCGGCCTCAGACCGCTCCAACACGATCTGGTCCTCCTCGGTCAGAGGTTTCTCAGCTTGTCCATGATGTCTTCGTGCAGTTTGTCCGCCGCGGGCAGCCGTTCACCCTGGGCCGACGCGTCCAGCAATTCAACGGTGCCCGTGATAACGACACGCCAGGTGCTGACGCGACTGAATTCGGGGTGCGCCTCGACCAACTTCTTAACATACTCCCGCAGTTCACCATCGCCCGGAACTGATACCGTGCTGTCCGCGGCAAGGTATATCTGCCTAATCCTGCTGGCGGCATTCAGATAGTCTTCCATCGCCGTCTGAACGAAATCCAAGTTCCAGATGCGATCCAGGGGGCGCGGTGGACGGTCGTCTGGCTTGCCGATTCGCTGTGCAAGCGCGCCATAGATTGTGATCCCGTGCCGTTCATCGATATAGAAATCTGGCGTGGTTGCATAGATAAGAAATAATCCATCACTCTCATCAATACTATTGATGAGGTGCAGGAGATTGTTATGCGCCTGCTTGAGGTTTGACTTGCGCATGGTCGAGTATGACATTTCGGCCTCGTCGAAAAGAATCACGAGGCCGCGGTAGCCAATATGCGTGATAAAGCGACTCAGCGACTGCAGCATGAGGCGGGCGTTCGCGCGACTGACAATCTTCTGGATGCCCAATGGACGGTACATCCCGATGGTTCCCTCGCCTGCGAACCACTGTAACAACCGACCGCGCGCATTTTCCAAGGTGGCTCTGTCGCCGCCCTCTGGCAGATAGGTTTCCCAGAACTGCGAGACAGCGCGCCGAAGATCGATGTCGATATCCTCAGCCGCAAAGAGCCGGTCCTTCAGCTCCGTCAGGCGATCATGGGACACAGCGTCGTCACCACAAGTTGGTGCGCCCAGGAGCGTGCGCCGCAACACTTCGCCGAAAGGGGCAGCAAAGTCCATCTGCCCTTCACGGTACATCTCGGGCGAGGTGATGTTGCGGACGATGTCGAAGAAGACCTGTTCGAACTTATTGAAAGGCGTGGAATCTGCGTTGAGTTCGACTGTCGATACTAGGTAGCCCGCGTCAAAGGCCTGCTCGCGGAGTAACCGCAGAAAGTGGGTCTTACCCGATCCCCACGAGCCGCTGACGAACCGTATCTTGCCGCGTGTCGATGATCCCTCCAAGTGGTAAGCCCGGACTTTGTTTAGAAAGCCCTCCGTTCCCGATGTGTAGGAGGAGACATAGCGTCGCGGCGGGATTCCTTTGCGCAGGCTCTCAATGACTTCTGCAGCCTCAGCATGGCCGATGTCAGATAGTGTCATGTCGTTACTACCTTTTCCGATTTGAAGCTGACGAACCCGACAAACCCACCAGATTCAAGCCCATGTAGCAGCATGCCTTGTCGCCGGTTCCGGGTATGATTCAAGTGAAGCCGCCGTCCGTCGACAGTGAGCTCGCCGCGTTGTACGAGGCGCGAAAGGTCCACATTGAACTCGTCGTGAGCAAAACGATTCAGGTTCTTCGCCAACCGATTCGCAATTCGCCGTAGGGGAACTTCTTCGCTATCGTTGCGACCCTCGGCTCGGAGAACTGCTACATAGGCGGTGTACAAGCTACGCAGAAGCGTTGAGGAATCGACGTCTCGATCAAAGAGTCGTGCTTGTTCTGAACGGATCCGCTCTACAATCAGCGCGGTGTCGAGGCCCAGGAGCATCTCCTCCCCGTCTCGGGGCACTATCTTCGCGGTTAGGTTGCGCTCGTCTACCTCCAGCCGCAAAAAGCCCTCGTTGAAAGTGTACTTCGGGTGTCGAGAGGTGCTGTCGATCTTGATTCCGGCATCACGTGCTCTGGGCGGGAAGTCGCGACCAAAACTAGCCGCGGATGCGCGTGATTGCCGCTCAAGCTCGGTATACAGGCGTCGCAACCGCTGCACGAGTGCCTCGTCGGCGGCCTGGAGTCCTCGACAGAATTCGGCCTCGCGTCGCAAGAGCAGAAGGCCGTGGGCGGAATGGCCGTCATCGAGACACTTGCCAAGATCAAGCCAGAACTTGCGAGTTTGTTGCGCCTGATCGAGCTGCTGCTGGGCTGCCTCGACCTGCTGTTGCGCGCGGTCCGCTTCCCCCTGAGCCATTTCCAAGTACGGCACAAATTCGGAAGATGCTGCCACAGTCTTTCCTCCAACAGATCAACCCGGCTGCAGCGATTATCTACGGTAGTAACCACCATGTAGAATGTCAATAGCAGCGCATATTTCGGGCAGGTGGCTGCCTATTGACCGTGCTTTCCGCGAGTCGTAGGTGCCGTATTTGCAGGTACTTACGTCACGAAGAGATTCTGAATGGTGAGAGGCCCGGTGGTGCATGCGGATGAGCCTCTGAACCTTGGACGGCGACCGTCGCCGTCAATCTCCTCGAATCAGGCCGCCAGCGCGAGCAGCGCGGACGCCTTGGCGTCGGCATCCGTCCGGTCGCCGGCGAACTTCGAGCGGCCGGACAGGCGCGTCAGCGCGTCGACCAGCGAAAACACCGTGAACCGTCCGGAATGCCGGGCGATCTCCAGCGCCTCCTTGGCAAGGGCACGCGTGATGCCCCTGTCGCCGAGGACCTTCAGCACGCTGTCGGCATCGTCGCCGATCTTCGTCTCCATCGCCTTGCGGAGAACCTTGGCGAAGCCGTCGCGGCGCTCGTCGCGCTTGGCGACCAGCCGCTCGACGATGCCGCGGATCTCGCTGAACGCCTCGTGAACCTTGGCCGTGTGCTTGCGACTGAACTCCACGACCTCGACGGCGTCCCAGACGATGTGGTTCTGGCAGACCGCCTGGAACCAGAACGTCTGAATCCCGACCGAACGTTTGCCCACTTCCGAGTTCCACAAGAAGAAACCCGGAGCGAAGGCCTCGCCGTTGATCTCGGTCCAGCCCGTGGGGTCGATCAGGAACACGAACATGTCCTGCTCGCCATGGTACAGGCCCGTGCCTCGCGGCCTTGGCGGGTCCGGGACGAACGGCACATCGTCCTCCGACACAGCCGCCGTCGCGTGAGCGATGTTTGCCTGCTGCGGCGGCTGAAAGTCCGTCGCGAACTCCCGGACCATCGACAGCAGGTCGGCATCGTAGAGCCGCGTGTAGCCCGCCCCGTGAATCGCCCGGACCGTCTCGCCCGGCTCGACCGCGGTCGTCAGCACTTGAATGTGCCGATTGCCCGTTTGCGGCAGCGTCTCGGCGAACACCTGGCTGGCCGTGCCGGCCGACAGCTTGTTCACCGTGTCCCGATGAATACCGGCCAGCCCGCACAACTGCGAAAAGCTCCAGTTGTTCATCCTGAACGTGCCCTCGTTGCCAAGCGCCAGCCGCAATCGCCCGCTCTCGACATCAAGCCGAATTTTGGATGGCTGGTGCCATCGATCGACCGACTTCTCCTTGACCTCCGCACAGTGGCGGTAGAGGTCATCGAACGTCGCGAAGCACTCGTCCGGCCCACGCCGAAAAAGCTCCTCACTTGCCGTCATCAGATTCTGCATGGGAAAACCTCCTTTGGTCCGGATGGACCGTTTGGAACCTTGAAATGCACCACCGGTCTCTCGGCGCCGCCGCAGTTCCGCGGTATCGCCCAGAGACCAGGTTTGGTCCGCCTCTCACCCACAGATAGCTATGAGCAACCCGTCCGGCCGACGCCAGCTTCCGACAGGAATCAGTGGCGAAGGATGCGTACAAGGCCGGTCGAACCAGCCAAAGCTATCTGTGCGAGAGCGACTTGGGGGGATTGCGCAGTTGAGACCAGCAATCAGCTGATCTAGCGAGGCGAGCGTATCACGGTTCGGGACAGCTAATCAAACTCGGTCTCGACCTCCGTCGTTGCCAGAAGCACTTCGCCGTTGCCGCCGCTGGTCGTCAGGTCCCGAACCGGCCGCCGATGAGTGAGCAATTCCGAGAGGACCGCAGGCGCCTCGTCGAGCACCGTGAACCAGTGGCGCTTGAAGCTGACGATTTCTTCCGAAAGTCCGTATCGCCGAAGCTCCTCCCGGTTGGCAGGGACGCCATTCAGAATGAGCTCGATCACGTCATCGCCGGCAAGCCGCCCAGAGGTGAGACGCCAGCCGTTGTCAAGTTCGACGATGCCGCCGCCTTCAAGAATGCCGGCGATCTCCGTCGCGGAGGCCTCCCCCAGCGGCGTTCCGATTCCCAGCCGCTGCTTCACGTTCGGCACGTCCGACGGGCTTAGGTTTAGGCCGACCAGGGCCCGGCCGTCGCTGAGCACGGCGCGTGCGATCTTGACGCTTTGAATGCCCGACGAACCCATGATCTTGTCGTAGATTGGAAAGATGGCCCCGCTCAGGATGTAATAGCGCCGCGCCTCGGTCGCGGGCGTGTTCTCGTATTCTCGCTCCCACCATTGTCGAGCAACTTCGCGCTCGACCTGCTCGTACTTCTGGGTCAACTCGTGCCGCTCCATCGAGCGACGCGAGCCCTTTATGGCGGTGAGCAGCACTTCGTCGGGCCGCGTGTCTAAATGCGTGCCGACAGCATAGATCCGCCCGCTCCGGCAGTTGCGATAAAAGCCCTCGTTCGCGTAGCTCGCCAGCACGGCAGCGAACGTGTGCCGCTCCACGTCCACCTCACCCTCCAGCGCGTGCAGCATTGTGCGGGCGCCGGAGGCAGGATCTCCGAACAGTACTTGCGGCTCCGCGACACTCCGCAAGTTCCGTGCATGGATCTCTTCGACGCCAAAGTCGAATGCCCCTGCTCGCTTGGCAGCTTCCACGGTTTGTACGTAGCGCTCGTAGAACAGCTCGAAGAAGCGGTTCTGCTTCTCGACGTGCAGCACCATGATGCGGTTGAGGAACTGCTCGACGTTGCGGCAGAAACTGTCACGCACGGCTGTCTTCTCTTTGTTCAGCACGCCCATGCGTTCCAAGTCGCGCATGCCGATTCCCGCTGCCGCGTGGCCGTTGCGTTCGACCTCTCGGTAGCTGCGGGTGAGAGCAGCCTTGCCATATTCGTCTGTGACATCCTCTGGGCGGAACAAGTCGCTGGAGAGCGAGTGTCGCTCGCCCTTGGTCAATGCGCCCAGGGCGGCCAGCCGCTTCGAGACCGCATTGACTAGGCGTTTCTGGCCGGCTAGGTCGAGCAACACCAGCCGGATGATCGGCGCCGAGGTTTGATTCGAGCGGTGCACGCGCCCGAATGCCTGCATCTGCTGATCCGCCGACCAGGAAAGCTGAAAGGCGTAGAACACACGGCGTTGTTGGTTCTTAGCGAGCATGTCGGCGTGAACGCTAATGCCGGTTGAGCCGGCGCCCGAGATAACCGCCAACCGTTTGCGGCCCGATTGGAAGAGACGGGTTTCGTACTCGTTGAGCTGCCGCCGCGGAACGCCGTAGAGCTTCCTCCGAACGTACCGTCCGTTCTCCCAACGATGTGTCCGTCCGCTGATCTCGGCTACGTGATCGACACCGAAATGACCGACGAGGGCGTCGAGCGGGTTGTGCGGCATATCAATATCGGCAACCTTGTCGAGCAGCGTCTGCTGGCGGCGCTGGTTCTCACGATTGATCTCGGGGTTGCCGGCGGCGTCCTCGACGCGCACACAAATCACGTTCCCGGTCTTCGGATCGGTTTGCTCGCGGTATTGGTAGATGGGGAACTGCGTCTCGATCAGCTGCACGATCATTTCTCGCGGCGTCGCATCCAACTCGCTCAGTTCGACGCCTTGTGCCCGGGCGTCACGGACCTTCCGATCCGCCTGAGCTTCGCCCGTGTTGAAGAGGCTGAGCACCACCGAGCGGCCCGTGGCCAGGTCCTTCTCGATCTCCGGGATCACGTCTGGCAGCGTGTAAGCGAGCATGAGTTGCAGAAAGAAACGCTGCTGGGCAGCATAATACTGAGCATAGCGGCTCGCGTTGCGTTTCTGGCAGGCGTTCTGCTCCGCCGACTCAAATGCGATGAGTAGTTCCGACCAGAGGTCGGCGACCTGGTCGTACTGAGCGCGCTCGGCTTCCGACAGGTCGTGAATAAGCGGCTCGTATTCGACCGCGCTCTCCGGAATGATGCCCCCATCCGGCCTTCGCGTTGGACCGTAACTGATGGTCCGCGCCAGGTAGGTGCCGACCGACTTGAGGTCGCGGCACAGCATTTCCATCGCCGCCACGCCGCCGCGCTCCATCGCAACGAGGAAGGATGCGAAGTCAGGAAACGGCGCGCCATCGCCCCACAGGCCAAGACGCTCATACGGAGCCATGTGGCGGGCCTCGGTTGCCCCCGTGGCGCTGAAATAACGGACACGGGCGTGCGGGAACATCCGCTGTAGCGTGATACCCATGTTGCCGCGAAGCGTGCCCTCGTCCACGGTCGCTTTGCCACCGTGGGGCGTCGCTGCGGCGTTCTTCATCAGGTGCGCCTCGTCGAAGGCGATCACGCCGCCGAAGTCGGGACCCAGCCAATCCGTGAGCTGCTTAAACCGCTGTCGATCGCCGTCGAAGTCCGTACTCAGCATCGTGTACGTCGTGAACAGGACGCCAGAGTCGGCCAGGATTGCCTCCGTTGGCTTGAAACGCGCTTGATGGACGATCCGTAACGGGATGCCCACGGCGTCGCGATCTCGTTCGGCGTCCGCAACAAGCTGATGCGACGCTGAAACGTGCAAGTGCTTGGCACGTCCCTGCTGCAGTTGGTCGTAGATGAATGCGTAGATCTCGCGTCCCTTGCCGATTCCCGTACCGTCGCCGTTCCAATGGCCCTTTCGCGAGCCACCCGGTAGCAGGACTTCTGTGGCCTGGCCGGCGTAGATCACGTCCTCAAGCTGGATGTCGGATATTCGCCCTTCGCGGACCACGTCGGGTGGGAGATGGTGACGGTACGTAACGTCGGGAGGCTCGACTGAGGCCATCGCGGTCGATTCGACCACGTTGGCCGGGTGCGGTTCGGTGCCCCGCACAAGCGCTTTCTGCACGCGGTACGCGGCATAGACGGTTCCTTCTTCGACGCGCAGAGCCGCTGCACGCGCGTCATGGTCGAGTTGGCCTATGCTGCTTCCATCCGGTCCAGCGTGCGCAGAACCACGTGCGTGGCCCAGAGCCGCATCGCGTTCGTGTCGGCTGGCAGTTTCGCCTGCTCCCGGTCCAGGAAGTTCGTCATCATCCGCCGAGTGAATCGCGGACGGTCGGCCAGATGCCTGGTCCATGCTATCCACTGATCCACCGTCAGGATGTTGAGCCCGTCCGTAGCCGGGTCGTCCGTCTCGTCCCCGAGCAGGAACGCAATCAGTTCGACCACTGCATCCGAGTCGATTGGCGCTGCCCGTCCGTACACCCGTCGCAGCGTGTCCATCGCTTGATCGCGTACCGCATTCGCGAATTCGCCCATAAACGTCCTCCTCTGATAGAGATTGCAGCCTGCGCCAGGCCTCCTGAGGCGACAGTCCGGCACCCGTGATGATGTCGGCATCCCATTGCGTCGGCCCGTCGTTATCAATCACGATGACCTGATGGTCGAACGAAGTGCCGAACTTCGCGTAGGCGTTGCCATCGATGCCGACGTTCGCGCGAACGCGAAAGCGGCCCTTGACCTCAGCCCACCACGCGTGGAATTTCGGTCGGTCGAGTGCCATGCCTTGTCCGACAATCGCAGCCAATCGACCACCGGGTTTGAGCCTGAGCAGCGCCTGTTCAACGTGCCGCGCTCCAAATTGCGTGTTGTGCCCATGCACGCGGCCACCGGTCGCCGAGAAGGGCGGATTCATGACGACCGCGTCGTACAGCCGATCTGGCGGCAGAAGGTTATCGAGCCGTTCGGCATCGATTGCGGTCGGCGAGAAGCCTTGTATCTCCAAGAGGCCACGCCGACGTGGGTCGATTTCGTTCGTATCGACAGTGGCGCCGGCGCGCCGTGCGAGGACGGCAATGTTGCCCGTTCCAGCGCTCGGCTCCAGGACCTGCATGCCGGAACACACGGCAGCCGCGCTGACGACCAGGAGCGCCTCCGCAGGGGGCGTGCTGAATTGCTGAAGCTCGACCTGCGTCGTGTCGCGGCGAGTCTGGCGGGGCATGCGGCCCTGCAACTCGGTGAGCGCCTCCATCGAGCCGGGCACGTCGAACAGGTCAAGCTCTGCCCGGGCGATGCGAATGTTCATCCCCGCCTCCGCCGCGTCGTACATGTCCCGCGCGTGACCCGCCGCATGGCCGAGGCATTCGGTCGCGAGCTGGTTGAGCAGCCGGTTGTCGATACGGGTCTGCGGCTCGTTTTCGAGTACTCCCGCGACCCGCCGCGCGAGGGTGATCAGGCCGAGCGATAGCCCAGTGGCCGCGCTGGCGGAATCGGCTTCCCTCGCTGCGGGCTCGCTTGGTGCCGCGATGCCCTCCGCGCCCTCAACGCCGGGCTCCTCAGCCGGCACGCCTTCTGCGACGGACCGACCCGACCAATCGAACTGGAGCTGTGCGAACTTCGCCATGAACCTTGCCCAGGAACGCATACGCCTCATGAGGGTTATGGGAGCTTCTGGCAGCCCTGTGCCATCGGTTCGAGGGCGGCAAGTCGCGCGGTTCTGGCGGTTTGGAAACTGCCCCAGGGTACCCCGCGCCTTGACAGCAACGGCGAACAACTGTGAACTGTTTACGTGTCGAGCGTGAAGGAAAGACCGGGCGCAAGCCCGTGCGTGGTCAAAATCCGATGGCCAAGCAGGCAAACGACAGCATTCTGACGATACAGGAGCTCGCTTCCTACCTAAAGTTATCAACATCAACGCTTTACAAGCTGTGTGCGGAGGGGAAGGTCCCCGGTCAGAAGGTGGGAAGGCACTGGCGGTTCCGGCGAGAGACGATTGATCGCTGGCTCGACGACAGGGCGAAGGGCGCGCGGAGATCGTGATAGTGGAGCTGATCGACAACGTCAATCGGCTGCTCGGCGACGACCTGAAAGCGTCGATGGCACGCGGCTCGAAGCTTCGGATCGCCGCGTCGTGCTTCTCGATCTACGCCTTCGAGTCGCTTAAGGAGCAGCTTGAAGGCGTCGAATCCTTCGACTTTATCTTCACGGCCCCCACGTTCGTTCCGGACGAAGTGACCGACAGCGGCAAGAAGCAGCGACGCGAGTTCCACATCCCCAAGTCCCACCGCGAACGCAGCTTCTACGGCACCGAGTTCGAGATTCAGCTCAAGAACAAGCTCACGCAGAAGGCGATTGCCCGCGAGTGTGCCGAATGGATGCGACGCAAGGCTCGCTTTCGGTCCAATCGCACGAAGGCACCGATGCAGCCGTTCGCCTGCATCGCCGGCAATGCTGGCAGCATCGTTTACCAGCCCTTGCACGGATTCACCGCCGTCGATCTCGGCTATCAACGCGGCGACGCGGTCTCGAATTTCGTCACGAAGATCACGGAAGCCACGCACACGCATGCGTACCTGTCGCTTTTCGATCAGATTTGGAACGACCCGGAAAAGCTCGCCGACGTCACCGACCGGCTCTCCGAGCACATCGCGGCCGTGTACCAGGAAAACTCGCCGGCCCGCATCTACTTCCTGATGCTCTTCCACATCTTCAGCGAGTTCCTAGAGGACATCAGCGAAGACCTGCTGCCTAACGACCTGACCGGCTACAAGGAAAGTCTCGTTTGGAAGAAGCTGTACAACTTCCAGCGGGATGCCGCCACGGGCATCATCAATAAGCTGGAGACATTCAACGGCTGCATCCTGGCGGACAGCGTCGGACTCGGGAAGACGTTCACGGCGCTCGCCGTCATCCGCTACTACGAGCTACGGAATCGGGCCGTGCTCGTGCTCTGCCCGAAGAAGCTCGCTGACAACTGGCTCAACTACAACCGCAACCTCAAGACGAACATCTTCGCCGGCGACCGCTTCAACTACGACGTGCTCTGCCACACCGACCTGCTGCGGACCACCGGCGAGTCCTTCGGCACGCCGCTTAATCGCGTGAATTGGGGCAACTACGACCTCGTCGTTATCGACGAGTCGCACAACTTCCGCAACAACCCAGCCTTCAAGGACCGCGAAACGCGATACGAACGGCTCATGCGGTCGGTCATCCGCGAGGGCGTCAAGACAAAGGTCCTGATGCTCTCGGCGACGCCGGTGAACAACCGCTTCGCCGACCTCAAGAATCAACTCGCACTCGCCTACGAAGGTGACTCGCGGGCTTTTCACGAAAGACTCGGAACCGAGAAGGACGTAGAAGAGATTTGCCGGCGTGCACAAGTGACCTTCAACGCCTGGACGAAACTGCCGGCGGAGCAGCGGACGACTTCGGCCATTCTGGAAGCCCTTGACTTCGACTTCTTCGAGATGCTCGACAGCGTGACCATCGCCAGGTCCCGCAAGCACATCGAGACATTCTACGACACGTCAGACATCGGCTCGTTCCCAGAACGACGCAAGCCCATGTCGTTCCACCCGCCGTTAACCCACCGCACCGACGTATTGGATTTCAACGGCATCTACGCCAGCCTGTCGCAGTTGCAGCTCGCGATCTACGCCCCGGTCAATTACATCCTGCCTAGCCGCCTCGCCAAGTACGAGGACCTCTACGACACGGAAGTCGAAGGTGGTCGCGGCACGCTCCGGCAGGCCGACCGCGAACGCAGCCTGCAATCGCTCATGACGGTCAATCTGTTGAAACGGCTCGAAAGCTCCGTCGAGGCATTCCGAATCACGCTAAGGAAGTTGCAAGCGAATCACAAGACCGTTCTCGCCAAGATTGACCGCTTCCGAGCGACCGGCGACGACCCCGGCTTCATCGACGTGTCCGGGGCCTTCGCCGACTTCGATCCTGACGACGAGGATTTCCCGGAGCCCGACGACGCCCGCATCGGCGGCAAGGTCCAAATTCGCCTGTCGGACATGGACATCGACACTTGGGAGCGAATCCTCCGCGAAGATCTTCGAGTCATCGCGGAGTTGCACACCGAGATGGAAAAAGTCACCCCGTCGGACGATGCCAAGCTCCAGCACCTCCGCGCCCACCTTGCCGAAAAGCTCGCGAATCCGATCAATCCCGGCAACCGCAAGGTGCTGATCTTCACCGCGTTTGCCGACACAGCCAACTATCTGTTCCGCGTCCTCTCGCCCGACCTACTCAAGCGGCACAGCGTGCACGTCGGCCTTGTCACTGGCACCGGTGGCCCCAAGTCCACGCTGAATCGGTCGTACGATTTCCTGTCGCTGCTCACGCTCTTCTCGCCGAAATCCAAGGAGAAAGCGTTGACCATGCCGGACGATCCCGCGTCACTCGACATCCTGATCGGCACCGATTGCATCTCCGAGGGCCAGAACCTCCAGGACTGCGACTGGGTCGTGAACTACGACATCCACTGGAACCCGGTGCGGATCCTCCAGCGATTCGGCCGCATCGACCGCATCGGTTCGACCAACGCCACAATCCAGCTCGTGAACTACTGGCCGGACATCACGCTCGACGAATACATCAACCTGAGGGAACGCGTCGAGAACCGCATGGTCATCGCCGACGTGTCCGCCACCGGCGACGACAACGTCCTGACTGCCGAAGCGAGCGACGTGTCGTACCGAAAAGAGCAGCTCCGCAAGCTCCAAGAAGAGATCATCGAACTGGAAGACGTTCGCACCGGCGTCTCAATCACCGACCTGGGCCTGAACGACTTCCGCATGGACCTGCTCAACTACATCAAGGACAACCCCGACCTCGATTCCATGCCGAGCGGGTTGCACGCCGTCGTACCGGCCGACCCGGACCGCGGCCTGCCGCCCGGCGTGATCTTCACGCTCCGCAACCGGCATCAGTCGGTGAACATCAACCAGCAGAACCGCTTGCACCCGTACTACCTCGTGTACGTCGCCAACAACGGCCAGGTCGTCATCAACCACATGGAAGTGAAGCGAATCCTCGACTTGGCCCGGGCATCCTGCCGCATGCGGAGCGAGCCTGACAAGCTCGCCTGCCGGCGCTTCAATGCTGCCACCGACGACGGCAAGGCCATGAGCCGGTACTCGGAACTGCTCGGCCAAGCCATCCGCTCGATCATCGACGTGCGGGAGGACAAGGACCTCGACAGCCTGTTCACCGGCAAGCGGACTACGGCTTTGACCGACCCAATCACCGGGCTCGACGACTTCGAGCTGATGTCATTCATCGCGGTCCAGGAGGTGGGATGAGTGACGGCCGCAACACCGCAAACCCCAGCGAGTCGCCGCTGTTCGCCTACCCCGCGTCGGCGGCATTCAAACGCGTTCTGCCCAAGAACCGCATCTACGCTCATGCCCGCCCGAGCCGCCGGCTCCAGAAGCGATTCACCGACGAAGTCGCTCAGATCGTCTGGGCCTACAAACTCGCCCCCGAGACCGTTCGCCTTGACGCCCGGCCTGACGTGCCCGAGATTCAGGTCTTCGCGATCACGCTCAAGGATGCGGCGGCTGACGCCATCAGCGAGGACATTCTCCGCTGCATCGACCGGGCCATCGGCTTTCCGATTCTCTACGAGTTGTTCGCCGGCGACCGCGTCCAGGCGGTCGCGGCGTACAAGCGGCCCAGCGAGGCCGACTCGGCCAAATGGGTCGTCGGAGACTATTTTGCGTCGCCGTGGCTCGCAGCCGACGCGGACCGCTCGCCGCTGCCCGTCGCACTCGATCTTGCGGCCATGTACCGGCTGCTGCTCAGTCGCGTCATGCCGCACCCGGCCCGCGACGGCGAGTCGCTCAAGGACCATGCGGAGCGGTTGGGACGGATTCGGCAGCTTGAACGCGAGCGAGAGAAGCTGGAAGTCAAGCTCGGCCGGGAGAAACAGTTCAATCGGAAGGTGGAAATCAACGCAGAGGTTCGATCGCTCGACGCTCAGCTCGACGAGCTTACGGGCTGACATCGTCAATACGCGTACGCGGCAGGATCAATCATGAACAAGCTCAAGATGCACACGCCCGACCTCACGCAGGAGAACATCGCCAAGCTGGCGGCGTTGTTCCCGGATTGCGTGACCGAATCGCGGGACGAACAAGGGAATGTCACGCCTGCCATCGACTTCGATCAGCTCCGACAGGTGCTCTCCGACCGCGTCGTCGAAGGCCCACAGGAGCGATATCACCTGAACTGGCCTGGCAAGCGGGAAGCCCTGCTCGCAGCGAACGCCCCGATTGCCAAGACGGTTCGGCCATGCCGAGAAGAGAGTGTCGATTTCGAATCAACCCGAAACCTCTTCATCGAGGGCGACAACCTAGATGCACTCAAGCTGCTCCAGGAAACGTATCTGAACAAGGTCAAACTGATCTTCATTGACCCTCCGTACAATACGGGCAAGGAATTCATTTACGACGATGATTTTGTGGAGGGCGGCACCGAGTACCTCATTCGATCAAATCAACACACAAGTACCGGCTCTCGCTTAGTCGCCAACACTGAGTCCAATGGAAGGTTTCACTCGGACTGGCTCTCTATGATTTACCCTCGCCTTCGACTTGCCCGCAATCTCTTAGCCGATGATGGAGCCTTGTTCCTTACGATCGACGACGGTGAGGTAGCAAACCTCCGTCGGGTTTGCGACGAAATCTTCGGCGAAAGCAATTTCGTCGCGAACGTTGTCTGGCAGAAAAAGTACGCCGTATCATCCGACGACCCCGGAATCGCTCCGATGCACGATCACATCCTTGTGTATCGCAAGTCGGCTTGTTTCACCCGTCGACTACTGCCTCGAACGGAAAAGCAAACGTCCCGTTACACCAATCCAGATAACGACCCAAGAGGACCGTGGAGTTCCGACAATTACGTTAGCAACAAGTCTCGGACGGAACGGCCTACGCTCTGGTACGCAATACGTCACCCCAGGACTGGCGACGAGGTTTGGCCTAGCGAAGACGCGGTCTGGCGATACTCACGTGCAAAGCACGAACAACTCGAAGAAGAAGGCCGACTCTATTGGGGACCGGACCAGTCATACGCTAAGCCAAGGCTGAAGCGTTACCTCACGGAACTCCCTGAGGGTACGGTTCCATCAACATGGTGGCCGTTTGCCGAGGTCGGACACAATGACGAAGGGCAGAAAGAAACCGCGAAGCTAATAGGGAAGAAGATTTTCTCCACGCCTAAGCCCGTGCGGCTGCTCAAACGAATCGTCTACCTAGCATCCGCCGGTGACGACTTGTGCCTCGACTTCTTCGCTGGTTCCTGTGCATTTGCACAAGCCGTAATGGCCATGAACGCCGAAGATGGCGGAGTCCGGCGATTTATTGTGGTGCAGCTTCCCGAGCATTGCGACGAGGACACGGAAGCAAACAAGGCCGGCTTTGCTTCAATTGCAGACATTGGAAAGGAGCGAATCCGTCGGGCTGGTCAGCACATTCGAGCCGAGCTTGGATTGAATGGCGATAAGCTCGACAACGGATTCCGAGTCCTAAAAGTGGATACGTCCAATACGAAGGACGTGTACTACCGTCCGGACGAAGCGAAGCCGGAGCTACTCGGCGGGCATGTGGACAACATCAAGGAGGACCGAACCGACGAGGATTTGCTTTTCCAGGTCCTACTCGATTGGGGTGTGGACCTGTCGCTGCCCATCAAGCAGGAGACAATCGGCGGCAAGAGAGTGTTCTTCGTGGACGAGAACGCACTCGCAGCCTGCTTCGAGTCCGGCATCGACGAGGCCTTCGTGAAAGAACTCGCCGGCCGCAAGCCGTTACGAGTCGTGTTCCGCGACACCGGCTACGGCGGCGACGCAGTGAAGATCAACGTCGAGCAGATCTTCAAGCAACTCTCCCCCGGCACTGAGGTTAAGACACTGTGATTAGCTTCAGCCATAACAAGACAACCAATCCTTGGCCCACGCCTGAAAGGTTGTTTCTTGTGCGACGTTCGGAGCCCTCATATGTACATTGACTTGCTGAGGCTTAAGAACATCCGGACGTTCAAGGACGTGACGATCCAATTCGTCCATCCGGACCGCAAGTACGACAAAGCCAACGCCAACGGTATCGGTGCGAAGCCGCCTTTAGAGAATGTCACTCTCTTGTTGGGCGACAATGGCTCCGGAAAGACAACCGTGCTCCAGACGATTGCATTGTCGGCGTTCGGCGAGGCCGCCATGGAAGCAAATCTCGGCGTCCGCAATCTTGTCCGCGCAACAGCCCCCTCCGATCGAGGCTGGGGCGATGTCGTCGCCCAGTTTGTCTTGCACCGCCAGGACATCGCGGAGCCGCGGATGGTTGAATCCAACATGAGGATCCGCCGCCGCGGTGAGCTGGAGAAAGTTGTGTTTCAAGGCGAGCACGCAGGAGCCGTATGGGAACCCATCTATCGTTCACGCAATGCCGCCTTCTTTCTCGTAGCCTACGGGGCTACCCGTCGGGTCGAATCAGGTGAGAGCCTTGACATGGGTGCTCGCATTAAGTCCAGGTTTCTCCGAGCACAACGTGTTCAGAGCGTCTTTCAAGATTCCTTCTCACTAATCCCGCTTTCACACTGGCTGTGGCGTCGTACAACGCCTCGCGGAATGAATGAGACTACGGACGTGCTTAATGAACTGCTCAAGCCGGCCGGCGTGTCGTTTACCGGCAAGATGGCCAAACGGAAGGGGGACTTCCTATTCGATCATGCCGGGCTCCACGTTGCATTTCAAGATCTATCGGACGGCTACCGCGCATTCATCGGGTGGGTGGCCGACTTCCTCTATCATCTCGTCCATATTGAGAAACGGCCGTCTCCGCTACGTGAGTGTCAGGGAGTAGTCCTCGTCGACGAAATCGACTTGCACCTTCATCCTAAATGGCAAATGACCGTCGTCGAAACGATCGCGAAGACATTTCCACGTATGCAGTTCGTCTTTACATCCCATAGTCCATTAGTTGCCGGTAGCCTCCAGCAAGCGAACGTTATCCACCTCTCATTATCGCGAAACGCTGCCAAAGCAGCTCGAAGTGAGGCACCCTTTCATGGCCTTGATGCTGACCAGATTCTGCTAACGGATCTCTTCGGCCTGAAAACGACAAGGGCCGCTCGAAAGCGACAGCGTCTATTGACCCTGACGAAGAAAGCGAGGGCCGGAGACGATAAGGCAGCGAAGCAACTGGTCGCTGAGTTGGCACGTGGCGAGGAGAGTGCGCCGTGATCAGGTGTACATTTACTACGGGTCAATTGCACACGGAGATTGATGCCGCCAGCCCGACATGGCGGGTGCGTGCAGTTCAGCGTACGGAAGCGCTTAAGAACGGAACTCAGCGGCGCATTACATCGATGTGGAGCGAAACCAAGCCGGCGTTTATGAAATTGCAGGGTCCCAAGTGTCCATTCTGCGAGAAGTGGCTAGAGGACCAGGCAATAGAGCAGGATGTGGAACATTTTCGTCCAAAGAACAACGTGAAGCGTTGGAGAGTCCCGAGTGCACTGTCTGGTCACGGCATCACTCTGTCGCAGCCAGCGACTGGCTCCGAACCCGGGTATCGGCTACTTGCGTATCATCCCGAGAACTATGCAGCGGCATGCAAGACTTGCAACTCGGTGCTCAAACGCGATTACTTTCCAATCGGTGGCGTGAGAAATAGTGCCGCCGATAACGTGGGCTCTTGCCGAGATGAGAAGGCATACCTGATATTCCCACTTGGTACACGGGATGACGATCCAGAAAAGCTGATCGAGTTTCACGGACTCTCGCCGCAACCCACCAAGTCTAGAGGCTTTAAGCGAAAACGCGCATTGGTCACAATTGAGTTCTTTAAGCTGGACGATCTCGACCAGCGAAAGGGGTTAATTCGCGAGCGGGCGTCAAAGCTGGAACACTTGTACTTTGCTCTCAAAGAACGCGACTCGCCGAACAGCACGCAAACGGAAGTCAACCAGGCTCAACAAGCAATCACAAACCTCACCAAGCCAACGGCTTCGCACGTGAACTGCTTGCGGAGTTTTCAACGGCTGTGGGAGATGCGGAATGCTGAAGCACGCCAGCTCTATGAGGATATCGCTGCGTATCTGAGCAGCGGTTCGGACTAGGGGCAACAATACACGAGCAAACCGGATGGGCGGAAAGCAGGATTGATGAAGCTCAAGTTCAAGAAGCAAGCCTTTCAGACCGACGCGGTCGAAGCCGTCGCCGACTGCTTCGCGGGGCAGCCGGTGGCCGACCCGCTCGGCTACCGCATCGACCCCGGCCGTCGTGCAGACGAGCGGGAAGGCGTGCTCAGTTTCATCGAGTACGCCGCCGGTTTCCGCAACACGCCGCTTGTGCCCGGCCTGCCGCTGCTCAAGAACATCCAGGCCGTGCAGCGACGGCAGAACCTGCCCGTCTGCAAGGAGCTGGTCACGTCGAAGGTCTGCGATGTCAACCTCGACGTGGAGATGGAGACCGGCACCGGCAAGACGTACTGCTACATCAAGACGATGTTCGAGCTGAACCGGCGGTACGGCTGGACCAAGTTCATTGTGGTCGTACCCAGCATCGCCATCCGCGAAGGCGTGCAGAAGGCGTTCGAAATCACGGCCGAACACTTCCTGGAGCAGTACGCCAAGCGGGCGCGCTTCCTCATCTACAACTCGAAGCGGCTGCACGAACTGGAGAGCTATTCGTCCGACGCCGGCATCAACGTGATGATCATCAACGTCCAGGCGTTTAACGCAACCGGCAAGGACGCTCGCCGGATCTACGAGGAGCTGGACGACTTCCAGTCCCGCCGGCCGATTGACGTGATCAAGGCGAACCACCCCATCCTGATCCTCGATGAGCCGCAGAAGATGGAGGGCAAGCGGACCCTGGATTCCCTTCAGGAGTTCAACCCTCTGATGATTCTCCGGTACTCAGCGACGCACAAGACGCAGCACAACAAGGTCTACCGGCTCGACGCGCTGGACGCCTACAACCAGAAGCTTGTGAAGAAGATCGCCGTGCGGGGCATCGCCACCCGCGGCCTGAGCGGCACGAACGCCTACCTGTACCTGGAGTCGATTCAGATTTCGCCGTCGACGCCGCCGACTGCCCGCGTCGAGATGGAGGAGAAGCTCAAGAGCGGCTCCATCAAGCGGGTCATCAAGAAGCTCGGCAAGAACGACAACCTGCACGCTCTCTCCGGAGGCCTCGACCAGTACAAGGGCTTCGTCGTCGCCGACATCGACGCCCGGACCGACACGCTCAGCTTCACCAACGGCGAAGTGCTGCAAGCCGGTGAAGCCGCAGGCGACGTGAACGAGGCAACGATCCGGCAGATTCAGATTCGCGAGGCGATCAAGGCCCACTTCGAGCGGGAAGAGCAGCTCTTCGAGCAAGGGGTCAAGGTGCTCACCTTGTTCTTCATCGACGAGGTCGCCAAGTACCGGCAATACGACGACGCCGGTGAGAAGCCCGGCGAATACGCCGAGTTGTTCGTGGAGGAGTATCAGCGGCAGCTTGAAGAGACGCTCACGCTCTACGACACGCCGTACACGCGATACCTCAAAGGCATCGACGTGAACGCAACGCACAACGGTTACTTCTCGATCGACAAGAAACGGAACCGCATGGTCGATCCGACCGTCGCCAAGCGTGGCGATACGGCCGGCGAGAGCGACGACTCCGACGCGTACGACCTCATCCTGCGGAACAAGGAGCAGTTGCTCTCGTTCGAGGAGCCGGTCCGTTTCATCTTCTCGCACTCGGCACTCCGGGAAGGCTGGGACAACCCGAACGTCTTCACGATCTGCACGCTTAAGCACAGCGACAGCACGATCTCCCGCCGACAGGAGGTCGGCCGCGGGATGCGACTGTCGGTGTTCTCCGGCGGTCCACGCACGGGCGAGCGGAACGACGACCCGGCGACGGTGCATCAGGTCAACGTCCTTACCGTCGTTGCGAACGAGAGCTACCGCGATTTCGTCAGCGGCTTGCAGAAGGACATCAGCCAGTCGCTATCGGAGCGTCCGCGGCTGGCGAATGAGGAGTACTTCACCGGCAAGCTCATTCAGACGCCGGAGGGGCCGAAGGAAGTCTCCGCCACGATGGCGAAGCAGCTGGAGTTCTATCTCATCCAGAACGGGTACATCGACTACGAGAAGCACGTCACCGAGAAATATCACAAGGCGAAGACGGAGGGCACGCTGGCCGAACTGCCCGAGCCGTTGAAGCCGCACGCGGAGCAGGTGCTCCAGCTCGTGGATAGCGTGTTCAGCGACGTGCAACTGCCCGTCCCCGAGGACGGTCGAAAGTCCAAGGTCAACCCGCTCAACGAGGCGAACTTCAAGAAGAAGGAGTTCAAGGAGCTTTGGGAGCGGATCAACCGCAAGGCCGCGTACACCGTTCACTTCGACTCCGACGAACTGGTTCGCAAGTGCGTCGCCACGATGGACAAGGAACTGAAGGTCACGCCGCTTCAATACACGGTGCAGCGCGGCGAGCAGCGGGACCAGGCGACGCCCGAGGATCTGAAGCGAGGGGCGGCGTTTGAGGTGTCGAGCACGCAGACCCTCTCGCACCAAGCTTCGGTCCACTCGGCCGTGCGGTACGACCTGATCGGCACCATCGCCGATGGCACGCAGCTCACCCGTCGCACGGTGGCACGCATCCTGACCGAGATCAGCCCGGCCACGTTCGGCCTTTATCGCATGAACCCGGAGGACTTCATCGCCGAAGCCTGCCGCCTCATCAACGAGCAGAAGGCGACGGTGATTGTCGAGCGGCTCACGTACGACCCCATCGGCGACGTTCACGACATCGACATCTTCACGCAGCAGAAGCCGCAGGCCGACTTTTCCAAGGCGTACAAGGCGTCGCGGCACATTTACGACTACGTCTTCACCGACTCAAAGACCGAGCGGAAGTTCGTCGAGGACCTGGACGGCAGCGCCGAAGTTGTCGTGTACGCCAAGCTCCCGCGTGGCTTCCTTATCCCGACGCCCGTCGGCAACTACAACCCCGACTGGGCGATCGCATTCGAGCACAAGAAGGTCAAGCACGTGTACTTCATCGCCGAGACGAAGGGCAGCATGTCCACGATGGAGCTTCGGGAGATCGAGCGGCGGAAGATCGACTGTGCCCGCAAGTTCTTCGCCAAGATCACGTCGGACCACGTGAAATACGACGTGGTGGATAGCTACGGAAAACTGATGGAGCTTGTGAGCTGACCCGACCTATGGGAGCCCCAACAGAGATGAGCACCGCACCGCAACCAGATGCGATGATTGCCCGCGGCGACCCGGGTGACGAGACAGCGAATCGGTATCGGTTTCAGTGGACATGGGCTGCCATCGTATGCTGCATGCTTCTCGATGAAACCGAAGACGTAGTCGAAGTTTTTTGCGAACATCATGAGGACGTATTGCTGAAGCACCGCGACGGCGCGTTCACAGGACATCAAGTTAAGACTCGTGGTGACGATCAGCCTCCATGGAAAGCCGGCGACGAGCCGGTGCTTACGGCTTGTGCCCGATTTGCGAAACTCGATGCAGACTTCCCCGGCCAACTTCGTCGCTTTTGCTTCTTGACCAATCATCCATTGTACGCCGCGGGCAACGGACAGGACTTTGCACATGTGCTCAAGCAGATCGCAGATGCGACTAGCGTCGATCAGCTTCCGAGTAATGTAGCGACCTGGCTCCGCCGCGTCGCACGCAAGGCCGAGGTCACCGACTCTGTGGCGTTCGCGGCTATGTCCAAGACCATGGCCCGGGCGGACCTGCCGAAGCTTCGTGATGTCACCATGCGGCTCATCAACACGCTCGCTGATTGCTGGCCACCGGCAGCCGACTGTTCGCACGATGCTGTGCGACGGGCTGCTCGGGCGCTCATTGACGAATGCGGCCGAGCATCCTCACTCGATCATCAGCAGCTTTTGCCCGCATACATCGTGGCGGTCGTGAACGCTGAGCAGGCTGAGCTCTGTGCTCGTATCAACGGCAAGCGCATCACCTCCGAACGTCTATCCCTCATCCTGGAAACGGGCCGCGACTCAACAGCCACATTGGCCGGAGACCCTCAAGCGTTCACGCCCCCTGGACAAGGAAGCACGGAGTTGATGCACAAGAAGCTTGATGCCGGCGGATTCTCGGCGGTGTCGCGGAACTCGGCGGAAGATCTGCGCAACAAGGCTGACTATCTCGGAATCAAGTGGACCAAGCAGTACGGCAATATCAAGGGGCTCGCGCGCTATGACCATATCCGCACGCTCGTCCTCACTGATGCGGCCCGCGCGTTTGAGGCGACGCAAAGGCGTGAGGGGCACTTCGGGCTCGCGATGCGAGAGGATCTCAAGCAGCGCTTCCAGCAGCGCCGCGCGAACAGAGACCAATTATATGACTGTGCAGACGAGCACCTCGAAGGCGTCGCCTTTTCATTGACCGCTCAGTGCAAGGTTCAATGGAGCACCGACCGAAGTTGGGAGGCCATGTAATGGACCTCGTTGAAACCATCGCCGAGCTTGATGCCGCTCCCGACCTTCACGCGGCTAGACTTCTTGTCCTGCTCGCGACCTTTTCTGGTCCGGACGGTACGGGTCATGTCGAAGGGCTGACGAAACTCGCCAAACTCGACTTCCTGCTTCGCTACCCTGTCATGCTGGAACGCGCGTTGGCCGCGAAATCCCATTCAACGCGTGACGTTCAGTTGGAAGACCATGAGCGTATAAGCGTCGAATCAGAAATGGTCCGTTATCGTTTCGGCCCCTGGGACCACCGATACCGAGAGTTCCTGAATATTCTGGTCAGCAAGGGCCTCGCGTCCATCGCCATCGAGGGGCGCAAGGTCGTCATCGCTGCAACCGAGAGAGGCCGGACTGTTGCGGCGGGCCTAATGGCCGATCCGATGTTCGACGCATACGCCCGTCGTGCTAGTCTTCTCAAGCGGCATTTTGACATGACGGCGACGAACCTGATGCGTTTCATCTACGACACGTTTCCGGAAATCGTCACGCTGCGATCGAACGAGGCAATCCGCCCATGAGAATGGGGCTGCGGCATCTCCTGGTGCGTACGCGTCAGTCGACGGAGCGGCTAGACTTCTCCGGGTCGGTAACGTTCCTGTATGGGCCGGTTGGCACAGGCAAGTCGACGGTCGCACGTCTCATCGACTACTGCCTAGGCGGCGACCTCGAACGCACACCAGCGATTCAGCAGGAGTTCGTTGCTGCGATTCTGTCAGTTCAGCTCGGGGATTTCGAATGCACGTTGGAGCGCGGCGCGGAGGACACCCAGGCCGTACGCGTAACTTGGGCTCATGGCGAGAACGAGATCGGATCGGTCAACGCACCCATTTCTCCGACTCATGCGCCTATCGTCAGGGACGATATTTTCAATCTGAGCGACCTGCTGTTTCGCCTATCGGGTGTAACGCCGATCAGGGTGCGTCAAAGAACGCGCGACCCCGACTCTCCAATGATCCGGCTCAGCTTCCGAGATATCTGGCGATACTGTTATCTGGACCAGACACATCTCGATTCCTCCTTTTTTCGACTAGAGGACCCGTTCCGCGGTCGCAAGAGCCAGGACGCGATGCGCTTCTTCACCGGTCTGTACTCGGAACGGCTCAGCGAGCTTGAAGCCGATCTGTATCGGACTGTTGACGAGCAACAAGGGACGCGTGAGGCAGTGGCACAAATTCGTCGCTTCATGGACCGCTTCGAGCTTGGTTCGGAGCTGGATGTAGCGGGCCAGATAGAGGCAGCGCAAGGCGAGCTACACGAAGCAGAATCCCGCCGTTCCAGGCTGGAACAGGAACGCCAGACCCGAATTCACCCGACTGACGAACTGCGGCATCGGCTGCGCGAGTTGAGCGCCCAAGTCTCGGATCTGCAGGAGTCTATCTCAGCATCCCAAATGGCTCTGGCAGAGCACGAGGCATTGAGGGCGGAACTCATCACAGCCAAAGTGAAGGCCGACAGATCGGAACAAGCCGGGCGAGTGCTCGAAGGAGTCAAATACTCTCGGTGCCCACAGTGTGGAGTTGACATAAGCGACCGGCCCGACTCCGCCGAAGCTTGCATGCTCTGCGGGAATCCAGCAATGCGTGATGCTGCGAGGTCCAGCGTGGAGTTGGAGGCCACTCGCCGCGAACTGAACGATCGCATCGACCAGATCGGAGACTCCATCGCCCGTCGGAATCGAGCGCTTGAGCGATCGTTGAGGCAGCTTGAGCGGACGACGTCTGAAAAGGCTCGCCTGGATCAGCAGCTACAGAGTGAATTGGCACGGTATGACTCAGCCTTCGTTGAGAGTATCCGTGTTGTCGATCGGGAGATTGCCACCCTTGCAGAACGGCTGCGCTCCCTCGATCGGCTGCAGGCCATGCCCCGTGCCATCAACGAGCTTGAAGAAAATGCTGGTAGCTTGCAGGGGCGCATCGACCGTCTCCGTAGCTCAATTGAAGAGGAGCGGCTACGCCTGCGAGATGCTGACGAAAACGTTCGGTCCGTCGCAGACAGGTTCAAGCAGATAATGCTTGCTGTGGGTTTCCCCGGAGTGTCGGATGATGACGAAGTGGTCCTCGATCCACGAAGCTGGAAGCCGACTGTCGTTCATGGTGGGCAGGAGTGGGGCTTCTGGGATACCGGCAGTGGCGGAAAGAAAACGCTCTTCAATGTGTGCTACGCGCTGGCAGTTCACGAAGTCGCTCGCGAGCGAGACATGCCCATCCCAACGGTGCTGATCATCGATAGTCCGACAAAGAATATCAGTGACGACGAAAATCCCGAGCTGGTGCAGTCGCTCTATCGTGAGATATACCGGATTGCGAGCGCGTCAACTGGGAATCCGACACAGTTCTTGCTTATCGACTCAGACCTCGTTGAACCGACAGAAACACTCGTGAACTTCTCCGAGCGACGACTCGCTGGAGAGCCTACTGCTCCAAGCTTGATCCCATACTATCAGGGACCATGACTTGCTAACTTTCCCGCCGCAGGCCTCGGATCAAAGATCAAAGCGTGAGACCTCCGCGGGCTCCGCGTTGACTCGGCGGTATCGGCTGCTCTGGCATCATCACGCCCTTCGATTGCGGCGCGGCAAGCCCACACTTAGCTCGCTCCACCGAGGTCCCGGCGAGCGACTTGATCACGCCAGCGACTGTGCTTTCGTTGCCACAGGCGTCACGGCATCTAAACATCTTTTCGCCGCCTGCGCTCAGATGGATTCGCGCTCCACAAACCAATTCGCCGCACCTGCTGCACTGAACAAACGCATCGAGCGGTTCTGCAGATCGCCCATGCATGCATACAGGGCAGTACCACCCGGTAAAGTCAAACTCCGCCGCCTCGAATGGGCTCGAATTGAGTAGCCGGCACTGCTCGGTTGTTGGTCCGGCTGAACTGGCGCCAATCTCCGCTACCGCGAATTTCCCGTTTGTTGATCGGCGCTCAAAAGCGACAACGAAATGGGCATTGGTTTTGGCGCAGCGAAACGTCACCGTACGCCGGGCGGGACCTCCTGATAAGCCTGCCAAACGATTAGGCGCCCCGCCTGGGTCGGGCCTACCGTGCGGTTCCTCGCCTGAAGTGCCTTCGACCTGGTTGTTCCAATCCAGCCTGTTACTGGAGAACGGGTTCTTCGGCCCGGAGCCGGGTTGATCTCCCATAATGCACCCACACACCTCGCTCACAACTCTCGAACGATCCTAAACGGCCTGGACGGCGGTTAGATCCGTCGGAGCAGCAACTGCCGAAAGGTCGATCCGTCTGGTGCTGCTGTGGTGCCGACATGTTCCCATCCACCAACTTCTCGCGCGAACGCGAGGAATTCCGCGAGCACGTAGCGTGTCGAACCCAGCACCTTGCTCCTGTCGTCAGATCGATACTTGAACTCAGCGATCCATGAATTGCAGACATGGTGGTCCGGATCCCCATCCGCACGTTTCCGGACGCCTACCTCCACAATTGGTCCATCGACGCATGACCGCGAGCGCTCGACTGCATTCGGCACCTCGCTGTCCTCGACCGGGATCGGCATGGCGGCCTGTCCGATCCTACGCGGCTGCGCTTCAAGCAGGAAATCCAGTTCCTTGCATCCGTACTGCCCCTTCATTCGCCTCTCGAATTGCTCCCATCCCTCGTCGTCATGGGTATCCAGCCCGACTATAAGCAGATCACCGCTCCTCGAGGGCTCCTTGAGGGACCTGAAGAACTCCCGCTCCGGCAGATTGCCGATGGTCCCGCCAAGGATCGCCCACACCACATGCTGCCACGAATCGCCGCGCACGAATCGTCCTTCGAGTTGCAAGATATCCAGACTGAGGTCGGTGACACGAACACGATTCAGTTGTTCACTTCGTAGGCGCGGGCCAAGAAAACGCTCCGTTTCATGAATCATCGCATCGCTGATGTCGACAATGGTATACTCGATCTCTCCGCGATGGTCATCTAATGCCTTTACAAGGCTCTTCACAAGCACTAGATCCTTCTCCGGAGAGCCCCCGCCCGCTAGACTCACAGCGGCGTTGTACCGACGCTCCCTAAGAGCCCCGATCCACTGCGCCTCCTGAACAAACTGCTTGAGCGAGCACAGGCAGTCCAAGTACATGCGATAGTTCTCGCTCTCGATTAAGGTAGTCCATGCTCTGGCGGCCTCCGGCGCGTTATAGAATCGCCAGATGGGATACCGGCCGTCTTGTAGCGCCGAAAGTGAGCTTTCGTAGTGCGTCCTTCGGTCTCGATGCACACAGTAGCCGTAACCGGGAGCTGGGAGCGACGCGCCGCTAAACAGCGTCAGTAACTTTCTTCTTTGGGCATCGGTCAGCGGGGAATCCGTGTCCTCAGCAAGCGCCTCCGCATAATCCCGCAGCACCTGGTTGCCAAGAAGGTCAACAAACTCCTCGAACGAGCACTCGAACAACTTAACGACGACACAGTCCAGATTCAGATCGCTTCGGATTCTCTCCCACAGTTGCAAATACATGTCATCCGTCGGTCTGCTGCTCACCCAACGCCGCTGAGCGTCGAGTACAGCTTCAAGGAATGTGGTTCCGCTGTCGTTGCGACTGCGTGGAGGTGATGATGGCAAATTGTTCTTGTAACAACTGGAAACCATGGTCAAGAAGAGGCCCTTAACCGTGGAACAGCCGTAGAGCGCCTTGAGCAGTTCTCTCTTGGCCAGCCAATCACGAATCCCCACGCGTTTGCTTGTCGATTGGCGGATCATGCGGTCTCCTCACTCGGGAAAGACGACACGAGCGTTCGCGGCGGCAGTTGGCGGGCGAGGACGGCGTTTACGAGGAAGCCTAGGGGAATGCCAACGGCCGCCTCGTTAAGCGCCCCGGACAGCCCTCCCAGATTCCACGCGACAGCCGCGCCGATCCCCACGAAGACGCCTGCCGTGAGAGTAGACGCGGAGTGGCGCCACCCGAGCACCTTGATAGCAACCGCCGGGGCCAGGCCAGCCGCCATGAATGAGACGGATGTAATCGCCAACCCAAACACGGTCGTCTGGCTCTCAAGGCCCCAAGCCGCCAACATGGTAGCCAGCCCCAGCCCAACCACCAACCACTCGATGCGGGCTCGGCGATTGCCTCCGGGGAACAGGTCGCGGGCCGCTTGGGCCATTGCCACGAGGAGGCTGTTCCCCGTCGAGGCGATGGCGCCGAAGATGTCCGCGAGGATCAGTCCCACGAAAACTGCTGGTAGGGTCGCGCTGACGAACACCGTCAGGCCCTTCTCGGGATCGGGAAGGTTGGGCATCACCCCACGGAGGAGGACGCCGAAGAGCGTCATGGTGGCCCAAGTCAACTGAACATAACCCATGTAAATCCACCGGGCTGCTCGGGCCTCGCGGGGATTGCTGGCTGCCAGATACCGCGACGTTACCTGGGGTTGGGCCAATCCGAATCCGAGCGCCGCGGCAGCGTACCCAAGGACGAATCCGACCGCAGATGCAACGGTGCCGCCACCCAACGGGTCTAGGAAGCCCTCGCCAGCACTCCGAATGCGCTCAGCAACGCTGGCCGGATCGCGCGCTGCCACCCAGCACACCGTACCCAGCGCGATGAACGTTCCAAGGATGCGTGTCGCTGCCTGCAGCGTGTCAACGTAGACTGAGCCGCGGAAGCGGCCGAGGGCGGAGTAGGCGATGATCACCGCGGCGAAGATGAGGAGTGTCGAGTGCCCAGAGATCCCGAAGGCGCCTTCGAGGAATTTCTGACCCGCAACCCATTGCGCCATGGTATAGCCCCCAAGACACAGCACGACGATCGCGGAACATGCAAGTGTGAGCGGGTGAAGTCGTCCGATTGGGAGGCCATGCGTGATGATGTCCGCCAGCGTTGTCGCGCTCGTGCGGGCACCGTAGGCGTTGATGCGATGGGGGAAGAACGTCCAGAAAACGAGGTCGCCGAGGAACCAGCCAAACGGCAGCAGGAGCCAGTGGACGCCATAGGAATAGCCCAGCCCGACGGCTCCGGTGACAACGAACCCGCTATTCGCAGCTGCGCCGGCGCTAAGACCAACCAGCCACCGGTTTAGACGCTGCTTGCCAATTTGCTGTTCGGCCTCGTCGCCTGCATCACGGCGGCCCTTCCACGCGATGAGGTACGTCGCGACCAGCACGATGAAGAACACGCCGATCGCTGTGATGTTCCAGTTGTTTTCCACGGTTCCGCTCCCAGAGGCAGCTCGTCGAGTCTGCCAGCAGGATACGGCTGTTCGGCGGAGGCGTGAACGGAATGCGGCGGAAAGGAGCGGAACAGGGCGGGAATGCAGGGGGGTCAGACTCTCCGGCCAAGTTCCACCGCTCTCCTTTGCGTTCCCTGGGCTGGTGGTGCTGGGGGAGGACAATAGCCGACGCGAACGTGCCCGATCTGGGAGCAAGCATCAGCGGTCGAGCGCGGCGTGGAGAACACGCTTGGACAGAACGAGGGGAGATGCCGGTGCGCGGTTCCAACTTCTCGGCGGCAACGATGCTGTCCCGAGCGTCGAGAGCCGCCTCGCCGCGCGGCGCGAAGACCGGGTCGGCATGCGCCGCGCTCTGCGGGTGCTCGAACAGCGCCTCTCCGGTCGCGTTCCGCCGCTCTCCGTCGTGTTCCCTCGACCGTTGACCCCGGCATCCGTATCGTCGTTTTCCATGGATGCGGAATGTACCTGGCGAGGAGATAACCATGATCACTAAGGACACGTGCAAGGAACTTCTGGAAAAGCAGGATGAGATCAAGGAGATCGAGGTCTGCAAGGATCAGTACTTGCGGGCGAGCTTCGCCAACCGCATCAATCCGGCCGAGCCGCACGTCTTGATCGTCGATCCGATCGAGGGCCAGCTGGCCCTCAAGATTCGCGTTCCCGAAATCGCCCAGGTTCGCTCGCCCAACTCGGAACTGCCCCGCATCTTGCAGGATATCAACTACCGCCTGCTTATCGGAAAGGTGGGCACCGACGCCCGCGACGGAGAGGTGATGTTCGAGATCAACCACGCCTGCCAGGACGGGGGCGCGGCTGATCCCAGCCCGGAGGTATTCGCCCGGCTGGTGGGAATCGCCATCGAGACTACCCACGAAGTCCATTTGATGGCGACCCATGTCGGGATGGTCGATGCCGGCGTGCCGGCGGAGGTCGCGAAGAAGTTCATTGAGCAGTTCCGCCAGCCCGTGCCGGAGGCGGAAGACGAGGAGACGCTCTAGTTCGCGGAGGAGATCCCCGTGGGTAAGGCCAACGTCAATCTGGATGAGAAGGCGGACAAAGCCGTCGGCCTGGGAAAGGCCATCGCTCGGAGCGAGGGCAGCAGCCGGTTGGACGCGATTCACGTCCTCAAGGCGGCCATCCTCGTCTATCCGGAAGAGGTGGCGCTTTGCCTGCGCCAGGTCGGCAGCGCGACGCCGCAGGCCGTGCTGAACGGCGTGACGGCCCCCGAGCGCTTCGAGGTCGTTGCGGATCCGATGCCCATGACTTCGGCGCTGGCTGCAATCGTGCGGAAACTGCGGGTCGGCGATCAGGTCATCGCCTTCGAGGTCCTCATCGGTGCGATCCTTCGGGAGCCGTCGGTTCGTGTCGACGCCCTTATTCATCAGGCGGGCGCAGCGTCGCAGGCCGTGTCCGGCGGCGCCAAGAAAATCGGCCTCGCGCCGGCCTACCGCTGTAAGCGTGATCGCCTGACGGATCTGCTCGCTGAGTGGCGCCTCCGCAAGGCGGCGGCCCAAGCCTGCGGATTGAAGATCGGCTTCGGCGACGACGATCGCTGCGCCCCATACTCCGCCGACGGCGCCCTGGACGCCGTCCTCCGGCAGGCCGCGATCAACCGCTCCAAGGCAGCCGTCACCCCTGCTGGCCTCGATCCGCTTGGACCCATTGCGAACGACCTGGATGACGTGCAGCGCGTGCTGTGCGAGGGGATTCTGATCGACCAGCTTTTCGGTTTGGCCATTCATCCTTTCGATGGGATTTCGGTGCGCGATCTCGCTCAGCTGCTCTCGCCGCAGTCCTACCCTGGCAACTGCCGCAAGGTCGTCGAGGCCGTCGCCGGGTTGGAACAGTTGGGATTCATTTTTCGTGGCGATTACGACGGCTCGACGAAGCTCACCGCCCGGGTTCGCCTGGCAGATGATGTGTTGGAGCAGCTGCTGTCGGAACTGGACAAGGACGCGATCTCGGCCAGCGAGTTCGATGAGATGAAGCGGAAACTCCGCCACGGCGTCGACTGGGGGGAGTCAGATACGAAAACGTTGGTGTGACAAAGACGGGTGCATTGGACAGTGGTAGTTCCAACACTCAAAAAAGAAATGGAGTGCCATCCCCGGTGATGGCGGAAACGGTTGAGCGAAACTCAAGGAGTAACGAACCATGTTGAAGCGAATCGTCATTGCTGTGGGCATCGTCTTCGTGCTCGCGGTCATCGTGCTCGGTTGGGAGAAGACGACATCCTATGTGGCCGGGGCGCGGGACATGGTCAACCAGGAGGCCGATGATCGCGCTCCCATGCGACTGGAGCGGGCCCGCATCGAGGCCCTGATTCAGAAGGAGCAGGAGAATGTGCTCGCCTTCGAGGACAAGGTCGCCGACCTGGAGGGGCGGCGGGAGGCAACGGCGCGCGGCATTGAAGACGCGCAGTCCAAGCTCCAGACCGAGATGGACCTCCTGAAGCGCATCAAGGCATTGCTTGACGAGAAGCGCCAGAAGTATGTGATTGGCCGGCAGACTTATTCCTTTGCTGAGGTGAACGCCGACGCGTTGGAACGTGTGCAGGAAGTCGATCGGATGCGAGAGGGAGTTTCATTCAATGAAAGCTTGCTGGCTGATCTTGACGCTGCAATCAAACAGGGCCGGGCCGGATTGGCCGAGGCTGGAAAGCGGTTGGCCGAGTTGAAGAGCGGCATGGCTCGTCTGGAACAGAGGAATGTCAACGCCGACATCCGGCTTCAGGTCGCCCAGCTTGCCAACGCCATCGCGGGTGCGCCGCTGACCGCCGACTCTGAACTCGAAAAGGCCGTGCGGAACTTCGAGCGAAGGGTCTCTACCAAGGAACGTCACGCCAACGCGAGGCTTTCAGCCGGCATGGGCCAGTTCCGCATCGACTACGCACCAATGATTGTGACCCAGGATGCATCGGCTGAGATCACGCGGATGCTTGGCGACGTTCAGCAGGACGGCTCCGTCCCTTCGGCTCCACAGTCGCGGACGTCGGCCGTTGAGGCGATCAAGGGCGACGCGGAATGAACTGCCTCACAGGCACGCCGCCAGCGCTGAGGAGCGCCGCAAAGATGATTCGGAAAATGGCGATGGCAGTTTGTGTGATCGCGGGAGTCTCCTGCCTGATCGCTCTGGCGGATCAAGGCGGATTGGCCGATCCGCTGTGGGCGAAGGTTTGGCCTCGGGTCGTGCTGGCTCGCCGTCCTTCGCCTGCTGAGGTCTACGCTTCCGATCTATCCGGTCGCGTGGAAGCAGTGAGGCGGCGGATCACCGAAGCGAAGGATCGGCTGATCACCGCGGCTCAGAGACGCCAGGACTTGCTCAGGCAGCTCCGCGAACGACTTCGTGAGGCGGATGATGCCGGAGATCTAAAACGTCTCCAGGAGCAAAACCCGGTCGCCTTTGCACTGGTTCGATCGGTCGACGCTGAGGACCGCAAACAGGCCGAGAGCTACCAGAACCTGGCGGAGTTGGAGGCACAACTTGCGTCGTTGGAGGCTCGGCAGATCGCCAACCGAAACGGCGTGAACCTAGTCGAGGCCGGAGAACCAATAAGGCCGTCGGACGAACTGAGAGCCGAAACGGGTGACGAGTCAACGGAGGTTCGATTTCAGCGAATCACCCGCGACGCCAAGAGCGTTCAGTAAAAACCGAGGGAAGAACGATGAACCGCCAAATTCTGAATTTGATTACCGGATTTGCAGTCCTAGCGGCAGCAACGACACCCACCTATTCGCAGGAATGGGCAGCGCGCCGTGGCGACGAGACAGCCCAGCGGCCGGCAGCCGCACCTTACGGCGTTACGCAGTCCGGGCCGGTAGGTGCGCATGCATCGGCGGACCCAGAGGAATCCAAGTCGCCGGAGATGGCGGCCACGGCGCAGACCAGCGCCCCGACGGCCTTCACGGCACTGGATTGGCTGGGCGATCTGGATCGACGAGTCACGCGACAGGAAGCTGCATTCACGCGGGCTCAGGGAGTTGCAATTGCCCTTGTCGCTTTGTTGGGTGGGTGCATCGCCTTCATGTGGGTGCGATTGGCACGGCTCGCATCGGGTAGTTCGCAAGCCGAAGTGCCGTTCGATTCGCCTGACTCGACAGTGCGTCAGGATATTGCGGATCGGGCCTCCACGAACCAGTCGTCCGTCGTTGATACTCGGCCGCTGGTATCGCCGACTCCGCGCCCTACGCGCCAGCCAGCAATTCCACGTGTGCAGTTTCTGTCCGGCGTGATCGACCGCCTGGTAAAAGGCATCAACGAATCGCGGCGGCAGCGCGGCGGTGTGGAAACCGGTTACGCACTGGTCGGGAAGATCCTCGGCGACGGACCTTCCCGGGTCATGATGGTCAGCGGATTGATCGATGAGGGACCCAGTTCCGTCCGTTCCGGCGGACATCACCAGGCTGACCGTCAGTATCAGCAGCGTGAACTGGAACTTCTCCAGCTCATCGACGCCGATGCGATGTTCATCGGCGATGCGCATCTGCATCCAGGCAGCTTGGATTCCTGCTCCGCCGGCGATCTGCGAACTGACTCCGCCAACGTGCGCGAGAGCCACAGCCAGGAGATGGTGTTCACCATTGCCACGGTGGCATCGACTCATCGCGGTAACCGGTCTCCTGACAGTCTTTATCACGACGGTTTGAAGCTCGACTTCTATTACTTGGGGAAGGCGAGCGCGTACCAGTACCGTCACTTTCGTCCGGAAGTCGTGGACGGGGCGGTCATTTCGGCGGCGGCTGAACTTCGAGGTTTCGCAGCAGCCGACCCGGTGCGGACGCGGTTGGACTTCGAGAATCTGCGTCGCTTGGCGAACTACCACATGGGGCTGGTCCAACAAGCAACTAGCGATCAGGCCCGCCGCCCGTGCATCGTGATGAAGCACAAGACTGGTGGATTCACGGCCATGATCGCTTTTTCGGCCGACCCGCGACAACGGCCGGACGTGTTCGTGGAGGACAACGCGCATCAGGTGATGCAGTTCCAGCCCTCGTATCTGAATGGCGCGTGGACGCCCGGCCTCGTGTGGTTCACGCCCATCATTCTTGACATCGAACGAGAAATGAGTGCTCGGCGCAGCGTATGCGCCGGCAACAGGATTGATTCCCCCGCTGGCGGGCGGTCCGCGTCGGTGGGGATGAAGGAATCCGGGCCGATTGGAGATGAGCCATGGGAAGCTTTACCCCTTTGACGAAGGAGCGCGCCGAGGAAATCCGGCGAGCGATGGAACAGTCCCGATCCAGTAGCGAAGGCTTGGCCTTCAGCGAGACAGGCGAATTGGAAGGCACAGCACCTGTAAGTGCCTCACCCGATGATCGCCGGAACCGAATTGGGAAATTCGACACGCACTACCAACCGTGAGAACTGCTGACACATCGGCTGGTACGGCATGGGCTTGGTCTGCCCGAGGAAGAATGACATGGATTCGAAACGACTCGTTTTGGAGCACGCGGCAATGATGGAGCGCTGGTCGGCCCTTGAGCCCAGACTCCGCAGCGATGCATCCGGGCAACTCCACTGGGAGCTCACGCTCCACGCCGAGGGCGGGAATCGGCTGCCCATCAAGATCGTCTATCCGTCCGGCTACCCGTCGGATGCGCCGGACATCGTGGCGCTAACTTCTCTGCCGAGCGGTACTCCGCATCTCCTGCCCGGCAACCGCATTTGCTGGCGCCATCCCAGCGAAAGCAAACGCAATCGAAATATCTGGTGCCCGAGCAAAGACACTGCTGCGTTGTGTGTCGGTGTGGCGCAGCGTTGGTTCTATGCGTTCCTGGTGTGGCTGAGCACGAGCAAGTGGCCTGTGCCGGACGCCGTGAGCAACTGAACGTGGGCTTCGACGGCCGATCGGCCAACTGAAGAGGCGAATCATGAACCGTGACGAATTGTTCAAGAGGACGCGGGCGATTCTGAAACCCGAGGTCGCCCAACAGCAAGTATGGGCCATCATTGGCGTGGGGTCTGGCGGCGCGCGAGTCGCCGAGGAAGCGGCTCGGTTCGGCGTCGGCACGATCATCCTTATTGACCGGCCAGATGAATGCCTGGAGGAACACAATATCATCCGCCACGTCCTCGGTTACAAGGATCTGGGCCGACCGAAGGGGGAAGCTCTTCGGGACCACATCCTCAATAGCAACCCCGGCTGCGAAATCGAGGTCATCTCGATGGATGTCGTCAAGGACCGGGATCGGCTTGCGACGATTATTCGCCGTTGCACGCAGGTGCACTGCTGCGTCGACAACGAGCCTGCTAAGAACGTGATCAATGAGGAGGCCGTCGCGGCTGGCGTCACACTGGTTTTCGCTGGCGTCTTCGACGGTGGCTGTGGCGGTGAAGTTGGAAGGGTAGTCGACGGCGGTGCCTGCTACGCCTGCATGGCCGCCTTTCTGAACCGCTCTGGACGGTTCGATGAGTCGCAGGCGCCCCAGACGTTCGACTACACGAACCCAGATGGCATAGAGAATTCCACGGCCGCCCTGAACTTGGACATCGCGCAGATCGCTTTGATTCAGGCCCGCGTTGGGCTGCTGACTATGCTCGGCCGACATGATTCGGCGCCGGATTTCAAGGGCAACTACGTCTTGTTCGGGAACCGACGGGTCGAGGGCCTATTTCCGCGGATGCTTTCGAGCGACATCTGGGAAATCCCTCGAGATCCGTGCTGTTTGATTTGCGGCGCCGGCGGCATGACTGAGGCCCAGATCAACGCGGCCGCCGAGGACATCCTTGCCAAGGCAGTGTGCAGCGGAAACTAACAGGGCAACCATGACGAAGGCAACGTCTATCCCGGCGATCTTCAGCGTACTGGCGGTAGCGTGCGCTTGCCTGGCGGAGCACCCGCTGGATCAGGCAGCGCAAGCCCTTGCGGCTGGCGACCATGCGCGCGCAGCAGAACTGTACCAGCAGGCGAACGCCGAGCTGCCCACGGCCGAGGGATACAACAACCTCGGCGTTGCTCTGGAATCCTGCGGCCGGTTCGACGAAGCGGTGGACGCTTACCGCGAGTCACTTCGGCTTCCCGGTTCGGCTGAGCAGACCCGAAGCAATCTCAATCGCGCCCGCGTCCGCGCCCTGATCCACGCCGCGTTGCCTTATGCGGCGTCGATCTTCGCCGGCCTGCTGACCATCTTCTTCCTGATCTGGCTGATCAGACGCCTGGATCGGGCGTGGCGCATCTGGCGCTTCCAGATGAAGTTCCGGCAGGTCCGCGCCGTCAGCTTGATCCATCGTGTCCAGTGCCGTGACGGTCAGGATCAGCCCGACGGCAAGGCATACCCGGATTCGGAGAGCATCTCGATCAAGGCCCACCTCGCTCTGCCTGTCCGGCCGGACGTCTACCCCCTGCACATCGACATGGAAGTCCGTCGGCCGGATGGGGCGATCTGGCGGACGTTGCATGAATCAATCGAAATGCCGCGTGCCCCGCGGCTGAGCCTTTGGTTCCAGCTGGACCAGATCGCCGAGTTGCTGGCGCATTCAGGTTCCTGGGAAACGCGGCTGATCCTGAGGAACACCGGCAAGTACCTCGCCGCAACTTCCATCGCGGTCGTCACGAGGGCGGACCTCGTTGCCGATCTGCAAGCTTCTGATGTTCGTCTGATCGCCTTGCAAGGCGACAGGGTCGCACCGGAGAAGGTGATCTTCCCGGATACCGAGGCGGTAGTCCCGACGGCCGTGATCCGGCCAAAGGGCTTTCATCCTTCCAAGTTCGTCGACATGCGACTTCGCCTGGATTTGGCGAACGTGGACAAGCGCGAGAACGTTGAAAGCACTGAGTTGCCGCTGCAACTGGTCGATGGACGAATGATGTTCTCGCCGGTGAGTCGCCCCATCGCCGGCGACGACATCGCCCGAAAGCTCGGCCGATGGGAATTCTGCCTCAGCGTAGACGATCGCCAACTCGCCCGAATCCCGTTCGTGATTACTTCTTTTGAACAGGTTCTCGCCGGGCTGAAACTCGATAGCTTTGAGATCGCGGGGATTGCCCGTTCAGGCCGGCGGGCAACCCCCGTGGGAAGGGTAGCCTATCTGCGAAACCTGCGGGCTCTGTGCCCGGTCGTGAAGTTGACCTCGGACCTTCCCTCCCCGCGCGCCGGTTTTCGCATGACGATGGGCACCTGTGTCGACGGCGAACCCGTCGGCGGTGTCGAGGGGACATTGGTGCTGGACCGCAAGTCGGTCCAGTTGCTACCCGGAGAATTCGTGCCGCCTGAGCTTGTCAATGGCCGCGAAAGCACAAAGGTCAGTTTCATCCTCATGGTGGAAGGCCGCACGCTAGGCATCCGTGAGGTGACATTGCGGTCGACGCCGCCCCGCTGCGCCGATGCTCAAGGCCGGATTGTTGCGCCGCCGGTAAATGGCGAGATCGATTACGAGGCGGAAGCGGCACGCATTCTCCAGCAAGCGTCGGCGCGGTGAGGAGCCACCGATCGCGCAAGCGAGACTGGAAGGAGATCCCGATGAACTTGTTCATAAACCTCAATCTAATGGCCTTTGCCGATTCCGGCGACAATGGCGGCACATTCGTGCTGCTCACACTTGCCAGCGCCGGCTTCTTGTGCATGCTGCCAGTGGTCTGGCGGCGGCACGCGACGAAGGTCGGTACTTACGCCCACGAGGTCAGCCACGGCGTCGTCAGTTTGCTAACCGGCGGCAACTTTCATCGTTTCCACGTGGGTGACTGGGGCGGAGTGGCCATCACCAGCGGGGGCAACCGCAAGGCCGTGGCGGCCGCCGGCTACATCGGCACGATTGTGCTCGGCGCGGTCTTCCTGGCTCGATCGGCCCAAGCCGATGCCCTGGTCCTGACGCTCCAGGTGCTCGCCGTACTACTCGCCCTTTCAACGCTCAAGGCCGGCGACCTGCACACGGCCGCCGTCGGAGCCACAGTCGCGGCGCTTTTGGGATTGTGCAGCTCGCTGTTTCCCGGTGCTTTGGCGACGCGCTTCCTGTTGAACCTGATGGGCGTGATTCTGATTTGGCAGGGTGCCAGAGCGATCTGGACGCTCCTGGTGATCTCGGTAACCGCAAGCGGCACGGGTTCTGATGCCGAGGTGCTGGCCCGCCTCAGCGGGCGGTCGGCGCTCCACTGGACCGTGGTGCTTGCCTGTATCGCCTTTTTCGTGTCACTCGTTGTTCTTCGATTGGGCGTGGTTGGCGGCGGTTCTTTCTGACCGAAAGGTGGACGGCAATGGCATATGTCATAGGAGCATGCCGCCGACGATGGGCGCGAAGGGGGCGAGGTCTCGCGGACTTCATCTTCAGCTTCTCCGTAGCCGCGCTATCGCACGTCCTCGCCGGGGCATATCGCGTTGGTTGCTGGATAGCCCGCCGATTCGTTGCTCTCGTTCGGCATCGCCGCCTGCAAGTTCCCAAGCCGGCCGCGGATCGGCCCGTGGTGCTGTGCGCAATAGCCGAGAGTGCAACGCACGTCGATTTCCGGCCGATCGCGGAGAAGCCGAACGTGCGCTTCGCCGACATCGCCGGCTTGGAGGACGCCAAGCAGGAGATTCGGCTGCGAATGATCCTCCCGGTCCTCTACCCCGCCGAGGCGAGTCGCTTCGGCATCCGCCAAGGCGGCGGGCTGCTGCTGTACGGCCCTCCCGGAACGGGCAAGACGATGCTCGCCAAAGCCGTCGCAACTGAAGTCGACGCCGCCTTTTACCACGTTCGGCCGAGCGATATAATGACCGCCGCGGTCGGTCAAGCGGAGGCCAACGTGGACCGGCTCTTCCGGACCCTCCGCCAACAGAAGCGCGCCGTGCTGTTCCTCGACGAGGTCGAGGCGCTCGTGCCAAGCCGGCGCCGGAATGGATCGACGATCATGAGGCGCGTGGTATCTCAGATCCTCGGTGAGGTAGACGGACTCGCGAAAGCCCCCGGCGGCCACGTTCTCCTTCTCATGGGAGCGACGAACGAGCCCGACATGGTTGATCCTGCGATGTTGCGTCCGGGGCGGTTCGACGCCAAGGTCCTCATCGGTTTGCCAGCCCGCGATGCTCGTCGTCAAATTCTCTCAGCAAGCCTTGCATTCCGGCCCGTATCTGCCGACGTCGATCTCGACCTCCTCGCTGAGCAGACTGAAGGCACGTGCGGCGCTGAACTCGTCGGCGTTGTCGCGGCAGCAGCGGATCGCGCATTCCTTGCTGCGTTGCGGCCCGACGGTTTCGGCCGAACCATCAACTGGGAGGATTTCCAGCCCTGGTTAGCAGGAAGTACTCAACCAGCCTATGCGTCGACACCTGAGAAGCATGGAGGACGCTAATGAACGAAACGATGTCCTCAACATGCAGAGCGTCACTCTCAACGCGCGTACTCGAGAACGCAATCCTGAATCTTAAAGAGTACCGGACAGGTGCTCGTGTGCTGACAAGTCTTCCACGCTACGTGCTTGTCGAACTTACACGCGGCTGTAACCTCGCGTGTCCAATGTGTCGATCTTCCAAGGTATCCGTTGCCGGCACATCGATGCCATCTGAGATCCTCCGTAAGGTGGAGGAGCAACTCTTCCCCACGGCCGAACTTATAGATCTACGCGGTTGGGGTGAGAGCCTAATCCTCAATGACTTCCCTAGGATCTTACATCGTGCAGCAACTCTTGCTAGCGCAATTCGCGTGGTCTCGAATCTGTCGTTTCGCTGTCCAGATGCGTTGAAGGAGCTATGCCACGCTCGCGCCTACGTGGCTGTCTCAATCGATTCCGCCAACGACCAGACCTTACAGCAATTGCGTAGGGGGGCTAACGCGCGTCTGATCCGCAGCAACCTTAAACAACTTGCCGACAACTATTATGAGCGTTGGCGTAGTACGGAGCGACTCTGCATACAGGCCACGCTCCAACGCCCTGCATGCACGGATCTCTTCCGTCTCGCCGAACTCGCGTCTGACTGTGGCATATCGGAAATACGGCTCTCTGCAGTATCAGTATCTCACAATTCACCGTTATCTCTTCGCGGGCATGTTACACAGGTGGACGAGGCCGTTGGCAGACTCGTTGACCGCGCAGGCCAGCTTGAAGTCCGAGTTATCGGTTTGACAGCACTCGGATCTTTGGGTGTGGCACCTCGGAATGCGCCGTGTTTCCACCCGTGGGGTTACGCTTGCGTTACCTATGACGGGCGTGTCGGATATTGCGACCACCTGATTGGACCGCATTTTGACGATTTGTTGTTGGGCGACCTTAACAAGCAGTCTTTTGTCCAGATATGGAACTCACCCGCTTGGCAACACTTGCGAGCGGTGCATACCTCGGACTATCCGTCGTGCCGTGGTCAGTTTCCAAAATGCGAATCGTGCTACAGTTTTAGGAATACGGATTTGGAGCCACATTTCGTTCTCGGGGAAACACATGTTGTCCTCACTAAGGGCGTATCTGAAGGGCTACATCCTGGCTAAACGAATAAGGTTGGAACGCGATGACCGCAGCCCTTCAAGAACACTTGCCGTCCATACAGGCACCGATTGCGCGAAGCATCAGTTTTGAGCATGGAGCCTCAGGGTTAAAACGGGCGCTCACGCTGAGAGCTCAAACCCTTACGAGTGTCGAATTCATCAAGTCGCGACTCTGCCCGCTTCTGGGGTCTCGATTGAGCGGAACCGCATCCGATTGCGAAGCGAAGATCGTACGGAACACCGGTACGGGGCGCCTCACCATTCGGTACGTATTTGACCGGGATGTTGTGGTATTTGGCAAGCTGTTTCACGACGATCTCGGTTGTCGCTCCTTCAGGGTCAATGAAGCGCTCTGGGAGTATGGCTTCAACGACGCGGGGCGCTATAGGGTGCCTGAGCCGCTGGCGTACTTCCCCGATCACGCATTGTTGTTGATGCTGGGTGTAAAGGGTACTCCGCTCAGCGCTTCTTTCGACGGCGATTGTTCCGTTGACATGATTTCGCGGTTCCAAGAGGCTGCTGAATGGCTTGCTGCTTTGCATCTCGCCACGCTGCGCATTGGATCGCCCGAACTCGGTTCAGATGCGCTCAGACACCACTGGGCCGAGGACCACGTGATCAAGGTAGTGGCGAGACGCCCCGACAAGGCAAACATGATTCGCGACCTGATCAAGATACTGGGCCAGCGCGTAGCGACCCTGAGGAGCGACCGCGATTATGTTCTTACGCATGGACGATACAACCACGACCACGTGTTCTTAGGAGCTAATACGACGAGCGTCATTGATCTGGACCGGTGTCGTCCATCTGACCCGGCCAAGGACCTCGCAGAATTTATTCTCACGCTGCGGCTCTTCGCCTTTCATACTGGGGCTAGGCACTCCATGGAACTTGCCGGGTTGGCAACTTCTGCGTTTCTTTCATCTTATCTGGCACGACTCCCGCAAGCTGCCGACAACCTCGGGTGCTACTGGGCTACGTTTGCGTTTCACAGGCTGCTTAGATGCCTGGGGCAGTCCAGGCACAAGTGCAATGCGAACTGGGAAGACCTCGAGAAGCTTCACCTGCAAGAGATAAACACTGCCTTGGAATATGGCCGGTGACCAAGGAAATGGTAACAATGATACCGCATAGTTATGTCTTTCGTGAACGCTGACCGAGCACTTGCATAGGCGCCAGGTGCGGGCATACAGGCATACAGTGGCTGCCTGGGACCAAGGACAGTGATAGCATGACACGTATTATCATATTTGGCCGGCCCGGGAGTGGCAAGTCCACGTTCGCTAAATCGCTTAGTCAGCGACTCAACATTCCTCTATTTCATCTCGATTGCTATTATTTTACTGCCAACTGGAATACACGTGCGGCTTCTGAGTTTCTGGCGGTGCAACGCCAGATTGTCCATCAGGATCGGTGGATTGTTGACGGCAACTGCCTCGAGTCTCTTGAGCTCCGGTTCGCAAGGGCAGATGCGGCGCTGTATTTCAAGCGATCCAAATATCTATGTTTGTGGCGTGTTTTCAAAAGGAGTATGTACGCACGGACCGATGTGTCCGATCGGCCTGTGAGCTGCCCGGAACGGGTTCCGTGGAAGCTAGTGACATATATGTGGAAGTTTGAGTGCAAGCTCAATAGGTGTTTGCCATACCTTCGAGAGAAGTACCCGCATGTTGTGATGTGGGACATTACGAGCGATAAGGACGAGGTGGCCTTCATGGCGCGCATAGCCGAGCTGCACGACTGTGGGGAACGTACAGCCGACCCTAGGGCGGTATCATAACCCTATAGACTGTGTGTCGATTAATGCTGTGACCGCCATATGCCCTCTTCACGACCCTGGATTGCCGGTTTCAGCTTCTCTCACAATGGGGCTGTTTGCCTTGTGCACGGCCACGAGATCGTGGCCGCCATCCAGGAAGAGAGACTCAATCGCCGCAAGCGCTCATTTCTCCCTTACGGCATCCTCAACAGCTTGGCCTTCGATTATTGTCTGCGAACCGCCGGGATCGACGTTGCGGACATAGAACTCTTCGTCGTCGCCCACAACGGGAAAGTACTGTCAGCTGAGAAGAGAGCGCGAATGGTCGGTTTGACCTCCGAGCTGTCGGGGCGCGTTATCTTCATGCCGCACTACCTAGCCCACGCCCACGCTGCGTTCGCCACATCCGGTTTCGAGGAGAGCACGGTCCTGGTGATCGACGGGTTGGGCGAATCGCAGGCGGCACTGAAGAGTGAATTTCCCAGCGAGCTGTCTTCCGCTCGACATGCGATCTTTCCACAAACGGCAGGAGTGAGAATCGACCCGAACGACATCGGCGAAATCGTGGGCATTTACCGCGCCGAGGGTGCGAAGATGACACTGATCGAGAAGCACATCGGCGGCTGGCTGTTCGGTAACGGCCCCCTACGAACATTCGGGAGCTTCGGCGCGATGTTCTCTTCCGTGGCGAAGCTCGTCTTTGGGGATGATCTTGAGGCCGGGAAGGTCATGGGCCTGGCACCGTATGGACGCGCCGAGTATGCTCCCACCGACTTCGTTGACGTTGGTGCGGACGGGCAGATCACCTTCCGGGGCGAGATCTGCAAACGCTTCCACGACTGCCGCGAGAGTTGGCCCGCCAACAAGGTCGCATTCGAGAACCTCGCATACGGCGTGCAGGCGGCCCTCGAACTCGGACTTGCGCGCTTGGTCGCGCGATGCCGGGTTCTAGGGGGGACGGCTAATCTCTGCTACACGGGAGGCGTCGCTCTCAATAGCGTCGCCAACGAGAAGGTCATTTCTCAGGGCTGCTTTAACCGTCACTTCATTTTCCCGGCTGCCGAGGATAGTGGGCTCGCGGTTGGTGCCGCTTACCACGGGCTCTGGAAGATTGTGCCCAAGCTGCGCAGCCGGCCTTTGACGAGGGATGCGATGGGACGGTCCTACGAGAGATCGGAAATCCTTCGGGCCATCGCTGAGACCCCGTGCGTCCAAGCGGTTGACTGTCAAGATCCGCTGGATACTGCGGCGGAGAGTCTGATCGACCAGAAGGTGCTCGGGTGGTTTCAAGGGCGTTCGGAACTGGGGCCGCGGGCGCTCGGACAACGCAGCATCCTGGCCGACCCGCGAAACGCCGAGATGAAGGGCCGATTGAACAATCGCGTGAAGCACCGCGAATCCTTTCGCCCGTTCGCCCCCGTCATTCTCCGCGAGGAGGTCCCGAACTGGTTCGAGGCCGCGGCCGAACCTGACAGTCCGTTCATGCTGCGGGTGTTCAAGTTCCGAGAGTCGGCCCAGGCACGGGTTCCCGCCGTCGTTCACGTCGACGGCACAGGGCGGGTCCAGTCTCTCGACCACGAGACCAACCCGCCACTGCGCCGGCTTCTCAAACTCTTCTTTGAAAGGACAGGCATCCCGATCCTTCTCAACACTTCTTTCAACATGGCGGGAGAGCCGATTGTCGAGACGCCCTCGGACGCGCTATGGTGCATGCTCTTCAGCGGGATCGACCTTCTCGTCATTGAGGATGTGCTCGTCAGAAAGGATCCAAGTTTTCACCACGTTCTCGACTTGGTGCCGGCTCCACGAGTGAACGGAGGAACTGTCTTCCGTCTCTCCGGCGATGGTCATGCCAGCCTAGCTGTCGAAATCCCCGTCGGATCCGGTTGGCAGACCGTCAAGCTGACCGGCGACCCGGTGGAAGCCTTTGCGAGTTGTGACCATGCCCGGACCGGTTGGCAGCTTCTCGATATCCTCGGTTCCGGATGGAGCCGAATTCGCTTGGTCCGAGCGCTGGCTCGGCTTCGCGGGGCTAAAATGATCGAACTGAAGGTGCGATGAGAGTCATTTACGATGTTTGACACACCCCACTCCTTGGTGAACAAAACTGTTTCTCAGGCCGCTGACGATCCGCTCAAGTCGATCGTCATCATTATCGACTACTTCGGTGCATGGCCCGAGTGGTTTCCAGTGTTCCTTGCCAGCTGCAGATGGAATCCGACCATTCATTGGCACATGCACACTGATTGCCCCATCCCTGCCGATCACCCGCCGAACGTCGAGTTCTTTCCCATGAGTTTCGACGAGTACACACGGCACGTCGGCGCTATCCTGCATCTGTCGCTCGACGGTATTGATCCTTATAAGATATGTGAAATTCGAACTGCCTGCGGACTCGTGTTCGAGGATGAGATTCGCGGCTTCGACTATTTCGGCTATGGCGACCTTGATGTGGTGTACGGCGATATTCGGCGCTTCTACGGCGATGACGTACTCTCGCACGACGTCATCAGCACCCACGAGTGGTGCACGTCCGGCCATCTCCTCCTCATGAAGAACACCCCCGCACTACGTCGGGCGTTCGAGCGCGTACGATGCTGGCGCGATTTCTTTGCCTCTAAGATGCGCTATAGGTTTGATGAGGATATCTTTCGCTGGGTTTTCAGGCGACCAGATCAACTTGGCATCGGGACGCCCTTGCTTGCGGAGTTCCACGGCGAGCCCGACGTAGACCTGGCTAAGGCGCGTGCTTATGTTGCTGCCCGTGGGAAACCGTTACCCGGTGAAATCGACATCGACCCGTCGCTCCAGGCCAACAACTACTTCAAGGAGCAGTTTTCAACCCCCCTGACGCCCTTCCGCTGGCACGATGGCAGTCGTCGCCATCCGGAGGTCTGGTTCTGGAGAGAAGGACGGGTTACGAATGCATTGGATGGGGAACGCGAGTTCCTCTACCTCCACTTCATGAACTACGTGAAGCCGAAGGCGCTCTCTCGCCGTTATGGGGACGCGCCTTGGAGTGGATCCCCAATCCTGCACATCGAAGCAAAAGACATCGATAGGTGCGGCGTCCGCATCGACTTTCAGGGCATGCACCCGCTCCACGTACGCCAATATGAGGTAGTGGACAAACGCAGTGACCACCCCGTGACAGACACCGATCGAGGCTAGTGGTCAATCGTGATTGTACTTGTGGGAAACGGCACATCAGCTATAGGCAAGAGGCTCGGCGAACGAATCGATGCTGCGGCAAGAGTGGTCAGGTTCAATCACTTTCGGCTGGAGGGGTATGACACGGATCTGGGCACCAAAGTCACCGACCACGTGCACACGCAGGGTGTCAGGCGCCCATGGCCAGGCGCAAGGTCCTGGGTAATATCCGCTCCGCATCGATATGTACGATTGGCGCTCGACCCAGACATCGACAAACGTAACATTGTTCCGCTGGATCTGCTTGAGGCTATCATCGTCGAGGCGAGCCTCGGGGACAAATGTCACGCTTCGTGCGGCTTAGTCGGGATCTTCCTGGCGCTGAAATGGGGTGGGGAAGTCGCAATAACCAATTTCGACTTCGCCACGAGCGGGCACTACTGGGACAAAAGCCACCGGCACTCCCAGAATCACAACTGGACTGCTGAGGCACGCTATGTTCAGTCCTTGATCGTGACTGGTCGCCTCGCCCTCCTGCGTTGACGCCGCGCCACTCAGCCCGGAGCAAGTAACCTGGGCCAGCTCTTGGTCCCCCCAACGCGCCGGGGGGGCCAGTGCCTCACTCACGTCCGCGGCTTGTCGCGTGCAACCATGATATCCGCACTGCAATTACAGCTCTTCTTCCTGCACGTGATCGGTGTCAACGGCAACTGAATGTCTTCATCCCATACCGTTCCTAGACTGCCGCCCTCTCTGCACACACCCCGATACACATTCCCGCCCTTGTCCACTTTCAGGACCTCTAGACCAGCGTTACAGATCCATCCTGACCACTGATTCGCTTTGCGAAGCTTCAGCTCGTCCGCCCCAATCAGCTCTGTGGTTCCATCAACGAAATAGACGAGCATCCGGCCCCTCGGTGTCGTCGCGGGCCTCGTCTGCCTAACTGGGAGCTTCGGCGCGCGAAGGGTCTCGAGCTGATTTTTGGAATAGGGATAGAAGGCATTCAGCCCATCCCTCGGCACCCCAAGACGCTCCTCCAGTGGCGACAGTGATATGCTGATATCCGGAATGCCGCCTGCCAATGCGCAGGCGTTCTTTAGACATTCATGGAAGCGCTTGGGCAGCATCATTACATTTACATGCGTCGCAACTGACCGACTCATCATCTGAGCCACGTCGAAGAAATGCGGGAAGCGGGCGAACTGGACGTGAAAAGACAGCGTAACCCCGCTCAAATACTTACGGGCAATCTCCCACCACTCCAGACTTTGAGATCCATTCGAGATTAGGCCGATCATGCATTCTCGCGACTGTAAGTGCTCGAACACTCGTAGCAGACTTGGGTACAACGTCGGCTCACCGCCGGTAAACTGGAAATAACAACTCTTGTGGAGACGCGAATAGTGAGCTGTCACGCGGTCTGCAAAGCGACACACAGTCGCTACGCTCATCCATGGCACGGAGCCATCATGCTGGCTCGCACAACAGTAACTGCATGCGTAGTTACACGCATTTCCCAAAGTCCAGTCAACCAAGGTGATCTCACTTCGTTCCTTGGTCTGGTGTCTGATCCTTAGCATTTCCTTCACACCCGCACCTCCTAAGATCACCTCAATGCCTGCTTTTTGCGCCCGCTAGCGCACGCACCAAGCACGCATCGCACAACGCTGGTCGTCCTGCCGGCGGTGACGCGTTCTGCCGATGTCGACGGGCGGTGATTCTTCGCTCCAGTGCAGCAACCATTACACCGCACGGCCAATGAGATCAGCCATTGCGCGAACGTTCTCAAGCTCTTCGTCAATGCAATAGGGAGAGTAACTTAACCTGCCTAGGGAGCTACAGTTCTCGACCATCGTGCGGAGCACAGTAACCAGTGATGCCTCCGAGAGCAGATAGCATGGTGGGCATACCCGGCGTAGATACCCGCACGTTCTGGCCAGCACCAGGTGCCATTGGCGTACTCGACCGCCCTGTAAGAGCAGCTCGCGGACTTCGAGGACAGAAGTTACGAAGTCGGCAAGGAAATGCGTCCCTTTAAGCACGACATGGTTGCGATGTCCCTTCCTATAAACGTAGTACGCCTCGTTAGAGCAGTGAATGCTGTTTGCCTTAAGCAGCGCGCTGAGCAAGAAGGGTGCGTCCTGGCCACGAAGTAGCCCCGGGTATGTGAGCCGATTATCCTCGACGAACCTCCGGCGAATAAGATAGGCCTGATGCTGAACCGGTAGCCAAAGCAGCGGCTCCTGATCGTAGCTTGTCACGACGTCGGTGCGCCAACAGACCTCCACTCCCAATGTCATGAGCGGTACAATCGGCTCTACTCTGTCCTGTGCAATATAGACATTTCCGCGCGAGAGCTCGGAATCACTTTCTACGGCATGGCGATGGAGCCGCTCAAGTGACGACCGCTCCAGAAGATAGTCATCCGCATCAATGAAGGCAAAGAAGTCGCCTTCAGCGACTGCCATCCCCGCGTTTCGCGCATGACCAGCCCCCGGTTGGACGCAACTAATAAGGCGAACGCGCCTATCGAGCGCGCCGAACCGCTCGACGCACGTCCGCGATCCATCCGTCGATCCGTTGTCGACGCAAATGACCTCCAACTCACTTAGCGTTTGAGCGAGTACTGAGCGCACACAGCCTACAATGTAGGCCTCAGAATTCCTGAAGGGTATAACGACAGACACCTTTGCCATGAGTGACTCAGTCTCAGGGCGGCCTAGTCCCTAGTCTTTGAAGGCACCGAGAGTGGCCGGATCGTCACACGGTTACAGCGCTTGTCTTTTCTCGAGGGGGCGGCGACACACACATGGCGCAGCGCCCCTTATCTGTCAGCCGCTGGTGCTGCCGGCAAAGCCTCGCTATCCCATCTCTGTGTCACGCGACCATTCCAATTGACCTTGGGTTCACCCAAATGGACGACCTCATACCCAGCCAGGTCTCTTCGGTCTTGTTCTGGATACGTGAGCGCAAACTCGACGTCGTAGGCTCTGGCTGATCCACTAGGAGTGAACAAGCGTCTCCTCTTCGCGGCGCTCTCATTCAAGAAGAAAAGCTGAAAATAACCCTGTAAGCCTGCAGGGTTGGAGGTCGGTCGAGATCCAAAGGCCTTCCCATTCTTGATCGGAACATGCGAGATCGAAAAGTCCTGCAAAGAAAGATGGCCGTCAACGAACTGGCTCCAGTCCTCCTTCGATGGACACATGCGCCTTTGGGCAGAATAGAGCACGTGCCGTTGCAGGCCACACAAGTAAGCCTCTAGTCCTGGCGGCAAATAGATGTCCGCATCAAGAAGCAGAATCCAGCACGGTGCCTTGTCCGCAATGCTGGTTTCGATCCATTCATTGATCGCAGCTGCTTTGTCAAAACGCGCTCCGTTGTACCACCACACGTCTGTTGTGAACGTCCTTGCGCAGTGTCGACGGCTGACGGATAGCGACCCGTCGTCGCGGGCCGCGGTGACCACCCACGTGTTGGGGAATATACTGAGTGCGCTGGGCAGGGTAAGCGCCAGAAAGTCATCGTAGTCGACGCAGGTTATACAGACATACACATCACGATGGACTAGCATCTTAGTCCTCATCAGCCGCTAAAGCTGCAGCGGTGCGGCTCAATTGAGCGGCGACAGCGTTCTGAGGTGGCTGCACTACCTGCGCATTCCGAATCCGAGTAGGCCCACAATGCTGAATCGTAAGACCCTCTCTCCGGAGATCGTCAATCAGGGCTTCGATTGCTCGACGCGCCTTTTCCGTTGTGACTCCTCTTTCCTCAGGCTCCGCAGCATAGAAGTAGTTGGCTTCGCGATATGGCACGCCGATGTTGCTCATCTCGACTCCAAACATGCAGATCTCGTGTGCCCCCATCAAATAAGCTACCTGCAATGCGCAGCCAGCACTTGTAACGCCTCGCCGAAGCTTCTCCATATCGGGACTCAACGGCCGCGGCAAGTCCACGTTGAACACTACGTGTGGATCGCAATCAGGCAATAGCGTCACCAAGTGATCATAGAAAGCATTGTTGTAGGCAAGATCGCGAAGTGGCTCTACTCGTCCATCCACACGGACATTCCTGTTCGGCAAAGTGCGCACCTCGCCAGGGTGATCATCCAAGTATCGATTCCAAGTGTGAACGAGATCGCGTCTCATCTCATCGTCCGGAACAAACACAGGTGAAAATAGTGCCGCCATCGGCCTGAGGATCTGAGTCGCGCTGGGAGGTATTAGCGAATACCATGACTGCAAGGAAGCTCGTGCATCACCTGAAAGGAAGTAAGCGTCTCTCTTAACGGCGCGCAGGAGGCGCGAGGCTCCGTTCACGGCAATAGTAGCCACATGCCGGCCCTCTTGATAGTTGAGCGCAGATGGGGCCGAGCCAATTACCGCAATGCGCGAACCAGGATACTTGCCACATATATTCTGGAGCATCTGAGTAGCGCCCTGCTTTCCGTCGCTTCTTTCTGTGTCCCTTGGGTGCCACCAAGGTAGCACGGCTGCAAAACCTACGGGTCAAACTTACTCGACGTTGGCTGTTCTCGTGAAGATCGGGATTGGCGCGATAGAGAACGCCTTGCCGGCCGCGCCTCTGCACGGGCACGACGGGCTGCGAAACCATGTTGCTCCCTCATCGGCCAACCGGGCGAAGAAATCATCATCGCCGAATAACTCCCGGTGTCACCGGACCGTTCCCTCCGTCCGCTCCGAGCATCAGTCTAGCTCCACTCGTCCGACCCTGCCAGGGCCTCCGCTCGCATCAGCCGATCGCTGGGCAGAGCCCCGCATGCGTCAGGGCTGCACCGGGAGACCTGCCAGCGCTTGGGCGCTAAGGACGTCCGGTGCGAAAGCGACGGACCCGTGCTCCAGCTTCCAACGGAAATGGGCTAGTAAGCTTCACATTCTGCTCATCAAAGACCGAGAGCTATTGGCGGCGGGCCTTTCTTGGGGAGTCCGGCGCAGGCCGAGGAGGCGATGATCCGGGGTCGACATGGCGGGCCTGGTCGCCAGGAGGCTGTGGTAGCGAATCGTCAGGAGCGACGGACCAGGTGCGACTGGCGTCTCCGCGTCGCCGTCGTGTTCGCCCACGCCCGGCCTGGCGCAGTTCGCAACAACGGTGGACTTGATCTTCGGATCTTCGGCGGATTCAAAGCGCTGCTTGCTGCGTCACCGTTTATGTTGAATCGTTCAATCGAAGGGGAGGCAAGCCCGCCAGCTTCCGATGGCCGTTGACCGCACGAATAATGGTTCTTAACTGACTCCTCACCGCGCGGAAAGGTACCGCTAACTTGGCCGCTTCGGCATCTAGCTCGCGAGTTGTCATCGTCAGCGACCCCTCGAGAAAATAAGCTCTCGCATTCCAGTACCGCTCCTGGCTGATACGAACAGATGCGTGCCACCGACCGTCTCGCCATTTCCGACAACCGATGCTGTAACCCGCGAACTTGATGGGCACGCGGCGAACGTCGCGGATTGCCGCCCGCTCACGCTCGAAGAACTCGTGCCGTCCCTTCGTCGCGAGCAGGACGAAGAATCGCTGGTGACGGAGGTACTGCATGTTCGCCAGCCCCCGTGTTTTGCGGCGGCAACGCGCCCACTTCGAGATCGCGATGCCGTAGCGATCGGTGAGCTTCGCATCCACCGCGGACGGATCCTTGCCCTCCGGGATGTTGCCGGCGACATAGAACCAGTAGCCGTGGGTGATGTACGCGACAGCGAGCTGCCGCACGAACCCCTCGACCGACGTTGCGACGCACCGATACTCCATGCGATTCCCCCTTCGTAAATGTGCGGGTTGTTCTGGCACAAGCCCGCAAAGCCTGTTTACCTCCCTTCGTCCGAGCATGAACCGTAAGGGCCGACATTCCCGCAGAAGTCCAGTAAGTCCTGAAGCTCCTGCTCAGTCGGCTCCCTGTCGAAGTCCTCGCGATAGCACGCCACGATGCGTGCTCGCACATCGGGCGGGATCTGCGCCGGATCCTTCCAGACGACCTCATCGAACTCGTCGATGATGTTCGCCGGCCCGTCGCCGATGACTCCACCGCTCTCCGTGCGCCACCAACCTATGCGAATCACCTCCCTTCGCTCGCTACCAAATCCTCGCGCACGCCGACCACGCGGTCGCCCGCGTTACCGGCCAGGCGTGCACAACCACGTCCTTCTATGAAAACCCCGCCGCTCACCGCCACGCCCTGAGCGCACTGCCCCTTCTAAATCCATCACCGCATCAGCGTATGCCGAATGCCGTCGCTTCCCCGCCTTCGCGAACCGAGTGCCGCTGTCGGCCATTGCCGCCAGCTCATCGACTCGCATCTTGCGATCGGCATCCGTCCGCACATGCGGCTAGATTCATCTATTGCAGTTGCTCAATGCACCAGACCACCGCACCAATTCGTGCTTTCGTTGCACCAAGACGCCGAATTCTTTCGCGAATTCGATGCGCCTTGCGCAACGACAAAATCAGTGCGGACCCATAGCGGTTGCGGCCACGCAACCTCGATGCACTCGCGGATACACCCCGCTTGTGCATCGTCATTCCGCTGTCAAAAGACGGCCCTCTCCCGAGGGTCCTCGTTTGACCGCATTGGCTGTCTTCCGACCAAAAACGGCAGGCACCGAGGCAGATCCTTCCTGCTTCGGCGCCATGCCGATACGTCATAAACACATGGGAAATGCTCGTCAGCCCTTTCGTCATCGTTCACGCACCCGGCACCACCCGTAAATGCACGAACGGCATAGCGACTGCCTTGCCGCCTTGCCGCCACGCTTCCGCGTGCTTCCTACTCAGGCCCCGCTCCCAGACTCCGGCTTTTCAAGCACCCGCGCGATAAATCGCGGGCACCGGGCATCACCCCGGCCGCCAGAGTCCTTCCCCGGTTAGAACCAGTCTCCATCTGATCGGTCACGTCGCTTGACCTGGAAACGCCGCGTGCATCTCTCCCGCACGTTGCGTTCACAACGCTGATCACCTGCCGGCTCCCGCCGGCTGGCATGTTTACGCCCGCAGATGCGGACGATTTCGGGGTACGAATCTAGAAGCTCCCCTTACCCTCAGCGCAGGTCTTTCTATCGCGGTTTGGCACCGTCTCCGATCAAACTCACCCAGAAGCGGTTGTCCCGCCTTTCGCAGTTGAGCTTTTCACCGTCCACGATTTCCGTGGAACGCCGAGGCTTATCATCGCCCCGGTCGGCGGCATCGCTGCCGACGAGCTCCCTGCCCGGGCTGGCGTTGAACGAGCCGTCTTCGAGCATGCGCCCGAAGGTTGGCCCGAACCCCGCAGGGGGATTAGCCGCCGTTCGGCGGCATCACCCACTTTGACTGATCCGGCTCGCGCCGAAGCGCGAGTTTGTCCCGGTCGCCCATTTTCTATGCAAAGTGCGAGGCGAACGCTTCCGACGAAGCCTTGCCGGGGGGAAGGATGGCAGCGCGGCCAAGTGCGAGCGAATCGCCCATGATGTGTATGGGATCGAACGGCAGGATTACTCCAAAAACTTGGGATTACTCTGCCGAGCCTCCCTCGCACTGAGCGAACGCGTCTCCGCGTACTCAGCGCTACGAGCACTCGAACATGGCGGGTGATGAACTCCGCCTCCTTAGCCTGATTGGTGGTCAGGTTTACCGGTTGTCCGATCCCACGATTCAGACGCCAGGCCACGCGCTTACGTGATTCTGACGATCGTGAAACGCTGTTTCACTGCGCCAGAGTAGCGCAACTCGACGCGCTAGTCACGATCTTCGCGTTGTTTTTCTTCGTCAGGATGAAGTGGAATCGGCGGCGTCGGTAGCTGGGTGTCGGAGTTGATTCACGAGTCGCCGAATGGGCAGGTGGATGCCCCGAACCTCGCGTGGAACCTGTTCTTGAAACTCCGATTCGAACCTACGTCCTACGGCATTCCTCCAGCTACGATGCCGTCGGCGCCGCCTGGTCGTGAATCCACGTGTGAGCGTCGTTGAGACCCTTGGCGAGAAGCGGCAGGTCCTCGGTGTGAAAACCAGAGGTTTCCTTCCACTCATCGCCGTCCTTATACAGCCGCGCGACCGTCACGTTGTGCATGGCCCCGTTTGCGGTCTGATTCCGCCAGACGAGGACCTTGATGCTCCCGTAGCGGATCTCGCGCGCTGGTCGGTTGCTCTCATTCTTCGGCATACAACACCTTCCTTTCCGGAGGCCGTTGCATTCCACCTGTGCCGATTGTTATGGCGTGTCATCGTGTGATGTGCTGCAACGATCCGGCTCGGTTGCGCAACCCCCTGAAATCGCTGCAAAAACCAGCCGCCTGATAATCACTGATGAGTATTGCGACCTTGCCCTGATCCGCAGCAGCGGGACGCCAGCCGCGCGAAGAGCGTTGTTGAGGAACCAGTCTCGTCGCTTCCGATGCTCCGCCTCGTGGGAACGATCGTCAAGTTCCACGGCAAGCACGACCCTGGTGCTGCGACGCTCGCAGAGCACGAAGTCCAGATGCTTCTGCGAGATCGCTCCGCCGTAGCCTCGTTGCCAGTCCGCCTCCGAGCAGGTCACGATGTCCGCTACACGGACCTTGTACATGATCAGGTACCTGTCGCCGACCGCTTCAGATAGTGACGTTTGAAAGGCACGTTCGCCACGCGAGAGTAACGTCTCCCGCTTCGTGTACGGGAATCGACCAGATGCCCGATGCGCCCGCCTCTTACGATTTCGTCCCGCGTGGTATCGACTCGAAATGCGCGGAGCACGCGAGCTCGGGCCATGTACGAATGTTCTCATTCCATCCGTTTATCACGACCCTAAGTGCTACTCAAACGCTGGAATGTCCCAACGGCCCTCCGGGAACAGAATGCCTGACGAGGGCCACTCAGACGGGTTTCAAGGCGCCGCGTTATCCCTCAGCGTCTCGGCTGCCCGGAATCGTCTTCGTCGACTTCGCCTTCCTCGTCATCGGGCGCCGATCGCGCTTCCTCCTCCTCCAACTCATCCTCCAGGAAGACGTCCGGCGAGATTTCCTTAAGAACGTCTAACAATAGCCGAAGGCAGCCGCCAACCTCCTCCGCCGAATAATCCCCGTCCTCGATCACCTTTTGAACGACGGGTCCCAGCTCCCTCAATAGCGCGCCCCATCGCTTCTGTGACATCGACCGGTAGGTGTCCGGCGAAAACTCGTCATTAAGCTTGTCGTCTAGCGCCTTCTGCAGTTCTTCGTGACCCCTCATGACATCCGTCAATGCTTCAGCAAGCGCGGCCATTTCCGGCTTCATCGAACTCTCCGTTCCGCATGTCCCCATAGTTCTGACCTCACTCCAATACGCACTATTGGACCAGGCGTACGTCAGTCCGTCGAGGCTTGACGGTTTTTTGCCCCTTCCGCGTGCAGGGCGATTCCTCCGGCTATGGAGCGGGTTGACATAAGGGGCAAGGCAGACATCATCGCTATACCAAGCGTGCGGCTCAGGGCGTATGGCCGATGGTCAACGATCGACGCTGAACGAGTCGAGATAGATATCGTTAGTCGCCGACCGTTCTCGCCCTCCGGCCAAGGATATGTGTGCTCTCGATTGGCGTCGCTTCTGAGCGGTTACGTTCCTGACCATTGCTGACCACATGCGCCCTATAATACCACGTCCAAACGCTTCAAAATGCGACGTAGTGCGCGGCCTTGCAAAAGCGGTGCGCCGCCGCTAACATGCTGCAACCAAAGTACTTCCGCGCCGAAAACGCGGTAGGTCCGGTCGCTTCCCAAGCTGGACGTCGTGGGTTCGAATCCCATCGCCCGCTGTTGAATATAATTCCGTGGCTGATCGCAAGTTAGCGAGCCTTTCCGCGTCGGAAAGTGCAGCCCGAAGGTTCGAGCTAAAAACGGTAATTACCGTTTTTAGCTCCGCCCGAAGGAGCTGCACATGTCCAGAATCACCCGCAAACCCCCGTCGTATCGTCGTCACAAGGCCACTGGCAACGCCGTCGTCACCATCGCCGGCAAGGACCATTATCTCGGCTCGCATGGCTCGCCGGAGAGCCTCGACGCCTACAAGCGTCTGATCTCCGAATGGAACGCCGCAGGACCGGCAGCCGTCGCGGCGACTGCCGCCGCCACGAGGTCCGGCGCCGACTTCAGAATCTGCGAACTGCTCGCCGCGTACTACGAGCACGCCGACCGCTACTACGTGAAGGATGGCCAGCCGACCGGCGAGGCCAAGAACATCAAGGACGCGACGCGCCTGTTGCAGGCGCTCTACGGCATGACGCCGGTCGCCGATTTCGGGCCGATGGCGCTGAAGGCCGTTCGGCAGAAGTCCATCGAAGCCAAGCTCTCACGGCGCGTTATCAACTATCGCATCAACCGCATCCGCCGCGTTTTCAAATGGGGCGTCGAGAATCAGCTTGTCGCACCGCAGGTCCTCCACGCGCTCCAGGCCGTCGCCGCCCTCCGCGCCGGCCGCACCGAGGCCCGCGAGACCGGGCCGGTTCGACCCGTGCCCGAAGAGTGCGTGAGCGTGATCCTGCCGTTCGTGACGCCGCAGGTGCAGGCGATGATCGAGCTACAGCAGTTGACGGGCATGCGGCCCAACGAAGTGACGGCCATGCGGCCGGTGGACATCGACCGCGGGCAAGCGACGTGGATCTATCGGCCCGCCCGCCACAAGACCGAGCATCACGGCATCGAGCGGCTGATCTATCTCGGCCCCAGGGCACAGGCGATCATCACGCCGTATCTGCTCCGGCCGGCCGAGGCGTACCTGTTCAGCCCGAAGGACGCCGTGAAGCAGTCCCGCGACCGCCTGCGGAGGGGCAACAACCCGCCGAAGAAGCGACGGCCGTCGCCGAAACGCATCCCCGGCAACCGCTACACACGCCGCAGCTACTACAGCGCCATCAAGCGCGGCTGCGAAAAGGCCGGCATCGAAGTGTGGGGACCGAACCGCCTGCGGCATTCGGCCGCGACGTACCTGCGGAGGCGATTCGGCATCGAAGCAGCCCGTGTGGTGCTGGGGCATCGCTCCAGCGCTGTCACCGAGGTGTACGCGGAACTGGACCGCACAAAGGCCGCTGACATCATGGCCGAAGTCGGGTAGGCTCTAGTCGAATATTGCCCTGCGGCGTAGCGGGGCGAGGTCAAATGGGTAATGTCGGATTGATGCTGATCTCTCGTCGCTGGAGGGGCTGGTTTCCCCTGCCTGAATCGGCGAAAGATGGTGTCCGCGGGAGGCTGCGATGGACGAGCCTGCGCACAAATCGCTTGTACGTCAAGCCGTCTACGACTATTTGAGCGAGACTGCGCCACGTGAACTCGACGAATTCGCAGTGGTTTTTGACGGTATCTACGACACAATCAACCGCAAGTTAAGGGAAGATGCCGAGGTCGACGAACCCTTCGATCGCAACGGGATCGCCTTTGAGCCCGCACTACTTGCCGGCACGACCATCTCCATCGCCTGTTGGATTGCGGCGAAACTCATCGCGGCAACTGCAGCCGACTCAATCCAACGCGATTTGCTCCCCCACCTCGACCTCGCGGAACGCCGCTTGACAGATTGGACGCGTAAGCCAGAAATGGTGCACAAGTTACGGCTTAGGGTGGAAGGCATTCTGAAGCGATTTGCCGATCGCATCTAGCGCGAGCCTTTTGTCACTATTGCCGCACGTTAATAACAGTGCGTCGCCGGTCTGATCGTCGGCATAGAAGGAACGACGTAAATCGGGATCTCTAGTTGCTCACTATTAGACTGTGACGCAGGCCCCTCGTGTATCACATTTCCATGGGCATAACGAGCGTGGCACAGCTCCTTGACACGGTGCTGAAAGCCAACAGGTACCGCGTCGCTGAACGTGATTCCGCAAACGCCCACCTCACGCTCCACACCGTTCACAGCGGAACGGCTTGGGCGATCTTGCGGCACTCCTATCCCCAGCATGTCAACTGGGTCCTTCGAGCAAGCGGCGATTCCACTCGGTTGTTCTGTCAGGTCAAGTACTCGTCCTGGTACTTCGCGGCTATCCTCGCTTGCTGCGCGCTGATGCTGCCTCTTTTTCACGTTGCATGGGAGTACTTTTTATTCGACCACATGACGCTTGGACTTGAAAGCCCCTTCGCCCACGCTGTCATCTTCGCTTCTTGGATCACCCTTCTCTTTCTAACGTTCCGACTAATTACTGCCGGCTCACCTCAGCGCCTTGTTGAGGCACTTCAGCGCGCCGTCGAATCGCAGAGCCATACATTTCGCAGAATGGGTCTTGGCTTCAATCGCAAGTACGCTGCGATTTGTCTCACCTATATCGTCTATGTGTTGATCTTCTTGGCTCGGCCGGTGTACGACATCGTCCGGGGTACACTCACGCTTCGCGCCGATGCTGTTACATTCACCTCGCTCTTTGCGCTGATTGCCACTCTCGTTGCGGCTCTACTGCTCCTCTTGACGGCCATGTCTCGCCGCGGCGCCACGTTGAGGCTTGTGCCTCTGCTGTGTGGATTATACGTGCAGCTCGCGTTCGTACTGATGATGTGCCCGCTCCTATTCTGGGAGCGCCTCAGCGTCACCATGCCCGCAGCTGACTTGGCTCAAGCCGTATCAAGTAGTGAGGCTTTCCTGCATGGCGACCACTCGGTCCTTAGGCAACCGGCTTCCTCCCCGGCTGAGCTCCAGGCGATGACTACTGGCGTGCGAGACGCGCTTCACGCGATTATCCTCATGTGTCAGTTTACCGCTGGCGCAACGCTTCTTTGTGCTGTTCTCAGTGTAGCTTTCCTATGTGCGGCGGTCCGCCTTCCCCTGCGGACGTGGTTCTACCTCACGCGTCTTCACACGTCTCCGACTTCCCAGGAAGTCCAGCGCGCTGTTACAGGTCGCGGGTTCATCGGGTTTTTTAGAATTGCAGCTTTGGGCTCTTGGTTGATGCTTGCGCTATTCTGCATTTGGTTAGATGTGTCTCTCGTGAAGGCACTTACGGAGACTGCTGCTCGTCTCGTCGGGCGCGCTCCCGGTCCAATGCACGCCGAGCCGTTCCAGTGGTTTAGCTATGGACTGAGCATTGCTCTTGGACAACCTGGTGAAGAACGGCTTATCTTGCTCGGCCTACTAATATCCTACTCATGGGTCGCAATTGTGCTTCTCGCTCTTAGTTTGTCGATCGGAAGCATGATCATCCGGGAACATCGGGTGCGGACATGGCTGACAAGAAACGACCGCTCGAAGCTGTGTGGTCATGGTGGCCTACAGCAGACGTTTGACGTACTACTGGCACGTATGGCTATTAGTGGTGTCGGGTTGATCGTGGTGGAGAATCGACGACCATTCGCGGAATCCATTCGTTTAGGCGTCATTGCGGCGGCGCGATACGTCGTTGTGAGCACTCGCTGTGCCGAGCTATTGGACAGGGATGAATGTGCAGGCCTGCTAGCGCATGAGTTGGCGCATCATAAATCCGGCCACTGCGCGGTCGATCAGCTCTGCCGCTTTCTCGGGAGAGTTAGCTGTGTCGGCGACACTTTTATGAGGAGCCTTCAAGGCAGCATTGGCTACGAACTATCTGCTGATCGAATGGCTGTACGTCGTGGCGGGGTTAGCCCTGACGCATTGCGCAGATGCTTGCTGAAGGTTCATCATGTTGCTGCAGCGGAGGGCGCGTATTTAAGTGCGTGTTCAGGCGCTATTGGCATAGGACGGGGCATGCAGCGCGACATGCTGAGAGCTCTTTTGTTGGAGCCAAGCCAGCTGCCATTGCTATTGAAAGTGCGGCTTGGAGCTCGCTGGTTCATTAGCGAGTACTGTGGCAAGGCAAATCTTGCGTACTGGCACCCATCGCTGGCAAACCGCGTTCAAGCACTGGAACATCTGTCTGCAGAGCGTTATGGCTGATACGGCACAAGCGAGCAGCGCTGGCATTCGGGGATAGCACTGGTAACGACGTGGACGTGCAGCGAAGCCAAGAGTCTCAAGGGGCGCAGCGCAGAGATCTACGCGGAACTGGTCCGCACGAAGGCCGCTGACATCCTGACGGAGGTCGGGTAAGCTGGAGCGCGATACCGGCACATTGTGCCGTGCAGGCTCCGGCGGTCCTCACGGGCTGCCGGAGCCTGAATCGCTTATTGACGGAGCGCGGTGCTATCGCGCGCCCGCATCGGGAGAGAGCCGCTGAGGGCCGAGCGCATTGGCAACCGCCGCCTTCGCCTGTTCAAGCTGCCGCTGCCGCGCGCGGCTGACGGGATTGACTACATCCGGAACGGAGTCCGCCCCGGACAATCGCTCGGAAAACCGCTGAATCGCCTCCCGGCTCGTGTACGTCGTGCCGCCGATCTTAACCGTCTCCAGCCGGACGCCGCGCACGCCGCGCAGCGTCCAGCGATAGACGGCGCTGATATGCAGCCGCTTGCCGCTTGGCCGCGGCGGCAGGCACCGCGGCACGTCCCGCAGGGGCACCAGGTTCTCCATCGCCGTGTCGATCATGTGACGTTCACCCGCTACGCAAGCCCATCACGCGCTCGCTCCCGCAGCTCCCATCAACTGCTCATACGCCTGCCTGGCGGCGATGGTCTTCTTGGTTGCAAGCTCCTGGAAGTCCTTCGGCGACTGCGCGAACCGGTCGGGATGGTTCTGAAGCATGAGCTGGCGATACGCCGTCCTGATCTCGTCCGGCGTCGCCCCCCGCCGCACGCCGAGCACCGCCCACGGATTCAACCGGTTGAGGCCCTCGCTCTCGGCGAACCGCTCCCAGTCGTGGTCGCTCATGCCGCGCAGCCGCGCGACCTCCCGAACGAGCGATTCCTCCTCGGCCGAGAAGTCGTCGTCGCTCATGGCCACCTGCACCAGGAAATTAAGTATGGATTCCGTGTCGAGGTTCGGAGCGCTTTTGCGGATGCCGCCAAGAACGTCGGGAAGCCGCGCGCGGGTGGTAAACCGTACGGCGTCGCGCAGATTGTCGTATTCCTGTTCCGTCATGCCGATCTTCTGCACGAAGAAGTCCTTCATGCAACGCATCCTTGCGCCTCGGCCTGTCTCAGTGCACCGCACGACGTACCGCACGAGTTCCACCAGCGGCAGGTAATGCGCGAACCGGCCGAGCTGTCGCGGCTCCGGCAGCGTGATCCGAAAAGCCGCGCGCCCTTTGAGCTCCGGCCCATTTGCGCCGGCCCTTGCCACGTAGCAGCTGACGCGCAGCCAGTACTCGCCGGCCGCACGGTACACAATGGAGCCAAGCGGGATGCGGCACGCGCACTCTCTCCCCTTGAACGGCCGGATGTACGCGAAGTCGCCGTCGTTGTCCTGATCCTCACCCACGCCCTTCAGGTAAATGTCGTTAGGCGTGAGAATGTGAAGCAGGGCAATCAGACCAGGAATCTCCCGGCCAGTCATCAGCCGCAGTGTCAAATCATCCGGGTCATGGCTGTAGGTTGCCGAAACGTCGAATTCCCCCACCTTGGAGGCGCCGCTCGTGATCCACGAGCATGCCTTGCGCGCCGCCCAACCTGCCAGAATCGTGCCGATTACGTGCATGATGATCTCCTTCGGTAATGATGCCTCGTTCCGTATTGCCTGCTGCCGCGCCACGCTGGCGCGCAATCCGGGTTACTCTCGTTCAAAGTCCCTCTCGCGCGACTCGCGCTCGCGGAATTCGGCCGACCGCTCGGCGTCACGCATCCGCTCGCCGAGGATCGAGTGCGGCGGGACTTCGTTCGCCTTATGGGCATCCGGCGCGACGCCGTCCTTCTCCTGCGCCTGTTGCACCTGCCCAGGCGTCGGCGCCGCCCACATGCCATACTCCGAGTGGCCCTGCGCCACGTTGGACTCCGGGTAGAGCGCATTGCGCAGTTCGTGAATTCCGAGGCGGCCATAGGCCGCGAGTGAACCGGAAAACCACTTCGGTACGGGTCGATTGTCTTGCATGGCAAACTCCTGATGAGGGACTACTCGCCGCGCATCTCGCGGAACGCTTCCGCTTGTTGCTCGGCTTCAATGGCAGAGTCGTGGAGGTCGAGCAGCCGCTCGCGGTCGATACTGATGCTCAGGTTGTTCGAGGCGACGATGCCGAACGTGGCCACCAGCAGGTAGCAGCCGAGCGGCCGGCTCACTGCCATCATCAGCGTCGAAATCACGAAGGCGAGCATCGGCTCGACCATGAATTTCACGCTCTTCTCGCTGAAGCGGCCTGTAAGTCGCATGATGAAGGGAGCCCCGGAGTAGTAGCTGTGCGGCTGCGGCCCGCCGGCCCGCTGCCGCAGGATCGTGGCGATCCGGGCGAAGAAGCACATGACGAGATAGCAGAAGAGGAAGACGAGGAGGCCCGATGCATCGTGTTCCGGCCAGAAAATCGCGAACCCCGGGACGAGCAGGATCGCCAGCCCGGCCTGCGGCCCGAGATACCTTTCGCCAAACGTCCCCGGCCGGTGCAGGAAGACCTCCCAGGTGGCCGCCAGCGAGTGGCAGACCAGCAAGGCCCAGCCGGTCGCGGTGCGCACCTGCTGCATGAAACTTGGCGGCTGCGAATGTTGATCCACCGTGATGACTCCTGTCTTTGCTTTCTCCTGCGATCGGCGCGCACCTTCCACGCGGACGGTGAGCACCGACCTGAAAAACCACCTGGATTGCCCGCCTAATGCTTCTGCCGGAACGTGACCTTCATCCACGTCCGGCCTGTGTCGCGGAACACGCGGCCGTTCTGAAACACCAGGGCATCTACATGCCAGCCATGTGCGGCCGATCCGGACCGGAGGCGCGTCACAGCCGTGGGCTGAATGTCAGACTCATATGCCTCTGAGAAGCCCGCCGTCGCCTGACTCGGCGCTCGAAATCCGAGCCACGAATCCAAGTACGCATCGGTCGAGTAGCTGTTGTTGCCGTTGATGAACAGCTGCCGCGTCCGGCCGCTCAATGTTGCCACCCATTCGAGCGTGATGGGGTCACTGCATGCATGAATGACCTTTGTATTCATATTGGCACACAAGGATGCCACCTCGTGTTTTGCTTTTTCCGTTCCGCCCAGCGCAACGTAAAAGTTGCTCAGGTTCTGCGACAGGTACACGGTGGCGACGCGGGCTGCGCGGCAGGTAGTCTGGAACTGCGTGTCGTAGGAAGTGGAAAAATTCTGAGCTTCATCCATCCACAGTATTACGGGGCGAGGGTTCGCCGAAACGTCGCGCCGCTCAATGCTCCGCTGAAAGCAATATTTCCACAGCACCTGCGCGAACTGCCCGACCTCCGCGTATTCCCTAACAGGCAGGTCGATCAGGATGATCTTCCCGTCTTCAATCGCCTTGGGCGTGATGTTCGTGTCGGTGCAGAACAGCTCGCGCAGCACGCCGCGATTGAGCACGTCGGCCATCGACGTGAACGTCGCCATGACGACGCTTCGCGTTTTTTCGCTCAGATTCGGCCATTCGAGCATGAAAAAGTCGGCCACAACGCCGAAATCGTGATCTTGCCGCGGCGACTTCTGCCGCTCCTCCGCCTCCTTGAGGCAATGGAAGCAGAACGACCGTTCTCTCCACACCGGATCCTTGAACTGAGTCGTTGCTGTTGGCGCCGACAGGCACAGCCTGACCAGGTCGGGCACGGACACGCGGCCGGTCGCCATCGCCAGGAGGTCGCACAGGTTCCGCAGCAGCTGGCGGTTGGTCCGCCGCCAGAAGCCGTCGTCGCCGCGGCCCCCGTCCGTCCCGGAATTGCGCTCGGCGATTTCGAGCACGTTGCTGAACAGGTTGACGATGTTCTCCGTAAGCCCGGCACCCGCGCCGGGCCGGTTCAGCTCGAAATCAAGAAAATTGAATCGCAGCTTTTCGTTCGGTCCGAACACCAGGAGATCATCGATACGCCCGCATTCGCGGCAGTAGCGCTCCCACAGCGCCCGCTCATCCGATTTTGCCGTGAGCACAAGTCCACCGGCGCGTGCTCTCGAAAGCAGCGCATGAGCGATGGCGGCTCCTGAGCCCGAGGTCTTGCCCGATCCGGTCGCGCCAAGAATGAGGGTCCCTTCGACCGCCTCGCGCAGCGACCAGTGATCGCGCGTCGACCACGAGAGAAGAGGGGACGACAGGTCCCACGGCGATACCGCCGCCTGCTTCCTTGCTGAGCGCCTGAAGAATGACATCAACATGACTCACCTTTCTTTCAGATTGGCCTATCAAGCGCTCAACGCCACCGGCGGATCGCCCAACCGAGCGACGGCGTCGGCCAGTTCCAGATCGGCGGTACCCAGTGCCCGCAGTCGATTCAGCGACTCCTCCAGCCATTCGATGAGCGCCTTGAGCGACAGGTCGGGGCCGGCGACGGTGATCGAACGGCCGCCGCCGAGTGGCACGACGACCTGCGGCTTGGTCCCGCGATTCCGCTTCGCTCTCTGGCGCGGGCGTTTCGCACGGCGGCGGGCCGTGACGGCCTCGCGGGTCAGCTTGTTACCAGCAACCTCGGATGCCAGCTTGTTCTGCGTATCGCCGTCGCCCGCAATCGCGATCTGGTAGGCCGTGCTTGCGGGAATTTCGCCACCTTCTACGCGCCGCTGGACTTCGTCAGGGAGTACCAAAAGTGCGAGAAGCCGTGAAACCGTGGGTTCGGAGAGCCCCAGTTTCCGGGCGACTTCTCTCGCGTGCCATTGCGTTTCTTTCATCAAGGCATCGATTGCCCGGGCTTTTTCGATTGCCGTGAGATCAGAACGCTGGCAATTGCAGACCATCTGCCGCTGGATTACCTGCGCCCGGCATAATTCGTGATCGTCAAGTATCATGGGCACAACCGTCAGGCCGGCCCGCTTCGCGGCCCGAAGGCGCCTCTCGCCGTCATCGAGCACGAAGGACACACCCTCTCGGTGTCCGAGCAGCGGCTGGAGGATTCCGCTCTCCCGGATGCTGTGCGCCAGCCCGACGAGCTCCTCCTCGTCGAAGGACTCCCGCACCTGCTTACGGCAGACGACCTTGTCAATCGGGACCTCCTGAACTGCCTGATCCGCCATGGCATCACTCCCATACCCCGTTAGAACCCCTCAATCACCACCGGCGTTGACCGCAACTTTCGGTCTGCACTAGAATTACGATGGCCGTGTCGTAGGCGTCGTGGCGCTCTCCTCTGTCGGTTGCTTCGTGCCGCCGCAAATAAGGTTAGATGGGGGGCCGTGACACCTGTAGGGCGCGTTTGCCCTTTTTCAAGACAGCTTGGGGACACGTTCTTGCTACGGTCATGAACAGTAAAGCGAAGCGCACGCACACCTGTCGTACCGACGAAATTGAACGGCTTCGTAATGCACGCGGCCTAAGCGCCGAGCGCCTCGCGGCGCTGGCAGGTATTCACTTGCGCACCTTACGGCGGATAATGAAGGGGCGGCCAGCGTACTTGGAGAACATTTCTGCGATAGCAGACGTGCTCAAGGTGCCCTGCGATACGCTTCTTGCCACTTACAAAGTCCCTGGCTATTCTCCAGTGTCGTTGCAGGTCAATACATTTACCTTAAATATTGCGCTGACCGGTACAGTCGACTCGCAATCACAATTCGCGACTCTGGCGACACTGACGCCTGACGTCATCTCCAAACTGGCAGCTTTGGGAATCGAAGTCCATTCTTACGACGCCCAGTTCACGGTTTCCGAAAAGGCGGGTGACGCGCATCAGCGAGTAATAGTGTTGATTTACGGAAAGCTCGAAAGCGGCATGTCTTTTTGGTGCTTTGCGGCAATTAAGCCAAGTCGTTATGACGCCTATTACAATGCGTATGCGACGAAAACGCTTAATCTGTACAAAGACTTTGAGAAGTCCAACGAGGCTGCATTTGGCGAGATTGTTGTCTCTGGCGAAGGAGAAAG
>WYBU01000014.1 GCA_011525745.1 Planctomycetaceae bacterium | reverse complement strand
CTTATCGTCCCGTATCGCCACGTTCCGACTTGGTTCGACGCATCGCCCGATGAACGGGCTGCCCTCTTCGGAGCGATCGACGCAGTGTGCGCCGAGGTCGACGCACGTCTGCCAGCCACCGGCTTCAACTTTGGCATCAATGTCGGGCAGTCGGCAGGCCAGACCGTCCCTCACCTTCACCTTCACGTGATACCGCGGCGCGCTGGTGACGTACCGGATCCGCGCGGGGGTGTGCGTTACGTCATCCCGGAGAAGGCCAACTACCTGGCGGCGGAGAATAGGCCGCCAAACATCCTGCGCGCCAGGGAGCCGCGGATACTCGAAACGCTGCTCACGACCGGTGGCGACAATCCTCTTCTGATCCAGCTCGAACGCGATCTATCCGACGCGCGGTCGCTGGACGTCGCAGTGGCGTTCGTCATGCCGAGCGGTGTCGAGCGGCTTTACCCACATTTCGAGGATCTTCTCGAGCGCGGCGGCGGCCTTCGGCTATTGACGGGTGACTATCTCGACGTCTCCGATCCGAACGCGCTCCAAAGGCTCGTCGACTTGCGCGCACTCTACGGCGAGGAAAAATGCCAGCTGAGAGTGTTCGAGAGTAAGGGCAAAAGCTTTCATCCGAAGGCCTACGTGGTCTCGCATGTCGGAGGGAGAGGCGCGGCCTACGTCGGAAGCTCGAATCTTTCCGCATCGGCCCTCGTAGATGGAATCGAGTGGAACTACCGCATCCTTTCTTCGCGCGATGCCGATGGTTGGCAGCAGGTGAGCGACGCGTTCCAGGCCTTGTTTGGCCACCCTGCGACGCGAGAGCTGGACGAATCGTGGCTCTCCGAGTACCGCCGCCGCAGACACGTGCCGAGCGATCGCGGGACTGATGCCGAAGCGGAAATTGAGGTGCCGCCTCCGCCGCCGGCGCCCAACGTCATCCAGACCGAGGCGCTCGTGGCATTGGCCAAGACCCGGGACGATGGCTATCGCGCCGGTCTCGTCGTCATGGCAACGGGTCTGGGCAAGACCTGGCTCGCAGCGTTCGACAGTGCGGATCCAAAGTACCGGCGTGTTCTATTCGTCGCGCACCGGCAAGAAATTCTCAGTCAGTCGATCGCGACGTTTCGGCGAATTCGGCCAAACGCGTCGATCGGCCTATATATTGGGAGCGAGCGAGCACCCGAAGCGGACATCCTGTTCGCATCGATCCAGACGCTAGGTCGGAACGAGCACTTGCGGCGCTTCGATTCGAGGGCCTTCGACTATATCGTCGTCGACGAGTTTCATCACGCGTCGGCGCCGACGTACCGACGCCTGATCGATCATTTCGAGCCGCAGTTCCTGCTCGGTCTAACCGCTACCCCTGAGCGTACCGACGGCGGAGACCTCTTGGCGCTGTGCCAAGAAAACCTGGTCTTTCGTTGTCTGGTGCCGAGAGGAATCGAGGAAGGGTTGCTTTGCCCCTATGACTATTTCGGCGTCCCCGACGACGTCGATTACGCGAACATACCTTGGCGTAGCACGCACTTTGACGAAGAAGCGCTGACCACGGCGGTCGCCACTCAGCGTCGAGCCGACAATATTATCGAACAGTGGCGCAAGCGCGGTGGTAAGCGGACCCTCGCCTTCTGCGTCTCGCAGCGTCATGCCGACTTCATGCGGCGCTGCTTCTCTGATCAAGGCATAGCCTGCGCGGCAGTGCACGCCGGACCATCGGCCGATTCCCGCTCGGTTTCTCTGGAGCGTTTGGCGGCTGGAGACTTGCAGGTGATCTTTGCCGTCGACATGTTCAACGAGGGAGTCGACGTTCCTGCGATCGACACGGTGATGATGCTTCGGCCCACCGAGTCGCAGATCGTCTGGTTGCAGCAATTCGGTCGCGGCTTGCGAAAACACGGGGACAAGCGGCTGACGGTCATCGACTACATCGGCAACCATCGCAGCTTCCTGCTCAAGGCCCGCACGTTACTAGAACTCGTGGGCGGGGGCGATCGCGCGTTGTCCGCAGCGCTCGAACGGATCGAAGCAGGGACTTACGAGCTGCCGCCCGGCTGCGAGGTCACCTACGATCTCGAGGCCCTGAACATCATGCGCGCGCTGCTTAGGATACCGGCCGATCCGGCTGATGCACTGCGCGAGTACTACTTAGACTTCCGAGAGAGAAACGGCGCGCGGCCTAGCGCCTCCGAGGCCTTCCACGACGGCTATCTCCCGCGCACGGCGCGACGGGCTCACGGATCGTGGTTTGGCTTCGTCTCGACCATGGGCGACCTGGAAGGCGAGGAGAGGCAAGCACTCGATATCGCGCGGCCGTTCTTGGAGGCGCTGGAATCGACCAAGATGACGCGCAGCTTCAAGATGCTCGTGCTCCTGGCGATGCTGAACACCGACACGCTTCCCGGCAGCGGCATACGAATCGACGACCTCAGCGTCGAGTTCGTCCGACTCGCCCGTCGCAACCCGAAGCTCGCCGGCGACCTCGGGGCTGCCGTCGACGACGGCAGTGACGCACGGATTCTGATCGAGCGGAACCCTATCGCGGCGTGGACCGGCGAAGGCGCAGTTCCGGGGGGTGCAGCATTCGCGTACTCGGCGAACGTCTTTCGCTATCGGCAATCGATTCCGGATTCAGCACGAGCGGGATTCCAGCGACTCGTTCGGGAGCTCGCCGAATGGCGGTTAGCCGAGTATCTGTCGCGCACTGACGAGACGCCGTTGCAGAACGCCTTCACGATGAAGGTCAGCCATTCGGCCGGACAACCGATTCTCTTTCTGCCGGATCGCTCGAAGGTTGCGGGCATCCCCGAGGGTTGGCAGTCGGTGTTGATTAACGGCAGACCCCATCGGGCAAACTTCGTGAAGATTGCCGTCAACGTCGTGCGTGCGGCGGATAGCGACGACAACGCACTGCCGGCGATCCTTCGCGGATGGTTCGGTCACGATGCGGGGCGCCCAGGAACTAACCACGCCGTAATTTGCGAGCATGTCGAGGGCGAGTGGGTCATGCGCCCGGCCACGCACCGCGGTGACGACGAGGCGGAGGTGTTCAAGCGCTATTCGCGCGAGCAGATTCCCCGCCTATTCGGCGACCAGTTTTCGGAGGCGCGCTGGAACTCGGGCTTCGTATTGATTACTCCGGAGAATCCGAGGTACGTCATCCTCTTGGTGACGCTTCACAAAGGAGACATGGCAAGTCAGTTTCAGTACGGCGACCGCTTTCTCGCGTCCGACTTGTTCCAGTGGCAGAGCCAGAATCGTACAAGGCAATCCGGCAAGCACGGTACGTTGATAAGTGATCACGCGACTCTGGGCGTCTCGGTGCACTTGTTCGTCCGTTCCGAGAAGAAGCGAGCGGGTGGCGCCGCAGCACCGTTCGTCTATTGCGGGCCTGTGACGTTCGTGGATTGGGATGGCGAGGCGCCCATTACGGTGCGTTGGCGGTTGTCGCAGCCTTTGCCGACCCGTTTGATCGCCGAGTTCAAAGTTGCGTCGTCAGGGGAGTCCCCGGACTCGAGAAATGGATAAGACGCTCTCGTTGCCCGGAGTCGATAGCGAAGGGGCAGCCATTGCCGCGACGAAGGCGGGGCTCTCGGCATTCTGGGATTGGTTCGATGACTCTGTAGTGATCGATCGCCATGGCAGGCCGGTAGTGGTCTATCGTGGCGAATACGGAGCGCCCGACTTGGCCCCCTTCTTGAGTACGCGACTTGGCTCCCTTTCGTTCGGGGACCGTGAAACGGCGTTGGGTTATGCCCGTCATCCAAACAGACTGGGAGAGATTCCAACATATCCGAGGGTTCATGCGGCGTACTTGGCAATTGGGAACCCGGTCGTCAACCAGCCGGACGATCCGTTTATAGAATTGACGACGCTCGAGGCTGTACTTGGACGGAACAACGCTGAGCGAATCGCGAAGAAGCTCGCTACATGGATCATGCAGACATCGCCTTGGGTGAACGGCGAAATTCGTGCGAAGTCAGTCGAAGAATTTCTTGATACCCACCCAGACGCGCTTGCACGCCTGTATGTTCAGGCCTTTCCGCTTTTCGACGACCCGGAGGAAGTTGCCCATATGAAGGCGGCCGGTTTTGACGGGGCGATCTACGGAGGTGCGGGGCTGAATGCCGGCGCGGTCGAGTATCGGGTATTCGATGCGGACTCTGTCCGGGAAGTGCCGTCAGAGGTCATCAGCGGTCTAACAAGTTCGCTGCGTGACTATTGGAGGAATTGCCGATGACGCGCTGGGCCGCTCTTCTAGCTTGCGTAATCTCTTTGGACGCATGCGGCGCGACGATCTATCTATGCAAAGCCTATAGCCGCGGGTCATTCTGGTCGAGTGACTGCTGATGGCTGGAATGCCGCATTCGCTGACCTCCAACCGACTACTGCCGCCTACACCGCGCTCGAAGGCCGCACCTTCCGCGCCAGCGCCCTTACCCGCGGCCCCTGGGACCCCAATCACCAACACGCCGGCCCCCGATCGCCGTCGTCTGCCGCGCCGTTGAGCAAGCCGCCCACGAGCACGGCCCCGCCGAATCGGCGCTCTACGACGCCCAAGTCCTGATCGGACGCGCGACGCAGAGCCTGGTGGTGCGGCTGCGATCGTCGTGAGCCATTGACGAAGAATGGCACTGCTCACGCTCTCGATGGCATGTCGTGGCGAACGCGAAGCAGATCGCCAATGCGGTAGCAGGGTCTTACGGCAAGGACGCCGGAGACGGCCTGCTGAAGTTGCTGGCGGGTCACTGGGGCGCGGTCAAGGCGCTCACCGATTCGGCGAAGAGCAAGTCCGTCGCCGGTGAAGACAAGGCGATGAACGATCTCGGCATGAACGCCGGCGCGATCGCGAAGTTCCTGGCCGGTGCCAACCCCAACTGGAAAGAGAGCGACCTCGATTCGGCGCTGCTGATGCACGGCGGCGATCACCGCAAACAGGTCGACCTGATGATGTCCAGGG
>WYBU01000138.1 GCA_011525745.1 Planctomycetaceae bacterium | reverse complement strand
GTCACGACACGGCGAGAGGGCAATCCCGGCGCTTGCGCTTGAGGCTCGGATTCGCACGGGCTGCAAGCCCGTGCCACGCGAAAACGAGACGCGCACGTAAGTAAGCGTTGCCTGTTCCGAGCCGCTATCGCCAGCGCAGTGGTCACGCCACGGCGACAGGGCAATCCCGGCGCTTGCGCTTGAGGCTCGAATTCGCACGGGCTGCAGGCCCGTGCCACGCGAAAACGAGACGCGCACGTAAGTAAGCGTTGCCTGTTCCGAGCCGTTAGCGCCAGGGTAGTGGTCACGACACGGCGAGCGGGCGACCCCGGCGCTTGTGCTTGAGGCTCGGATTCGCACGGGCTGCAAGCCCGTGCCACGCGAAAACGAGACGCGCACGTAAGTAAGCGTTGCCTGTTCCGAGCCGCTAGCGCCAGGGTAGTGGTCACGCCACGGCGACAGGGCGACCCCGGCGCTTGCGCTTGAGGCTCGGATTCGCACGGGCTGCAAGCCCGTGCCACGCGAAAACGAGACGCGCACGTAAGTAAGCGTTGCCTGTTCCGAGCCGTTAGCGCCAGGGTAGTGGTCACGCCACGGCGAGCGGGCGACCCCGGCGCTTGCGCTTGAGGCTCGGATTCGCACGGCTGCAGGCCCGCGCCACGCGTAACAGCGGTCTGCCGAGCCTCCGTCGCGGACTTGCTATGATGGCAAGTAAGGCGACGGGGTACTGGCGCATGCGGGAACTGGAATTTCACTTTCAAGGCGGCGACAGCCGCGTGCTGATTCCCAATCAAAAGGGCCGCAGCATCGGACCGGCCGTCAGCAACCTTTCGGGCATCGACCGCTGCCTGATCCTGACCGACTCCGGCGTGCCGCATCGCTTCGTCGATGAAGTCATGGATTCGCTGCGGAACGCTTCGCTGCGGCCTCGCAAGTACGTCGTCCCCGCCGGCGACGATCACAAGACGCTCATCACCGCCACGCGCGCCTACAACTGGTTCACGTCGGTCCGCGCCAACCGCCGCACCGCGCTGCTGACGCTCGGCGGCGGCATGGTGGGCGACCTCGGCGGGTTCGTGGCCGCCACCTGGATGCGCGGCCTGACGTGGATCAACGTGCCGACGACCGTGCTGGCGATGATCGACTCGTGCCTGGGCGGCAAGGTGGGCCTGAACCGTCCAGGCGGGAAGAACCTCATCGGGCTGTTCTATCACCCGACGCTGATCTGGGCCGACCCGGCGTATTTGCAGACGTTGTCGGACGCGGCGTTCGCGGCCGGCCTGGCCGAGAGCGTCAAGCACGCCGTTGCGCTGGACGCCGAATTTCTGGCGTGGCACGAGCAGAACGCATCGGACCTGATGTCGCGCCGGCCGGGGGTGCTGCTCGAACTCATTGAGCGCAATTTGCGGCTCAAAGGGGGCGTGGTGCTGGCGGACGAACGCGAAGCAATTCAGTCCGACGGTCCGGGGCGGGCGGTGCTGAATTTCGGTCACACGATCGGCCACGCGCTGGAAGCGGCCAGCGGCTTTCGCTGGCCGCACGGCGTGTGCGTGGCGCTGGGGATGATCGTCGAGATGGAGTTGGCGGTGCGGCTGGGGACTTTCGACGAATCGCTGCGCCGGCGGATCGAATCGCTGATGACGCGGCTGACGTTGCCGCGCAACGCGCCGGAGCCGTTCTCGATGCGCGACGTGCTGACGCTGATGAAGTTCGACAAGAAGAACCGCCGCGCCCGCCCGCGCTTCGTACTGCCGCAGGCTGACGGCCGCATGGGTTGGTATGAGGCGCAGCAGCGCGACCTGGTGGTGGAGGCGCTGAAGCGGATTGAGCCTGCGGAGGGGTGAATCGCCGGCGTCATGCCAGGTGACGATTCGCAGGCTCCGCTGTGCGGACCGATTCAGGCGGACTGCGTGCAAGTGATCTGGGTGGTACGGGCGTCCCGCCCGTCCGGAACGGGCAAGATGCCCGTACCACCCAGGACAATCGCAAGATGCCCGTACCACTTAGGACATATTGTTCCGGTTATTTGTGCGAGGCTCCTGACTACCGTGGAAAGTTGCCGCGCCGCTCCCTTACGGTCGCGGTTCGGATGAACCGACGGGCGCTTGCCGCACCGGCGGCGTTGTCGCCGGTCGCGTCGGGGCGGTCAGGCAGACGTCCTCGCAGCTTTCGACATATCCGCATCGTTCGCACCATACCTTGCAGTGCTGCTGCGACATTCCGCGCGTCCCGCAGCGCGGGCACACGGCCGCTTCGAGGAACGCCGCGGGATCATTCATGATTCGCCAGCGCCTCCAGCAGGGCCGGCAGTTCCTGCGTGAACGCCGAGCGGGCCATGACCGCGTCCGCGCCGGCATCGCGCGCGGCGCGGGCCAGTTCCGCCTGTACGTGGGACAGGTACGCAACGACGCGAGGGCGGGGCGTCGCTGTGACGGCGATGCGCACCGCCTCCAGCGGATTGTCGCCTGCGTTGAGGTCGATGATTGCCAGGGGCGCGGGCCGGGCGTTCAACTCTTCGGCGAATTGCCGCGTGGTGCGCACGAATTGCGCGGCCAGCCCCAGCGATTTCGCCGTCGAGGCAATCTTCGTGCGGAATATGAGATCGTCGGCGAATACCAGCAGAGACGCTTTCATGAGCGCACCTCGCGATAGCAGGCCGCGCGGATTCGCTGAATGAATTCTAGCCGCCCGCCGATGGATTAGTCGGAAACCCTCGCCGGGAGGTGTAGCGGGCCATGAACCTGCCCGACTGGATGCGGCGCGCGTGCGAAATCCTGGTGCTGGCGGCGTGCGTCGTGGTTCTTGTGATTGCAGCGCGCTGATACGTATGTCAAAAGCCCTTGGCGCAGCAGCCGACACACCGACTGCGACGCGACCATTTCGAGAGCAAATCGCCGCTCCTTTTACGCTCCCGCGCTGGTCGCGTTCGGGGTCGCGGTTCGGATCAGCGCCTTCACCGAATCGCTACCGCCGGGGATCGCCGAGTAACCAGCGGTGGGCGACGCCTGCGCTCCCCATGCCGAGTACATGCCGCATGATCTGACAAACGGGCGCCGGCGTCGCTTTGAGGCCTTGGCGACGCTCCCTTACGGTCGCGGTTCGGATCAGCATGAAGAAACACGCGCTCAGGTCAGCCACGCCGCCGCTTCGGCCGACTGCGGGCGAATTTGCCGTTCGACCATCTCGCGATAGCGTTCGCCGCGCGCCATCAACTCGCCGTGGGCGCCCAGCTCCGTAATCACCCCGTCTTCGATGACCACGATCTGATCGGCGTGCATCACCGTCGACAGCCGGTGCGCGATGATGAACGTCGTCCGCCCGACGATCAGCTCGGCCATGCCCGCCTGAATCAGCTCTTCGCTCTGCGTGTCGAGATTGCTCGTCGCCTCGTCGAGAATCAGGATTTGCGGATCGGCCAGAAACGCGCGCGCGATGCTGATGCGCTGCGCTTGTCCGCCCGAGAGCTTCACGCCGCGCTCGCCCACCAGCGTGTCGTATCCCTCCGGCAGGCGGCGGATGAACTCTTCGGCGTTCGCCCGCCGCGCCGCGCGCTCGATCTGCGCCGGCGTGGCGTTGCGCCGGCCGAACGCGATGTTCTCGGACACCGTGCCGTCGAACAGAAACACATCCTGCGGTACGTACGCCAGCAGCCGCCGGTAGCTGCGCAGCCGGATGTCGCGCAGGTCGATGCCGTTCAGCCGGATCGCGCCGCGCGTGGGGTCGTAGAACCGCGCCACCAGGTGCGTCAACGTGGTCTTGCCCGCGCCGCTGGGGCCGACCAGGGCGATCGTCTGCCCGGCGTCGACGCGCAGCGAAATGCCCCGCACCACGGGAAGTTCCGCGCGATACCCGAAGTGCACCTCCTCGAAAACGATCTCGCGCACCTCGCGCGGCGCTTCGACGGCGTTCGGCCGGTCGGGCTTGTCCACCGGCCGCGCGAGCAGATCGAACACGCGCTCCATCGCCGCCAGCGCCTGCTGCGTCTCGCCGTAAGAGTGCACGATGACCGAGACCGGCTCCAGCAGCATCATGATGTACATCTGAAACGCCATGATGCCGCCGATCGTCACGTCGCCCGCCAGCATCCGCAGGCCGCCGTACCAGATGACCAGCAGGCTGATGAGCGGGATGAGCAGTCCCCAGCCCAGCGCGACCATCAGCTCGTATCGTCGGGCCAGCAGCGCCTTGCGCGTGACGGTGTGCTGCTGCACCACGTAGCCGCGCATTTCGCTGCGTTCGCGCGCGAATGCCCGAACGACGCGCACGCCGCCGAAGGTCTCGGTCACGCGCCCGTCGATGTCGGCGCGGTCCTTGCGCAGCGCGCGGTAGATGGGCCGGATGCGCCGCACCCACAGCAGGTTCATGATCGTCAGCGGCGGCAGAAGCAGCGTGGCGACCAGCGCCATCTTCCAGTTGATGTACAGCAGCATCGCCAGCGTCAGCACGACCTTGATCAGCGCCACGCCGGGCGTGATGACGGCGATTTGCAGCAGACCCGTGATCTGATCCATGTCGCCCGACAGGCGCGAGACGATGCGGCCCGATTTCAGATCGGCCAGGTCCGTCAGGGGCAGATTCAGCAGGTGCCAGTAGAGGCGGCGGCGCAGGCGCACGACGATCCGCGCGTTGACGACCGCCATCCACCACTGGCGCAGCAGATAAATGGCCTGCTGCACGATCAGCAACGCCAGCATCGCCCCGCCGAACAGGTGCAGTTGTGTGCGCGCGTCGAAGCGGCCAAGGTAGCGCGCCAGGCCGGTGACGGTTTCGCCGCCGGTCGGTCCCGCCTTCAGCAGAATCTCGTCGACGGCGAATTTCGTCGCCAGCGGCAGCACGAGGCTCATCGCCGCGGCGATGACCGCCAGCGTGAAGATGCCGACGATCGCCCGCCGGAAGGGCCAGAGCCAGCGGACGTACTGGCGCGTGTAGCCCTTTCGACGCGTGGGATCGCCGCTCGGCGGTGTGTCCTTGCGCGGCGTCGACAGCTCGTCCTGTTCGACGGTCCGCGCAGCGCCCGAGCGAAAGGTCTTGAGCCATTGGCGATAGTTGCGTAGGGAGGAAGACAGCATTCGAGGCGTAGCTCCGGATTCGACGCCCCCGATCATAGCGGCGCGCCGCGAGCGTGAGTATCCGCGGCGGGCAGCAGTCCGAATCCGCGCGGGCTTAAGGCTCGTTCGGAGCCAGCGTACGCCAATCACGCGGTTCCTGTGTTTCGGGGGTCAGCACGACCAAGCCCCCGCGTGGCACGTCCTGCTGAATCGCCGAGCGCAGCGCGCGCGAGCGATTGATGGCGACACCCCGGCCGATTGCCGTGGCTTGTTTCCGGACGATTCCTTATTCGTCAGTTGCGTCAATCGCGTCCAGCCGCTTCACGACGATCCGGTGCGTCGGATGCACAAACCGCGGGTCGAGGCGGTCTTTCCGAGCGGCAGCCGGATCGGGCGCCAGCCGCGTTTCCTGCACGCGCAGGTACGTCGGTGCAAGTCGCGAAACGAACGACGCCAGCGCCTCGGCGTCCGAGCCGATCGCCGCCGTTTCGATCAGCCATATGCGCGGCGGAGGCTGTCGGGCCGCCAGTTGCTCGGCCAGCGCGGCCGATGGCGCATCAATGCTGTCATATGCCGCGCGCCACGCGGCGATTCGTTCGGAGACCGGCCCCTCGATGTGCCGCGCGTGCAGCAGGCCGCAGTAATAGCGAACCGATGGATGAGTCGCCACGATCACGTCGTTCGGGCCACGTTGACTCGCCACGTCCGCGACGGCCGACTCGAACGGGTCCAGCCAGCGCACGCTGGACCAGTCTCGTTCGCGCACGAGATTCGCGGCACATCCGATCCACGTGAGTGCCAGCAACAGCATCGCGCTTCGGCAGCGCCACGCGCCGGCCGGTATGACAGGACCGTTTACGCCGAAACCGGCGTGTGTGGCGGCGCCGCCGGCCGGACACTTCGCCGCCAACGCACCGGCTACCAGCAACACCGCCGCCGCGCTGAAGGTCATGACGTACTTGTCGATCATGCTGAGCGTCACAACGCCGGCCAGGAAACTGCCGCCGGCGATAAACAACATGCCCGCAAGTTCACGCCGACGCTGGAGGACGAGCAGGCCGAGTAGCGCCGCCGCCCCGGCCGCCGGCAGCCAGACCCACCATGCACCGGGATCGTCGAGCCGCAATCCGCCGGGATCGGCGAGGTTCCCGGTCGCCAGCGCCGTCGCGGTGCGCGCCGCACAAACCACGTACGCGCCGATGCTTCGCTCGATCCGTGGAAACGCCGCCAACTCGTGCCAGAACGTCGGAAGCCAGGGAGCGTACAACAGCACGACCAACGCAGCGGCGACAATCAACGATCGGCGATGCTTCGGATCACGGCCGCTGCGGCCCCACAACGCCAGCCATGTCAGCCCGACGATGCACGGCGCGAAGTAGTTCGTGTACAGCGCCATAGCGGCGGAAATAACCCATGCGAGGTAGGCCGAGGCGGTCGGCTGCGTTCCCGTGATGAGTGCCCGGCGGATACGTCCCGACGCGGCCAGCAGCAGCGCCGAGCACAGGAACATCAGCGCGTACCATCGTGCGGCGAATCCGAAGAACAAGTGCAGCGGGTGCAGCGCGCACAGCAGCAGCGCCCAGCGCGCCGCCGCGGGACCGAACCAGGCGTGCGCGGCGCTTCGCAGCGCCAGCAGGCCGGCAACGAAGAACAGAATCGACAGGCTCCGCATCGCGAGCGGTTCGATGCCCCAGATACGAATCCAGGCGTGAACCGCAAGGTAGTACAGCGGCGGGTCCGGCTCGACGCGGTGGCGCAGCGCGTCGATCAGTTCATCCGTTGGCAGCACATACCGCCGGGAGGAGAAAGCTTCGTCGTCGAAGACGGTGTACCGGCCCGCGCCCTGAAACAAGAACGCGCCGGAGGCGACAATAACACATGGCGCCACACATCGAACCAACAGGGATCGGAGGTGCGAAAGGACGTTGGAATCCATGGGCGCATCGTCATTGTAACCGGGCTTCGCCGATCGTTTGTGTGTGTTCGTGAAACGGACTCCGCCCGTGAGGCGCCGAGAACACGAACAAGCGATATGGCGTATCGTGAACCCTCAGCCCGAAACCGCGCGGGTCGGGTCGCGTCGCAAACCGAGGCGATCACTGAGAGCGCCGGTCGTTCTTCGCGCTGTTGACGAAGCGTTGATAAAGCGCTGCCGGCATGAGTATACCGCGGTTCGATCGGATGCGGGCGTTACGTCGTAACATATTAACTACAAAGAGGTTACGACAGGACGATCCGGTCTTGAGGAGGCGTCATCCGCTCCCCGGAAGTTGTAAACAGTCAAAGTCGCTCGTGTTTGTACAGGCTGATGCGACCCCGCGGCGCTGTCCCGCCGAAAGCACGCAATCCGTGGTCCCCGTATTCCGGCAGCCGAGCGCCGGCAAATTGACGCAACTCCGGGTGCGAACGACAATCAGTTTGTCACTCGGCTCATCAGCGGACTCCGGCCGGAGCGCCGGCGTGACCGCCGGGGTGCGAGAGTGCTGACTTCGCCGCCACCCGGCGAATCCAGTTTCGGAGGCGAACATGACTTTCGACACCATCATCGCAGGCGGATCGGTAGTAACGGCCGACGGTATGCAGCAGGCGGACGTCGGCATCCGTGGTGAAAAGATCGCCGCCGTCAGGAAGGGCCTGGCGCCCGGTAAGAATGCACGAAAGGGGGCCGTCGGCGGCAATGGTGCGCAAGGCCCCAATGTCATTGACGCCTCGGGCTGCTACGTCATTCCCGGCGGCGTCGATGTCCACGTACACCTCGAGCTGCCGTTCTGCGGCACGGTTTCGTCCGATGACTACGACTCCGGCACCCGCGCGGCCGCACGCGGAGGGGTTACGACCGTCATCGACTTCGCCATTCCCTACGGCGAAGAGTCGCTGGCCCAGGCGGTCGAGAACTGGATGAACCGTGCCCGCGACAAGGCGTGTGTCGACTACTCGTTCCACGTCGCCGTGACGAAATGGAACCGTCACAAGCACGAGATGAAAGAGATGGTCGAGCGCGGCCTGCCGACGTTCAAGCAGTTCATGATCTACGAGCGCGAGGGCTGGCAGGCCGACGACGCGGCCATCTTCGGCGCGTTGGAGCAATGCCGCGAGCTGGACGCGATGCTGCTGATCCACGCCGAATCCAGCCGCGTGCTCGACGAGTTGATCGCCCGCCGCCACAACGAGGAAGACATGCGGAAGTATGGAGCGCGCCTGCACACGATGACGCGCCCCAACTACATCGAGGCGGAAGCCATCCAACGCGCCGTCACGTGGGCCGACGCGACCGGCGGCAAACTGTACATCGTCCACATGTCGACCGCCGACGGGACGGACCTGATTCGCGACGCCCACCGGCGCGGGCTGAAGAACGTGTGGGCCGAAACCTGCGCGCAATACCTGGTGCTTGATGACTCGCTCTTCGGCCGGCCCGATGGACATCTCTACGCCTGCTGCCCGCAGATCAAGAAGAAGCGCGACCAGCGGCGGCTGTGGAGCGGACTGAAGAGCGGCGACGTGTGCGTCGTTTCGACCGATACCTGCACGTTCACTCGCGAGCAGAAAGCGATGTGGGGCGGCGACTTCACGCGCATTCCGATGGGACTGCCGGGGCTGGAGACGCTGATTCCCATCGTCTATACGCACGGCGTGCTGAAGAAGCGGCTGACGATCCGGCAGCTCGTCGAGAAGTGCTGCTCGAATCCGGCCAAGCTGATGGGGCTGTATCCGCGCAAGGGCGCCATCGCGCGAGGGTCCGATGCCGATCTGGCCATCATTCATCCCAGCCGCAAGATCAAGGTCGATCCGACGCGGATGGCGACCAACGCGGACTGGAGTCCCTACGAGGGCTGGCCGCTGGCCGGATTCGCGCGGACCACGCTTTGCCGCGGACAGGTGATCGTCGACGACTACAAGTTCGTCGGCCGCAACGGGTACGGCCAGTTCCTGCCGCGCAAGTCGCCGGGAAAACTGTAGGCATCCGATCGCGGGCACAACGCGGGCCGTGGCCGCGGCGAAATATGAGATAATACAAGGCACGAAGGCACGAAAGGAGTGAAGAACCACGCACCAATCTCACTTGTGAGTCGATGCCCTTTCGTGAGGCGTGCGGTGCGATGCTACGAGAATCGTCGCGGGGCGCGAAGAAGTTCGCCATTAGAAAGCAAGCGACACAGCGGGGAAACGAAGCGGCGGAGCGACGAAGTGGCAGGCCGGCGAATAGGGGACGGCAGGCGGCCGGCTTCGTCACCCCCGCACAGACGGGAGTCAGTGCCATCGCGCGTGCGCTACTGAATTCCCGCTTGCGCGGGAATGACGCGCCGCAACGCCCGACTCGTTAGAATGTTCGGCCGCCATGAACCGTTGCCCCTGGCCGACAAAGCCGCTCGACATCGCCTACCACGACGAGGAATGGGGCGTTCCGCTTCGCGACGACCGCCGCCTGTTCGAGCTGCTGATTCTCGAAGGCGCCCAGGCCGGACTGAGCTGGAGCACCATACTCGCCAAACGAGAGAACTATCGCCGCGCGTTCGATGCCTTCGACCCCCAACGCATCGCACGCTATACATCGCGCGACGTGAACCGGCTGCTGACCGATCCCGGCATCGTTCGCAATCGGCTCAAGATCACCGCCACCATAGACAATGCCCGCGCCTATCTGGAGCTGTGCGCGCAGCGCGACGGCCCGCGCCCGTTCGCCGATCACCTGTGGCAGTTCGTCGGCGGCCGTCCGCGCACCAACACGTTCCGGTCGATGCGCGAGGTTCCCGCGCGAACGCCCGAATCCGACGCGCTGAGCAAGGACCTCAAGCAGCGCGGATTTCGATTCGTCGGCTCCACGACATGCTACGCCTTCATGCAGGCCGCCGGCATGGTCAACGATCATCTGGTCGACTGCTTCCGTCGCGAGCAAATCCGCTGCCAAAACGAGCTGCGGAATCGATCGCGCCGATGAGGCTGCAAGTCCGCGCGGTTCTATCGACGGCGGACTCCGATGATCAGCGAATCGTTGATTCCCGAGTTACTTTCCGATAAACTGAAAGGGTCATCGGCGGGCGCGCTCGCGTGCATCGCTGACCGGTCCGTTCGGACCCATCGAGTGATCAGCCGCCGCGACAAGGGAGAGCGGGGTCGAACATCCATCTGGTGTTCGCTCGAGTCCGATTCAACAGTCTTATTGGGAGAATGCTCGTGAACCGTCACTTCACGTCGGTCGCCGTCTGTCTATTCGCATTTACAGCCGCCGCGCAGGCCCAGGATGCGCGGGTGCTTAAAGCGCCGTCGCCCGTCAATGACTTCGCCCCGGCCGAGGAGTTTGTGCCGGATGCGATCGTCGTCGAATTCGACGCGCCCACCGCCGCCCTGGCCGACGTGTTCGTTCCGCAAACCGGCGCCACCGGCAACGTGGCGGTCGATGACGTCGCGTTTCGCTTCGACGTGACAACAATCCGCAAGCAGTTCGAGGGCGCCGACCCGGTTGCGGCAGCCGCCGCCGGCATGCCGGACCTGTCCGGCTACTACGTCATCGAGTTCGACGCCGCGACCCATGCGCTGGACGACGTGATCGCCGCGTATGCGGCGTTGCCCAACGTCGTGCGCGTTGAGAAGATCGGCATCCATCCCGTCTCGATCCTGCCCAACGACGGCACGTTTCCCAGCCAATGGCACCTCAATCAGGCCACCGACCGCGACATTGATGCACCCGAGGCCTGGAACATCGAGACCGGCGATCCCTCGGTCATCGTGGCCGTGCTCGACACCGGCGTGCGCTACTACCACAAGGACCTGGGCGGCAGCGGCGGATCGGCCTCCAATCCCGGCGGCGCTGGCGGCAACATCTGGATCAACCAGCTCGAGAAACTCGGCACGCCCGGAGTCGACGACGACGGCAACGGCTTCGTCGATGACTGGGTCGGCTGGGACTTTGTCACCGGCGTCTCCGGCTGCTGGAGCGGCGAGGATTGCAGCGCCGCCGACAACGATCCGCGCGACTTCAACGGTCACGGCACTCACTGCGCCGGCAACGTCGCGGCGCTGAACAACAACGGATACGCCACGTGCAGCCCGGCCGGCGGCTGGGGCAACGGCTCGCTTCAACCCACCGGCAACGGCGTGAAAGTTATGGCCATGCGCATCGGCTGGTCCGGGTCGTATCTCGGGCAGGAGGTCGGCTACGTGCGGATGGACTTTGCCGCCTCGGCGTTTTACTACGCCGCCAACAACGGCGCGCGCGTCGCCTCGTGCAGTTGGGGATCGTCGAACAGCGGCGGCGTCGGCGCGGCCGTCACCTACTTCGTCGCCGCGGGCGGCCTGGTCTTCAAGGCCGCGGGCAACAGCAATAATCAGACCGCCGACTACCTTTGCGGCCGGTCGGATGTTTATTGCGTTGCCGCCACCAATCAGAACGATCAGAAGGCCAGCTTTTCGAGCTACGGCACGTGGGTCGACGTCTCCTGCCCGGGCGTCGCCATCTGGAGTTCCTACCACAATCACAATGATCCGACTCCGGATTACATCGCCGCACTGGACGGCACCTCGATGGCCACGCCGCTCGTCGCCTCGACCGCCGCGGCGGTCTGGTCGCAGAACCCGACCTGGAACGCCGGTCAGGTCTGGTCGCAGGTACGCGACACCGCCGACAATATCGATGGGCAGAATCCCTCGTATGTCGGCCGGCTCGGTTCGGGTCGCATCAATCTGTACAACGCGGTCAACACCGTGCCGGTCAACACGCCGCCCAGCGTCACGATCAGCTCGCCAGCCAACGGATCGACCGTTACGCAGGGCACGACGGTCAACTTCAGCGGCGGCGCGACGGACACGCAGGATGGCAACATCAGCGGCTTCCTGGTGTGGACTTCCAATCTACAGGGCCAGATCGGCACGGGGGCGTCGTTCTCGCGCAGCGATCTGGTGCTCGGTACGCACACGATCACGGCATCGGTGACCGACTCGGGCGGCCTTTCCGGCTCGGCCTCGATCTCGCTGACCGTTCAAAGCCCCGGCGCGACGCCGCCGGCCGCTCCCAGCGGCGTGACCGCGACGCGCATCGCCGCGTTCACGGCGCGCGTCAACTGGAACGACAACTCGTCCAACGAGGACGGGTTCCAGATCGAACGACAACGGCGCGTCGGCAACCAGTGGACCGAAACGACGACCGTCGGCAGCGTTGGCGCCAACGTCACGACGTTTACCAGCACCGTCAGCGTCGCCGGCAAGTATCGCTACCGCGTTCGCGCGTTCAACGCCGCCGGCAATTCGGCCTGGTCGAACTGGGCGCAGGTGACGTTGAACAACTGACGCAAGGACCCCACACGCAAGGTTTCGCGCGGGAAAATCCTGCGCCGTTGAATGCGGAGTCGCATGGTCAGGCGCGCGAGGCGAGCGTCAATTGTCCGGGTGGTACGGGCGTCGCGCCCGTTTGCCGCCCGCGCGGGCGGCTTGGCCATATGGTGTTTCGCCGCGCGCGATCGGAATGTGAAGCGTCGTCGCGCCGAATCAATCTTCGCTCGACCGCTTCGTCCTTGTCGTCCATGCGGTCCACCGTCACGCAACCGCGCACGCTGCGCGGGACTGGATTCCCGCCTGCGCGGGAATGACGTCGGATGGCTGACCGCCATGCCGACGACTATTCCGCCGCCGGCAGCGCGCGCACCGTCCGATCCAGCCCCGACAACTCCGGAAGCGACCGATCGGCCGGCACGACGCCCAGATCGCTCATGCGTCGTCCGCTCGGTGCGACGCGGCTTTCCCAGGAGGCGACCGCCGCGTTGTACGAATCAGCCGCGCGTCGCAGCCCTTCGCCGACGCGCGCCAGATGTTCCGTAAATTTGCCGACGCGGTCGAACAACTCGCGCCCCGCCTCCGCGATCCGCTCCGCGTTCTCGGCCGTCTGCTGCTGCTGCCAGCCGTACGCCACCGCCCGCAGCATGGCGATCAGCGTCGTCGGCGACGCCAGCACCACGCCGCGCTGCGCCGCGTCGTCGATCAGCGACGGATCGGCCCCGACCGCCGCGTGGAAGAATGCTTCGCCCGGCAGATACATCACCACGAACTCCGGCGATTCGACAAGCTGATCGGCATACCCCTTGGCCGCCAGTGACTCGACGTGCTTGCGCACGCTGCGGGCATGATCGACGAGCCGCGTACGCCGCGCCTCGGGATCGTCCAGGCTCATCGCGTCGAGATAGGACGACAGCGGCGCCTTGGAATCGACGATCACGCATCGTTGTCCCGGCAAACGCACAATCAGATCGGGCCGCATTCGCCCGGATTCACCCGCGCTGGAGGCCTGCTCGACGAAGTCGCAGAGCGCCGACATGCCCGCCACCTCGACTGCGCGGCGCAGCGTCATCTCCCCCCATTGCCCGCGCACCTGCGGCGTGCGCAGCGCCGTCACCAGGTTTGACGTTTCCTTTTGCAGCGACTGATGGACGCCCGCCAGTTGCGTGAGCTGCTCGCGCAAACTGCCGTAGGCCGATTGCCGCGTGCGCTCCAGATCCGCCAGGTGTCGCTCGTAGCGCTCCAGCGCCTCGCGCAGCGGCTTGACGCGCTCGTCCGTCTGCTTCAGAAACGCCTCGCTGTTCTGACGCAGCGACTCCGACGACATCGCCGCGAACGCCTCGCGAAGCGTCTTTTCCGCTTCGGTCAGCAATCGCTTCTGCGCTTCGATGTTGCGTGCCGACTCCTCCAGCCGCGTCTGATCGACCGCCCGCCCGCGACGCTCCTCGTCCAGCGCGGCCCGCAGCGAAGCAAGCGTTTGCTCGTCCTCGGCCAGACGCTGCCGCCACTCCGACAGCGACGCTTCGCCCGCCGCCAGCCGCGCCTTCAGATCGGCCGCTTCGCCCGCCGCCGCCAGCCGCGCCCGCGTGGACGCCCATACCCACGCCACGCAGCCGCCCAGCAGCAGCCCCAGCAGCAGGAACATTGCTTCGCTCATGAGTCGACTCCCGATCCGGCATTGTGACGCCAACCGCCCGTGGTGGGAAACGCAATCGGATGCCTGAACGTGGCGTCGACCAAAGAAAAAAGCCCGCCGCAAAACGCGGCGGGCCGTCGAACCGTGCAGTCAAACCGGCGGTCAACTAATCGTCGCCGTTGTCATCGTCGTCATCGTCGGAATCCGCTTCGTCCTCGTACTGTGTCAGCGTCTTCTTCAGGTCCGCCTTCATTTGCGCGTTCTTGCAGACGGCGATGGCCTTCTTCTGGTACTCGATGGCCTCGTCGATCTTGCCGGCGTCAAACAACGCGCGGGCATACGTATCGACGATGGCGGCGTCCTTCTCCTTCGTCAGCTCCATCGCCTTCTTCGCGGCAACCGTCGCGAGCTTCACATCCTTGACATCGGCAAAGTCCTCTTCGGTAAGGATCGCCCACGCGAACTGGTTCAACGCTTCGGCGTCGTTGCAGGTCTTCGCAAACTCATGTCCCCACTTCGTCGCGGCCTGGGTGTCCTTCGTCTTTATTGCCAGGATCATGAACTTGACGAAGCCAAACTGACCGTCGCCGGGCTTGAGCGCCAGCAGCTTGTCGGCCGCCGCCAGCGCGTCCTTCCACTTCTCTTCCTGGAAGGACTTGCCGATCTTCTCCTGCAATTCCTGAATTTCCTTGGCCCGCTTCGCATACGCCTCGTCGCCGCACAACTCGGCCACCTTCAGGTCCAGGCCGCCCATCGGATGTCCGATCCACTTGATCTTCCCGTCCTGGACGATGAACGCACAGGGGATGCCTTCCTGTCCTGCGGCCTTCATCCACGCCTCGTTCGTCTTGTCATTCTTATCCAGCGCGACGATGTACCGCATCTTCTCGTCCCAGCCGTCCTCGAGGAATCCCTTGACGGTCTTCTCATCCTCGTCGCTGATGCCGATGAACGTCACCTTGCGATCCTTGAAGTGCGCCTGCATCTCCGACATGTGCGGGATGCTGGCCCGGCAGGGCGGGCACCACGTCGCCCAGAACTCCACTACGTAAACCTCACCTTCCTTCGCCTTCGACAGATCGACCGGTTCGCCCTTGATCCACGTGCCGATCGTCAAAGCCGGCGCGGGATCGCCGACGCCCAGCTTCTCGGCCGATGCCGGCAGTGCAACGCAGACGATGCTCAGCATCGCCGCCCAACCGCCCATTCGCTTGAACATGTGTTCTCCTTTCGATCACAGGGGGCATGTGTCGAATCGTGCTATGCCGCTCAGACTATTGCTCGCTATCCCGACAGGGCCACGAGCCTTGTCGAATGTCACACCGCAACGCGGTGAGCGAACTGATCCGCGACTCAATCACCAGCGCCGGGGTCGTAAGTCGCCCCCGCGCAGGCGGGGGTCCAGCCGCTGCACAGAACGCCGGACTCCCGCTTTCGCGGGAATGACGAACCGGCGCTTGCGGCTCTGACGCGCTTGGCTCACTCCTCCAGATTCAGAAACTCCTTCATATGCCGATCATACATCTCCTGCGCCTGAGGATCGTGCATTGGCAGCCGCAGCTCGTTGATCACCTTCGTTCCCATGGCAATCCACTCGCGCCAGCACGACTGGCACACCCTTGCCAGGATCGTGTCGCCCAATGGCCCCTTGAACGGCTGCTTCGCCAGCCGCGGACCCGGCGAACCGCACCGGCTGCACGCGAATCCGCCGCCGACCGCCCCGCCGCTTTCGCCCGCAACCGCGGCCGCCGCTACCTGCGGCACCGCTTCGCCCATTTCCTGAAGCATTTTGGCCATCGCGTTCATTGGCATCAGATCGCCGCGCTTGTGTGCGATGCGATAGCCGGTCTTGAGCGCCTCGATCGCGTAGCCCACGTCGCCGGCGGCGCGCTGCGCCTCGGCCAGCAACTGGTACGCCTTGGAGTTCTGTGAGTTGATCGCCAGGACGCGCTGAAACGACTTGGCCGCCTCACCCGGCTGTCCCGCTTCGAGCAGCGCAGAGCCGAAACCGAAATGGGCCAGCTCGTCATTGGGATCGGCTTCGGCCATTGCGCGTAACTTCGACAGGCGATCGTCGGACATGTCGTGATTCTCCTCCCGTGCTGCCGATCGGTTTTCCCGCTGCGCGAAACGGGACGCGCACGTAACCCAGCGCCATATCGTCACGGCACGGGGCGGCTGTGCCCCTAAAGTTGCAGGCCCGTGCCACCTGGCGACCCACGCCCGGCCGCGTGTCCAAACTACGCGGCGCGTTTGGCGTTCCAGTCCGTTTCACGCCAGAATACCCGCCCCGGCCTCGCCGTCTTGTGGGGATTATTTCCCTCAAGCACGCGAGCCGCAACGAGCGTTACGCATGATGCGACCCGTGCCGATCGACCGAATCCGCCTCGTCCGCCGCCGCAGTCTTAAGGACTCGCGGTTGTGGCGCGAGTGGTGCTTTATTGCGTCCACGTTGCGCCACTTCAGCCTGCGATTCGCCCTGATCGGCGTGATCGTCTTCGGCGGCGCGCTGCTTTTCTGGAACCTCGAATCGCACTCGTTCTCCGAGTCGCTTTTCTTCACCTGGGCGCTGGTCTTCGGCGAACCGCCGGAGGAGTTTCCCGAAAAACTGCCGCTGCAAATCCTGTTCTTCGCCGTTCCCGTCCTGGGCCTGCTGGTCGTGCTCGAGGCGATGGTCGAGTTTGCCCTCATCCTCCGCGATCGCAGGCGTCACGAACAAAGCTGGTGTCGAACCATGGCCGCCTCATTCTCGAATCATATCGTGCTCGTCGGACTCGGTAAACTGGGCTTTCGCACCTACAAGCTGCTGCGGCGGCTGGGCGAATCGGTGGTCGTGCTCGAACGCGAGTCCGACACAGCCTTTCTCGAAGAGGTCCGCGCCGAGGGCACGCCCGTGCTCATTGGCGACGCTCGGCGCGACATCATGCTCGAACACGCCAACGTCGCCCGGGCGCGCAGCATCATCCTCGCCACCAACGACGACCTGGCCAATCTCGAAATCGCCCTCGACGCGCGACGGCTGGCGCCCAACGTCCGCGTCGTGATGCGCATGTTCGATCAGAACATGGCCGACAAGATTCGCGACGGGTTCAACATCCACATTGCCATGTCGCAGTCGGCCATGTCGGCGCCGGCCTTCGCAACGGCAGCCATTGATCCCTCCATCGTCAACAGCTTCGTCGTTGAAGACCAGCTCATCGTGATGCGGGTATGGAACGTTCGCGCCGGCGGCCCCCTGTGCGGCAAGACCGTCGGGCAGGTGATGTCGGATCACGGCGTCGGCGTGGTCGAGCAGAAGTCGCGCGGCGGCGTTGTGCGGTTGTTCCCATCGCCCGAAGCGCGTGTCGAAGAAGGCGACGAACTGCTCGTGCAGGGACTCTTCGACACCTTCGCACGCCTCAAACCCTTCGGTTGATCTAGGTTGGCGCTTTTCCGAGCCGCAAGCGCCAGTGCGGCCGCAATCGCGCGATGAGCGGCAAACCCCGGCGCTTGCGCTTGGGGCTCCGATCACGCGTAGGTTCCGCTGTGCGGACTGCTTGAGCCGCACGCGCCATTGCTCTGGTTCCTATTCATTCCGGACAACATCAACTTGGTTCAAAACATATCCGCCATCCCCGGCGCCGGCCCCGCAAACAACGCGTCAGCCCGTGCGATGCTGCTCGCGTCCGCTTCGATGCGCCCCAACGCCGCCAACTGCGACGCCGACATAAATCCCGAATAGAGCGCCGCCAACGCGCCAATATCTGTCCGCAGTCGACCTCCGCCGCCCGGCGACACGACGCCCCGCCCCTCGCGCACCGCCAGCGTCCAGCGCCCCTGATTCTCCGGCAGAATCTCGTCCCGCACGTCCACATGCAGTTCGCCGGCGATGCCCGACGGATAACCCCGCGCCGACAACGCCGCCGGCAGCGTCACGATCCGCAGCATCCAGTGAAAATGCAGCTTCAGGCGATAATGCTGCTCGGCCATCGCGAACTGCATCGGATCGGTCGGCCCCGTGTACCACACGGCGTCGCTGCCGATCGAGCGGTGATCCGCCAGCAGCGTCAGCAGACCGCGAACCACTTCCGCGCAGGAGAAGTCCGCCCCGTTGGCCGCGTCGTCCATGGCGCCATCCGCCGACCAGTCGGAAATGAGCAAGTCGTAATGGCCGTTGGGCAACGTCTTTTCCACGTAGTACACGTAGCCGCCCGGCGTGCCATTGCGCGACAACCGGAAGCCCAGCGCCTTGCCGTCGCGCGTTTCGCGCACCCGCCGCCAAAGATAGTCGTTTCGGTCGATCAATCCGCAACTGCGCGCCGCGCGACGACGGTACAAATCGCGCACCGTTTCCTCATCGGCCGGTCCGATCGGCCGGATGTCGAACGAGCGCTCGTTAAGTTGAATGTCCTTCAGCGCCAGACGCGCTTCGAATCGCGATCCGGCCTGCTCGTAGCCCGCGCGGCGATACAGCCGCTGCGTCGCGGGATACAACGTCGACAACGCCACGCCGTTTTGCTGCAACTCGCGGAGCGTTTCGACCATCAGCCGCAGCGCCGTGCCGCGTCCCCGATGATGCGGCGCGACCGCCACGCCCTGAATGCCCGTCATCGGCACGGATCGACCGCCGAACCACTGACCCATCGGAACGACAATCAGACCCGCCGCCGGTTCCCCCCCGGCGACCAGCATCCGCACGTTCTCGACGCCGGCGCGGTCCAGCCACGCGCGCGCCTCGGCGACCGGCAGTGCATATGCCGCGGCGAAGACCTCACTCAATGGATTCACTTCCGCATCGGTCGACGGCACACAGAATTGCATCGCGTCCAGATTTGCCATGTACCTTCCCTCACTCGCACTTCCATCGTCATCGTGCCGCACGGAAACTCGCGCCCCTCGAGACACCAACGGCCCGATTCAAGTCGAATCGCCCACGATGATAGTGCTCCGATTGTCCCATGAGATTACGTTTCAACTTGCATCTTCTCGACGTTTCGACATTCCGACGGCGTTCCCGGTTCCCTTGTGCCGACGTTTCGACGTTTTCTTTCGACTTTCCCCATCCCTCGCTGCGTCGCTCTTCTCCGACCGCCGCCATCGGTATAATCCCATTATGCCTCGCCTGACCTGCCAGACCGCCGGCGAATCGCACGGCGCCGCCATGCTCGCCTTCATCGAGGGCTTCCCCGCCGGATTCCATGTCGACCAGTCCGCCATCGACGCCGAACTCAAGCGACGCCAGGGCGGATATGGTCGCAGCGGCCGGCAGAAGATCGAGGAAGACGCCGTGCGCGTCCTGTCGGGGCTGCGCCGTGGCGAGACCATCGGCTCGCCCATCGCCCTGCTCATCGAGAACCGCGACGTGCGCATCGACGAGGCGCCTCCGGTCACGCGCCCGCGCCCCGGCCACGCCGACTTCGCCGGCGCGATGAAGTTCCTCACGCGCGACTGCCGCCCTGTGCTGGAACGCGCCAGTGCGCGCGAGACCGCCGCACGAGTCGCCGCCGGCGCGTTGGCCAGACTGCTGCTGCGCGAATTCGGCATCGAGTGCGCCGGCCTTGTGGTGCGCATTGGCGCTGTCGCGACGGAGATCGACGAAGCCCTGCCGCTCGACGAGTTGCGCCACCGCCGCGACGCCAGCGAGGTCTATTGTCCCGACGCGGCCGCTTCGGACGCGATGATCGAGGCCATCCGCGCCGCAAAAGAACAGAAAGATACGCTCGGCGGCGTCGTTGAAGTAAGAATATGCGGCTGTCCCCCCGGGCTGGGAAGCTGCATGCGCTGGCAGGACCGGCTCGACGGCCGGTTGTTTCAGGCCGTCGGCAGCGTTCAGGCCATCAAGGCGGTGTCGATCGGGCTGGGATTCGAGACCGCGCAGCGGACCGGCAGCCGCGTGCACGACGCGATGGAATTCGACGCCACGCGCCGCGACACGCCGCAACTCGGCTTCATCCGCCGCAGCAATCACGCCGGCGGCATCGAGGGCGGAATGACCAACGGCATGCCGATTGTCTTGCGGGCGGCGATGAAGCCGATCAGCACGTTGTTGCAGGGCATCGACAGCGTCGATCTCGGTACGCTTCAGTCGGCCCGCAGCGATTACGAGCGCAGCGACGTCTGCGCCGTGCCCGCCGCGAGTGTGGTGGTCGAGCACGTCGCGGCGTTCGAGGTGGCCTCGGCGCTGCTGGAGAAAGTCGGCGGCGACACACTGGCCGAGGTCCGCGCGGCGTACGATCATTTTCTCGCATCCGCCCGGCGGCTCGGACCCGTGTGACGCATGTTTGCTGATCCGAACCGCGACCGTCAGGGAGCGGCGCGCAGCGCCCCGAAGCGCGAACACGCGAATTGCGCGAAGCGGCGGCGCCGAGTGCCTGGCGTGCAGCGCACCGCAACCAGGCGGCGTCGCCAGCCGCTCCCTCACGGTCGCGGTTCGGTTAAGAGCGTTCCCGCTGACGCGCGTCAACACGAGAGGCGGACCCTACGTTGCAGGCAAGCAATCTTCGCGGAACTAGGCCGCAGACCCCGCCGGAGCCACCGCCGCGCCCCACCCCGAATGACGGCCAACCCGGCGGCCGCATCGCACCGCGCCATCGGCTTTATCTCGTCCTTTGCTCCACGCTCGTGGTCGGTTCGATCGCCGCCCATCTGGCCTATGCCTGGTATCTGCGCAGCGACGCCTTCCGCGGCCTTGCGACGCGCAAGCTCAGCGAGTTCTTCAACCTGCCGGCCGACATTCAGACGGTCGTGCCGCGCACCTATTCCAGTCGCGCGTTCGACGGCGTCGAGCTGTGGCTGCCCGACCGCCGCGACCGTATCTTTCGCTGCGACCGCGCCCTGTGGAGCGAGCGACGCGCCAACGGTCGATTACGCGTCGACCTGGACCTGTCGCGCGGCACGCTGGCCCTCGGCACCGACCGGTGGCTGCTCGAAGACTACCGCCGCGTGCTGGAGTCCGGCCTGCGGCATGATTTCGACGAAATCGATCAGGTTCGCCTCGACGATTTCAGCATGACGTTCCGCCGCGCCGACGTGCTGTTGTCGGCCGAGAAAGTCCGCGGCACGCTCATATTTCAGACGCCCGATCTCGGAATCGCTTCCCTCGAAGCCTACGTCTTCAACGGGCAGCCGGTGCGCGAACCGGTCCGCATTCACGCGCGCTTTCTGCCGCACGGCGAAGTGCTCGTCGAAACAATGAGCCTGGCCATCCCCGAAGTCGCCCTCGCCGGGCTGGGACTCGAAAAGGCCGTCGGCGGACCGATCTCGCGCGGCTGGTTCGCCGGCCGGCTGGAATACGCCGAGGCCAAACCGCGGCCCAGCCTGGTTGTCTCGGGCCGACTCTTCGACGTCGATCTGTCCGAGTTGACGCAGCGCGTTCCTTCCGGTCCGATTCGCGGAAGTGCCGAAGTGTTCCTCGAACGCGCCGAAATGGTCGGCTCGCTGCCGACGCACGTAAAGGGGCACGCCGCGATCACCGGCGTGCAGCTTGTCGACCTGGCGCGCTGGCTGAGGCTGCCCGCGCTGGCCGGTGCGGTCGAACTCAACGTGTCTGAGATCGACATCCTCGAAGGCGTCATCCGCCGGCTGGTGATCAATGGTCGCGTGCGCGACGTGGAACTCGCCGACGCGCTGCGGCTGCTCGGCCGCGGCGAGGCGACCGGCCGGCTGACGGTGACGATCAATGCGTTGCGCATCGAGTCGAACCGAATCGTGTCGGCGGACATCGACGTGGCCGCCGCGCCGCCGGCCGGCGTGAGCGGCACGATCGACCGCGAGCTGCTGCTGACGGCCGCGAAACACCTGGCGGGTTTCTCACTGCCGGAGTGGATCGACCCGCAATGGCTGCCGACGAAAGTCGAGTACACGCGCTTCGGCCTGCGGCTACTGGTGACGGACAACCGGTTGCGCATCATCGGCACGCACGGCCACGATGGGGACACGATCCTGACGATTCGCGTACTGGGCCGCGAATGGGGCGTGGTGAAGGAATGGGGCGGCGAGATCGACCTGACGCCGTGGGTCGAAGAGCTGCTCGGCCGCATCTCCGCCGTCGACCCGCGCGAGGTGCCGAAGATGCTCCGGCGACAGGCCGAAGGCGAATGAGCGGTGGCCCGACAAGAATCACAGCCGTCCTCGGCTGTAAATGGGCGGCAGCCGCCTTCGGCTGCGTCGGGTGGTTCGGGCTTCGAGCCTGTACGAATCAGAGCCGCGAAGCGTCAGCGAGCGGGATCCACCCGCCAGGTCTGTGCGCGCGTTCATCACGCGCGCCCACCGCCCTCGGCTGCGAATGTGGCACAGCCGCCCCCGGCTGTGATGAATGTGGCACAGCCGCCCCCGGCTGTGGTAGCGATGTAGCACAACCGCCCGCAACTGTGTCGCGTGACACGGGCGCTCTCTCACTTCCGCGTGGCACGGGCTTGTAGCCCGTGCGTTCAAACCTGAACACGGCTGTGTTTCACGTGAAACAGCGAATCGGGTCGGCGGCAGCCGCTTAGGGTGGGTCGTACTCGACCCACCACTCCTGGATACGCCGATCCCGTTGATATACGCATGATCGCCATGCCCGAGCACGTAGGGTGGGTCGTACTCGACCCACCACCTCCCTTCGCGCAACG
>WYBU01000013.1 GCA_011525745.1 Planctomycetaceae bacterium | reverse complement strand
GGCTGCAAGCCCGTGCCACGCGGGGACGGGCGGGAAGCTCGTACCACCCACAGCCGAGGGCGGCTGTGCCCCATTCAACACAGCCGGGGGCGGCTGTGCTCCACGGGCTGCAAGCCCGTGCCACGCGGGGACGGGCGGGAAGCTCGTACCACCCACAGCCGAGGGCGGCTGTGCCCCATTCAACACAGCCGGGGGCGGCTGTGCCCCACGGACTGCAAGTCCTTGCCATGCGGGGAGGGGCGGGAAGCTCGTACCACGCAAACCACAAGGCGCCGTCCAGCGTGAGGGCTTGACCGGGCCACATCTTCTAAACCGCTTGGTTTGCTTGTGGACGAGTCCATATCGCATGAGCGCGCGGGGGTCGGTCCTTGACCGGGCGGTTCGCCGTGGGATACGCTTTGAAAGCTGCCGACGGCGTTTGCGTTGCGGAAGGCATGGGGTGGTGCTCGCGGCAGCAATGCTCGGGCGGATTGACGGGCGGGATACCCGTGCGACCCACAGCCGGGGGCGGCTGTGCTCCACGGGCTGCAAGCCCGTGCCACGCGGGGACGGGCGGGACGCCCGTACGACTCACAGCCGGGGGCGGCTGTGCCCCATTCAACACAGCCGGGGGCGGCTGTGCTCCATTCAACACAGGCGGGGGCGGCTGTGCTCCACGGGCTGCAAGTCAGTGCCACGCGGGGACGGGCGGGACGCCCGTACCACCCGGAAGCAGCGAGCCAAGCCGCGCCTCGGTAAACCCTTACCCCGGCTCTTTCCCCGGGAGGCAGAGGGGGAAGGCGCCGACGCGCTGATGCTTGCGACTCGGACACGGGGGAGAGCCAGAACGCTTGCTGACGCGCGCGGTTCGGTTCTTACTTTTGAACCGGCGCGCGGCATTATTCGCGGCGGGCGGCGCGGCCGGGTGGCAACCTGGCGGCACGCCGCATTCATGGAAGGGACCCACATGAACACGCCTTTCGCCACGCTGCACACGCGTACACTGACACACCGCATCCTTTCGGTTGCCGCCGTCGTCGGCTTGCTGACGGCCGGGTGCAACGGCTTCAACTTCAGCTTCACGTTCATCGTTCCCAAGAAGGCCGAGGCAAGCGACACGCAGAACGTGGCGCTGCCCGACGGCACCCGCGTGATGGTGAACAACGAGATTGGAAGCACGCGCGTGACGGTCGATCCGAACGCGACGCAAGCGAAGATCGAGATCACGCGCACCGCCCTGGCCGATACGCAGGAAGAAGCCGACGATCTGCTGACAAAAATCGTCGTCACGGTGACGCCGCCGACGGCCGAGGACAACACGCTGAAGATCGACGCGCCCAAGCCGGCCGAGGCCACGGGCCACCGCGCCGATTTCGACGTGACGGTGCAGGATGACGAGATCAACGTAGTGGCGATCTCGGCGACGACACTGGTGGCGCAGGTGCGCCTGCGCATTACGCTGCCGCCGGGGCACGGCGTGGACGTCGTGCAGGGCACGGGCAACATTCGGGCCGTCGCGCTGGATACCGCATCGAGCCTGAAGGCGACGACCGGGTCGGTGCGTACGCTGGGTGCGAACGCCGACGTGACGATCGACGTGACGACCGGCGCCGTGGAGGTTGAAGCGCACCGCGGGTCGCTGGACGTGGACATCGCCACAGGCGCGCTTAACGTGCAGATCATCGGGCTTGCCGGCGACGATCAGGTTGTTGCACGAATTGAAACCGGCGGTATCGACATCGTGCTGCCGGAGGACATCGGTTGCGTGTTGAAGGCGCTGGTCGAAGTCGGTGCGATCGACTTTCGTGCGCGCGACTTCGATCGAGTCCAGATCACGACACAGACGCGCAGCGTGTTGGATGTGATGCTCGGCGATGGCGGCCCGCTGGTTGATCTGAGAACGGAGGTCGGTGGGATCGACATCGATTCGCAATAGCGCAAACACATCAAAGGCAATTCAGGCCCGCAAGGCCGTTGAAATCGGCGTAAAACCGGGCGATTTTCGTTGACTTCATCGCCCGGTTGTTCATAATGGCGCGCGTACTTTCGGGACCGCGGAGGCGCTGTCGGCCGAGAATAGGTGTTGGCCCGTACTTCGGCGATGCGCCATTTCCGACTGCCGCGGTTGTTCGGCCATTCAGTTCGGCGAGTCACTAACGCGAGGAGGAGAGTTATGAAGAAGACGCTTGCCGTCTGCGCGGTCGCTGTGTGCCTGCTGTTCTCATCGGCTGCACATGCCGGCGGTCCGGTCGTTTTCAATATCGCGTTGAACGGCTTCAACGAGGTCGATGCCGGCGGCAATCCCGGCGCGGGCGATCCTGACGGCTCGGGGCTGGCGGTATTAATCATCGATCCCAACACGTTGACGATCGACTGGAATTTTACCGTTTCCAACATCCTGTTGCCGCTGACAGGCGCGCACATTCATCAGGCGCCTGCCGGCGTTAATGGCGCCGTGGTTGTTAATTTCAACGCGCAATTGTCCGGTTCGGGCCTGTTCGATCCGGACCTTGCCAACGTGCTTGCGAATCCGACCGGGTTTTACGTGAACCTGCACAACCAGGACTATCCCGGCGGTGCGATTCGCGGCCAGATTCCCGAACCGGCGACATTGAGCCTTCTGGGATTGGGCGGGTTGCTCGTGATGCGACGGCGACGCGCTTGATGTAAACGGTTGTCCGTTGCGGCGAAAGGGCGCAGCGCGCGTGTGCGGCGCGGATCCGGTGCGCAGGCACACCGGATCAACGCGTTCGCCACTCAGGCGCCTCACACGGCCAAGCCCTCGCGGGGATTGCTAAAACGAGCGAAACGCTCGTACCATCCGAATCACAGGGGTGCCCTGCGCGAGGGCTTGTCCGTGCCATCCTTTCGAAATGCCGCGCGTTGATGCTTGTCTATTCTTGGCCGGCGTGCGATGCGGCCAACCGCCGGCCGGCTTCGACCAGCCAGCGCGCGGGGGCACATCTCGCCTGCTCCGCATTGCCCGCGAGGTCGGCCAGCGAAATGCGACTGACGATTAGATCGTCCAGGCGTTCAAATCCCGGTCCGAATTGCCCGGCGACGACCATGCAGGGCACGCCGGAGGACTTTGCCAGTCGCGCCACGCCGCCGACGACTTTGCCCATCACTGACTGACCATCCAGACGACCCTCGCCGGTGATCACCAGGTCCGCCCCCGCGAGACGATCACGCAAGCCGACCGACTCGATGACCAGGTCGACGCCCGGCACGATCTCGGCATCGGCCATTGCGAGCAGCGGCGCGGCCGTGCCCCCGGCGGCGCCTGTGCCGGGTTCGTTGCGAAGCGTCCGGCCGCAGTAGTGTTCGAGCAGGTCGGCCCAGTGCGTCAGGCCGGCTTCAAGGCGGGCGACCGCGGCGGCGTCGGCGCCTTTCTGGGGCGCGAACACTCGTGCCGCGCCGCCGGGACCGCACAGGGGATTGAGCACGTCGACGGCGATGAGGATGCGCGTCGTCCGCAACGCGGGATACAGGGCGTCGGCATCAAGATATGTAATATCCGCAAGGCGTCCGCCGCCGATCCGCTCCGGGAGCGGCCTGTGATTTGCGTCGAGCAGACGCAGGCCCAGCGCTTGCATCATGCCCGCGCCGCCATCGACGGTGGCGCTGCCGCCCAGGGTCAACAGAACACGATCGACGCCGGAGTCGAGCGCAGCGCGAATCAACTCACCCACGCCGCAGGTCGTGGCGGTCAGCGGGTCTCGGCGATCGGCCGGCAGCAGCGAAAACCCGGCGATTTGCGCCAACTCGACGATAGCGGTTGAAGCGCCGTCGATCAGCCCTACTGCCGCGGTGCGCGGTTCGCCGAGCGGGCCGGTCGCTCGCGCCTCGCGGCGTTGTCCGTTGCGGGCCGCCAGGAGAACGTTGAGCGTGCCCTCGCCGCCGTCGGCCATCGGCACGCAGTTGACGATCGCATCGGGGCGCGCGAGGCGCACGCCTTGGGCCAGCGCGGCCGCGGCGGAAGCGGCGTCGAGGGTGCCCTTGAAGCTGTCCGGGGCGATGACGATGCGCATGCGCGCATTATTGCGGAAAGACTGGACGGCGTGGGCGACATGGACGCGTCGGATCAGCGTGGCACTTCGGCCGACTGGAGCCGCGCGGTCAGATCGGCCAGCTTGCGCCCCAGGTTCATCACGGCTGCTTGTTGCTTTGCGTCCTTGAGGCTGCCGTCGGGATTGAAGGCCTCATGCGCCCGCGATACGGCGATCTGATCGGGCAGCAACAGCACTTGGATGTTGCCGAGAATCGCGCGGACGTGAACCAACCCGCGCAGGCCGCCGAGGGTGCCCGGCGAGGCCGCCATCAGCGCCGCTGTCTTGCCCGCGAAGGCGACGAGCGGCGGCTCGTTTGGCGCGGGGCGCGAAGCCCAGTCGACGGCGTTCTTCAGCGCCGCCGTGATCGAGCTGTTGTATTCGGGGCATGAGAGCAAAAAGCCGTCGTGTTGAATCATGAGGGCCTTGAGCTTTCGGGCCGACTCGGGAGGACCCTCGCGCGATTCGCAGTCTTCGTCGAACACGGGAAGGGGGTAGTCGTTCAGCTCGATGAGCGTCACGTCGGCGCCGGCCTCGCGCGCGCCGGCGGCGGCGACGCGGATGAGCTTTTTGTTGAACGATTCCTTGCGCAGACTTCCAGCGAAGGCCAGGAGGCGCGGGCGAACGGTCATGGACGATGCTCCTTACGAAGTTGGATGCGGAAGATTGTAACAGGATACACTCGGTTTGCAGCCACTTGGGACGCGGCGACGGTGTTTGGGGCGAATGTGAGCCTTCATTCCAGTTCTTATCATCGTCAAGCCACCGCAACGCGGCGGGCCACCCGAGCAAGCGGCAATCTTGCATCGGCTGCGATCATTGAAGGGCAGCGACGATGTTGCTGCGCGAGGCGCGCCAGGCGGGAATCCAGCCGGCCAAAATGCACAGTCCGACGGCCAGCGCGGCGCCAGCCGACAGCATCAACCACGGCGCGGTCCAGACGGGGCGAAAGCCCGAGAGTTGCTCGGTCAATGTGTTGCTCGTGTGCGCCAGTTGAAAACCCAGCCCGACGCCCAGCACCGCGCCCAGCACGCCCAGGATGACCGCCTCTCCAAGGATCATGCGCAGCACGAGGCCGCGTGTCGTTCCCAGCGCGCGCAGCACCGCGATCTCGCGGCGGCGAGATTCGACGTTGGCCATCATCAGGTTTCCGACGCCCAGCGCGGCCACGAGCAGGCCCACGAGCGGAACAACGCCCAGCAGCAGCGTCACGTTGTTGAGGTTGTCGTCGATCTGGCGCTTGAGCTGCGCGGCGGTCGCGAAGGCCAGGTCGCCGCCGCCGAGATGCTTGCGCACGCGGGCGACGATGGCCTCTTCGATTTCATCGGTGACGGGCGCATCGACTTCGCGGCCGAAGAACGGATGCCGCTGACCCGTGGGCATGCGGAGCACTTCATCCGGCGCAGGACGCGCTCGGCGACGCTTGTGTCGTGCGTCATCGGCCGTTGAATCTTCGCCGACCGACACCGCATAGGCGTCCGGATCGAAATTAAAGACAATCAATCGCGCGAAGTTACGTCCGAATTTCTCTCTCGCGTCGCGCCGCGAGCCGAAGACGGCGCCGACCGCATAGAGCTGAAAATATTCGGTCGCGTTGAAAAAATTGATGGCGATGTCGATCGCCGGCGACGCGACGACACCCGCCACAGTGAATTGCGAGGATTGGCCGTCGACGTAAATCGTCAGCTTGTTGCCGACGTGCTTGTTCTGCGCCTGTGACAGCTCGCGCGTAATCAGAACATGTCCGCCCTGCTCGAGCCTGGGGATTGCCTCCGCTTCGGAGCCTTCCAGATAGGTCATGCTCAGCGCCACACCGACGCGGCGCGGTTCGACCGCCACGAAGCGCGCGAACTTCTCGGTCGGCAGCAGCGACAGCAGGTCGCCGATCAGCGGCACTGCGCTCTCACGTGGTTTGCGGAACGAAATGCCGAAGTCGTCGGCGATGACCACGTCCTTCAGTCCCGGCATGCGCTCCAGCTCGCGCGCCGTTTCGAGCGGCAGGTCCCGCCACGAATAGACGAGGGCCTCGGGAAATTCCCTGGGGAACTGCCAGCCGGCGCGGATCGACTCGGCCCACACAACCAGACCCACGATCAGCGAAAGTCCCACCATCAGTCCGCAGCAGATGGCCGCCGAGCGCCAAGGCGCCTTGCCGACCTCGTCGCCGAGCAGTTGGCGCCGCAGAAACAGCGCGCCGGCCACCAGCCGCACCGCCGCCTCGCCGAACACGACGACGACGGCGGGCGCCAGCAAGGCCCAGCCGGCGTACAGCAGGAGGATGCCGGCCATCGATCCGTACTCGAATTTCTCGGACTCCGCATCGGCGGCGCCAACCAGCGCCGTTTGCAGCAGCAGAAGCACGAGTCCCGCCGCGCCGGCAATCGCCACGGCGCTGCGGCGCGGGGGATGGGCGTGGGGCCGCGTCGCCTCGACCGGTCCGACTCGCAGGGCGCGCAGCGCCGGCAACGCGGCCGCAAGCAGCGCCGTCAGCAGGCCGCCGCCAACGGCCAGGGCGTGGCCGCCCGGGCTGAAGGCCATTTCGCCGATGTAGCCGCGCGCCGCGCGCATGGTCAGGAGTTGCAGCACCCAGCCGCCCGGGACGCCCAGGGTCAGGCCGAGCAATCCGATCGGGAGGGACTCGGCCAACACGATGCCGGCGGTCTGCCGGCGGGTGACGCCCACGCAGCGCATCAATCCGATTTGTCGGACGCGTTCATGAACGCTCATGTTCATGGTGGCGGCGATGATGAAGAAGGCGGTCAGCAGCAGCACGCAGGCGCTGAGCATCAGTACGAAGCGCAGCAGACCCTGGGCGGCCTGCAGCTTGCGGAGCTGAGCTTCGGTGGTCGAGACGGAGACGTCTTCGGCGATGACGTCGCGATGCGTGCGGGCCAACTGGGCGATTTCGGCCGCCACGCGACGGACATTGGCCGGCGAGGCGTCGTGCAGCATGACGTCGAGACCCTTGATCTTTCCGGGAAAGTCGCACATCTCCTGCACGACGGACAGCTCGGCCCACAGCATCGGCGCCTGCCGCGCCGATGCGCGGCGGCGGTCGACCAGGCCCACGACGCGAAAGCGGCGCGGCCGATCCATGCGCGTTTGCGAGGCAATTGCCAGCTCGTCGCCGACGGTTACGCCCCACTGCCGGGCGACCGAATCTTCCAACAGCACGGCGTCGCGTTCGGCGCGCGCGAGCATGTGACCGGAGGATATGACATGCGTGCGGAAGAGCGTTTCGCGGTCGGGCAGGATTCCTGTGATTTCGACGTTGGGTCCGACGAGCACATCGAACCGGGCATCGGCTTCGTTTTGTCCCGGGGCGAGCTTCGCGGCGTACATCAATTCGATCGTGCGGGCGGTGACGAAGCGCACCTCGGGCAGCTCTTCGATCATCGGCATCAGTGCGTCGGAGAACAGTCCCCAGCGTCCCAGCCGCGATTCGACGATAATGTGCGCGCGGCCGATCCAGTCGAGCACGACCTGCTCGATTTTCCGCTGGACCGACGCGTAGCAGCCGGTGACCCACACGACGACCGCAACGCCCAGCGCAATCGCCAGCGTCGACAGTGCCGAGCGGCCCGGCTTAGCGCGCCAGTTCCGCGTACCGAGCTGCAACCAGTGCCGCATCACCCCGGCCCTCCGTCGCCACCTCGCCTACCAACAGGCCCGCCGAAAGCACCAGCACGCGATCGGCGCCCGACGCCGCCGCCGCCTCGTGCGTCACCATCAGAATCGTCGTTCCCATGTCGCGCGAGAGCCGGCGCAGCAGGTCGAGAATCATCCGCGAATTGGCCGGATCGAGATTGCCCGTCGGCTCGTCCGCGAGCAGCACGGCGGGCTGCGTCAACAGCGCCCGAGCGATCGCGACGCGCTGCTGTTCGCCGCCGGACATCGCGTCGGGCCGGTGGGCCGCGCGATGCTCGAGTTGAACGAGGCGAATGACTTCCGACGCGCGTTCTTCGATGAGTTTTCGCGTCGCGCCATCGACAAGCAGCGGCAGCATGACATTCTCGCGCGCGGTCAGATTCGGCAACAGGTTGTAGGCCTGGAAAATGACACCGATGCGTCGGCGGCGAAACAGCGTTCGCTCGCGATCGGGCATGCGCGTCAGGTCGGCGTTCTCGACGAGGACACGACCGGCATCGGGCAGGTCGAGTCCGCCCGTCAGGTGCAGCAGCGTACTCTTGCCCGAGCCGCTGGCGCCCATGATGGCGACGAACTCGCCGGCGGCGATTTCGAGGCTGACGCCGCGCAGCGCGTGGATCACTTCCGCCCCCAGGCGGTACTGCTTCGCGACGTTTTCGACACGCACGACCGTCGACATGTCGCGGTTGTTCCCTCAAGCAGCGCCGTGTAGAATGCGCGCCGCGCCATGCGAATCATCGCCACCTGCGATCTTCATTACAACATCATCCGCAGCCGACGGCCCACCGAGACCGTCGCCCGTGAGATTTGCGCCGCCGGCGGCGATCTGCTGCTGCTCCTCGGCGACCTGGCCGGCGTCGACCTTTCCGTGCTCGAGCGCGCCTTCGGCCTGTTCGACGCCTTCCGCGGCACGAAGTTGTTCGTTCCCGGCAATCATGAATTGTGGACCGAACCGGACGGCGACTCCATGCAGCGATACCGCCACGCGCTGCCCGAGATCTGCCACCGCAACGGCGTACACATGCTCGACGGCGCGCCCTTTCGCGCGGGCGACGTGGCGGTCGTCGGCAGCGTGGGCTGGTACGACTACACGTTTCGGCTGGCGGCGCTGGGCGTGCCGCTGCGTTTTTACTGTCATAAGGTCGCTCCCGGCTCGGCATCGATGCGTCCCGAGTGGCGCCCGCTGCTCGACGAGGCCGAAGACGTGCCGCCGGCGGCGCGCGACATCGTGTGCCGCTGGATGGACGGCGCCAACGTCCGGCTGGGCTGTTCGGACATCGAGTTCACCGATTTCACGGCCGCCCGGCTGCGGGACGACCTGGAATCGGTGGCCGACGCCCGCTGCGTGGTGGTCGGCCTGCATCACGTGCCGTTCCACGAACTGGTGCCGCGACTGGAGCGACCGACGTCGCAGTTTGCCGCGGCGTTTCTGGGCAGCGAGTTGCTGGGCGAGACCCTTCAGGCGTTTCCCAACGTGCGGCAGGTATACTGCGGACACAGCCACGCCTTTGCGCGGTGTCAACGCGGCGCGCTGACGGCAACGGCCATCGGATCGACCTACGTCGCCAAGCACCGCGAGACACTCGATTTGTAACGGGCGATGCGCGGCTCCGATTAGCGCAGAATCTTTGGCCCGACCGACGGCTGCTTCGTATAATAGGAAACGCGACCGCCACGCCCCGGGCCTGAGCCGTCCTTGCGGGTCGGATGGCCGCGTAATAACGGACCCAGTCCCACCGCAAATAGTGAAAAAGATGCCCCAATCTTTGCCATCCGTTATGCCGAAGAAACAGCTTGTGCGAATTGCGACGCGTTCCTTTTCGCAGAACCGGAGGTCTTTGCCCGTGCCGTTCCTACATCGCACCCATCACACCGCGACGCTTCTGCTTTGTGTCACCATGATCGCACTGGCGTCGCCGGCGCGCGCCATCGCCCAGAACGAGTCCGCAGCACTGAACGAGTCGGAACTGAGGCGCACCGCCGCCAGCCAGGTGCTGGCGGGCGATTTCAAGAACGCGGCGCAGACCTACGAGCGCATGTTGAAGAACGAGCCGGGCAGCGATCGTTCACGCATGATGCTGGACTGGGTCCGCTCGGTTGAAGACTTGCAGGCGCAGCGCGAGGCGCTGCGCAAGAAGACGTTCGATCGCCACGTCGAGGCCGCGCGCACGCTCAAAGAACGCGGCAAGTGGTCGCTGGCCGTCGAGCAGATTCGGCTGGCCGAACTGAACGCCGCGCGGCCGGGCGAGGTGCGCGAGATCGACTGGCTGGGCGAGCTGATCGAGAAGACGCGCGAAGAAATCCGCACGCACGAGAACAAGGGCGAATGGCTGGACGCGCTGATTCTGTACGAAGTGCTCGCGCGCATTCATCAGGACACGCCCGAAGGCGACGCCTTCAAGAAAGAAGCCGAGCGCAGCCGGCAGCGCGCCCACTTCGAGGCGCTCTACGTTCGCGAGCGCGCCGCGGCCGACACCGGCGAGGAAGAGGATCCGGACGAAGCAACGGAACCGACTAAGCCCGTGAAGCCGGCCGAGATCGACGCCAAGGCGTGGGAAGACGATCTGCGCGAGATTCGCGCCGAGATCGTGGCCGAGGTGTTCGGCCGCGTACAGATCGAGCATTACCAGGAGCCGGATTTCAAGAAGATGGTGCTGTCCGGGCTGGACAACATACGCATCATGGTGTCGACGCCCAAGCTGGTCGCCGCATTCGAGCAACTTGCGGACGAGGCGCGGCTGCACGACTTCACGGCTCGCCTGAACAAAGAGATCGAGCGCATCGAGAAAGGACCGCGGCTCAATCGGGCCGCCGAGGCGGTCGCCCGCTTCGAGCGACTGATGGAAATCAACCGCGGCACGCTCAATCTGCCCAGCCAGGTGCTGACGTACGAGTTCGTCAACGGCGCGCTGTCGCCGCTGGACGAGTTCACTTCGGTCATCTGGCCTTCGGAGAAATCCGACTTCGAGAAGCACACTCACGGCGAATTTACCGGCGTGGGCATTCAGATCACGAAGCCCAACGGCAAGTTCCTGCGCGTCGAAACGCCGCTGGAAGACTCACCCGCCTACGAAGCCGGCGTTTCTCCCGGCGACTTCATTACCGCCGTGGACGGTACGACGACCGACACGATGAAGCTGACCGAGGCGGTGTCGCGCATCACCGGCCCGGAGGGCACGAAGGTGACGCTGACGCTCCAGCGAGCCGGCATCGACAAGCCCGACGACACGTTCGACATCCAGCTCACGCGCCGCAAGATCATCATCAAGTCCGTAAAGGGCGCCGTCCGACGCGACGACGGCAAGAGCTGGGACTTCATGATCGACGAGAAGAACGCCATCGGCTACATGCGCATCAGCCAGTTCACCAAGGACACGGTTCCGGACATGCGCGCCGCACTGCGCTCGTTGAAAAGCAAGGGTGTGCGCGGCCTGATCATCGACCTGCGCTACAACCCCGGCGGCCTGCTTTCGGCCGCGATCGAGGCGTGCGAACTGTTTCTCAAGGAGGGCCAGCCGATCGTGAAGACCGATGGCCGGGCGCATCCGGCGCGGCCGCCGGCCGTGGCGCGCGAGGACGCGTACTTCGACGGCTGCCCGATTATCGTCCTGGTCAACGGACAGAGCGCCAGCGCAAGCGAGATTCTGGCCGGCACGCTGGCGGGCAACGGCAAGGCGTTTGTCATCGGCGAGCGGACGTACGGCAAGGGCAGCGTGCAGAACCTGTATGAAATCGCGGAACAGACGGCCTATTTCAAGCTGACGACGGCGCTGTATTACGTGCCGCTCGATCCGCTGGGCAAGGCGTGGCGCTGCCTGCACCATACCGAGGGTGAGAAATTCTGGGGCGTCGAGCCGCAGCTTGAAGTGAAGCTGATTCCGCACGAAGTCGTGCGTTTGTGGGAGCTGCGCCGAAAGCAGGACATTCTCAAGGGCGCCAAGCAGAAGGAATTGCCGAAACAGTTGTTCGACCGGCCGCAATCCCCGAGCACACGGCCGGACGACGACATCGAGATTCCCAATGAAGCACCGGAGATTGATCCGCAGCTTGAGACCGCGCTGGCGGTGATGCGCATCATGCTGGCGGGCGATCAGCCGTGGGTGATGGCGCCGCCCGAGACGGCGCGGCGCACGGCGCAGGCGGTGGGTGGATGACAAGGCGTCGACCACCGGCGGTGTGGGCCTTCGGTCTCAACCGCCGGACAATACCATTGGACTCATGGAGTTGAGCACTTCGCAACCCAGCCACTTGACGCTTGTTCAGTAATGAGGGTCAACGCGGTCAAGCCCTTGCGATATGCATTCTTCTGGAATTGAAGGCTCTGCTCGCGCTAGGGCATGACCGTGCCCCCCGAGCGGATTTGCGCGGCCAATCTCTTTGCGTACACTCATTCGGGCGGGAACTGCATTCCCGGCCGACGACCCATCAACTCGTCGACGCGCTCGTCGATGAGGCGATCGGCGTTTTCGACCCGCTCGTCCAGGACGCGCTTCTGTTCGCTCAGCCGCCGCTCGAGATCGGCGATGACGCGGCGATGCTTCTCGATGCGCACCTGGAATTGCGCGTGAACCGCGGCGCGAAGCTGTCGGCGAAGCTCCATCCGCTCCTCCTCATTCGTGGCGCCGGCCAGGAGCGGCAGCAGTCGATCGATCTCCATCTGCTGCTTGAAGTCTTCGATGATCAGCTCGCGCATCCGCGGATCGGAATGCATGATCCGCATCAGCAGCGGCATGCGACTGCCCAGCACGCGCTCGAACTGATCGGGATCGCGCTCGCGAATCGCCGCCAGGCGCTCGGCCATTTGCGGAAAGTGCTCGCGAAGCAACTGCATCGCCTCGTCCATCTGTTCCGGCGACAAGCGACGCCACGGCCGATCGCCGTGCCTCATGCCGCGCGGATCGGGCGGGCCATCGGGTGGCGGCCTGTCCGGACCGCCCCGCTCCATCTCGCCTTCCGGCCGCATCGGGCGTCCCGGCCGTTGCCGCGGCGGGCGCCGGCCCGGTCGCTCTTCGTCTTCCGGCGGAAAGGTCACTTCGTCCGAATCTTCAGTCGCCGGGCGGCTCGCCGCCGGTGGCTTGCGGTCCCGGGGGCCGCGCTTGTCCTGATCGGCGTCCCGCGCCCGGCGATTCGGGCCGGCCAGCGGCGCGCCGTCAGATTTCTTACCCGGCCGGGAATCATCCTTCTTCGAGCCTTCCGGCGGTTGGGCGAACAGTGCGGCGCCGGTCATGAACAAGGCGCCCAGCAGCGCCACCCACGTTGGACGTGCGTGAATCATGTGACTTATCCTCGCGCGGGGCTGGTCGCCCCATCGTCGTCGTACGAATCATACCAGGGTCGCGTCAGGTCGGTTTCAAGCCCCGTCACTTCTTCTTCGAGCTGCGACAACGTGCCATCCCACGACGCATTGGCGCCCGACTCCAGATCGCCCACTTCGCGAGACAGCCAGTTCAGCACCGGCGCATCATCGTCGATCTCGTCGGTCCGCTCCCAGCGCGAAACGAACTCCTCGAGCCGGTCGGTGTCGGCCGCGGCAAAGGCCGGCGGCGTCGGCGCGGGCCGGTACTCGCGCGCCGCCTGCCACACCACGCCCGCACTGAGCAGCAGCATGGCCGCAGCAGCCCACGCGCCGGTCGGCGCGCCCGGTCGAATCACGCGCCGTTTCGGCTCAACGACGGCGTCGGTTTCGCGTTGCACGGCCGCCCGCAGGCGATTCAGCGCATCGGGCGACGGCGACGGTGTCGCGAAGCCGTGCAGCCAGGCTTCGTTGGCTTCGAGTTCACGAAGCTCGTGCGGCGTAAGCGTCATGGTCGCTCGCTCCTTCGTGTCCTTCCATCAGCACGCGTAAGCGCGCCAGTCCTCGATGTGCGCGGGCCAGCGCGGTGCCGAGCGGCGTGCCCATCAGCTCGGCGATTTCCTTGAACGACATCTGCGAGAAATGCCGCAACATCACCACCTGACGCTCAGCCTCGGGCAACTGCGCCAGGGCGGCGTTCAGTCGGTCGATTTCCTCGTTTTGCTCCGATCGGTCCGCCGGCGATTCATCCGTAAACGCGCCCGGAAGCGGATCGCCGTCCGGTTCGTCCGACTCGGTAACGCACACCATCGGCGATCGCCGATCGCGGCGAATCCGGTCGCGCGTCAGGTTTGCGGCGATGCGGAACAGCCACGGCTCGAACCGGCCGTGGTCGGAATACGCGCCGATCATCCGCACCACCCGCAGAAAGACTTCCTGCATCATCTCCTCGGCGTCGTCGCGGCGGCCGGTCATATGATAAAAAAAGCCGAATAAGCGGCCGGCGTAGCGTTCGACCAGCGCGGCGAGGGCCGCCCGATCGCCGCGTTGCGCCCCGGCGATAATGACCCGCAACGATTCGTCGTTCACGTCGCCTTCCAAAGGGCCTAACGCCTTTCCCCGCCATAGATTGCGGCATTCGTTGCTTTTTGGTCCCGATAAGAACGCGCGTCAAATGCCCGACTCGATAAAACAGTCGCCAGCGTCGCCCTCGCAACGTCCGGGGCTTTGCCCGACGGCCTTGGTCGGGCCGAGGGTCGCGGTTCGGTTCAGCCGATTCGCACACGCTTTACCACGCATCGCACACCCGTCGACCGCGAGGAATCGTTGACGCACGTCGCGCCACAATTATAATTCGCGCGGTTCCCGTAAGTTACGTCACTCGAGCGCCTTCATGAGAAATGCCCTGATTGCGATTCTGATCGTGGCGACATGCCCTTTGGCATGCAACCAACCCGGCTTCGTTCCCTCGACCAGCCCGCCGTCGCGCGATCAGGCTTGGGACCTGTATCAGCCCTGCCGAATCGACATTCTGCCGTTTACCAAGCCCAAGAGCTTCGACGCCGACCCCTATCCCGACGGGGTCGAAGTCGCGGTCCGACTCATCGACGCACTCGACGATCCCGTCAAGGCCTGGGGCACGTTTCAGTTCGAGTTATACCACTTCAGGCCGGCTTCGGGCGAGCCGCGCGGAGAAAGGGCCGGTCGCTGGACCATGCAGCTCGCCTCCGTCGCGGATCAGCGGCATTACTGGGACCGCGTGACACAGACCTACCGCTTTCCGCTCGGTTGGGAGGGAACGCCGCTCATGCCGGACAAGAAGTACATTCTCGACGTGTCGTTCCAGCCGCCCGACCATCAGCGCATCATGGCCCAGCCATATACGCTCGTGTTCAACCCGGACATCGAATCGTTGCGGCGCGCGCGATCGGTGGGCAGGTGAACCCGTGCCGTTGAAGGGACTTCGAGGTAACCGCAACGTGACCCCGCACTCCGTCCCAGTTGCCGACTGGTCCATCGGCCGCGGCGCGCCGCTGTCGCTGATCGCCGGCCCCTGCGTGATCGAATCGCGCGATCACTCGCTGCGCATCGCCGATTCAATCGCAGCGATCTGCCGGCGGCTGAAGATCCCCTACGTGTTCAAGGCCAGCTTCGACAAGGCCAACCGCACCAGCATCGACAGCTTTCGCGGCCCGGGCCTGGAGGACGGCCTGCGCATTCTTTCCGCCGTTCGCGATCGCGCCGGCCTGCCGGTGCTCTCGGATATTCATGAACCCGCGCAGGCCGCCGCGGCGGGCGAAGTGTTGGACATTCTGCAAATACCGGCGTTTCTCTGCCGCCAGACCGATCTGCTTGTCGCCGCCGCGCGCACCGGCAAGGTCGTGAATATCAAGAAGGGGCAGTTCATGGGGCCGGACCAGATGAAGCCGGCCGTCGATAAGATCCGCGAGACCGGGAACGCGCGCGTGCTGCTGACCGAGCGCGGGACGTTTTTCGGCTACGGCCGGCTGGTTAACGACCTGACGGGCATCGAGGTGATGCAGGAGCTGGCGCCGGTGGTCTTCGACGCGACGCACAGTTGCCAGTTGCCGGGCGGCGCCGGCACGCAGTCCGGAGGGCTGCGGCGGTTTGTCCCGCTGCTGGCGCGCGCGGCCGTTGCGGCCGGGTGCGATGCGCTGTTTCTCGAGGTTCACGACAATCCGGATCAGGCCCGCAGTGACGCGGCGACGGTGTGGCCGCTGGACCGGCTCGAATCACTGCTTTCCGTGTGCTTGCGCGTCCGCGCCGCGGTGGCGGAAGCGTGATCGCGGAAGTCGTCGCGGCGGTTTTCGACCGCAGCCTCACAGTGCGCCTTGTGACGCGCGCAGAAATAACTTGAACGAATCGGCACCCGCCGCACACGACGAATCTCAGCATGGCCAGGCCCTCGGGTTCACCGTTCGCGCGCGCAATTCGGTCCGCACGGCGGACCCTGCGCGCCAGGTGTGGGTCGAGCCACCCCAGCGAAATGCTGTAGCTTATTTCTGGACGACTCGTATCCGACCCGTTGTTTGCCGCCCGCACTTCAGTCGTGTGCATGTCTGACCGATTTGCGAATAACGCACGACGCGACACTCGCGCGCCGGGAGCCATCCTCCATGCAGGACCAGTCGCCCAAGCGGACACGGGGCGGGTTCACGATTATCGAACTCGTCACGTTGCTCGTGGTCGTCGGGTTGATGACGGCCATCGCGCTGCCGGTGTATCTGGATTATCGCACGAATCACCAGCAGCAGGCTTGTCGCACGGCTCTGGGCGGGCTGCGCAGCGGAATTGCGCACTATTACCGGTGGTCGGCGGAGGCGGCGGGCAACGGAGCGGCGCGTTATCCCACTGTCGACCAGCTTCGCACGGTCGGCGTGGTGATGCAGAGGGCCGTGCCCGACAATCCCTTCGATGATGACGGCGAAGCGCACAACGTTGTCAACGCGGACGGGCGTCGTCGCGGTCAGGTGATCGGGCGAAGCGGCGGGTGGGCGTATAACGCACTCAGCGGCGAGATCTGGGCCAATACGAACGTTTGCGGGGAGAATCAGTTTTAGCGGATGCGCTCATGGTGCGTGGAACGGGCTTGTAGCCCGTGGGGCACAGCCGCTCTCGGCCGTGTTTTCCGAGGTTCTCGGGCTTTGGGCCTGTGCGAATCTCACGGCTCGCGCCATGCGTACTCAACGCCCGCGCGCCGGCGCTCGAAGCTCGGATCGGCGAGTCGCCTGTTGAAGCACATCCGGTTCGGTCGTCAGCTTCCGCCACATTCACGCGACAATTGCTCAACCTTTGCACGATCGGGCATTGAGGGCATCGCGCCCATGGTCAGGCACGCGGCTGCGCCCGCCGCGTTCGCGAAGCGCAGCGACGCACCCGCCCCACCGCCATTGGCCAGCGATACCGCCAGCGCCGCCGTGAAGGCATCGCCGGCCGCCGTGGTATCAACGGGACGAATCCGTACGGCCGGGGTATGAATGGTCTCCCGCTCGTCCTGCCATAGTGCGCCGCGCGCGCCCAGTTTCAGCACGACGCACCGCGCGCCGCGTGCGCGAATACCGTCCGCGAGCAGACGCGGATCATGCTCCACATGCGGGTCCAGCCCCAACATTTCCGCCGCCTCGTGCTCGTTGGGCGACACGACATCCGCTTCCACCAGACCCGCCGGCGGATCGCCGGGCGCCGGCGCGTAGTCGAGGACGGTGGTCACGCCCAGGCGACGGCAACAGCGCAGCGTATAAACGACAGTCTCCAGCGGAATCTCAAGCTGCAACAGGCAGACGCGCGATGCGCGAATCACGTCGCCGGCCGCGTCGACGTCCGCCGGCGTCACGCGCGCGTTCGCGCCCGAAGCGACGGCGATGGCGTTCTGACCGTCAGGTCCGACGAAGATCATTCCCACGCCGCTCGGCGTCGCCGCGGTCGCGATCAGTTTCGACACGTCGACACCCGCGCACGTCATGGTTTCGCGCAGCGCCGCCCCGAATTCGTCATCGCCCACGCGACCGATCATCGCGGTGCGCGCGCCGAGCCGGGCCGCCGCCGCGGCCTGATTGGCGCCCTTGCCGCCGGGGAATCGCGCCATGTCGCCGCCGAGAACGGTTTCGCCCGGCCGCGGAATGCGGGGCGCGCGAATGACCAGATCCATGTTGAGGCTGCCGACGACGGCGATGGCAGGCGCGGGCGCATTCATAATGCGCGAAGTGTACTGCTTTGACGCGTGTGCGCCACGCTCGTACGATGCGCAGGCGGCGGTGTCAGCATCGGAATTCCGGTCGCCAGCCAGGGGACGAGGATGGCGCGTGCGCCGCGAAGGCAGAGACACGCGTGGCACTCGGATTCGTCCCGGCGCTTGCGCGGTGGGTTCTGATGCGCACGGGCTACAAGCCCGTGCCACGCGGTGTACACAGCCGAGGGCGGCTGTGCCACATTTACAGCCGAGGGCGGCTGTGCCACATTTACAGCCGAGGGCGGCTGTGCCACATTTACAGCCGAGGGCGGCCGTGCCGCATTTGCAGCCGAGGGCGGCTGTGCCACACACGCCGTCGAACCATCAGCAGGAGCTACCATGCCGCCGTCGCAACAGAACGCAGGCGCCAAGGAGGCCCGCCGCAGCATCAAGGACATGCAGGCGGGCGAGCGATTCGACGATCAGGTTTTCCTGATCTCGCGCAAGGACCTGCGACAGACATCGAACGGCTCACTCTATATCCACGTCGTGCTTACCGACAAAACGGGTCAGCTTCTCGGCCGCATCTGGCAAGCCAGCGAAACACAGTATGCGCAGATTCCCGAAGGCGGTTTTCTGCGCGTTCGCGGCCGGACGGAAAGCTACAAGGGAACCCTCCAGTTCATCATCGACGGCATGCAGCCGGTCGATCCCGCGACCGTCGACCTGGCCGACTTCGTGCCGCGCACCGTTCACGACATCGACGAGATGTGGGACCAGGCGCTGGCCGTTCTGCGCACGGTGAAGAATCCGCACCTGCTACAGCTCATCCGCAAGTTTGTCGAGGACGAGGCGATCATCGCGCGCTTCAAACAGAGTCCCGCCGCCGTGGCGCTGCACCACGCTTACGTGGGCGGCCTGCTCGAGCATACGCTTTCGCTGCTGAACCTGGCCACGCTGATCTTCGGCGCGAAGGACGGCACGGGCAGTCACTATCCGCGCGTCAACCGCGACCTGATCCTGACCGGCATTTTCCTGCACGATATCGGCAAGGCCTGGGAACTGGGCTTCGATTCGTCGTTCAAATACACCGACGGCGGTCAGTTGGTCGGCCATATCGTGCAGGCCGCGATGTGGATCGACCGCAAGTGCGTTGAACTGGAACGCGAAACCGGCAAGCCGTTCCCGGAAGAACTCAAGAATGTTCTGACGCATATCGTGCTGGCCCATCACGGCTCATACGAATTCGGCAGCCCGCGTCTGCCGGCCGCACCGGAGGCCATCGCGGTGCACTACCTCGACAATCTGGACGCCAAGCTGCACCAGTTCTTCGCGGCCATCGACGACAGCGCCGACGAGGCGAGCAACTGGTCGGAGTACGTGCCCTCGCTGAGCACGCGCGTCTATAAGCGCGATGTCACCAAATGATCGGCATCGCCGGCCATTCCATGCCATACCCATTGCCGCGCTTGCCATGTCATGAGATTGCCGCACAATGTCGGGCAACTCGCGAAGCGCGCCGTTAACGGACAATCGTGGCGTTTCGCGCCGTTACGAATGAGATCAGACGATGTCGCTTGTCCTCAATGCCATGCAGCGCCGTGTCCTGGGCGTGCTGATCGAAAAGTCGATGTCGCAGCCCGAGTACTATCCCATGACCGTCAACGCCGTGGTGAACGGCGCGAATCAGCGGTCGAGCCGCAATCCGGTCATGAACCTCGACGAAGCCGACGTGACGCGCACGCTGCGCGAGCTTCAGTACATGGAACTGGCGTCGCAGGCCGAGCCGCAGCCCGGCGCTCGCGCCCTGCGTTTTCGTCACGAGGTCGAACGCAAGCTCGGCTGGGACACGCGCACGCGGGCGGTGATGGCCGAACTTCTGCTGCGCGGCCCGCAGACGGCCGGCGAGCTGCGCGGGCGGGCGTCGCGACTCACGCCGCTGGATTCGGTCGAATTCGTGCAGCAGCTTCTCAACGAGCTGGCGACTCGCGATCCGCCGCTGGTACGCGAGATGCCGCGCGCACCGGGACAAGCGGCCTCGCGCTACATGCACACGCTCTATTTGTCGGACGAGCCGCCGCCCGTTGTCGGCCCCGTTGTGCTTTCCGAGGAATCGGCTGCCGCCGCGCCGGCTGTTGCCGGCGCGGCGCACGTCGACGATCTGGCGCGGCGCGTGCAAGAGTTGGAGTCGAGCGTCGATGAGTTGAAGGTGACGGTCGACGAGTTGCGCGACCAGCTTGGGACGTTGCGCATGCAACTCGGTGCGTGAACACCGGCGCGGCGCGTGGCGGCTTGTCGCGGAGCGGCAAGCCGCGATGACGTGCGGCGAACGAATCCGGCGTTGTCCGCCCAAGCTTCGTAGTCGCAGTTCCCTGGTCCTGATTCCCCGTTCCCTTCCGCCGCGGATTGACTCTGACGATGAATACATGATATATTGGTAGATAAGTCTGTTATGTCCGCAGCTCGGCGTATCCCGGAGCTTTTCGTGAACCAGCGCGCCCGCTCCATTCAGCAGCCATTGCCCACGAACGCCGGCCCCGCGCGCCGCACGGAAGCCAAGCGCAAGCGTCATGTGGAACGGCCCTCCGCGAGAACCAACCCCTACGCTCGCTGGCGCGCCGGCACGCTTTGCCTCGTCTATCTGCTCATGACGATTCACGTGCTGCACTGGCGACTGGCCGGCCGGACGCTCGCACCGCTCGAACTCAACGAGGTCATGTACACGCTCGAGCTGGGCATCGTGACCGCCGGCTTTCTGTTCATGACGCTTGCCGTGGTGGCCACCGCCATCTTCGGCCGATTCTTCTGCTCGTGGGGCTGTCACATTCTGGCTCTTGAGGACCTTTGCGCCTGGTTGCTCGAGAAGATGCGCATTCGTCCCAAGCCGGTGCGTTCGCGCGTGCTGATGCTCGTTCCGCTCGTCGCCATGCTCTACATGTTCGTCTGGCCGCAGGCGTCGCGACTGGCCGAGGGCCGGCCGGCGCCGATCCTGCATCTGCGGACCGACGCGCAGGGCTGGGCCTCGTTCATCACCAGCGATTTCGCGCGCAACTTGCCCGGCCCCGGCATCGCTCTGCTGACGTTTGCCCTGTGCGGATTCGCGATGGTCTACTTCCTCGGCTCGCGGGCGTTTTGTACGTACGCCTGTCCCTACGGCGCGGTCTTCGGCCTGGCGGATCGGCTCGCGCCGGGGCGCATCGTGGCCATGGGCGACTGCTCGTCGTGCGGCATCTGCACGGCTGTGTGCCAGTCGCACATTCGGGTGCACGAAGAAGCGACGTTATTTGGCCGAATCGTGAGTCCGCGCTGCCTTAAGGACCTCGACTGTGTCGCCGCCTGTCCGGACGGCGTGCTGCAATACGGTTTGGCGCGACCGTCGCTGTTTCAGTCGTTCCGCAGCGCCGGCCGCAAGCCGATACCCTACGACTTCTCGCTCGCCGAAGATGCGCTGATGGCCGTCGTTTTCCTGGCAGCGCTGTTCATTTTCCGCGGACTTTACGGCGAGGTGCCTTTTCTGCTGACGCTCGGCATCGGCGGCATGCTCGCTTACGCGGCCGTGATGGCGGTGCGGCTGATCGGCCTCCCGCACGTGCGGTTCAACAACTTTCAGCTCAAGATCAACGGCGAGTTGACGCGCGTGGGATGGGGCGCGGCCGCGGCGGCGTTTGCGATGTGCGTCTTTACGGCACACTCGGGCTTCATTCGCTATCACGAGTATCTCGGCGTGCGTGCCGGCGACGGCGCGACTGATGCCGCCGGCCGTGCGACGGCCCTGCGTCATCTCGAGACGGCGCGCCGCTGGGGGCTTTTTGAGCGGCCGGACCTGCCGCGGCGGATGGCGTCGCTGAAGCTGCTGGGGCAAACGCCGCTCGACGCCGAGCCGTGGCTGCGTCGCGCTCTGGATAACAGTCCCGGCGACGTAGCCTCGCGGCTGGATCTGGCGCGTGTGTTGCTGATGCAGGGACATTACGACGAGGCGTCGGCCGAGTTGTCGCGCGTGCCCGATCTGTCGCCGCCGGAGTTGGAACAACAAGGTGTCACGTGCGCGCTGCGCGCCACCCAACATGAACTGAGGGGGCGGCTGATGGCGGCGCGCGGGGACGCCGACGGCGCGCTGCGCGAGTTGGCCGCGGCCCTGCGGGAATTGCCGGATGGCGCCAACGTCCACGCGGCGATGGGCGAGTTGCTGGCCGGCCTCGGTCGGCTGGAGGAAGCCGAGCGACATCTGCGTCGAGCCGTCGATGCGGCGTCCGAGTCGGCGTCGGCCCGGTACAACCTGGCGGTCGTGCTGTCGGAACTGAATCGTGAGGATGAGGCGCTCGAGCAGTACCGGGCATGCGTCGAGTTGAATCCGTTTGACGCGGAGTCGCGGAACAATCTGGGCTTTCTGCTGGCACGTCGCGGGGCGGCCGTCGAGGCTGAAACCTGTTTCCGCAGGGCGATCGAGTTGAATCCGCGCTACGCGCATCCGCACTTCAATCTGGCGCGGCTGCTGGAGGCCGGCGGAAGGGTGGACGAAGCGAACGCGCACTATCAGGCCGCGGCGCGGCTCGATCCGCGGTATGCGCGGCTGTTGCTGGAAAGCGGAAAGCGATGACTCGGAACGCACAACGGAACGCACAACGGATTGCATACGGCAAACGGGATTTGCCGAGTCGGCGTAAAGCCGTAGGTCCAGCGAAGAATCGCCGGGCTTTTCTCAAAATCTTGCGAGGGGCCGGCTCTGTTTCGTAACTGCACAAGCCATCCAATCGACGGGCGTGAGACAAAAAAGACAGATCAATCACAAGCCACGCCAATCTCTGGCACGCATCTTGCTATACCCGCATTGGACCGACGGGCAACCCTGCGAATGCCACGCGGATCAGAGGAGAGAATCACGATGCCCAAACGCTCATGGGCCGAACCGTTCAAGATCAAGATGGTCGAACACCTCCGCATGACCACGCGCGAGGAGCGCGAACGGGCCATCGCCGAGGCCGGCTTCAATACGTTCCTGCTGCGCAGCGCCGACGTCTACATCGACCTGCTCACCGACTCGGGCACTTCGGCCATGAGCGACCGGCAGTGGGCGGGCATGATGCTGGGCGACGAGGCCTACGCCGGGTCGGCCAACTTCTATCACCTCGAAGAAGTTGTGCGGCGGTACTACGGCTACCAGCATGTCATCCCGACGCATCAGGGCCGCGGCGCGGAGCACATCCTCAGCCGACTTTGCATCCGACCCGGCGACATCATCGCCGGCAACATGTATTTCACCACGACCAAGGCCCACCAGGAGCTGGTCGGCGGAAAGTTCGTCGACGTCATCATCGACGCGGCGCACGATCCTGACAGCGAGCATTCGTTCAAGGGCGACATCGACCTCGGCAAACTTCAGAGGGTCATCGATCAGTTCGGCGCGACGAAGATCGCGTATCTGTGCGTCGGCGCAACGGTCAACATGGCCGGCGGGCAGCCGATCAGCCTGGCGAACCTGCGCGACGTGTCGGCGTTGTGCCGCAAGCACGGCATTCGCATCTTTCTCGATGCCACGCGGGCCGTCGAGAACGCCTATTTCATCAAGCTGCGCGAGCCGGGCCAGGCCGATCGCACACTGACGGACATTCTGCGCGACCTGTGCGCCTGCACCGACGGCTGCACCATGTCCGGCAAGAAGGACTGCCTCGTGAACATCGGCGGCTTTCTCGCGCTGAACGACGACGAACTGGCCGACGCGGCGCGTAACATGGTCGTGCTCTTCGAAGGGCTGCACACCTACGGCGGCCTGGCCGGCCGCGACATGGAGGCGATGGCGATCGGCATTCAGGAGTCGGTCGACTTCGATCACATGCGGGCGCGCATCGGACAGGTCGAGTATCTGGGACGGCTGTTGATCGAGGGCGGGATTCCGCTGGTGCGCCCCGTCGGGGGGCACGGCATCTTTCTGGACGCGGCGCGCTTTCTGCCGCACTTGCCGCGCGAGCAATTTCCGGCCCAGTCGCTGGCGGCTGCGCTGTACGTGGATTCGGGCGTGCGCGCGATGGAGCGCGGCGCGGTTTCGGCGGGCCGCGATGCGACCACGGGCCGGAACATCTTCCCGTCGCTCGAACTGGTGCGACTGACGATTCCCCGCCGCGTCTATACGCAGGCGCACATGGACGTGACGGCCGAATCGGTGATCGAACTGCATCGCAATCGTGAGAAGATCGTCGGACTGCGCTTCACGTACGAGCCGAAGCACCTGCGGTTCTTCCAAGCGCGGTTCGAGCCGGTGGAGGGGAAGCGCGTGTTGCGCGTGTAAAGGGAGAGGCTCTCGCAGAGGCGCGGAGCGCGCAGAGAAGACCAGCCAGGACTTCAACAGCCGACGTTTGGCCAGGGATCACTTCCGCCGAACGGTCCATGACAGAACGGCCGACGCCAGGCACAGCGCGGCGGCGATCACAAAGGCCGCGAAGTAACTGCCGGTCGCCTGCATGGCGGCATTGCCCAGGGCCACGCCGCTGACGCCCGCCACGCCGTAGGACGTGAACACCCATCCGTAGTTGGCGCCGAGATTGCGCGAGCCGAACAGATCGGCCGTCAGCGACGGAAACACCGCGAAATTGCCGCCGAAGTTGAAGCCGACAAACGCCGATCCGATCGCCAGCGTCCAGGACGTATCGAGCGTGCCGAGCGTGAGCATCGCAACGGCCTGAAGCGCGAACATGGCCGTCATCGCCGCCGAGCGGCCGATGCGATCCGACGCCCAGCCCCAGAAGATTCGTCCGATGGCGTTGAACACCGCCAGCCATGCCACCGCCTCGGCCCCCTTCAGCAGCAGATCGCGGCGCGTCAACTCATCCAGCGCCGCCCCGCCAACGGTCGCCGCGCTGACGAGTTGCTGTCCGGCGAACGGTTTCAGGATGCCGATGACCATCAGTCCGGCCAGCGCGCCGCTAAAGAACATCAGCCACACCTTGTAGAACGAACCGGTCCGTAGCGTCTGCCGCCACACGAACTCACTCGCCGCTGCGCTGGCGGATGCGCCCGACGACGCGCCGCCGGACGGCGCCGGCGGATTGACCAACAGCATCGCTCCACCGCAGACCATAATCAGGCAGGTCAGCGCATGGACCGAGAAGAACGTGCGAATGCCGTACTGCTCGATGAATCCCACGGCGCCAAGCACCCATTTTTGACTGAAAAGCCAGGCCCCCAGGCCGAAGCCCGCCACCGCAATGCCCGCCACCATGCCTTTCTGACGAGGGAACCATTTGACCAGCGCCGCGATCGGGCACACGTAGGCAAATCCGATTCCCACGCCCGCAATCATCCCCACGCTGGCCCACAACAGCAGCAGCCGATCGCCCGCGTCCCCGGTGACGAACTGGTTCCCCAGCACGACGCCGCACACCACCACCGCCGCAACGATGCCGTGCGGCAAGTAGCGAACGATCGGCCATGCGTCGGGGTCGACGCGGCCGAACAGGGCGTGGCCGGCCGTCAGCAGCGCGATGGTCAGCCCGCCCATCAGCAGCCCATGGCACACGTAATAGGTCGCGAGATGGTGGGCCTGGCCGGCGATCAGAAAGCCGACGGCCAGCAGCGCGCCGCCGATCGTCGCGGTCACGCGCGGACCGCGCAAATCCTGCAAGCGTCCGGCAAAGATCATGGACCCCGCAAAGCTCAGCAGGCAGATCCCGAAGGCGTACTTCATCTGACTCTGCGTCACGACAGCGCCCGCACCATCGGCGGCGGGGAACCAGTCACGCTCCAGCGGCTGCCAGAAGATGCTGTATCCGTAAACCGTTCCGAGAATGAGTTGAATGATGATCGCCCCGCCCATCACGCGCCAGCGCGTCCAGTGCGCTGCGGAGCGATCGCTGCTGTCGAGCACCGTAACGGCTACCGATGTCATGGAAATACTCCGCAGCGCCGCGAACGGACGAGGCATGGGCCGATAGGCGTCAACATCCGGCGCGGGGAGCGCTTCGTCGCTGGCGGCGCCAACAGGTCATTTGTGCGGCAACCGGCGTGCCAAGGATATGCGGGTCTGAATAAAGTCGACTGGCGCGTGAATTGCAAGCTCGATGCGACAAGCGGTTTTGCTTCATCGCCCCTTCACCGGACGCGGTCCGGACCGGCGTTGTTTTGCGGGGTGTGACCACATGAAGACCATCATCGAACCGTTCCGAATCAAGACCGTCGAGCCGATCCGCATGACCGGCGCGGAGGACCGCGAACGCATTCTGCGCGAAGCGGATTTCAACTTGTTTCTCGTCCGCGCGGACGACGTCATCATCGACTTGCTGACCGACAGCGGAACCGGCGCGATGTCGTCCGAGCAATGGGCCGGGATCATGCGCGGCGATGAGTCGTACGCCGGTGCAACGAGCTTCTATCGCTTTCAGGACCGCATCCAGGAATTGACCGGTTTCGAGCATGTGCTGCCCACGCACCAGGGGCGCGCCGCAGAGCGCATCTTGTTTGAGCTGGTCGGAGGTCCGGGCAAGATCGTGCCCAACAACGCACACTTCGACACGACCCGCGCCAATATCGAGCATTCCGGCGCGACGCCCGTCGACCTACCCATTGAAGAAGCCGCCGATCCGCGCGGCCGACACCCCTTCAAGGGCAACATGGACGTCGCCGGCCTGGAGCGGCTGATCGGCGAAGTCGGTCGCGATCGCATCCCGCTCGTCATGATGACGATCACGAACAACAGCGGCGGCGGACAGCCGGTCAGCCTGGCAAATCTGCGCGCGGTGCGCGAGGTGTGCACACGGCACCGGCTGCCGATGTTCCTGGACGCCTGCCGCTTTGCGGAGAACGCCTTTCTTATAAAGCAGCGCGAGCCTGATCAGGCGAATCGAGCGGTGCGCGATATCGTCCATGATATCTTCGGCATGGCCGACGGTGTCACGATCAGCGCCAAAAAGGACGGCCTCGTCAACATCGGCGGCCTGCTGCTGCTGCGCGATCCCGAGCTGCTGCACCGCGCCAGCAACCTGCTCATTCTCACCGAGGGATTCATCACATACGGCGGGCTAGCCGGCCGTGACCTCGAGGCGATGGCCCAGGGCTTCGAGGAAGTAGTTCACGAAGATTACCTGGCCTATCGCATCCGCAGCACCGAGTATCTCGGCGACGGCCTGCGAGCGGCTGGCGTGCCCATCATGGAGCCGCCCGGCGCACACGCGATTTACATCGACGCGGCCGCGTTCGCTTCGCACATTCCGCGCGACCAGTTCCCCGGACAGGCGGTGGTGGTCGGTCTGTTTCGCCAGGCCGGCATCCGGACTTGCGAGATCGGCTCGGTCATGTTCGGCAGTCCGCCCGACGACAAGCAGCATCGCTCGGCCAGCACGCCGCGCCCGCGGCTGGAACTGGTGCGGCTGGCCATTCCGCGGCGGGTTTATACGCAGAGTCACATCGACTACGTGATCGAGGCGGCGGGCGAGCTGGCCGCCCGGCGGGAGTCGTTGCGCGGACTGCGCATCATCGACGAACCGCCGCTTCTGCGGCACTTTACGGCGAGGTTTGAGGAAATCTGACAACGACCTCCTTGAAGGGATTTGAGGCGAGGTCCGCAGTCGGGGTCTCTGGGGCTTTTGCCTGATTGAAGGAGGGCTTGACATTGGCGATCTCTGGCATTATTGTTGATATCTCGATCATTAAGTATGCTTCTTACCTCGGGGTCCTCGATCATGCCATTCGCTCGATCACGAAACCTTTCGGCCATTGGCGCCGCCGTCGCTTGCCTCATTTCGACGTTCGTGCTCGCAACGCCCCCGCTGATTCCGATGACGTTTGAGGACTTCCACCTTTCGGGCACGCAGATCGGAGACGTGCCGCCGTATGTCATCACCCACTCCGACAACTGCCTGATCTGCCACAGCGACTATGACGCCGATAACGAACCCTACGCCACGTGGCGCGGCAGCCTGATGGCCAACGCCGGGCGCGATCCGCTGTTCTATGCGCAGTTGACGACCGCCAATCAGGACGTCGGCAACGTCGGATACTTCTGCCTGCGTTGTCACGTTCCGATCTCGTTCGTCACCGGCCACGCGTATCAACCCGACGGGTCGACGCTCGATAGTCTCGACCGCGACGGCGTCAATTGTCATTTTTGCCACGCGATGGTCGATCCGATCTACACACCCGGAGTCAGTCCACCGCAGGACCAGGCGATCCTGGATGCCCTGGCGAGCGTGCCGCAGTATTACGGCAACGCGATGTTCGTGCTCGACCCCGCCGGCACGCGGCGCGGGCCTTATGACGATGCGTTTCCGCCGCATCCCGCGTTGCCGTCGCCGTTTCATCGAACCGGCGAGTTCTGCGGCACGTGCCACGACGTCGGCAACGTGGCGGTGACGCTCCAGCCCGACGGGACCTATCGTTACAACGCCATTGATGAAGCGACGCCGGACGAGAATCTGCACAGCCAGTTTCCGCTTGAGCGCACCTACACGGAATGGAAGCTCAGCACGTTCGCCAACGACGGGGTCGACATGGGCGGCCGCTTCGGCGGGACCGGGCCAACGGTCGTGAGCACCTGTCAGGACTGCCACATGCCGAAGGCCGAAGCACAGGGCTGTTTCTTCGGACCGGTGCGCAGCGACCTCGCGCGGCATGACTTCGCCGGCGCCTCGGCGTGGGTGCTCGACATTATCGCCATGCACTATGGGGAGGAGCCTGACGTGGACGTCGAGGCGCTGGCGGTCGGCCGCGATAAGGCCATTTCAATGCTGCAACGCGCCGCGTCGCTTGACGTGCAGCAAACTTCCGGCGCGCTGCGCGTGCGCGTGACCAATGAGACCGGCCACAAGCTGCCGACCGGTCACATCGAGGGCCGGCGCGTGTGGTTGAACGTGCGCTTTCTCGACGAAGAGTGGAACCTGCTGCACGAGTACGGCCATTACGACTTCGACACGGCCGAGCTGGACGAGCCAAGCACGTCGATCTACGAAATGAAGATCGGCCTCAGCCCGTACGCGGCGTCGCTGACGGGCTATCCGGCGGGCGAGACGACGCACATGAGCCTGGCGGACACCATCGTCAAGGACAATCGCATACCGCCGCGCGGCTTTGCGAACGCGGCGTTTGCGGCGGCGGGCGCGCCGGTCGTCGGGGCGGTCTATCCGGACGGGCAATATTGGGACGACGCGTGGTTCGCCATTCCGCCCGGGGCGACGCGCGCGGAAGTGAAAGTGAACTACCAAACGGTGACGCGACACTACATCGAAGCGCTGCGTTACGGAAACGTGACCGATCAGTGGGGTGAGATTCTTCACAATCTCTGGTTGGCGACCGACAAGGGGCCGCCCTTCACGATGGTGTCGCTGAAGCCGACGGTCTATCCGTTCATCCTTGGCGACATCGACGCCGATGAGGACGTTGACGTGGCTGACGTGGCGATGTTCGTCGAAGTGCAGCTTGGGCTGAACACGTCGCCGATGCACGCCGCGTTGGCGGACATGAATCGCGACCGCCGGGCCGACGGGGAAGACGTGCAGTTGTTCGTGGCGACGCTGATGGAGTAGCGAAAGCCCGGCGGACGCTGCGAGAGCGGTGCGGCGCCTTCGCCGCGCGGCTGGTTTCACCAATCGATTTGTTTTCGTGCGTTGACGGGCGCACGAAAAAACCCGCCGGGCGTTCCGGCGGGTTTTTTCATAAAAGCTGGCACTGACCTACTCTCGCCTGTTGAGACTACCATCGGCCTGGCGGGCTTCACTTCTGAGTTCGGAATGGGATCAGGTGTTGGTCCGCCAGTATGGGCACCAGCACAGCCCGGCAGGCGCGTCAGCGCCGGCCGGGCGAAAGATCGAACAGGTGGATGGGATGACGCCGCCGAGGGAGCCGGCGACGATCCTGCGCTGTCCGAAGGGGACAGCAAAGGATCAATGTGGTCAAGCATTTGGCCGTTAGTACCGGTCAGCTCAGGCCATTTCTGGACTTACACCTCCGGCCTATTTACCTCGTCATCTTCGAGGGGCCTTCACGCAAAAGCGATCCAGACCTTATCTCGAGGGCGGCTTCACGCTTAGATGCATTCAGCGTTTATCCATTCCGAACTTAGCTACCCAGCGGTGCCCCTAGCGGGACAACTGGATCACCATAGGTTCGTACAACCCAGTCCTCTCGTACTAGGGTTGTGGCCTCTCAAGTCTGGTGCGCCCGCGACAGATAGGGACCGACCTGGCTCACGCCGGTCTGAACCCAGCTCGCGTACCACTTTAATCGGCGAACAGCCGAACCCTTGGGACCGCCTTCAGCCCCAGGATGTGATGAGCCGACATCGAGGTGCCAAACCGCTCCGCCGCTATGGACGCTCGGGAGCGATCAGCCTGTTATCCCCGG
>WYBU01000137.1 GCA_011525745.1 Planctomycetaceae bacterium | reverse complement strand
GCCGTGCACGGTGTAGCGCATGCGGTCGCCATCGCCGCTGCCGCGGTACTCGGCCAGCTCGCTGGCCCCGTCGAAGTAGTAGTCGGTCGTCCGCCCCAGCACGTCGTTGATGTGCTCGATCCGCCGGGCGAGGGCGTCGTACGTGAACGCGGCCTTGCGCGTGGTGTCGGTCGCGTCGTACAGCGCGCTCAACGCCCACGTGGAGCGCTATCATCGCACGATCGGAGCGAAGATCGACGAGCGGATCGAGGCGGAGGCCATCGCCGATGAGGACCGTGCCAGAACGGTGATCGGGACGCTCATCTAGGACTACAACGAGCGCCGGCCGCACTCGTCGCTGAAGTACCTGCGGCCGGTGGATTATTATCGTGGAGATCCGGAGGCCCTGCTGGCCGAGCGTCGCCGGGAGTTACAAACGGCCAGGGAACTGCGCAAGCAGGAGAATCTCAAGCTGCGACAATCCCGACATGAGTCGGGACTGCCCTACCCGGACAGCACAACCGCACCTTGTTCCGAGCGGCGAGTTGTCTCATTTTGATTGAAACATTTCACTCGGACTCCCACAGGCTGCAAGCCCGTGCCACGCGACACAGCCGGGGGCGGCTACGGAAGCAGCATGTTGGCGCCGGCCGTCACGTCCTCGACACTCAGGTCTCCGCGGATGATGCGAATGGTTGATTCGTCGAGCATCCAGCGCATCAGCACGGCCGATTTGTCGCCGGGTTTGACTTTCGCGCCGAAATACTCCGGCGCCCGGTGTTCCATCAGCAGCTTGCGATAGTAGCTCGACGCGGCGAACACGCGCGCGGCGGTCTGCTCGTGCGCGGCTGCGTCCAGAGTCGGCGTTGCCTGATCCGTGGTCGCGTCCTCCGCGGCGGCGGCGTCGCGCCTGGCCTTCAATCGCTGCACGGCAGCCAGGCCCGCCGCCCGGCTGGCCACCGCAGTCGGCAGCCACGTCGGATCGAGCCGGGGCGGATAGGCGCTGTCGGCATAAAGAATCCCGCGAACCTGCTCGATTTGTTGCAGCCTTTCCGGGTCGTCCGCGGCCCGCGCCGTCGCCTCCTGGAGCAGGGCCTCGATCTGCGCCGATTGATCCGCGTAGGCGCGCAATCCGTCGATGAGCGCCTCTTCGGTCGCGGCCGGGACCTCGGTCGTCACGGTTTCGTCGCCGGTTTCCTCGGGCGGCTGGAACGCGTTGGCGTCGAGCGGGATGTCCCATCGAATGTCATCCATCGCAACCCGGCTGCGCGACCAGCCGAAGTTCCACTTCGTCGCCCGCTCGATCTCGATCAGGGCCGGAAGCTGATTGTCCCTGGCCACCCAGACGCGCAGCCAGGACGATTCGCCGTGCGTTGCGTTTGAACCATCGGTGGGCCTGTCGCCCAGGCCCATCCGCCAGCCGGCGATCTCGAAGCCGTCGGCTTTCCGGTTTCCGATGGTGCGCTCGCCCAGAGCGCGGTCGGGCTGCCGGGCGACCGTCAGTAACTGGCCCAGCCACTGATCCGGCCCTTCGACGATCTCGCCTCGCGCACCCGGTTTGACCTGCAAAACGCGGGTTTTGCCGCCCTCGGTAATGTAAACGGCATCGGGAAGCGTCAATTGCCGCATCGGCGGTTCCGACTGCTCGATGAGCCATGCGCGCGTGTCGCCGCCGGCGTACATCGAAAGCCGCGATCGCACCGTCTGCTCGTCCACCTTTTCGGGGAGTTCCAAGCTGATGTGCGTCGTCATGTTGCAGGCCATCGTCCGCGCCAGGCGAAAGCCTTCGACCGCCCTGGCGAACGCGGCGTTGGAACCATCCGACACGACCGCCACGATGGCAAACACAAGACAGGCCGCCGCCGCGATTCCGGCCGCGGCCCGCCACGGACTCCGGGGATTGAGTGACATGATCCAGTCTCCCATGCGCCGGCCCGCGCGCAGCAGCGCGCCCCGATGAGCGGGCGCCGGCGGCGCGGCGGGCAAATCGGACATCAGTCGTTCACGCAGCGCTTCGTGACCGCGATCCAGCGACGCGGCAAACCGCGTCAGCAGGGCGTGATCCGCTCGCGCTCCAATCAATCGGGATTGACACGACGCGCACTGCCCGGCATGCACGAGCATGGCGGCCGCATCCTGTTCGTCCAGCAGGTTCATCGTGAGCAGGTTCCAGCGATCCGAATCGGGACAAGTCATGGCATCACCTCTTCACGCTGCAACTTTCGTCCCAGCCGGCGCCGGGCGCTGGCCAGCAGGCGGTAAAGCCCCGATCGCGACAGCCCCACGACGCGGCGCGCTTCGTCCGCATCCATCCCCTGCAAATAGAAGGCAAGCAGGGCCAGCCGCTCATTGGACGGCAAATCGGCCAGCGCCGCGTGAAGCCGTGCGTGTTGTTCGTTTCGCACCGGATTATCGTCGCGCTCGCGTTCCGTTGCGGCGGGACCGACTTCACCGCTTCCAGCCGTTGCGACGGCGCATCGCCGATCACGGGCGCGGCTGCGCAGCCATTCGCGACAGACCTGCTTCGCGATTCCGGCCAGCCACGCGATGAAACGGGCCGGCTCGCGCAGCGATCCGAGCCGCTGATAGGCCCGCAGAAAAACTTCCTGGCACAGATCGGCCGCCGCATCGGCGTCGCGCGTCATAGCAAGGCACAGTCCGCGAATGAGTCGAGCGCGACGGTCGTAAAGTTCCGCGAAGGCTTCCCGGTCGCCGTTCAACACGCCGCGAACCAGAGTTTCGTCGGAGATTGCCACGTCGGCGCCCCGCGCGGCCGTGTTGCAGGCCGCCGTAGATGTAGTGACGAAGTGAGCGGAGTCGTCCACGGAAAAATTCGCACTTTCGGGCATTGTACTTCAGGTCGTGCCCGGTGACGCTCGGAAACGGGACCGCCGGCGCGCGGATCACGGCACGATCGCCGCGGAAGGACACGTGCAAGCGTGCGTCGTTGATCCGACTGCAAACTGCCCCTACAGTGGACTGCTTCAGGTCGGCCCGCCTTCGGCCGATCGGAGGGGGAAACCCTGTCGGGAAGGATGGATGGACATGGGCGATGCACGTCGCAGGTTGGTGATTCTCGGCGCCGCCGGGCGGGATTTTCACGATTTCAACGTTTATTGGAAGCAGCAGGAGTCGGTCGAGGTGGTCGCGTTCACCGCGACGCAGATTCCCAACATTGACGGTCGGGTTTATCCGCCCGAGCTGTGCGGGCCGCGGTATCCGCAGGGCATTCCCATCGTGGCCGAGTCCGATCTGGAGTCGCTCATCCGCGACCGCCGCATCGACGAGGCGACCTTCGCCTACAGCGACGTACCGCACGCGCACGTGATGAACCTGGCGGCGCGGGCGGCGGCGGCGGGGGCCGAGTTTCGCCTGCTGTCGCCGCGGCAGACGATGCTGACGGCGCGCAAGCCGGTGATCGCCGTGTGCGCGGTGCGGACCGGTTCCGGCAAGAGCCAGACATCGCGGCGCGTGTGCGACTATCTGCGGCAGCTCGGACGCAAGGTGGCGGTGGTGCGGCACCCGATGCCCTACGGCGATCTGCGAAAGCAGGTCTGCCAGCGGTTTGAGACGGTCGAGGACATGGCGCGGCACGAGTGCACCATCGAGGAGCGCGAGGAGTACGAGCATCACATCCGCAACGGCTCGCTGGTTTTCGCCGGGATCGACTACGCCCGCATTCTGGCCGAGGCCGAGCAGGCCGCCGACGTGGTGCTGTGGGACGGCGGCAACAACGATACGCCGTTCTTCAAGCCCAACTTGTTCATCTGCGTGGCCGATCCGCACCGGCCGGGGCATGAGTTGGCGTATCATCCGGGCGAAACGAACTTTCGGATGGCGGACGTCATCGTCGTCAACAAATGCGACACGGCGGAACCGAAAAACATCGAGATCGTGGAGCGGCACGCGCGGCAGGCCAATCCGCGGGCGACGCTGATCCGGGCGTCGTCGCCGATCCGGGCTTCCGATCCGGGCGTGATTCGCGGCAAGCGCGTGCTGCTGGTCGAGGACGGTCCGACGCTGACGCACGGCGAGATGACGTATGGAGCGGCGTGGGTGGCGGCGCGGCAGTTCGGCGCGGCCCAGATCGTCGATCCGCGACCGTTTGCGCGCGGGTCGATCGTCGAGGTCTTCCGCAAGTACGGGCATCTGACGCAAATCCTGCCGGCGATGGGGTACGGTCCGACGCAGATGAAGGAGCTGGAGGATACGGTCAACGCGGCCGACGCCGATCTGGTGTTGATCGGGACGCCGATCGACCTGGGGCAGTTGCTGCGGCTGAACAAGCTGTCGGTGCGGATTTTCTATGATCTGCTGGAGCAGCCGGAAGGGGCGCTGAAGGAGCACGTCGCGCGGGTCGCGGGGGGATGAGCGGGCGCGGTCCGCACTACGCCAAACGCGCATTGAGGAGCTACGTTCGAGATTCCATCCTCGACATCCGACCGCCGCGCAATGGGCCATCCGGCGGCTTGACACTTCCGACGGCGCTCGCCGATAACCCGATCATGCAACGACTTCCCAGCCTGACGATTTTTTTCCCCTGCTACAACGAGGAGGGCAACGTCGAGCGCGTGACGCGCGCGGCGCTGGCGGCCGCGCCGCGCTTCGCGGATGATTTCGAGATCATTATTGTCGATGACGGCAGCCGGGACCGCACCGGCGAGATCGGCGACGCGCTGGCGGCGGAGAATTCGCGGGTGCGGTGCGTACACAACCGGCCGAACCTGGGGTACGGCGGAGCGGTGCAGCGCGGGCTGCGCGAGGCGACGAAGGAGTGGATTTTCTTCACGGACGGCGACGGGCAGTTCGACATCAACGAATTGGACCGGCTGGTCGGACTGCTTCAGCGGTGCGACTTTGCGGTGGGCTATCGCATCAAGCGGGCCGATCCGTTCATGCGGAAGGTGAACGCGTGGTGCTGGTGTACGCTGGTGCGGCTGCTGTTTCATCTGCGCGTGCGGGACATCGACTGCGCGTTCAAGCTGCTGCCGCGGAAGCTGATGGACGAGATTCGGCTGGAGAGCCGCGGGGCGCTGATCAGCACCGAGCTGCTGGCGCGGGCGGCGCGCAAGGGCTATCGCATTGCGGAAGTCGGCGTGAATCATCATCCGCGCGTGGCGGGAGTGCAAACGGGGGCAAATGTCAAGGTGATCCTGCGGGCATTTGTCGAGCTGTTCAAGCTGTATCGGCGCATCAAGCGGGGGGAGTGAGCGGCGGATGGACTGAGGGAACAGGGAACAACAGACAGCCACGGTGCGAAGGCAGAAGCGAAGCGAGTCGGTTCGATTGACCTTACACTCTTGTAAATGGCTTCCCGCGTCGTTCGATCCTGGCGCTTACGCGTTTACGCACTCATCCTGCTGCCGGTGGCGATTGCGCTGTTGGGCGTGCTGGCGTTAGTGCGCCAGCACAAGATCGCCGTCGAGCCGGTGGTCGTGGCGGAGCGATTTCGTACGACCGCGCCGCACGGAGAGTCGGACTCGCTGGCCGTTTGGCGCGATGCGGACTCTGGCACTGCCTGGCTGTTCGTGACCGACAAGCATGGCGATCGAGTACAACTCTTTGATGCCGCCACGGGGGAGTATCTGCGCGATCTGGGCACATCGGGCGCCGAGCCGGGGCAGTTCCTGCGGCCGAACGGCGTGGCGGTGTGGAGTCGGGCCGATCGGCCTTCGCTCGCACGAACCGATTTGTTGCTAGTCGTCGAACGCAACGGAGCGCGCGTGCAGGCGTTTTCCCTGCCGGACTTGCAGCCGATGACCGCGTTTGGCGCCGGTGAACTGGAAAAACCCTACGGCATTGCCGTCGCGCACGGTGAAGACGGTCTGCCGGTCGTGTTCGTGACCGACAACAGCAAGTCGCCGACGAATCGCATCCGACGGTATGACGCAAGGATCGACATTGAAAGGACCGGAACACCGGCGGCGAATACGGTGGCGAGCGCGCCGGCGGTTGAAGCGCCTGGGCTGCAATTCGCGTGCACGCGTGCGTTTGGCGATGCCGGCGGGCCGGGGCTGCTGCGGTTCGTCGAGTCGATCGCACACGATCCGGAACACGGGCGGCTGTACGTGGCGGATGAGTCACCGCGCAGCCGGAACGTGAAAGTGTACTCCGACGACGGCGCGTTTCTGGGACACACGTTCGGCGACGGGTACATCCATTTCGAGCCGGAGGGGATCGCCCTGTGGCGCGACGGTCGCGAGGGGTGGATCATCGTGACCGATCAGCAGCCGGAGCTTTCGGTTTTTCACGTCTTCGATCGGCGGACGCTGGGACATCAGGGGGCGTTCATCGGGCGGCCGACGGTGGCGAATACGGATGGCGTGGCGTTGGTACAGGGTGCGCTGGGTTCGCTGGCGGGCGGGGCGTTTTTCGCGGTGGACAATGATGCGGTCGTCGCGGCGTTTGCGTGGGACGACATCGCGGCGGCGGTGGAGCTGAAACGGACGGGGCATTGAGCCGTTGCGTCCATTCCTATGTGCAACGTCCCATGCGCAGATTCGGCTGAATTGCGCGGCAGGCGGACTGTATTACCTACCCCTGGTGTGCCGACATATCTCGTGGAGCGCCGGTCGACGGCGCATTGGGTGCGGTGAGCCACCCCGCACGATCCGAGCCGCAAGCGCCGGCGCTGCGGTTACGCCGCTGCGTGAGGGCAATCCCGGCGCTGGCGCCTGGGGCTTGGATCAGCGAGAACGATGCGGCGGCGCTGGCGCTTAAGGCTTGGACCAGAAGCTCGGATTCGACGAGGAAATGATAAATGCCATCGCAGGTCCACAATATGCGCGTGCCGTTCTATCGGCATCATCTCGGCGAGTCGGAGAAGGCGTCGTTCGTGGCGGCGATGGACCGGACGTTCCTGACGACCGGGGAGTTGACCGCGGAATTCGAGCGGAGTTTCGCCGAGTATCTGGCCTTGCGGCGCGTGGTGGGAATGAGCAGCTGGACCGACGCGGCGCGGCTCGTGCTGCTGGCGTGGGGGATCGGGCCGGGTGACGAGGTCATCACGACGCCGCTGACGTTCATCGCGACCGCCAACGTCATCCTGCACGTCGGGGCCACGCCCGTCTTTGCCGACGTTGACCCGGACACGTTCAATTTGGATTCGGCCGCGGTCGAGGCCGCCGTTACGCCGCGGACGAAGGCGATCCTGCCGGTTCATCTGTACGGGCTGATGTGCGATATGAAGGCGCTGCGCGGCATCGCGGATCGGCATGGGCTGCGGGTGCTGGAGGACGCCGCGCACTGCGTCGAGGGGCGGCGCGACGGGATCGGCGTGGGGAAGGTGGGTGACGCGGCGTGTTTCTCGTTTTACGCGACAAAAAACCTCACGTGCGGCGAGGGAGGCGCGGCGGCGACGAACGACGTCGAGCTGGCCGAGCGGCTGGCGGTGCTGCGGCTGCACGGCATGGACCGCCCCGCCGCGGATCGCCACAGCGGGGCGTATCGTCACTGGGACATGACCGAGCTGGGGTGGAAGGCGAACCTGAGCAATCTGGACGCGGCGCTGCTGCTGCCGCAATTGGCGGGCATCGAGGCGCGATTGGCGCGGCGCGAGCAGATCGCGCGGCGATATGAGCAGGCCGTCGCCGATCTGCCGGGGCTGCAAGTCCAGCACGTTCCACCGGATGTGCGATCGGGGCGACATTTGTTCACGGTGCTGACGCCGGCCGGCCGGCGCGATGAGTATCTTGCGGCGCTACAAGCCGAGGGGATCGGCGTGGCGGTAAATTATCGCTGCATCACGGAGCTGACGTGGTATCGGGAGAATCCGACGCGCTGGCGGGCGGCGGATTCGCTGAGCGCGGCGCGATCCGTGGGCGAGCGGACGATCACGCTGCCGCTGTTTCCGACGATGAGCGATGAAGAGGTCGGGTGTGTGATCGAGGCGCTGGAAAGAGTGCATCGGCGGTTGTCGCCGCGGGGGCGGCGGGCGGCGCTGGTGGGGGCGTAGTCACGAAGGCACGATCGGGAAGAAGGGAACAGGGAACACGGAATTACAGACAAGCGACGGAGCGACGAAGGGAAGGAAGACGAGCCTAAACGGGGGAGGTCCGAACGGCGGACCCTGCATTGGGCGCGTTCCATTCATTGCGGTTCTGCAAAAAAATCGGCATTAGAACGGGCCTTTGGACGTTTCTCGCGTGTGGTGACGGGCGGCGCCCGGCGCGAGGGTGGGAGAAAACCGCGGATTGGTGAATCGCGAACGTGCCCTTGCGCGGTGGAGCACCCCGGCATGATCCGAGCCGCAAGCGCCGGCGCCGCGGTCACGCCACGATGTGAGGGCAACGCCGGCGCTGGCGCTTGGGGCTTGCATTAGCGAATACCTGACCGCGGCGATTGCGCTTGAGGCTCGGATAAGGGACGCCGCATGAGCGGCGCGCGGTATGAGAGCACACCGGGCCGACCCCCGGATGAATCGGCCCACCGAGATACCACACGAGAGGAGCAATTGGCCATGTTTCTTCGCAGCCGACGGAGAGAATGCGCGCCCGAGCGGAACAGACGTTCGCATGTTGAGCGATGTGCGTTTCACACGACTCATTGTATCGAGGATGAGTGCGGCAAAGTGCATGTGACGAAGGGCCGTTCGTTCACGCCCGCTGACCGGGGCGGGCAACTGGCGCGAGTTCCGGACCACACAGGCCGGAATCCGGAGGAGCACAGCCGGGGGCGGCTGTGCCACATGTGGCGCGCGGCGCGGATGAACCTGCTGATGCCCGCACTTGTCGTTCTTGCGGCGCCGTCGCTCGCGTACGGGCAGGCCGATTTCGTCAACTGGGAAACCCCGCACGTCAGCCCGCTGGCACTGACGCCCGACGGCAACCGCCTGCTGGCGGTTAATACGCCCGACAACCGGCTGGAAGTCTTCGACGTATCGGGCGGTTCGCCGGTATACATGCGGTCGATCCGCGTCGGACTTGATCCCGTATCGGTACGTGCGCGCAACAACGTCGAGGCGTGGGTGGTCAATCACGTCTCGGATTCCATCAGCATCGTCAACCTGCCGACCGGCCGCGTGGTGTTCACGATTCCGACCGGCGACGAGCCGACCGACGTCGTGTTCGCGGGTACGCCGCAGCGCGCCTACGTCAGCGTGTCGCAGCTCAATCAGATTCGCGTGTTCGATCCGGCCAATCCCGGCGTTGCGCCGATCATTCTCAACATCGAGGGTGAAGATCCGCGGGCGCTGACCGTCAGCCTGGACGGCACGCGCGTGTACGCGGCCATCTTCGAGTCGGGCAACCGCACGACCGCGCTGCGGCGAAACGCCGTGTCGAATCCCAACGGCCCCTACGGCGGGCAGAATCCGCCGCCGAATTCGGGAACGCAGTTCGATCCGCCGATCGCGCCCGGCCTGCCGCCGCCGCCGCCCGTGGGGATGATCGTGCGCAAACAGCCGAACGGAACGTGGCGCGACGACAACAACCGCGACTGGACGACGTTCGTCACGTGGGACCTGCACGATCACGACGTGGCGATCATCGACACAACGCCGGCGACGCCAAGCGTCAGCTACGTATCGGGGTTGATGAACCTGAACATGGCATTGGGAGTACGGCCCGACGGACACGTCTGCATCGTCGGCACCGATGCGCTGAACCACGTTCGCTTTGAGCCCAACATACGCGGCACATTTGCGCGAGTGCTGATGGCGGCGTTCGATCCGGCGGCGCCGGCGGCGGCTTCGATCGTCGATCTTAATCCGCACCTGAATTACGCCCAGCCGACGGTGGCGCAGGAAATCCGCGATCTGTCGGTCGGCGATCCGCGCGGCATCGTGTGGACGGCCGACGGCATCGGCTTCGTCGCGGGCATGGGATCGAGCAACGTCATCGCCATCGACGCGGCCGGCGCGCGGCTGGCCACCATCGACGTGGGCGGCGGACCGACCGGGCTGGCGCTGAACGCCGCGCAGGGGCGGCTGTACGTGTTGAGCAAGTTCGCCGCGACGATTTCGGTGATCGACACGGCGCTGCTGACCGAGCTTTCGCGCACGCCGTTTTTCGATCCGACGCCCGATCCGATACGGCTGGGGCGGTCGTTCTTGTATGACACGCATCAGACATCGGGGCTGGGCCACGTGTCGTGTGCCACGTGCCACGTCGATGCCCGCATGGATCAGCTTGCCTGGGACCTGGGCGATCCGGGCGGGAGCGTTGTGCCGGTCAATCAGCCCTGCCGGCAGGGGCCGGGCAACTGCGCGCCGTGGCATCCGATGAAGGGGCCTATGGTGACGCAGTCGCTTCAGGGGATCGTCGGCGCCGGCGCCATGCACTGGCGCGGCGATCGCGAGAATCTGGCGGCGTTCGCGCCGGCGTTCGTCAATCTCCAGGGCGACGACGCGGCGCCGTCGGCGGCGGACATGCAGTTGTTCACCGATTTCATCGCGGCCGTGCGCTATCCGCCCAATCCGAGTCGCAATCCCGACAACACCCTGCGGGCGGCGCTGCCGGTGACCGGTGGCAACGGCAGCGCGATCAATGGGCGGAACCTGTTTCTCAACGCGCCGATCACCGGCGGGGCGATCACGTGCGTGAGCTGCCACGCGCTGCCGACCGGCACCAACGGAACGATCGACTTCGTGGCGGCCGCGCCGGAGCCGCAGAGTCTGAAGATGGCGCAACTTCGCAACATGCACGAGAAGACGGGTTTTTCGCGGCTGTTGGCGAACAACAACCGCGGCTTCGGCTATCTGCACGACAGCTTCGACGACACGCTGGACACGTTCCTGCGAACGCCGATCTTCGCCTTTCCGCCGCCGCCGACCGGAGACCAGCAGCGGCGCGACATCGAGGCGTTTTTGCTGTCCTTTGCGACGGACACGCACGCGGGCGTCGGCGCGCAAGTGACGATCGACGGGGCCAACAACAACACGCCGCCGGTCAACAACTTCTTCAACACGTTTCTGCCGCTGGCCAACTCGGGGCAGATCGGGCTGGTGGCGCACGGGCGCGTCGGCGGGCCGGTCCGCGGATACGCCTACGTCAACGGCAACGTTTTTCAGTCCGATCGGCAGGGCGAGACGATTGCGGTCGCGGCGCTGCGCGCGGCGGCGGCGGCCGGCGGCGAGATCACGTTCACGGTCGTGCCGTTCGGTTCGCAGGCGCGGATCGGCATCGACCGCGACCGCGATGGGGCGTTCGATCGCGACGAGATCGAACGCTGCTCCGATCCGGCGAACGCGGCGGTGGTTCCCGTGCCGCGCGGCGACGTGAATTACAGCGGCGCGGTCGACGCGGCGGACGTACCGGTGATGGTCAGCCTGCTGGTCAATCCGGGCGTCGCGACCGATCGCGACCGCTGTGTCGCGGACTTCAACGGTGACGGGATGCTCGACGGCGAAGATGTGAACGGGTTCCTGGCCTGCCTGATCGGCGGGAATTGTCCGTGACCTTCCGCGTCGGGTTCGGCTGAGCCGGGCTTGCGGCGCGGCGGGTTGGCGATACGATGTTAGCGCTTCCTTTCCGGCCCGCCATGCCGGCGGCGGATCGGTCCCGAGTGGACCGACGAGCACACCGGCGCGGCGGGCTACTTTTTTTTCGAGCAAATGATGCGCACGGTGGGAGTACGTGTGGATTCTGGAGTTAGTTTTGAATCTCACAAGGTGAACCCGCCGCTGAAGCGGTGGGCCACCCGATGCGCGGGAATGGAATCCCGCGGAGAGTGAGTGCGAGAAGGGATTCTCGCACCAGCGTCGGAACTGGTAAGGCACAACTGACAACCGACAACGGGCAACTGACGACCGACAACCGACGACTGCTCTTGCTGCGCTCGTCGCGGCAGCGCACACTGCCCCGCCAAATATCTCGAAAGGAGTCCCATCATGACCGCCGCGGCTACGTTCACCGATGATTTCAAGGCCTGTCTGGCCGAGGCCATCGCCACGTTCGCGCTGTGCTTCATCGGCGGCGGATCGATTTGCGTCGATGCCATGCTCGGCGAGCACGGACCCGGATTGCTGGGTATCGCGCTGGCGCACGGCATCGTGCTGTCGATCGCCGTCACCGCGACGATGAACGTCTCGGGCGGGCACGTGAATCCGGCCGTCACGGTGGCGATGCTGGCGACCGGGCGCATCGCGCCGCTGAAGGCCGGGCTGTACATCCTGTCGCAATGCGCCGGCGGCGCGGTGGCGGGGATGCTGCTGATGACAATCGCGCGGGGCGTGCTCGACCCTGCGGCGGCGCGGGCGATGCTGGACACGGGGTTGGGCACGCCGGCGTTCGACACGTCGAAGATTGCGGCGTCGACGGCGGTGATCATCGAGGGAGTGCTGACGTTCTTGCTGTTGTTTGCGGTGTTCGGCACGGCGGTCGATCCGCGGCATCCGAACGTGGGCGGATTCGGCATCGGGCTGATGGTGGGCGTCGACATTCTGGTCGGCGGCCCGCTGACCGGCGCGGCGATGAACCCGGCGCGGGCGTTCGGCACGGGCATCATCGGCGGCACGGCGGATTTCTGGGGACAGCAGTGGGTGTATTGGATCGGCCCGTGCGCGGGCGGCGTGCTGGCGGCGGCGGCGTATCATTTCGGAGTATTGGGGCGGCAGAAATAAGAGCGTTTTTGTATCATGTCGTGCATGCAGCTTGCTCAACGCCGTGGAGCACCGCATGGGCGCACAGTCGGAAACCGCCGCCGGCGCCGAGCGTCGGAACCGGTTTTGAAATCCCATCACTGTGAACCCACCGCTGAAGCGTTGGGCCACCCGATCGGAACCGCAAGCGCCATCGCTGCCGTGCATCCGAGCCGCGAAGCGTCAGCGAGCGCGATCCGGCAGATTGGCCTCGCGCGTTATCCCGCGTTTCACGGATTCGCCACCAGCGCGCCGACAGGCTTCGCACGCCAGTACGACTTGATACTCGTCACGCTCTCTTTCGGCTCGCGGATCCCGCTTGCTGACGCTGCGCGGCTCGGATTCGCACGGGCTACAAGCCCGTGCCACGCGTTGGAGCGGTCCATCCGGCGGACCCTGTTGATCTGAGCCGCAAGCGCAATCGCTGCGGTTCACGCTCTGGCGCGCGAAAACCTCACGGATGGGCGGGAAGAGATTCCCGCGGGGAGTGGGTGCGAGGAAGGATTCTCGCACCAGCGGTGGGGCGCGGGTGCGGCAATGCATTCTCGCACCAGCGGTTCCTTCGAAATCCCATCATCGTGACCCCACCGCAATGCGATGGGCCACCCGGACCGCCGGCGCATTTGCGCACGCGGGCCTTCGATCGTTCAGACATCCACAACCCGCCGCGGCGTGAGGAAGACCAGGCGGCGGGTGGCGACGGGGAGGTCGAACAGGGCTGAGGCGGCGGCGGCGTAGATGTCGAGCTGCGGACGGTAGAACGCCGCGCGGTCGGCCACGTCGTCGGGCGTCAGCAGGTCGGTCTTCCAGTCGAGCACGACCAGCCCCGCATCGGTTCGGTACAGGCAGTCGATCATGCCGCGCGTCACGAGCACGTCGCCGGGAGACTGGCGCAGCGCGCCGGGTTGATAGCGCGCCGGATCGACGCCCAGCACGAACGGCGTCTCGCGCATAACGGTTTGGCGCGCCTGACGCAGCGCGCGGCCGGCCGGCTGGGCGAAAAACCAGGCGATCGACTCGAGGTCGATGATGGCGGCCTCGTCGCGCGTCAGGCGGCCGGCGGCGATCAACGCATCCAACTGTCGGCGCAGATCCGGCTCGTCACACGGTCCGGACAGGTCGACATGCTGAAGAAAGGCGTGCGTCCAGGTGCCGCGCTCGGTGGGCATGGGCGCGGCCGCCGCGCCCTCGAAGCGCGGGCGACGCCAGACGTGCGGCGCGATCGGCGGCGCGGCGTGGCCCAGGGCGGCACGGTCGGCCGCCGGATCGTCGGGATCGTCGAGCACGGTCCAGCGGCGCTTCAGCTCGCTGACGGCAATCACCGAAGGCACGCGCGTCAGCGGCACAAACGCGTAGTCCCGGCCGACGCGGGCGACGGTGACCGCGGCGGCGGTCCGCGCGGCGTCGACGCCGTCGGGCGGGGGCAGCGGATCGAGCCGGGCCGCGGTGGCGGGCCAGTCGCGAAACGGTGAAGCAGCGGCCGATTCGCGAGGTTCATCGAGCGACAGGTCGGCCAGTCGATGTCGCTGCACGCCCATCCGGGGCGACGGGCTTTTTTCGGCGCCGACGGCGGCGATGAGCCAGTCGAGCATGGCGTTGGCGCGGCGGCGCACCGCCGCGGGCAACGGGCCGGGCGGACGGGGACGGGCCTGGTCCAATTCGTCGATGCGTTTGGCGGCGGCCGAGCCGACGATGACCAGGCGGCGCTTGGCGCGGGTCAGCGCGACGTACAACAGGCGCAACTCTTCAGACAGCGATTCGCGGCGGATGCGTTCGATGACCGCGCGATGTGCGAGCGTGGGATAGACGATGCGGCGCTGCGGATCGACGGCCTTAAGCCCCAGCCCCAGCCGCCGGTCGAAGACGATGGAGCGGCGCGCGTCGGACAGATTGAACCGCGTTCCCACGTCGGCCAGAAACACGATGGGGAACTCCAGCCCCTTGGCGCCATGGATGCTCATGACGCGCACGACGTTGGCCGCGGCCGAGCGCGTCGCGCCGGGGGACAGATCGTCGCCGCGCTGTTCCAGCTCGTCGAGGAACGCCAGAAAGCGGTACAGTCCCTGCCGGGCGAAGCGGCCGAACTGCCGTGCCCGTTCGTGCAGCGCGGCCAGATTGGCGCGGCGCTGCGGACCGTCGGGCAGGCCCAGCACGTATTCTGGATACGCCGTATCCGCATAGAGCGTCGCGATCAGATCGGCCAGCGGCATGCGCCGCGCCTGCTCCCGCCAGCGCGACAGCCGCGCGAACAGGCCGGCCAGCGTCGCGCGAAGAGCCGCGTCGGGACCGCGGCGTGCGTACTCGGCGGCTGCGACGTGGAACGGCACGCCGCGACGAAAGACGCGGATGGCCGCCATCGCCGCCTCGCTCAGCGGCAGGTCGATGCCGTCGGCGGCGCACAGGGGCGAGCGCAGCACCGCCGCCAGCGGGATGTCCTGCCGAGCGTTGTCGAGCAGGCTCAGCAGCGATCGCAGGTCGCGCACTTCAAGCGCGTCGAAGAAGCCGCCGCTGCGCTCGGCGAAGACCGGCACGCCCAGTCGGGCCAGCATCCGCGCCAGCAGCGGGGCGCGGCCGGCCGGCGAGCGCATCAGGATCACCATGTCGCGCCACGCGATGGCCGGGTCCTCGTGTTTCATCGCACGCATGCGCCGCGCGATGACGATCGCCTCGCGCTCGATCCGCTCCCATTCGAGCGCCTCGGGCTGCGTGTCGTCGCCGGCGTCGGACGCGTCGGCCGCTTCGTCGAGCGACGCATCGGCGGCTTCATCGGACGGCAGGTCGGTTTCGAGCAGGTGCAACTCGATCGGCGCCGCGTCGACCGGACCGCCTTTCGGGTCGTCGGGCAATCCCGCGCGAAGCGCCACGCGATCGTCGTACGTCACGCCGCCCAGGTCGTCGGTCATCAGCCGCGACATGATGCGATTGATCGCCGTCAGCACGGCCGGGCGGCTGCGGAAATTCTCGCGCAGGTGGATCAGGCGGCCGGTGGCGTCCGGCTTTTCGTAATCGCGCCGCCGCCGCACGAACAGGTCCGGCTCGGCCAGGCGGAAGCGGTAGATGCTCTGCTTGACGTCGCCGACGCAGAAGAGGTTGCCGGGCCGATTGGCGCCGGCCTCGCGGCTGACGTGCCGCAGTATTTCGGCCTGGACCGGATTGATGTCCTGGTACTCGTCAACGAGCACGTGTTCGTAGCGGTCGCGCAGTGCGGCGGCGACGGCGGGCGATTCGCGCAGCAGGCGCAGCATCGCGCGTTCGAGGTCTGAGAAGTCCAGCGCGCCCATCGAGCGTTTGGCGCCGGCGTAGCGCCGGGCGAAGGTCTCGACGAGTTGCAGAATGACACCGACGTGCGGCGCGACGCGGTTCAGCCCCTCGGCCCAGTCGGCTTCGCTGAAGCGGGCGTCGATTCGTTGGATGCCGTCCTGGAACGACGTGCGCAGGTCCCTCACGGCCTGCTGAGCGGCGTCGAAGCGCGCCAGTTCTTCTTCCGGCAGCGCCTGGACTTTCTTTGATCGCGCCGGCAGGCGGGGGACCTGGAATTCGGCGATGGCACGGCAGGCGTCGTCGACTGCCCCCTTGGTGAGCGTATCGAGCCAGGCGCGGGCGGCGTTCAGATGTTCGCGCAGATAGGCAACGAGCGGTTCGGGGCCGCGGACGCCGTCGAAGTCACGCGAGATTTCTTCGGCCGACTCGATGTGATCGCGCAGCGATTCGGCGAGCATGTCGGCGCGCAGGGCGCGCCAGTATTCGTTGAGCGCGGCGGGCGGCGGCTGATTCCGGCTGGGCGCGCGACTGGAAGTTGAGACGGGCGAGACGCCCGTACCACCCTGTGCAACCGGGACGGGCGAGACGCCCGTACCACCCTGGACGCCCGTACCACCCATCGTGCGAGCGGCAGTGATCCAGGCGGCCGGGTCGGGCTGCGACTCCAGAAAGGCGTGCAGCTCAAGCACGACCTCCTGAATACGGGCATCCGAGCCGCTGCCGTAGACGTGCCGCAGTTCGTCGTAGGCGCGACAAAGCTCGTCGTCGCCCTGCGACAGCTCCTCGAACAGGCGCGCGGCGGTTTCGTCGCGCAGCAGCGCCGCCTCGTGCGCGTCGAGCAGCGTGAAGCCCGGCTCGACGCCGGCCGCAGCAAAGTGACGCGCCAGCGTGCGGCGGCAGAAGGCGTGCAGGGTCGAGATGGGCGCGGCGTCGATCAGGGCGAGCTGTTCGCGCAGCCAGCGATCGCCGGCCTTGCGCTCCAGACGCTGTCGCAGCGCCGCCGCGATGCGGACGCGCATCTCGGCGGCGGCTGCGTCAGTGAACGTTACGACGAGCAGCCGATCAACGCGGCAGGCGGGCTTGAGGTCGGCGACCAGGTGCGCGCATCGCTCGGCGAGCACGGCGGTCTTGCCGCTGCCGGCGCCGGCCGAAACGAGTACGTTGCGGTCGATAATGCGGATCGCGTCGTTCTGGTCGGTGGTCCAGTTCATGGCGTTCATCAGAATCGGCTTCGAATCCCGCGATGCGGCAACGGGCATTCGTGTTTCAGCTCGTTGAGAATCGTTCAAAAATATGCGACACCCTTTCTGCGGAGTGGCAACGTCAAGCCCTTGCGTGCCGGCTTTTGCTCGCTCTGCAAGCACCTTCGCGCGAGGGCCTGGCCAAGCCACACCCGACGAAATGGTGCAGCCTATCTCTGGGCGGTTCGTAATCGCTCCGCCACGTCACTTCGCGTCAGCGGTCTGAGGAAATCCACGTCCGTCACCCCGGCCTCGAAGCGGCACACGGCCGCGTAGTCGCACCGGCCGCACGGCAGTTGGCCGGCGACGGCCCGCGGCCGGACGCGCACGTCCCCATCGAGCCAGCGGTCGGCCAGTTCTCCCATGCGATGCCGCACGAAATCCAGCAGCGCCGCGAACTCGTCGCCGCTCAGCGCGTCGGACGCGTCGAAATATCCGATCGTGTCATCCTGCTTGCGATAGACCGCGTAGGTGCGGCTGCGCTGGCCGGGCGCCAGATCGGGATCGAGCCGATCGATCCAGTCGAAGTCGATGACGCCGCGCGGATTGAACACGCGGTAGGGGTCGAAGTCTTCGCCGTCGGCATCAGACGGATGATCGACGGAACGGAACCCGCCCAGCAGCGGCGCGAGAAACGCCGCGGTCGGCGTGATCGAGCCGACTTTCAGCCGATCGCCGTGCTCGCGCAGCACCAGCAGATAGGCCAGCGTCTGGAGCGACAGACCGTAGAAGACGTGATCCAGCCGCAGGCGGACGTCGCGCCCGCGTTTGTAGTCGTACACGACGCCCAGCGCGCGGCCGCCTTCGCGAATCACGTCGATGCGGTCGATCTTTCCGTGCAGCTCGACCGTGCGGCCGGCCGGAGTCGTCAGCGTCAGCGCCGGCCAGGCGTCGGCGGCGGGCGTCGCGTCCGCGTCGGCGGCGGTTTCGTCGGAGCGACTGCCGAAAACGACTTCGGTGGCGGTCGGTCGGCCGGCCGACGACCAGTGATGTTGCGCATCAAGCGCGACCGACAGATCGCGCGCGGTCTGGCGGTCGACGGCGTCGGCGGCGGGTTCTTCGAGCGACATTTCGGCGGCGAAGCGCGGCAGGATGTGGCGACGGACACGTTCGAGCGAGGCGGCGATCTGTCGCGGCGTCAGATCGCGCAGGGTGCGGTTGTTGTCGATCAGCTCGTTGAAGAAGTGCTCGAGGATGGCATGCGACAAACGGCCAAGGTCCAGCGCGCCCAGTTCGTGCACGGCGCGGGGCTGAAGGCGCAGGGCATACTGGCCGAAGTGCTGGAAAGCGCAGCGTGCCATGCATTCCAGGCGCGAGACCGACGTGCGCGGTCCGCGCGGGAACAGCGCGGCGACGTCGGCGGACGACAGTTGCGCCCCTTGCGGCGCGGCCAGGGCACGAACGGCGCGCGCCAATTCGGGCCGGACGCGCGGATCGCGGACGGCGGCTTCGTAAAGGGCCGCGGTGCGCGCCGGCGGGACGATTGTTTGAAGCTCGTTGCCGGAATCCGCCGCGCCGCGAATGCCGTGGACGATGACGCCGGCGACATCCCGCGGCGTGGCCGCACCCAATGCATCGGCGCCCGCGTCGGTGCTGTCGATGCGCTCCACGACCGCCTCGGGCGCCGCGCCGCACAGCAGGCCCCAATAGGGCGACGGCGACATCGGCCGGCCGTCGCCGTCGGCGGCGGTGTAGCTGATCCAGAGCAGCTCGCTCGCGCGTGTGACGGCCACATAGGCGAGCAGCCGCTCGTCGAGCAAACGCGTCGTTTGCGTCGGACCGATCGGCGTGCCCGTGGTGGAAAGCAGCTCGCGCTCGGGGTCGCCGAGGATCGGATCTTCGGCCGGCCGGCTGGGGAAGTGTCCTTCGGAGAAGCCCAGCAGGAACATCGCGCGGATGGCGGGATGGCGGCTGCGGTCGATCGACCCGACGAGCACCTGATCGAGCGTCGGCGGCACGAGCCCGAGCGTGAACTGCGACAGGCCGGCGTCGAGCACGTCGGCGAGTTCGGGCGGAGACATCGGTTCGTCGCCGAGCACGGCGGCCATCTCTTCGAGCAGCGACACGGCATCGGTCCAGACGCGCAGATGTTCCTGGGTTTCGTCCAGATCGCCGCGCTGCCGCGCCGCTTCGGTCCATTCGGCCAGGCGACGCGACGTTCCCAGGCGCTCCAGCAGCGCCGCCAGCGATTCGGCCCAGACGCGACAGGCGCGCCGCGGCGGCGGTCCTTCGCTCGGCCACCAGTCGCCCAGTGCGTAGAGCAGGCAGGTCCGGGCCGTCTGCGCGGCGGGCCAGTCGGCCGCCCAGGGTTCACCGGCGGCAGGCGCGGAAAGCCAGCGATCGTCGGACCACGCCTTGGGATGCGTCACGCCGCGGGCGAGCAGGACGTTCTCCAGCGCGTCGGCGTCGTCGGGCGACAGCGGCGTCAGGCCGGTCTTGAGCAGCACGATCATCGCCTCGGCGAAGCGATGCGCGTCGAAGAGGCGCACGGCGGCGCGGAGCAGCTCGACCAGCGGATGATGCGTCGTCGTGCGGCGGCGGTCGATGAAGAACGGTATCCCGTGGGCCTTCAAATCGGACGAGAGCAGGTCGTGATACGGTTCGAGCGAGCGACAGACGATGGCCACGTCGCGGAAGCGCAGCGAGGCGGCGCCGCCGACGGTCAGCCGATGGACCTCACGGACGGCGGCGCGAACTTCGGCGCGCAGGTCGGGCGCTTCGACCAGGCGGATGGCGGGTTGCGCGGCCTTGGGATCGGCCGTAACGTCGTGCGCGGTGAACGGCGAGAACTCGGCCTGGCGCGGCGCGACGTGGAAGAACGTTTTTTCGAGCGTCCCCAGCGCGGGACTCGCGGCGAAGCGCGGCAGCGGATCGGGCTTGAGTCGCAACGGCGGTTGGATCGCGACGCCGGCGGCGTGCAGCGCGCGGGTCAGCTCGACCCAGGTGCGCTCGGTGCGTGCGAACAGCGAGAACGCGTCGGGCGGCACGTCGGGGCGCGTCACACATTCGGCGTCGGGATCGACGAGCAGCGCGATATCCATCGACGCGGCGAGGCGGGCGAGCGATGCAAGGAAACGCACTTGCAGCGGCGAGTAGCCGGCGAAACCGTCGAGCCAGAACAGTGCGCCGTGCAGCCATGTAGCCGAGTCGAGCCTTTTTCGCGCGGCTTCGAGCAGACCTTCGGCGTCCATTTCGGCTTCACCCAGGAATTCCAGATAGGCTTCGTAGATTGCAGCCGTCTCACGCAGCAACAGGCCGGACGGATCGTTCGCGTCGCGGCCTTCGGCGCTGCGTTCCAGGTCGGCCGGCGTCGCGCCGTGCTGAATCAGTTCCGACACCGTTTCGGACAGCGCCGCGATGAAGCCCGGTCGATCGGCCGACGCGCCGAAGCAGCGCAGCCGTCCGCGCAGCCGGCCGATCTGCCGCCGCAGCACCATCTGCCGGCCGAGCGGCGAGAGTACGCGCAGGGCGGGTCCGGCGGCGTCGTCGAGGACGCGCCGAGCGAGGCGGCGGAAGCTGAGCACTTCGCAGCGGCCGAGGGTGCGGAAGGACTCGCGCTCGATGAGGGCGCGCTCGATTTGCAGTGCCGCCTGTTCCGGTACGAGCAGGACCAGGCGCGGACCGGCCACGTGCGATTCGCGCAGGTGGCGTGCGACGGCGGACAGACAATGTGCCGTCTTGCCGCTGCCGGCGCGACCTGCGATGAATCGGACGCCCATACGTGTATTGAACGGGGAACGGGGACGAAGTCCAAGGGGTGAAGCGCGCGGCCCCGGGTTGTACGGGTTGAATGCCGGTTCCACACGACACAGACGAGGGCGGCGCTTTCACGTCATTCCCGCGCAGGCGGGAATCCAGCCGCGCACGGGCCATCGCTGGACCCCCGCCTGCGCGTGAGTGACGGCGGAACATGGGCCGCAAGCCCGCGGTACGCGACGCTTGGCGCAGCCGTAACGACGTTCACGACCGCGGCATCGGAGAGAAGATGCACCGCATACGATGCTCCGAAATCTGGGGCGGGATTCAGAACGCCGACCTCGACGTCTGTACGTCGGGCGTCACGGCCAGCCTCTATTCGCAGGCTTGCGACGGCGGGCGCGGCGGCGACATCTATTTCTTCAGCGTGTGCGGCAGCGACCGGTTGACGCGCATCGCCATCGCCGACGTGGCGGGTCACGGCGCGGCGATCAGCGCGCTGAGCCGCGGCATATTCGATTCGTTGGCGGCGCGGATGAACACGCTGGAGGGCAACGGCGTGTTGACGGACCTCAACGCCGTCGTGGCGCAACAGGGCTTCATGTCCATGACGACCGCGGCCGTGATCGGCTTTTACCTTGGCGACGGGCAGCTCTATTTTTCGTACGCGGGTCATCCGCCGGTTTTCGTGCGGCGCAGGGGCGCCGCGGATTGGCAGCCGATCCAGTTGGCGTCGCCGACGGTGCCGGGCAATCTGCCGCTGGGCGTGCTGGATGACACGGCGTTCGACCAGGAAACACTGCCGTTGCGGCCGGGGGATCGCCTGTTCCTCTACACCGACGGCGTGCTCGAAGCGCCGGCCCCGGATGGCGCGCAGTTCGGCGAGGAGCGGCTGCGAGCGGCGCTCGACGCGGCCGGAAACGGCGAATTGTCGTGCCTCAAGCAGGGCGTCCTCGATGCGCTGCGAGCCTACACCGGCGGCAGCCTGGCGCACGACGACGTGACAGTGATGGCGATGGAGGTGAGGGGCGGCAAGTAGCCGCCAGCCATCAGCCATCAGCCAATAGCGGGGAGCCGATAGCCGTACGCCATAAGCGCAGTGCAGCTCTCCATTGTCGGTGGGTCGGCCGTTAGCCTGTACCTGTTTGGCTCTTGGCGCGCGCGGCGCGAGGGCGTAGCTTGGGCGCGATGGGCGCGGGCAGGGGCGGCAATCGCAGGGGCGGCAGGTACTGCTGGGTGTGCGATCGCGTTCGCGCGAACGAGCAATTCAGCGGCAAGGGACATCGCCGTCACATCTGCAAGGTCTGCGCGAAGCTGCCGCAGGCGCAACGCAACCTGATTCAGGCCGAGAAGAATGCTCTCAAGTCACGCCACGACAGCGTTGACGATGACGCTCCGCCGCTCGTGCAGAGGTCCAACGAGGATTGGGACGAGATTCCGTTTTGAACCGGACATGTGCATGGAGGTGCGCGCGTAATGGCTGTTGCAACAAGGACTCGCCGGAACCTGACGCTGAAGGATCGACTCTCGCATCTGAATTTCACTCGAGCCGTGAAGCTGCTCGGTCCGGATGGCGCGCGGCTGATTCGATTGGGCGGCGTGTATGAAGTGAACGTCGAGGAACAGGTCTTTCTCGGCGACGATCTCTTCCGCCTGACGCTGCCGAACGCCGTCGTCACGATCACGCTGATAGCCGACACGCCGGAGCGCTTGTGCTGGAACTGCACAAGCTGTGACGGCGTCTGCGAGCACGTGGGCGCGGCGTTCTCGCTGATTCTCGAGGAGAAAATCGCGCTGGGCCTGGCCGCGCCGCCGCCGGAACGCGAGCCGGTCGCCAGTCTCAGCGATGAAGAAGCGGCCCGCCGGGCGCTGGCGGAACGCGAGCAGCGGGCGCACACCGAGCGGATGCACATCCGGCCGACCGAACGGGACACGCTGTGGACCGACTATCTGGTGACCAACGAGTTGTCGGGCCGGTCGTACCGCGTGGCCCTGCGCGGCTGGGAGGCGGGCGATTCGTATTGTTCGTGTCCGGATTTTCGCAAGAACACGCTGGGCATCTGCAAGCACGTCGTTCGCGTGCAGCGCTTCGCGCGAAAGCGGTTTCCGCCCGCGGTGCAACGACGGCCCTACATGCCCGCCGAACCGGCGGTGCATCTGCGCTACGGCGCCGAGCTGGAGTTGCGGCTGCTCGCGCCGCCCGGTCTGAACGGCGAGGCGGGCCGCGTGCTGCGCCCGATCGCCGGCGGGCCGATCGAGGACGTCGCGGACCTGATGGCGCGGCTGCGGCGGCTGGAAGCGCTGGGCTGTCCGGTGACGGTCTATCCCGACGCCGAGGAATACATCAATCAGCGTCTGTTTCAGACGCGGATCGAGTCGAAAATGGCGGAAATCCGTCGCAATCCGGCGCGGCATCCGCTGCGCAAGGAGCTGCTCAAGGTCGAACTGTTGCCCTATCAGCTCGACGGCATCGCGTTCGCGGTCGGAGCCGGCCGGGCGGTGCTGGCGGATGACATGGGACTGGGCAAGACGATTCAGGCGATCGGTGCGGCGGAGCTGCTGGCGCGCGAGGCGGACATCCGCAAGGTGCTGATCATCTGCCCGGCGTCGCTGAAATCGCAATGGCGCAACGAAATCGAGCGGTTCTGCGATCGAAGCTGTCAGCTCGTCATCGGCGGCGCAAAAGAGCGGCCGAACGTCTATTCCAACGACTGCTTCTTTACGATCTGCAACTACGAGCAGGTGTTGCGCGATCTGCTGGCGATCGAGCGGACCCGCTGGGATTACATCATTCTGGACGAGGGCCAACGGATCAAGAACTGGGAAACGAAAACGAGCCAGGTCATCAAGGCGTTGCGCTCGCCGTTTGCGCTGGTGCTGTCGGGCACGCCGCTCGAGAACCGGCTGGACGATTTGTTCTCGGTGGTCGAGTTTATCGACGATCGCCGGCTGGGGCCGGCGTTCCGGTTTTTCAACCGCCATCGCGTCGTCGACGAGCGGGGCAAGGTGCTGGGCTATCAGAAGCTCGACGAGCTGCGCGCGCGGCTGCGGCCGGTGCTGCTGCGGCGCACGCGCGACAGCGTGATGCAGCAGCTTCCGCCGCGTACGACCGAGATGGTGCGCATCGCGCCGACGCAGGAGCAGGCGGAGCTGCACGCCGCGCACATGCGCGTGGCCAGCTCGATCCTGCGCAAGAAGTTCATTTCGGAGATGGACCTGCTTCGCCTGCAAAAGGCGCTGCTGATGTGCCGCATGGCCGCGGACAGCACGACGCTGGTGGACAAAAAGACGCCCGGCTATTCCAGCAAGCTCGACAATTTGGACGGCCTGTTCGAGCGGCTGCTGGGCGAAGCGGACCGCAAGATCGTGCTGTTTTCCGAATGGACGACGATGCTCGATCTGATCGAGGGGCTGCTGAAGCGGCGCGGCGTCGATTACGTGAGGCTCGACGGCTCGGTGCCGCAGCCGAAGCGCCAACCGCTGGTGCGGCGCTTCCAGACCGACGCGTCGTGCAAGCTGTTCATCACGACCAACGCCGGCTCGACGGGGCTGAACCTTCAGGCGGCCAACACGGTCATCAACGTCGACCTGCCGTGGAACCCGGCGGTGCTCGAACAGCGCGTGGCCCGGGCGCACCGCATGGGGCAGAAGAACCCGGTGCAGGTCTATGTGCTGGTGACGGAAGAGACCATCGAAGAGCGGCTGCTGGGTACGCTTTCGTCCAAGCAGGAATTGGCGCTCGCGGCACTGGACGTCGAGTCGACCGTCGATCGAGTCGACCTGATCAGCGGCATGGCGGAACTGAAACAGCGGCTGGAAATCCTGCTGGGCGCGCGGCCGATCGCGCCGGTCGACGAGAGCGAGCGCGTGCGTCAGGCGGCCGAGGCGGAGCGGCTGGCGCGCAAGCAGCGCGTGGCGGCGGCGGGGGGGCAGTTGCTCGGCGCGGCGTTCGAGTTTCTCGGCGCGCTGGTCCCGCCGCGCGGCGATGCGGGCAACGGCGCGGCGGCCGAACAGTTGAAGCAACGGCTCAGCGAATGCGTGGAGCGCGACGAGCAGGGGCAGTTGAAGCTGACGGTCACGCTTCCCGATGCAGCGGCGCTGGACAATCTAGCGCGGTCGCTGGCCGGCCTGCTGGGAGCGGCGTGAAAGAAAGTCGAAAGTCGAAACGTCGAAACGTCCAAACGTCGAAACAATACGCTGAGGCGATTTGCTCCGAGCCGCGAGCGCCATCGCTGCGGGTATCAGAACCCGCCGCGCAAGCGGCGGGACACAGCCGAGGGCGGCTGTGCCACATGCCCGTGCCACGCATTGGCTGTGAACCGAACCGCGACCGTGAGGGAGCGTCGGGAAGCGCATGGGCAGCGCCATGGACGGTTCGATGAGTGAGCATCATTGCCCAGTCATCCGAATCCGCCGCGCAAGCGGCGGGAATCTTCACGGGCTACAAGCCCGTGCCACGCGGAGGAACACGGCCGAGGGCGGCTGTGCCACATGCCCGTGCCACGCGGTGGCTCGGTCCGCAAGGCGGTCCCCACCGTCAATCGCCGAGCAGCAGGCCGACCAGCAGCGTCACGTCGGCGTCGTCGATCACGTCGTCCTCGTTGACATCGGCGCAGCGGCAGCCGGGGGCGTTCGGGCCGCCGGGATCGGCGAGGCAGGAAACGAACGCGGCGATGTCGTCGCCATCGACGGTTCCATCGTTATTCGTGTCGCCCGGCACGTCGCAGGCGCCGGTTTCGCACTCGTCCGGAACGCCGTTTTCGTCGTCATCGGCCGCGCCGTCGGCGATGTCGCATTCGTCGGGCGCGCCGTTGGTGTTGCAGTCGGCGCTGATTCCGTTGGCGATATCCAGATCGTCGCCGGCGCCGCTGCCGTTGCAATCCCAGGTGATCCGACGCACCTGCCCCTGCCCCGGCGTCTGGGAAAAATGGACGTAATATAACCCGTATTTCTCCGGATCGACCGTCATCATCACGGGCACGCCGCTCGGCAGCGCCGGTTCGAACACGTCGATGGCGATCAGATCGCCGTCGTCGTCGAAGACGGCCCGGCGAATCCAGCGAAACACCGTGTCGGCGAAGAAACAGGAATCGCGCCACGCCGGCGGAAAGCGCTGGCCGTCGTACCACACGCCGCCCAGCGCCGAGGCGCCCTGAAACGTGTCGCCGGTCACGGGCGAGGCCGGATCGTCGATGTCGATCTCGGCGGCATCGCCGTTGCCGTCGTAAATCGGCACGCGCGCGTGCGCGGCGGAACTGTGCGGCCAGTCGACGATAGGCCGTGCGTGGACGAAGCGATACTCAACGGGAATCGGAAAGCCGCAGGGCGTCGGATACACCGGCGTGTTCTGCGTGTCGTTGGCGAGCAGCTCGCGGAAAAAGTAAAACGGCTGCGCGCAGGTCGCGCCGTCGAAATGCGGATTGGGCGCATCCAGATTCGCGATATTGACAGTCGGATACGTGCTCGGCGTCGGCGTCAGTCCTTCGTAGATGGGCCATCCGAAATTGCGGCCCGGCTGCCGCGCGACGTCCAGCTCCTCCCGTTCGTTCCAGCCGACGTCGCCGATGATCAGCTCGCCGGGGTCGCCGTCGGCCGGATCGGTGCTGCCCGTGCCGGGACGAATCGCAAAGCGAAACGGATTGCGCAATCCCTCCGCCCACACGCGCGAGCGGGGCGCATCCGGCGCGGCGGCGTCGTAAAACGGATTGCTCGGAACGCCGTGGCCGGTGGCGGGATCCATTCGCAGGATTTTTCCGTTGTGAGAATTGACAAGCTGGGCGCGAAACGCCCCGACGCGCTCGGCCGCCGACAGAATCCCGCGCGACTCGGCCGTGTTGTTGCTCTGGAACGACGGCCGCGTGCCGCCGGTGTCGGTGATGAACGCCGACGCTCCGTCGCCGCAACTGGCCAGCAGCGTGCCGTCGCGCGCGAAGACCAGCGCGTCGGGGCAGTGCGTGCCGGCGGTGTTGGGGATGCCCTGCGTGTGCGTCTGGCCGAGCAGCACCAGCCGCGAGCCGGGCACGATCTGGCCGAAGCCGGTTGCGGCGTCGCACGTATAGCGCGTGATGCGGCCGAAGGTGTCGTTGGCGGGATCGTCGAGCGTGCCGCTTTGGGAGTAGTGCGCCCAGTCGACTGTATAGATGAGGTAGATGCGGCCGTTTGTAAGAAACTGCGGATCGAGCGCCACGCCCATCAGGCCGTTGTCGCGGTAGGTGTAGACTTCGTCCGTGATGTCAAGCAGCGGCGCCGGGTCGACGACGCCCTGGCTGACGCGCCAGAGGTAGCCGTCCTTCTCCCAGATGAACATCAGGTCCTGCGCGGCGAATGCAACGCCAACGGGGCGCGTCAGTCCGGTGACGACGTTTTCCTCGATGAAGCCGGGCGGCAGCGCCGACACACGTGCGGCGCGCGCCAGGACTACAAGAACAAGAGCGATGAATGCGAGGCGTGCGAAACAAAGATTGGGACTGGTTCGGTACGCGCGAACCGGCCGAGTCGATGCGCTCGAAGCCCCACGCTTATGGACTTGCACTTGGATTCCCCGTGTGATTCAGTACCAGGCCCGTGCGAACATTTTAACGCATCGAACAAGCCCGGTTCCAGTTCTGTCCGTTCCGGCCGAGTTATCGGATATGAATATTTTGTGTATGTTTGTCATCATCGCAGACGCCCGGCTGTCGAGCGCGCCTGACGACCCCTTCCAGGCAAGGTGTCGCCGCTCCGCAATATGTCGGGGATTGACGTTGGTGTGTGCCGGGGGACCCGTTTCAAATCAGCGTGAAGGAAGCGGTGAAGGGTTGTCGCGCCGCTCGTGCGACGAGTTCTGAAACAGCCCCTTATTGATGGCCCATTGCAAATAATGCAAATGAGGACGTGCGCTACGGCAATGCGAAAGGCAGCGGTTGCTTTGCGTTGACTGTACGAATCGCCCTGGGGATGTGCCGTCGCCAGTTTTCGGTCTATGAAGTGCGTATGCCGGCGCCGCCCGGGGCGACTGCTGTGTGAATCAACGGCCCATGGCGTGGCGGACTTGACGCGTGGCCCAAAACGCGCGACATGCGCGGCGCATCGGAAGTGCTGGCGCAAACAGCGGTGCCGGCGAATCACGACGCGGCGTTGAGCACTCGTAACCGAAACGCGCCCGAGCCTGCGGTCTCGACTTGCAGCGCGCGGGGCGCCGGCTCGACCGCGCCGGCGTGTGTCAGCCGCCCGTGCAGTGTGTAGGGCGTGGCGGCGAAGACTTCGACGGGCAATATGCCGCCGATGAGCGATCGCGGACCGTCGAAGACGACGATCTGATCGCCCGACGTGCGCCCCGTCAGTTGCACGATTCGATCGTCGCTCGCGTCGCGCGGCAGCGGCGGACATGCTTCGACCTCGCAGCCGCGATCCTGCTCCGATTCCTGCCTGCGAAGCTGCGCCTTGCTCAGACCCTCGACCAGCACCTCCACGCTGCGCCCGATCAGCTCGCGATGATTCGCCAGGTTGATCTCGGCCTGAACCGCCAGCAGATCGTTGTTGCGGCGACGCTTTATTTCGTCCGGAACGTCGTCGTCGAAGCGGTCGTACGCGGCGGTGCCCGGCCGCGGCGAGTACTTGAAGATGAAACAGTTCTTGTATCGGGCGTAACGCAGCAGATCGACGCTGGTGGTGAAGTCGGCCTCGGTCTCGCCGGGGAATCCGACGATCATGTCGCCCGACAGGCAGATATCGGGCATCAACGAGCGCGCCCGATCGAGCAGATCGCGGTAATCCTCGACGGTGTAGCCGCGATTCATCGCCTTCAGCAGCCGGTTGCTGCCGCTCTGCGCGGGGATGTGCAGATAGCGACAGATGCGCGGCGACCCGGCCATGGCGCGCAGCGCGTCATCGGTGAAATCGCGCGGAAAGCTCGTGACAAAGCGCAGCCGCGGCAATTCCGGCACTTCGTCATGCACGCGCCGCAGCAGATCGGCGAACGTCGTCACGCGGCCGCGATCGTCGCTCCACGTGTAGTGATTGACCGTCTGGCCCAGCAGCGTCACTTCGCGCACTCCGCGCGCCGCCAGCCGGCGCGCTTCGGCGACGATCTGGTCCGGCGGGCGATGCTGTTCCATGCCGCGCGTCATCGGCACGACGCAGAACGAGCAGAACTTGTTGCAGCCGCGCGTGATGCGGACGTAGGCCTGCGCCGGACCCGCGGCGCCGTAATGCCCCGCGCCGCCCGCGGCGGGATGGGCGCGGGACGAGTCGAGCGCTTCGAGATCGTCGTGCTCGGGAACGTGCCGCGCCGGCGTGCTGTGCTCGCGCAGCCGGCCGGACAGAGCGACCGCGCGGCGCGGCGCGCCGTTGCCTCCGGGCGCGTCGGCGTGCGATGCGCGGCGGGCGTCGAGCACGTCGTCGATCAGCGCCGGCAGGCGGTTCAGCTCTGACGGCCCGCACAAGACGTCGACGTGCGGCACGCGTCGCAGCAGCGCATCGCCGTCGCGCTCGGCCATGCAGCCGATCACCGCCACGATCTGATCGGGGCGCTTTCTGCGCGTTCGCTTCAGCTCGCCCAGGCGCGACCAGACCTTGTCCTCGGCGTGCTGCCGGACCGAGCACGTGTTGATGATGACCAGGTCGGCAGCGTGCAGGTCGGCGCAGGGCTGATAGCCGCGCGCGAGCACCTGCCCGATGACCAGCTCGCTGTCGAGCATGTTCATCTGGCAGCCCATCGTTTCGACGTAAAGCGTGCGCGGTGACGACATGTGAGTGCTGTCCGACTTCATGGCGTGGCCGTGTGGCACAGCCGCCCTCGGCCGTGTTCCTCCGCGTGGCACGGGCTTGTAGCCCGTGAAGATTCCCGCCGCTTGCGCGACGTGGTGCAATCTCGTGGCACGAGCTTTCAGTCGCACAAGTTCCGTAACGCGGGCGTCAGGCATCGCGCGGAAACAAAGTGAACGAAAGGAAGAGGGGTGGTACGGGCGTCCCGCCCGTCCGGAACGGGCAAGATGCCCGTACCACCCGGCACAATCGTTCTGGTCATTTGTGCGCGACTCCTTAGCCCACCGCCGGTCCTCGTACCGAACCCTACGGTGTCGCGTTCGGCCGTGTCGCGGCGGACCTTTCAAGCTCCTCAAGCCGCTGCTGTGCCAGCCGCTTCAACTCGTCGGTGGCCGTCTCGTGCTTCATGCACGACTGATACAGCAACACCGCCTTGGTAACGCGGATCGACTCATAGGCCCGGCCGGCCAGATACAACGCCTCGGCATGATAGGCGCTGTTCTCATACAGCGCGATCACCTTCATCGCCGACTGTCCGGCTCGCAGCGCTTCACCGCGGACCAGGTGATACTCGGCTTCGGCCAGGAGCCATACATCGCGCTCGGCCTCGCTCGACTTTCGCAGACCGGCCTCGATCAGCGGGCGGACTTCATCGAGTTTGCCGGCCTTCAACAAATCGTAAACCGCCGCGGTCGGGCGGCTGGCCGCCGGCAGTGCGGGAGGCGGGCGCTTGGCCGCGGCATCACGCGTGCGGCGCGGCGTTCGTTCGCGGCCCCTGGCGACCGAGGGATCATCGTCCGGCAGCTTGCCGGTCTCGATCGCGGTCCGCAGCCGCGCGATGGCCCGCAGCGTCGCATCGGAGCCGGCCTTTTTCGACTGTTTGGCCAGTCGTTCGAGAACGCGACGAGCGACATCGGAATCGCGCGGCGGCAATCGGCGCGGCATCAGCGGAACGACCAGCGAGGCGTGCTTCTCGGTCAGGCCGAGATAGGCGGCGGCGGCTTCGTCGAAGCGCCCTTGCTCGTCATAGAGTTGCACCAGTCGGATGACGGCGTAGGTGCGCGCCCACTCGTGCTCGGCGTTGTCGCGAACGCGCTCGTAGAGCGGCACGGCCTCCTCGGGCTGCTTGCGCAAGCGCAGCGATTCGGCGCGGCTCAGCTCGCTGGCGGCGCGGTCGGCGCCGGCGGCCAGTTCGAGTTGCTGGATGTCGAGCACGGGGCGCTCAAGCGTGCGGCCGTCGGAGAAGCGGAAGCGCAGCCTGCCGTCGTCGAGGCCGATGACGTCGACGCCGGCGAAGGTGCCGCGTTCTTCGATGACGCGGTCGAAGGCGGCGGCCGGACGCGGCGCGACGATGGCGACCAGGACGGTGGCGACGTGCACCCCGGCGAGCGACAAACCTCGCGGCGAACGGTTCATTCGTGGATTCGGCGGTCGGCTTGGCAGCATGGCGGATGATAGTGTACCGTGTTGCGGCGATGTTGCGTCGCGCGGCGCCCGCTGCCGCACGCGCGACGATTGATCCGTGGCCCGCGACAACGAGACGCGCACGTAAGTAAGCGTTGCCCGCTCGTATGATCCGAGCCGCCGCAGAAATGCGGCGAGCCACAGCCGAGGGCGGCTGTGCCACACGGCTTGATCCGAGCCGCAAGCGCCGGTGCTACGGATCGTCCGAGCCGCGAAGCGTAAGCGAGCGTGACAGGGCGGCCAGGCGCGCTGAAAAATGTGCGATGGAGCGGGCGGCGTCCGGCGCGTCGACAGCCTTGCGGCGCATGTGAGCGAGTCAACGGCACTCTCTCGTTCGAGGCGTGCGGATGCCGCTTGCGGACGCCTGCCCTCGCGAAGGCGGGGGCTGCGCGGCACTGATGCATCAGGCCCGCACGGGCCGCTAGCCCGTGCCACGCAGTTGGTGGAGCCATTTCGATGTCGATCGCCGGTCCGCTACACTCCAAAGCCATCGAACTCGCCAGGCACGTCCTGCGCATGACGACCGAGGCCGGATCGGGCCATCCCTCCAGCGCGCTGTCGCTGCTGCACGTCGTCGTCGCGCTCATGTACAAGCACATGCGATGGGCGCCGGACGATCCCTGGAACCTGGCCGCCGATCGGCTCGTGCTCTCCGAAGGCCACGCCGTGCCCGCCATCTATGCCGCGTACGCCGATCTGGGCGGCGTCGTTGGCAACGATCCGTCGAGTTGGCGCAAGCTCGCGGTCGAAGAACTGGACACGCTGCGCGAGGCGGCAAGCGTTCTCGACGGCCATCCCAGCCCCGCCGAGGGTTTTCCATTCTTCGACGCCGCCACCGGTTCGCTCGGCATGGGTCTGTCCGTCGCCGCCGGCCTGGGGCTGGGCGCTCGGCTGCGCAAAAGCGACCGGCGGATATATGTGCTGATCGGCGACGGCGAGTCGCGCGAGGGGCAAATCTGGGAAGCCGCCGATTTCATCGCCGATCATCGGCTCAACAACGTCACCGCCATCTTCAACTGCAACGGCCAGGGCCAGGCCGATTACGTCTCGCCGCAACAATCGCCGGAAATCCTAGGCGCCAAGCTGACCGCCTTCGGCTGGGAGGCGGTGCAGGTCGATGGTCACGATCCGGACATGCTGCTGGCGGCGCTGGCCCGCGCGGTCAAGTCGGCGCGGCCGGTGGCCCTGGTGGCGACGACCGAAAAGGGCTGGGGCGTTTCGGGCCTGAAGGCCAAGAGCAATCACGGCAAGCCGATCGCGCGGACGGACCTGCCCGTGGCGCTCGAGAGTCTCGACGGCGTGGCGGCCCGCGTCACGGGCGGCGCCGCGCCCCTGAAAGACCGGCCGGCACAGCCGGCGGGTTCGATCGAACTGCCCCACGATGCGCCGATTCGCATGATGCCGATCGAGCAGGGCATGGAATACGCCGGGCTGTCGGCGGCGTGGAACAAGAAGATGATGGCCACGCGGCGCGCCTACGGCGCCGCGCTATTGGCGCTGGGCCGGGCCGACGAGCGCATCGTGGCGCTGGACGGCGACGTATCGAACAGCACGTTCTCCGAGATGTTCGCGCATCACTTCCCGCAGCGCTTCTTCGAGTGCAAGATCGCCGAGCAGAACATGATCTCGACGGCCGTCGGCCTGGCGGCGTCGGGATACATCCCGTTCGCCAACAGTTTCGCGAAGTTTCTCGCGCGGGCGTACGACCAGGTCGAGCTGGCGTCGATCACGCGGTCGAACATCAAGCTCGTCGGTTCGCACGCGGGCGTGTCGCTGGCCGCCGACGGCCCGAGCCAGATGAGCCTGCCCGACGTCGCCTACTTCCGCGGTTACTCGACGGTCGAGGCCGAGCATGGTCCGGCGTGCGTCAGCTTCCACCCGGCCGACGCGGTTGCCGCCTACAAGATGGCGCGGCTGATGGCCGAGCATCGCGGCATGTGCTACATGCGGACGCACCGGCCGGATGTGCCGCTGGTTTACGGGCCGGATCAGGAGTTTTCGATCGGCGGCGCGCATCGCCTGGCCGAGGGCGACGCGGTGGCGATCGTGTCGAGCGGGTTCATGCTGCATGTGTGCCGCGAGGTGGTCGAGCTGCTGCGCGGCCAGGGCATCCGCTGCACGCTGCTCGACGCCTACTCGTTCCCGATGAACCCGGCGCCGCTGCTGGCGGCGGGTCGTGCGTGCGGCGGGCGCTACTTGTGCGTCGAGGACAACTACACGGGCGGGCTTGGCTCGGCGGTGGCGGAGATTGTGGCGCAGCGGCAGGGGGGACGGGTCGAGACCATGACCTGCCGGCGGGTGCCGAAAAGCGCTCGGACGGCGTTGGAACTGCTTCGGATCGTCGGGCTGTCGCCGGAGGAGATTTGCGGGCGGGTTCGTGAGATGGTCCGCGAATGAAGGAACCGTGAAGTTGTTGCACGGCGGCGCTTATCGGCCGTGAATCGCGTGTAACTTTATGTGTATTAAGACGTTACGCTTTTGCGATTGATGCGTATTTTTTTGCGGAAAACCATTGAAATGGATGGGGCGTTGCTGGTATCATGAAGGGACGTTGATGTGTACCCGGTCGCGGGGGCACGCGCCATCCGCCTTGTGCATGCAAGAGGCGCTGGGCGACAGGCGCAGGAGGGGTAACGTCCGAGGTTCCGCCGGTAACGGGATTTCGGATCAGGCGTTATCGGGGCCTTGTAGAGTGCCGGATAACGCGAGCGGTTGATGCGGCGGCAATCGTAAAGCCGACGGCGTTGACCCGCCCGTGACGATGGGGTACAATTGGCGTGCAGGAGGTAGGGACAGGTCCTTATCCAATGAGGACTGTGTCCGCAAGAGTGAGGGGTTCTTAAACTCTCGTTTTTGCACTGGTGTCTGTGTGAATGGTTCGCATGATCGTCGCGGAATGGCCGCGATGAGCGAACGTCCGATCGATGGCGTGCCCGGTAAGCACGCACGTTCGATCACGAGGAATTCGCACGGATGATGAGCTGGCGCTGCCGGTAACGGCGCGGTTCAGAAATCTGGCGGCAGGCCAAGGAGCCAGCAAATGAAGAAGTGTGTGGTGTGTGTAATGCTGCTTGCGATCGCCCCGATCGCGATGGCGGCGGACACGGATATGTACGTGGTCGTGAGCGGTCAAGGCGGCCCGGGCGCATGCTTCCCCGCGACAGCGGCGAACAGCAATGCCCTGCTTTACCTCGCTCCGGCGGATCAGACGGCAGCGATTAACGCCAATGCAGGCGTTCCGGTTCCCGGAGCATATGACGTTGGCGCGTTGACGCTGCGCATGGACGTGGCTGCGAAGAATAATCCGGCCACTGGCGATGAGATCATTTCGTCAATCGGCCTGAACATTGATGCGGCTGCCTCGGGTGGTACGACGCCACTCTCAGCCACCGGGCTTACTGTGACTGACGATAATGGTTCCGGCAACCCCGCATGGAGCGGCTACGTTACCGGAACGCTCAACGTCGGTGGGTCGCTTGTGGATGACGCCCGCATGGTTGCCGTCCCTCCGTCCTCTGGTCATGCGCTGTGGTCCGATGGATATGCTCCGGGCAGTGGTTACTCGGTTGCGGCACTGGACCTCGCTGCAGGCAACTGGGATGGCGGAGTTGGTTCGTACACGTCTTACGCCGTTTCGCTTGTGGTTGGCGACCTGAAGATCACGCGCGTTGTTGATCCGACTGCGGGTCCGGCGCCTGGCGTAGAGAACGTGTCCTTCGGTTATGACGCTGGCGGCTCGCTTGATGCTTCGGTCAGCGGCAGCAGCCCGGGTTCTAGCAGCGCGAATGCCGACGCAACCGTGAATCTTGTCAAGAAGGGCGATCTCGGTTCGATCGATCAGAGCACTGGCGATTTTGTGATCGGTGCGTTTGACAGCGTTGTGGACTTCGACGATGTAATCAACGCCTACAACATTTTCTCCGGAGCTTATGTTCCTACGGGGGCCGAGCAGGCGGTTTATGATTACACTTGGGACTTTGGCACGATTAACCAGTCCACAGGTGACTTTGACCAGATTCCGGATTGTGTCGTTGACTTTGACGACATCATCTTCGGATACAACTTTGCCCAGGGAACGTAATGGTTCGTCCTCTCCGTTTACGGAGGGGTGAGAAGAGAATACTTTGGTGGGTCTTTTTCCTGTGAGACAAGACCTGTGAGTAAAACAAGCAAGAATTCATCCTCGGCTGCGGTTTGTGGGAAAACCAAGTCGGGAAAGAACACGGAAAGGAGAGCTTCATGAGGCGAATCAGTGGAGTTTTGGCGGTGGCTGCGGTGCTGGCGATCGGCAGTGCTGCCAACGCTGCGTATGAGTACCATGTGTACTTTGGGCCAGCGTCGGTTAATGCGCCGGTTGATTTCACGCCAGGTGTTAACAACGTCAACCCGTTGGTCGATGCCGAAGCGGGCGACATCGTGTCGTTCCCGATCTACATGTCGATTCAACGGGGCGATTCAACTCAGCCGTTCGTTAACCTGTTTGGCTACGGAATCAACACGGCGTACCTTGCAACAGGCACAGGCGGTGCGGCCCTTTCGGCAACTGCCAACATGACGCCGTTGCCGTATGATACGCTGGGTGCTGGGCCGATCGCGGGTACCAATCCGCACAATGGAGCAACGTTGCTGTCGCTGATGACCGCGACGGCGCCTCCCGGCTCGGTCGGCTTCACAAGTAATGGTTCGGGCGTTCAGCCATCGGGTCTTGACCAGTGGGGTCTTCCAACCTACCTGATGGGTTGGGTGAGCTTCCAAGTCAACGGTGCTGTCGGAGATCGGATTGATCTGTACATGCAGACCAACCTAAACACGCCGCGCTTTACGTCAAACAGCGGTACAGGAAGCCACAACAACGTGGCGTTCGGCTACGATCCGACGACGGGTCTGCCGGATGACACGCGTATTTTGAACGGCGTTCCGAGCGGCAATCCGATTGGCACGCTCGCCAATCAGATTACGGCTACGCCTGACGCTGTGATCAACATCATTCCCGAGCCGGCGACGCTTAGTCTGCTGGCCCTGGGCCTGCTGGGCATTCGACGCCGCCGGGCGTAAGGATGTCGAGCAGCGAAAACGGATGAAGGTGTATAGCTTTCGCCGAATGAATGCTTGATTGATACGGGGCGGATGGGCCGAACGCGGTCCATCCGCCCCTTTGCTTACGGCACCGTCGCATCGAAAGCGGGATGCGATCTCGCTACCCTTTTTCGTTGCTGCGGCGAATCGAACGGAGGAGTTCCATGCTTCGCGTCGCACTCTCCGGACTGCTATTGAGTTGCGCCATTGCGGCCCAGTCTTCGCCTCCGGCAAGCAAGGTCGCTGAAGAGGAGAGAGACCCCGTTCAGGAGCGATTCCACAAGATCGCCGAGGGACAGATCAAAACCCTGAGTGAAGCCTATCAACTCACGCCGGATCAGGTTAACTGGTTGCAGAGCGAAATGGATCGCCGCGTTTCGGAGGCCCCCGCGTTCAATGAGCGCCGCACGAAGTTGTTCCGGGATCGTGGAGATGCGATGCGGATGGGCAGGCCCACGCAGGAGATCGAGCGCGAGATTCGCGAAATGCAGTCGAATGATCCCATGAATCTCGACAACATCATGGCCGAACTCGAATCGCGATTGCCCGATCCGCAGCGCGAAGAGGGACGTGCCCGAGTGCAGGTGCTGCGACGGCGCGTGCGCGAGCAGGGTATGGCGCGCATCAAGGAAGGCACCAAGGAGGGCGTCAAGGCCCGCGAAATGGCCGCCGGCGTCGCCGACGCCAAGGAGCCGCAACGACCGCTGGAACCTGTCGCGATGAAGCCGGAGCTTCATGGCAAGGCCGGAGCGATTGATACCGGCGCTCAGCCGGGGGTGTTGCCCGTGAAGACCGGTGAAGCCTCGAAGGAGGTTCGTGCTGCAAAGCACGCAGCGGGCGGCGAAGCCGTGGATGCGAAGCCGGCAGCGCAGTCCTCTCGCGAGCCGGGTGCCAAGGTCGCGCCGCAGGTCACAACCGAAGCCGGCAAGCGCGACGCATCCAAGGCCGACGCGACCAAGGGCGGCAAGCAGCCGCCGCCGGAAAAGACCAGGCCCGAGCCGCCGGCCCGCGGGAGCAAGCCGGCGAAGCTGGGCGCATGGGACAAGATCGTGCAGGACCTGGCCGCCAAGTACGGCTTCACCGATGCCCAGCGGGCGACGGCCGGCGGCATTCTCAAGGATTGCGAGCGCCGCGCCGAGGCGTACCGGGCGGTCAAGGCGCCCGAATACGAGCGGCTGGCGTCGATCAAGGACGCGGCCCAGCGCTCCGCGGAACAAAGCAAGCTCGACGCGCCGCTCGTCGCAATGGAGCAGGAGCTGATCGAGCGCGTCGAGACGCTGGCGACCGGCGCCCAGCGCGCCGCTGCCGAGGCGGCGGGGAAGAAGAAAAAATAGCGGAACAGTGGTTAGGCATCGCGCGGAAATGAGTTGAACGGATTGAAGAGGCGTGGTACGGGAGTCCCGCCCGTTGGGAACGGGCAAGATGCCGCCGTAGGGTGGGTTGTACTCAACCCACCATGTGGTACTCCGTAGCAAGCGGGATCCGCACGCCTCGAACGAGCATGCACCGTTCATTCGCTCGCATGCGCCGAATGCCCGGCGGCGCGCCTCCTGCCACCCGCTGCATCACACCGGCTTCGCGGAGTCGGGCCGCCCGATCCCGCTCGCTTACGCTTCGCGGCTCGGACGATCCAACCACGGGGCACGGCCGCCCCCGGCTGTGATGGGGCACGGCCGCCCCCGGCTGTGATGGAGCGCCGCCGCCCCCCGGCTGTGATGGGGCACGGCCGCCCCCGGCTGTGATGGAGCGCCGCCGCTCCCCGGCTCTGATGGGGCACGGCCGCCCCCGGCTGTGACGAACGCGGCACAACCGCGCAACGAGACGCGCACGTCAGTAAGCGTGGGGCGGCTTGTGCGCGGCGGGCTCGGATGTCCGCAACGCTGGCGCTTCCGCGAATCAAACGATCGGGCAACGCTTACCGACGTGCGCGTCTCGTTTCGCCCGCTGCTTGCGCGGCGGGTTCCAAAGCCGCGGCGATTGCGCTTGCGGCTCGGTTCAAGCAGTCGCGTTTCCTCGTTTTGTCGTTTCGACGTTTTCTACCTTCGCGCCGATCATCGCGTACTTGAGAACGCCTCAATGGCGCGCCGCGCGATCTGCTCCGGCGACTCCGATTCACCCAGGTCCAGCCAGTTTGCATCGCGGATGCGGCGAAACCAGGTGCGCTGCGACTTGGCGAAGCGGCGCGTGTCGATCTTGATCTGCTCCAGCGCGCCGTCGAGCGTGGCGCGGCCTTCGAGGTGCTCGATGATCTCGGCGTACCCCAGCGCCTGCCGCGCCTGATCCGACAGCCCGCGCAGATCGCTCCACAACGCCCGCACCTCGTCCACTAGTCCCGCCTCGGCCATCGCCCTCACGCGCGCGTTGATGCGACGCGACAGATCGGCCGCCGTCCGCCGCAAACCGACGCACCGGTAGGCGTAGCGCGATGGGCCGGACCATTCGCGCTGCAACTCGCTGATCGGCCGACCGGTCAGCCGGTGTACCTCCAGCGCCCGCTCGATGCGGGCCAGGTCGTTGCGATGGATGCGGGCCGCGGCGGCCGGATCGAGGGCGGCCAGCTCGGCGTGCAGCGCGGCTGTGCCTTCGGCCGCGGCGCGCTGTCGCAGGGCGCGGCGGAAGGCGGGATCGGCCGATGGTCCCTCGAACAGGCCGAAGAGCGTACCGACAAGGTAAAACGGCGTTCCGGCGACCAGCAGCGGCATTCGACCGCGAGCGCGGACGTCGGCAATGGCGGCATCGGCCAGTTCGACAAAGCCCGCGACGGAGAACGTCTCCCACGGCTCGACCCGGTCGACGAGGTGATGCGGCGCGCAGGCCAGCACGTCGGGTCCGGGCTTGGCGGTGCCGATGTCCATGCGGCGATAGACCAGCCGTGAATCGACGCTGACGATTTCGGCGTCGGTCCGTTGCGCCAGTTCGACCGCGACGTCGGTCTTGCCGACGGCGGTACAGCCGATCAGTAGCCAAACCGGCGATTCGTCGTGCAGTGGCGGTCGGCTGTGAAACATGGGAAGAAAACACCAAGACGCCGATACGTCAAATCGTCGAAACGGTATGCCCTGTTCTCGGCATAAGGCCGGGAACGGCCCGGACAGGTCCGCGTAACGCCGGCACACATTTGTGGTTGCATCGAGAAACCGTTGTTCCGCTTGATAGAATAAGGTACCTTTGGGGGGGCGACGACAGTGCACCGGAAAACGGACGTCCAGCGGTCCGGAGCGAGGGCGACGCTCCGCGAAAGTCAGTGCATCAGCAAACGAGAAGGCATGGCCAGCGGGATACGTTCTCACGTTGACGTGCGGCGTGCATGGTGGGCGGCGGCGCCGACAATGACGGTGCGCGCCGCGGCGGCCATTCTCGTCGTCGGCGCATCGTTGTTGGGCTGCAACACGCTCCAGCCGCCGCTGCCGGTTGATCCGGGCGTCGCGGGTTCGCCGGTGCCCGACGACTCGACGGCCGGCGACACCGGCTCGACGACCGACGGGGGTTCGGACCTGGCCAACGGCAACATCTCGGCGCTGGAGCAGCTCATGCTCGAGCGCATCAACCGGGCGCGGCTGCGGCCGGGCGCCGAGGCGGCGCGGCACGGCATCACCGTCGACGAAGGCATACCCGGGCAGTTGAATGCCTTGCCCAGACCTGCGGTCGCCTACAACGGTCAGCTCGGCGCGGCGGCCCGTGATCACGCGCTGGACATGCTGACGAACAACTTCTTCGCGCACGACAACCTCAAGGGACAGACTCCCTTCGATCGGATTGTCGCGGCCGGCTACAGCTTCGGCGGCGCCGGCGAGAATCTGGCCTGGCGCGGGACGACCGGCACGGTGGACGATGTTCGCACGGTGGAGCAAATGCACGACGATCTGTTCGTTGACGAGGGCATACCCGACCGCGGTCATCGCGTCGTGATTCTGACCGAGCATTTCCGCGAAGTCGGCGTGGGAATCCGGCGCGGCACGTTCTCGCACCAGGGAACGACCTTTGATTCGATGATGGCCGTGCAGGACTACGCCGTTCGACGAGCCTCGACGGAATTCTTCATCCTGGGCGTCGTCTATAACGACGCCAACGGCAACGGCCAGTACGACTTCGGCGAAGGCGCGGCCAACGAGCAGGTGCGGCTCGACCAGCAATCGCAGCTTACGTCGGCCGGCGGCGGGTATTCGTTCATGGTGCCGGCCGGCTCCTATTCGCTGACGTTTCAGAACGGCCGCAGCGAGCAGGTGCGCGTGTTCGACAAGAACGTGAAGGTCGATCTGGTGGATGGGGCGCGCGTGGTGTTGAATCTGGGGTTGGGGGACCTGTAGCGTCGGTGGATGCGTGATGTCGCGTCCGCGAATCCGCACTGCGAACGCCATTGCACGCGGTCGTCGCGGCGCCGTACCGCGACCGTGAGGGAGCGACAGGGAACGCATCGAAGTCGTACGCAGCGGCGACAATAGGCGTTGTCGTCGCGTCGTGCGGAGCGCGGCGACTGCATTCCTGCATGGCATGGGACGCGGTTCCGAATCCGCAGCGGCAGAGGGAATCGCGAGGTATTTCGCCGCTCCCTCACGGTCGCGGTTCGGTTGCGATCGGCCGATCCGATCGCGCGGGACGACCGGCCAGAAGGCGATGGTCATGTCCCCTTCCGATGAACTCATTTCCGAGCCCGTCACGCCCGACGCCGGTACGTTTGATGCGGCGGCAATGGCGCGCGGCGAGCCTGGTTTGCCGGCCGGTTTCACTTGGCGCGGGCGGCATTACGCCATCGTCGAACTGCTCGAGACCTGGAAACAATCCGAGGTCTGGGACCACACCGCCGGCGGTCAGCGCTACTACCGCAAGCGTTTCTACCGCGTCCGCACCGACGCCGGGCGGATCATGACGCTTTACGCGCTTCGCCACACTAAACCCGGCGAAAACCCTCGAAAGCGCTGGTGGCTCTATTCCGTCGAGGACTTGCCGCCTTCCGCGCGACGGGTATAGTACGCATGGGACGATCGCGTTTTTACCCATCATGTCGCGCACTTGCATCGTCGCCGTTACAGCGGTCGCGGCGGCGTGTGTGCCGACCGGCGCGCCGTGACGCGACGTCGCGGCCGATGAAGGGCGCGCCGTTTCAGGGAGGTAGAGCGCATGGCGGATGAAGCGCCGGAAGTTCGACGGATCAACTGGTCGGAATGCCTGGGCTGGACGCGGCTGTTCCGCGCGTTCGAGGTCGCTGTGCAGCCGGGTCAGTTGTTCCTGGCATTCGTCACCGTGTTCTGCGTCCTCGTGGGCGGCTGGCTGCTGGACACCGTGTGGCCGACCGACAGCGGCATTCAGGTGATCGAAGAGCGCGGCCGTGCGGTGTACACGGAGCTGAACGCGTACGTCGACGCGGGGTACAACGCCGAGGTGGGCGACGCGCTGTTCCAGCAGCGCTCGCGAGAGGCCCAGGGCAGCGTGGCGCGGCATGGGCCGTTCAGCGTGTTGCAGCGCTTCGCGCGCGACGTGGTCAACGAAGCTACGTCGGCGGTGTTTGCGTTTCGGCTGCTCGACGACGACGCCGGACGGCCGGGGCTGATCCACTGCATCGTCAAAGTTCCCGCGGCGTTTGCGTGGCTGCTGTTGTCGCATTTATGGTACGCGCTGCTGTTTTCGCTATGGACGCTGGCGATGCTGTCGGTCTTCGGCGGCGCCACTTATCGCGTCGCGGCGCTGTACGCGACGCGTGGCGAGATGCTGGGTCTGACCGACGCGATGAAATTCGCGCGCGAGCGGGCCTGGCAGTTCTTCCTGTCGCCTCTGCTGCCGCTGGTGTTGGCGGTGATCGGTGTCGTGGCCCTGACGATTGGCGGATTTCTGGCGCGATGGCCTGTTCTGGATGTGCTGGCGGGACTGATCTGGTTCATTCCGCTGATCGTCGCCCTGGGCGTGTGCGTCGTGCTGGTGCTGGCGGTCGCGGCGCTGCCGATGATGCATCCGACGATCGCGGTCGAAGGCACCGATGCGTTCGACGCCTTCGCCCGTCCGATCGGATACGTATTCGAGCGGCGATGGCGGACGCCGTTTTATTACCTTGTCTCGCTGATTTACGGTCTGATCTGCCTGCGCGTGGTCAAGTTTGTGCTCGCGATGGCGTTCTGGTTCGTGCATTGGGCCGTGGGGCTGGGCATGAACCGGTTCGCCGCGGCGCCGGCGGAGGGGCAGCCGCCGATCGGCAAGCTGCACACGCTGTGGAAGGCGCCGGCCGCGGACACGTCGATCTGGGGAGCGTTCCCGAGCGGCGATCTGGGCTGGCTGGAAACCGCCACGTCGAACCTCATCTGGCTGTGGGTCGGGCTGTTCGTGCTGATGCTGGCGGCGTTCGGCTTCAGCCTGTTCTGCGCATCATCCTCGATGATTTACCTGATGCTGCGGCGCGAGGTCGACGGCATCGACCATGAGGAAGTGTGGACCGAGGAGGCCGAGCAGGCCTGGATGCGCGCGACCGACGCCTCGGCTGCCTCGACGACCGGTTCGGCCGGGCTGACGTCGCTGACGGTCAGCGCGGACCGCGGGGCATCGAGCGGCGCGGGGACGGCCGGCGGCGCGAGCCGGGCCTATGAAGAAGCGCTGCGCGAGGCGGTGGGGGAGTCGCCGCGGTCGGAGTCAGAGCATTAAGGAGTCGCGCACAAATAACCTGAACGATTATCCTGGGTGGTACGGGCATCTTGCCCGTTCCGGACGGGCGGGACGCCCGTACCACCCCTCTGCAATTCGTTCACCTTATTTCCGCGCGACGCCTAATGGACATGTTTCATGCTGATGCTTCATGGGAAGTAAATCGAATGCCGCCACATCGAGAACTTCTTCAATTCGTGCCTTTTTGAGTCACAATTTTGCGGGCACGTACGTTTTCCCATGCTAGGTCAATTCGGATTTAGTCCGCACGAGTCGCCGCCGCCTCGAACGTCGCCGGCAATCGCATCGTGCGCTCCAGCAGGTCCGGCTCATCGAACAGGTATGCATCCCAGCGAATGCGCTGCGTGCCGCGCTTGCGCGGCTGGCCGGCGCTGAGCATGCCCGTCGGCGCGAGCAGGTAACCTTCCGCGCGGCCGGCGTTGTGAACCAGCCCATCCGCGCCAAACATGCTCGCCACGCCGTTCTCGAGCGGCAGTCGATCGAGCGCGTCGTAACCGAGAATGTCATATCGTTTTTCGCCAATGACGCGTTGCGGCGCTCGCGGCGACGCGGTGAACGATACGGAACGCGGACCGTGCGAGCCGGCGGCCAGAGTCAGCAGGAGCCGCGTGCCGGGCGCGGCGTCGAACAGTCCCGAGACCAAAACAGGGCGCCCGGCCTGGCCGCGCTTTTCGATGGCATAGTCAGCGCCGGGCTGCGGAGGGCCATGTTCGCGGAGGGCGGCCTGTTCCAGTGATCTCGCCACCCACGCCTCGTGACCGCATCCGCAACTGAGAATGACCTCGGCCACGGCCGGTCGGCCGGCGGCGTCGAACGTGAGGCGCAGCGTCCCGCCGTCGATTGTGCCGGCGACGGGATCGTTGGCCGTCAACGCGGGTCGCCGCGGAAACCACCAGACATAGTTGGCCTGCGCGAACCGGCCGCCGTGCAGCTTGGCGGTTGAGGCGTAGGTGTAAATCGCCGGTGCGGCGCCGTCGACGCACACGCGGAAATCTGTCTTTGAGCCTTCGAGCCGCACGCCGCCGATGCGATCGCATTCCTCCGGATAGTCACGGCGCGTCGGCCATTCAACGGCGATGAACGGCGCCCAGCGTTTCAGCAGATCGTCCTCGTTCGTTGGCGTCGCGCCGACCGCTGAGTCGTTTGACGCCGGACACCAGAGCATGACGGGCATTTCGATCGACGCCGGCGATTCCGTACCTTCGAGAATCCGTTTTTCCTGTTGTTCCAGTCCGATCAGCGCCGGAAGGGCCAACCCGCCGAGCAGCAGCCTGCGAGCCGTCCGGCCGCGATCGTCGGGCAACGGCTCAAGCCCCGCGCGCCAGTCGCGCAAGCGATGCCGCAGCTCGGCGGTCGGCAACGCGGCGGCCTCGGCCAGTTCGCGATTCACTTCGGCGTCGGCTCTGCGTGCAAAATGCGCCTTCAGCGTCGCCGCATCCGGCGCGGTGTGCGTCCGGGACGCCAAATCGCGACGCGCGTCGTCCGACAGTCGGTCGATCTCGCCTTCGATGGACGGGCGTGCCAGCGCGCCGGCCTCGCGACACAGCGCCGCGGCGCGGTGGCGCAGCTCGGCTTCGTCGCTGGTCGCCAGCGCATCGTCCAGATCGCTGACGCGCAAGGCGTCGAACCGTAGATACCACGCCGCCGACGTCCGACGCAGGCCGGCGTCGCGAACGTGTTCGCGATCGGCGCAAAACAACAGGGCCGCATCGTCGCGTTGCGGCACGCAGCCGGCGGCTGCGGCGACGATGGCCGCTGTTAGAACGTGTGTGAAGTGGAAGGACCGACCCGCGATCCTGAACGCGACCAACGTGCGAGCCTGAAGGGAGCGGCGCGTTGCCTTCGGGAACGGCGAGACGCACTCCGGCAATTGTTCCCATTGAATTGGGCGCTTTCCACAAATTCTCCGTGGCGGCGCTTTCACATGCTGCGTCATCATCCAATGGCCTCCATCGCAGCCGGCAGCTCATCAATGAACGCATCCAGTCGCTCGCGCGTGATTGTCAGCGGCGGCATAAGCGTCAACACGTTTCGCTGCGGGCCGGTCTTTCCGCACAGATAGCCGCGGTCTTTCAACTCCTCCAGCAGCGCGTCGAGCCGCTCGGGCGACGGCTGGTCCGAGCCGGCAACGACATCGACCGCGACCATCAGCCCCATCCCGCGTGGGCGGCGTAGCGCGGACCGGTCGGCGCTCAGTGAGCGCAGTCGATCAAGCAGGCGCGCTCCGAGCGCTTGGCTGCGCTGCCCCAGCCCGTGTCGCTGGTGATAGTCGATCGTCGCCATCGCCGCCGCCGCGCCGACCGGGTTTCCGCCAAACGTCGACGCGCCCGGCCGCGCGTATGCGGCGGCAATGCGATCCGCGGTCACGACCGCCGCAATGGGATACCCGTTGGCCAGCGCCTTGGCGCTCGTCAGAATGTCCGGCGTCACGCCCCAGTGTTCGCACGCCCACCAGCGGCCCGTGCGGTTCATGCCGGTCTGCACTTCGTCGAAGATCAGCAGAATGCCGTGGCGGTCGCAGATGTCGCGGACGCGCGGCCAGTAGTCCGGCGGCGGAACGACGATGCCGCCGTTGCCCTGAATCGGCTCGGCAACAAGCGCGGCGACGCGATCGGGACCGGCGCGGTGGATCACGGCGTCAAGCTCGCCGGCCAGGCGTTCGCCGGCATTCCGTTCGTCTTCGGCCGCGTCGGGGCGCGGGGCGAAGTGAACGGTCGCCGGCAGCGACGGATCGGTCCGCCACATCTCCAGCCCGGTGACGCTCATCGCCGCTTTCGTGCGTCCGTGCAGGCTGTGGCTCAGTGCGACGAACTCGCCGCGGCCCGTGTAGAGCGAGGCCAGCAGCATCGCCGCTTCATTCGCCTCCGATCCGCTGGCGCAAAAGAAGCTGCGTTTCAATTCGCCGGGCGTGATGCGCGCGAGCCGCTCGGCCAGGCGCAGCATCGGCTCGCTGAGATAGATGGTGGTCGTGTGATCCAGGCGGGCCATCTGGGCCGCTGCCGCCGCGTTGATGGCCGCGTTGCAGTGGCCCGCGTTGACGACCGTCACGCCGCTGTAGAGATCGAGATACCGCCGGCCGTCGGCGTCGATCAGGTCGCAATCTTCCGCGGCGACGATCAGCGGTGGTCGGCGGTAGAAGTGGTAGACGCACGGCCAGACGTAGTCGCGCTTCAGGCGCAGGGCCTCGCTTACGTCGGGGCGGCGATCGGGTTCGTCAGACATCGATGATCTCGTACGATTCGGTCCGCGGCCCGATTCCCAGCCGCGCGATGCGGTCGAACATGACATCAAGCGCCCGCCGCGCGTCCGGCGGCATGCAGGCGGTGTCGTCGTTGCTGAACATGCCGATATGCTGGGCGGCGCAGCCGCGGCCGAATCGACTGGCGAAAGCGAACGCTTCGTCATAGTTCTCGCGCGCCCATCGCAGCGAGGCCAGACACATCGCGGCGACGCGGCGCGCCAGATCGCGGCCAAGTCGCTGGTGAACCACGTTCAGGCCGACCGGCAGCGGCAGCTTCGTGTCGTCGCACCAGGCCGCGCCGAGGTCGAGCACGCGCTTCAACCCCTTTTGCGGGAAGTGAAGCAACTCTTCGTGGATCATGACGCCGGCGTCGACCTCGTCGGCCACGACGGCATCGGCGATGCGGTCATAGCGCATCTCGACGAGTTGAGCGCCCGGACAGTACATCATCGCCAGCGCGCCGCCGGTCGTCGGCATTCCTCCGACGGCGATGCGTCGGCCGCGGAGTTGATCGGGGATATCGAATCGCTTCGACGCCAGCACCGGTCCGTAGCCGCGGCCGATGCTGTTGCCGACCGCCAGAATCCAGTAACGATGCGCGACGCTCGGGAAGAAGGCCGATGAAATACCGACGACGTCCGCCTCTTCCGCCGCGGCCAGCCGGTTGAGCGCGATGATGTGCCCGTTCTCGAATCGAGCGGCGTGACTATCCAGCGTGACGCGGCCGCGCTGCCAGGCGTAGTAATTGAATGCGTCATCGCTGTCGGGCGTGTACGCAATGCGCAGCGTCGGGCGTTCGGCGGGCGTCGCTTCACGCGGCAAAGTCGAATTCGATGGCACGTTGTTTCGCTCCGTTGTCATGCGGCGGCCTTCAATACAGTCCGGCTGCGACCAGCGCCGCATCGGCGAGGGGGCCGGGATCGTGCAAGCCGGGCAGCCCGAACCCGGCCGGCGCTTCCGCCGGACAATTCACCAGCGATGCTTCGTCGCGTTCGAGCATGTTGATGATCAGCATTGTTTCATCCAGCCGCGTAAACGCGACGCGGCCGCGCGGCGGGAGCATGTTCGGCGCAATCTCGCCGTCCTGGCTGCCCGGCTGAACCGTGAACCACAGCCGTTCGCCCCAGGGAAAATAAGTGGGCGTGCGCCCGGGCGACGTAATCAATTCGAGGCAGCAGCCGAACAGCGTGTTGCCGTAGCCGGACAGGTGAACGGCGCCGGGAAACCACTCGACCTGTGCCTGACGCAACAGGGCCGGCGCCACGCGCATCCCGCCGTAGTGAACGCCGCGGATTTGCCCGCGCGCCGCGTCGTTCATGCGCGCCGCCAGCGCCGCCAGCAAAGGCGGCGTCGTGAACAGCACGCCGACAGGCTCCCGCGTCAGCACATCGAGCGACTGAGCGACGACGTGTTCGAGGTATCGTTGCGCCGCGAAGCTGTCGGGCGGCAGCTTCTTCGCCCAGCGCGGATCGAAATCGACCATGAACGGATCGCCGCTGTCCATGCCGCGCGCCAGCGCGACCGCCGCCCGGCCGATGATGTGCGGTCCGCTCGGTCCGACGTACAGCCACGGCTCGCCGCGCGGGAAGCCGACGTGCGCTGCCGCGGTGAGAAACGGAACGACGAACGCTTCTTCAAACTCATCGCGAAGGTAAGCGGACCACGCCGGCCGGCCGGTCGTTCCGCCGGTCTGCGCGAGAATCCAGTCTCGCCGCGTGGCGTGCAGCGAGCGGGGAACAAAGTACGACAGCGGACGCGCGGCAAGCGCGTCGGGCGTCATCGTGCCGAGGCGCGACAAGTCACTCACATCGCGAATCTCCCTGCGAAAATCGAATCCGGCGGCGCGTTGCCGTTCGAGCCAATATTCCGACCCGCCGTGCGGATCGAGAGGCAGCTCCAGCACGCGGCGCATCCGCTCGTTCAACCGCTCTCGCATGGCCGTCGATGGAGGCAACTCGGCGTTCTGTGACGCGGCGCCGTCGGAGATCATGTCGCCGCCTCCGGGCCGCCGCCTGCCGTGCATGCGCGAGCGGCGAAATCACCGGCAATCGCGGCGATATCCGTTTCGCTGCCGCGGAAGAAGTGATTGCCCGCCGGCATTTCGGCAAGCGAAACGGCGACGCTCGTGCTCGCGCTGAAATCGACTTCGGCCGCCCGGCCATTCGGCGATTGTCGATCGGCGTGCGCGCGGTTGGCCGAATCGACCCAGTTTTTGACGGCGGTCAGCGGCGTGGCGAAGTCGTCGGCGCTGTGAATCACAAGCATCCGCGGAACTTCACCCGTTGTCGCATCGGGCCACACGAATTCGTGGCGGGTCATCGTGGGCGAAATGAGAACAACCTCGGTGACGGCGTGTCGCGGAACGCGACGATCGAGCCACAGTCGCCATGCGACGTGGCAGCCGAAGCTGTACCCGACCATGACCAACCGCCGTGCCGCCGGCGGCGCGCAATGGATTAGAAAACTCGCGGCATCCGCCGCGGCATCCAGACGCTGTGCATCCTCCGGAGCGTGGCCGGTTTCCCAGAACCGCGCCATCGACGCGGCGACGTCGATGCCACTCAAGTCGCCGTAATCGAACCGCAGCGACACGCCGCCGCGAGTTGCCAGTTCGTCGCCGATTGCGCCGATCAGCGCGTGACGCATCGTGCCGCCCATGTAGGGATGCGGACCGGCCAGCAGGGCGGCGAAGCGCGGCGCGCCGCGCGCGGGATAGGCCAGCTCGCCCGCGAATTCGCCGCGCGGCGTCGCGATGGCGACGCGCTCGCGAATCACGCCGGCGGCAAATGGCTCATGTACTTCATCAGCCGTGGCGGGTCGCACGGAAACTCCCGGGTGAACTCGCGCAGAATCGCGGACATCTTCAGCGCCTTCTCGACGTCGCCGAACACGTCGGCTTGCTGCGACATGAACAGCGCCTCGCCCTCGACCTGGCCGCCGACGGCCTCCCAGAACGCCTGGGGCGTGGCGCGGTAACCGAATTCCTCACTCAGGCCATTCGGCCCGCGCGACAGACACGTGAGCCGCCCCGCGTCGAAGCGGCAGACCCATTCGCCGTCCGGCGTCCCGTCGATCACGAACCGCATCGTGGCGCGGACTGGCGTCATGCGCGCGATGGTCGATCGTGGCAGGTGCTCGGGCAAAAATCGCTCAAAGTACGCCGCGAACAACTCGTCCGCGGCGCGGCGCGCTGCGACCGCGCCGCGCGCCGATTCTGGATCGCTTGCGGTGGCAGCCGCGGCAGGATGCACGCGCCGGCCCCAATGGACGCGCTGAGCGAAACGCAGCAGCCGGTGCACGTAGTCGCCGTCGATGATCGGACAGGCAATGCCCGCCGCGCCGAGCACGGCGTTGGCGCGGCGCGTGTCAAAGCGCGGCGCGTCTTTGAAATAGCCGACGACGCTTCGCGCGCCGTCATGGAACATGGCCTCGTGCGGCGTGTACTGCGACGGATGAGGCGTGCGACGACCGACGAACCGCCCGCCGCCCAGATCGAAGTAGAATTCGAGCCAACGCTGAATGTCGCCCTGCGTCGCGGGGCGCGGAGGCGTCAGGTGATACACGCCGCCGGGCTGCTGATGATCCATCGCCAGATGAGCCACAGCTTCGGCGGCGAAGTCGACGGGCACAAGATAATTGGGATTGTCCGAACGTCCGGGCATGCGGAGCGTGACGGCGTGCCGCGCCGACCGCGGCGCATCGTGCAGCGCGCGTGACAGCAACTCGACGGCGCGCGCTACGACGTAGAACCCGCGAAACGCCGTGGCCCGCCCGGTTGCGGAATCGCCCGCGACGACGCCCGGCCGGGCGATCGTCAGCCGCCTCCCCGGTTGCCTGGCCCACGCGCGGCACAGTTCTTCGGCCTGTTGCTTGCTGGCCTCGTAGGCATTGTGCACGCCGATGTCGCAATGGCGCTTCGCCGGCGCGGCCGCCGCCCCAATGACGGTGCATGGCTCCTCTTCAAGAACCGTTCCGCGACGCCGTCCGCAGACGAACGCGGTGCTCACGAGCGTCAGATCGCGGACGTCGTGCGCATCGGCCCAGCCGAGCAAACGCCGCGTGCCCTCGACGTTCGTGCGAAACGGCTCGCCGTCGCGTTCGGCGAAGCGCGTGTCGGCCGCCAGGTGAACGATTCGGCCGACGCGGCGGTCCCGCAGGTCGGGCAGATCATCGGGCAGCGAACCCTCGACCGTGACCAGCTCGGCTTCATGCAGAGTCCGTGCATGCGGCCGGTCGATTGTCGACGTGTCGCGCCGCTGCTCGTCGATTTCACGCAACAAGCGGTGCAACCGGACGCGCCCGCTTGCGCCGGATCTCACGATTGCCGTGCAAGACGCGCCGCGCCGCAGAAGCGCGGCCAAGACGTAGTGCCCGATGAATCCGGTCGCGCCGGTGACAAACGTGATGTCGGAGTCGCTCATTCCGTTTGCGGCTTCACGCAGCAATCGAGACTCTGGAGGTAAGTGACGGCCAGCCAGATTTGTTCGCGTGAAAGCGTGCTCCCAAAGGCCGGCATGGCGGTGGACGGCCCATCCGGATAATTGACAACGGCGCCGCTGCCATCGCTGATTCTTTGAAACCACGCGCGCGGCGCACCGCCGTGCAACGTCACGGCCAGGCGCTGCCCCAGCGAGTGAAAGTCCTTGCACGGAAACTCCGGCAAGACATCCGGTCCGCGACCGTCGGCGTTCACACCATGACAGCGGGCACAGTGCGCGGCATAGATGACGGCGCCGCGGCTGACCGCCTGGCGATCGCGTCGGGCGTCAAACGGGTTTCGCGCGGCGTCAATCGCTGCATCTCGCTTTGCGGCTTCGTCGGCCGAAATGCCGTCCCGGCGGGCGCGCCACAACAGATAGGCGCGGCCGGGGTTCGTCGAGTCCGCCCGCATCGCCTCCTCATACTCGGCCGTGTGCCCGCGGATGATCGCGCGATCCAATGCGGGCGGCCCGGCGCAGCCCGATACTAACATAATCAGTATCAATGCGCGCTGCGTCTCCCCGCGCCGACGCCGAGTCGCGACGTAGCTCGCACCGGGGAATCGACGCAGGCCAGCCATCGAACGTACAATAGTAAGGGAGTCGCGAGCGACTCAGGCGATTGCAAACATTGCACGAAGCCGCCTGTATCGAACGGCGGGGTCACGCTGTGCTTCGTGTCGCATTCTCAGAGTCCGCGGTCTTGGGATCCAATCGGACACTTGCGCGAAAGACCATCGGCACGCTGGCGGCGCTGACGGTGACGCTGGTCGCGGCCGGCGGCGCCGCAATCTGGGCGCTGCTCATCCTTCAGCGCATGGCCGAGTCCGCGCACGAGGAATTCACCGAGTTCGTCGAGATGCGCGACGTCGAGCGGAATGTCTGGGCCGCCACCACGCACCTCGAACAGGGACTGCGCGACAGTGCCGCGGTCGACCTGGATCGCGCCATCGCCCAACTGGACGAGTTCGACGCCCTGCAAACATCGCTGGAGAGCCAGTTCGACGCCAAGCACGCCTCGGCCGAGCGCGACCTCGCATTGCGCGCCCGGGATGCCATCCGCGCCATGCGCGCTCACCTGGCGGAAGCACGTGAGGGACCCATCGATACCGAACGCCTGGCCGCCGCACGCCGTGCTCTGTCGAATCTGATGGACGAACTGGAACGCGCCGCCAAGATCACGAACGATCAGACGCGATCTCGCTTCGGCCTGATGCTGGCGCTGCTGGCGGGGCTGTTCGCGGCGACGCTCGGCTCGGCGGTGATCATCTGCACGAGTCATTACCGGAGCGTCATCGGGCCGCTCACGTACGTGCGCGACGGCGTGCGCCGCTTGACGGGCGGCGATCTGTCGGTGCGGCTGTCGCCGCGCGGCGACGCGGAGTTCACCGATCTACAGGGCGATTTCAACCGGATGGCGGCCGAACTCGAATCGCTGTACCGTGACCTGGAGCGGCGCGTCGCCGAACAGAGCAAACAGTTGGCGGTTTCCGAGCGACTGGCCGGCGTGGGATTCCTGGCCGCGGGCGTGGCGCATGAAATCAACAATCCCCTGGCCATCATGTCCGGTCACGCGGAGTCGCTGCTGAGGCGGCTGCGCTCAGGCGGCGGCGGCGCGATCGACCCCGCCGCGCTGACGCACGATCTGGAGATCATTCGCGAAGAGGCCTTTCGCTGTAAGAAGATTACCCAGGACCTGCTCGACCTGGCGCGACCCGGCGATCAGTCGCGAGGCGCCGTTTCGATGTGGCAGATCATTCACGGCGTCACGGACGTGCTGCGGCTGGCGCCCGACAGCCGGCACGTCCTCATCGAAACCAGCGGCGACGCCGACGATCAACTGCTGGTGGCTGGTTCGGAGCCGGAGCTGAAGCGCGTGTTGCTCAATCTGGCCATGAACGCCCTCGCGGCGGTCTCGCAGATCAATGGCCGGGTGGAGTTGCGCGCTCGGCGCGATAACGGATGGGTCGAGCTGTGCGTTTACGACAACGGTTGCGGGATGACGCCGGAGACGGCCGAGCACGTTTTTGAGCCGTTTTTCACGACGCGTCGCAATCCGCCGGGCGTCGGGCTGGGTCTGGCCATCAGTCACGCCATCGTGCGGAGGCATCAGGGCGTGTTGCTGGCGGCCAGCGACGGGCCGGGCAAGGGAAGCGTTTTCACGTTGCGCCTTCCGGCCGCGGAGGAGCCACATTCATGAGTGCCGAGTCCATCGAGGGGTTGCGCGTCTGCGTCGTTGAGGATGAATCGCGATTGCGCGATCTGCTGGTGCGCGAGATCAAGGCGATGGGCCATGCCGCGCGCGGCTTTCGCTCCGCGGAGGACGCCTGGCCGGAACTGGCCGCTGCGACTTTCGACACGATCATCCTCGATCTGAATCTGCCGGGCCAGAACGGGATGTCGCTGTTCGAACGACTTCATGAGAACGAATTGGATCTGGCGGTTGTCATTCTGACGGGCTTCAGCACGTTGGAAACGGCCGTGCAGGCGCTGCGCTGGGACGCCGACGACTACCTGACGAAGCCGTGCAGCCTGGCGGAAATCGAGGCGGTCCTGGCGCGGATACTGGTCAAACGTCGCGGCGCGGCCGAGGTGGCGCCGCCGCCGCCGATGCGCGCCGTCGCGGATCCCGCCGAGGGTCGCGAGCCGGTCGCCGCGTCAACGCCCGGCGTAGGCCGCAGCCTGGAGGAGATTGAGCGAGAAGAAATCCTCGCGGCGTTGCACCGCCATCAGGGCAACAAGCCCGCCGCCGCGCGACAGCTCGGCATCAGCCTGCGAACGCTCTACAACAAGCTTCATACCTATCGCGTGCAGGGCTACGTCCCGTGACGGCCATGTTGTGCGCCGCGTACGCCGTCCAGTGGACGCTGATTGTCGCGTGGCTCGTGTTCCATCCGCGAATCAGCGACGCGCAGCGCCGCGCCTGCCTGCCCATCTACGGGAACGCCGCGATCAGCGCGCCGAGCGAACCGTTTGTCAGCATCGTCATCCCGTCCCGAAACGAGGCCCGCAACATCGCCGACTGTGTCGAAACCGCCCTGGCCCAGCGGGGCGTGGCGCTCGAAGTCATCATCGTCAACGACCGCTCGACCGACGACACCGGCGCTATCGCCGAGCGGGCGGCCGCGCGCGACGCGCGATGCCGCGTGATTCACAACCAAATGCTGCCCCACGGCTGGATGGGCAAGTCACATGCGTGCTCCCTGGGAGCGCGCCAGGCGCGCGGCGAATGGCTGCTGTTCCTGGACGCCGACGTGCGGTTGTCCGAGACCGCCGTCGCCTCCGCCGTGAGTTACGCACAGCGCGAACGGCTGGACGCTTTCAGCCTCTGGCCGCGCGATGGCAGCGTCGGGTTCTGGGAGAAGCTGCTCGTGCCGCTGTGCGGCGCGATGATCGTGCTGTGCTACGGCCGTGCGGCGCTGCGGTCGCGGGGCCGTCGGGCGTTCGCCAACGGGCAGTTTCTGCTTCTGCAACGCACGATCTACGACGCCTTCGGCGGACACGCTCGCGTGCGCACCGCGCTGATCGAAGACGTCGCGCTGGCGACCGCCGCGGCGGCCGACGGTTTTGAAGTCGGGTCCTCACTGGGCGTCGAACTCGTTCGCGTGCGCATGTACGGCGGCCTGCGGGAAGTGGTGCGCGGCTGGCGGCGCATCTACGTGGGCGTGTTGAGGCCGGCGGAACTGGCCGGCTGCCTGTTGTGGCTGCTGATCGGATCGCTGGCGCCGATGGTCGTGGCGGCGATTTGTGCCGCGCGCCTGAACGGCGGCGCGCGCGACGCGTGGACGCCGGCCTGGATGATCGGCGCGGCGGCGCACCTGTTCGCGCTGTTCAGCGTCAGCGTTCGGTTCTTCGGAATGCCGAAGTGCGATCGGCGATACCTGTTGCTCTATCCACTCTCGGTCCTCGGCGTGATGGTCATCGTCGCGGCCGCCTTGTGGGCGCGATTGACGCCCGCGCGCGTGTCGTGGCGCGGCGACGCGTACCGCGTCCACGGGGGATCGATACAGGCGCGGGATACAACGTAGTGCTTCCCGGCACAATTGCCAAAAGAAGCGTGTTCGCGAGGGCTTGGCCACGTTGAACGTCGTCGCGCGCGACCGCCCCGGCTTCCCGCATTGAGCGGAGCTTTCATCGTCGATACACTCACGACTGGTTCCCTGAAATTGCACACCGTTTCCACGATCTCGGACTGTTCCGAGGGAGGGAGCGTCACATGCTCACCCGGACAATCTCGCGAATGCTCACCGTCACGCTCGTCGCGACTGTGTCGCCGCTGCTTTTGGCCGCTCCGACGGCCGACGCTCCGCGGTTCGATCTGACGAAGGACAAGGTGCTCTACTGCGTCGGCTACGCCCATCTCGACACGCAATGGCGCTGGGACTTCTGCACGACCATCGACCGCTTCGTACGCGACACCCTCGAACAGAACTTCGAGCGGTTCGAGAAGTACCCCGGCTACGTATTCAACTTCACCGGCACCGTCCGCTACGAGATGATGAGCGAGTACTACCCCGATCTGTACGAGCAGCTCAAGCGGCACATTCGCGAAGGCCGCTGGTACGTCTCCGGCTCGTCGGTGGATGAAGGCGACGTTAATGTCCCGTCGCCCGAGTCGATCATCCGCCACGTGCTCTACGGCAACCAGTTCTTCCGCCGAGAATTCGGCAAGGAGAGCGTCGATTTCATGCTGCCCGACTGTTTCGGTTTCCCCGCCTCGATGCCGTCGATCTGGGCGCACTGCGGCCTGCTGGGTTTCTCGACGCAGAAGCTGACGTGGGGATCGGCCGTCGGCATTCCGTTCAAGATCGGCGTGTGGGAAGGACCGGACGGCCGCTCGGTGCTCGCCGCGCTGGACCCCGGCCCGTACGTCGGGGCGATCAAAGGCCCGGTCCACACGAATCCGACCTGGACGAAGCGCATCGACGAGAATGGTGAGAAGTACGGCGTCTGGGCCGACTACCACTACTACGGCGTCGGCGACACGGGCGGCGCGCCGCACGAAGAAGACGTGGCAAACTACCTGGCCAGCGCGAAGCTCGAAGACGCTCCGATTCGCGTGGCGCTGGTGTCGTCGGATCAGATGTTCAAGGACATCACTCCCGAGATGAAGGCGCGCCTGCCGCGCTACAAGGGCGACCTGCTTTTGACCGAGCACTCCGCCGGCACGCTCACGTCGCAGTCCTACATGAAGCGCTGGAACCGCAAGAACGAACAGTTGGCCGACGCGGCGGAGCGGGCGGCCACGGCGGCGCATTGGCTGGGCGGCGTCGAGTACCCGCGCGAGAAGCTGTACCGAAGCTGGGTGCGGGCGCTGGCGAATCAGATGCACGACATCCTTCCGGGCACGAGCATCCCGCGGGCCTACACGTTCTCGTGGAACGACGAGTTGGTCGGAATGAACGGCTTCGCCGAGGTGCTGACCGACGGCGTCGGCGGCGTGGTCCGCGCGATGGACACGCGTGCCGAGGACCGACCCCTGATCGTCTTCAATCCGCTGGCCCGGCGACGTGAAGACCCGGTCGAAGCGACGGTGCGATTCGACGGCAATGCCCCGGCAACCGTGCGTGTCTTCGACGCGCGTGGCCGCGAGACGCCGTCGCAGATCCTGAAGCGCGACGGGGCGGCGTTAACGATACTGTTTATCGCCGATGTCCCGCCGGTCGGTTTCGGCGTGTTCGACGTACGCCCGGCCGAATCGGCGTTTTCCGACGCCGGCGGCCTGAACATCTCGCCCGGCTCGATCGAGAACGAACACTACCGCGTGACGATCAACGAGGCCGGCGACGTGGCGTCGATCGTCGACAAGAAGGCCGGCGGCCGTGAGCTGCTGGCCGCGCCGCATCAGCTTGTCTTCACCTACGAGCGGCCGGCGAACTGGCCGGCTTGGAACATGGACTGGAAGGACCGCCAAAAGCCGCCGATCGACGTGCTGCGCGGTCCGGTCAAGGTGCGCATCGTCGAGCGCGGACCGGTGCGCGTTTCGCTCGAAATACACCGCGGCGGACGCAACTCGTTCGTCACGCAGCAGATTCGGCTGACCCGCGGCGACGCCGGCCGGCGCGTCGAGTTCAAGACCGACATCGACTGGCAATCGACCGAGTGCGCCCTGAAGGCGTCGTTTCCGCTGAGCGTGTCGAACCCGATGGCGACGTACAACTGGGGCATGGGCACGATCGACCGCGGCAACAACGAGCCGACGAAGTACGAAGTGCCGTCGCACGAGTGGCTCGACCTGACCGACGCCGGGAGCGAATACGGCGTGTCGATCCTCGAAGACAGCAAGTACGGCTCCGACAAGCCATCCGACAACACCGTGCGGCTGACGCTGCTGTATACGCCTGGCGTGCGCAAGGGCTATCTCGACCAGCACAGTCAGGACTGGGGCCGGCACGAAATGATTTACGCCGTGTACGGCCACGCCGGCGACTGGCGGCAGGGGCGCACCGAATGGCAGGGCCGGCGGCTCAATCAGCCGCTGCGCGCCTTCGAAGCGCCGGCGCATGCCGGTCCGCTCGGCCGCGAGTGGTCGCTGCTGAACGTCAACACCGAGCAGGTCGATGTCCGCGCCGTCAAGCTGGCCGAGGACGAAGACCGCATCATCGTGCGGCTTCAGGAGTTGTGGGGCCGGTCGGCCGACGCGGTCGAAGTGTCGTTCGCCGCGCCGATCGCGGATGTCTACGAAGTCGACGGCCAGGAGCGCCGCATCAGCGAAGCAAAGGTCGATGGCGGCAAGCTCACGCTCAAAATAACTCCTTACAGCCCGCGCAGCTTCTCGCTGCGACTGGCGGCCGCGCCAGTGAAACTGGAGCGGCCGCGCAGCACGCCCGTCGCGCTGCCGTACGACGCCGACGTCGTCAGCGCCGATCGCGACTTCGACGATGGTGCGTTCGATGCCGAGGGTCGCACGATTCCGGCCGAGATGCTCCCGCGCCGCATCGTTTCCGAAGGCATCGCCTTCGAGCTGGGACCGACCGCGCCGGGCCGGAAAAACGCGGTCGTCTGCAAGGGGCAGACCGTGCCGCTGCCGCCCGGCCCCCACGACGCGGTGTATCTGTTGGCGGCCGCGACGCGGGACACCGCTGGGGCGTTTCGCGTCGGCGACCGCACCACGAGCGTCAGCGTGCAGAGCTGGACCGGCTTCATCGGCCAGTTCGACGATCGCGTCTGGGACCGGCCGTTCGACGAGCTGGACTTCGTCTGCGACGGGAACGTCGTCGGCATCACGGCGGGTTTCATCAAGCGCGATCCGATCGCCTGGTTCTGCACGCACCGGCACCATCCGTCGCACGGCAACGAGTCCTATCGCTTCAGCTACCTGTTCAAGTACCGGCTCGACCTGCCGCCCGACGCGACCGAGATGACGCTGCCCGACAACGAACTGATCCGCCTGCTGGCAGTCAGCGTGGGCCGCGGCGACAACGACGACGTGCGGCCGGCCGCGCCGCTTTACGACGATTTCAGCGACCGCGGGCCGGTGCAGTTGCGACACGTCTATCCGCCGCCGCCTCCGCCGGTTTTCGAGGGCGTCACACCGGTGGCCGACGCGGCGATCGAACGCCGCGAGGACTTCCAGTTCAAGCTGGGCGAGCCGGTCTCGACCGACTACGCCGACAGCAGCGCCGGCCACGGCGTCGTTTTCGCCGTGTTCGACGGTGATGGCGAATATTCGCCGCATCGCGGCTCGGGTCTGGTCAACGGGTCGCTTCCGCGAATGAACGACGGCGAGACGGCCCGCAACGACGACGACACGCAGCGCTGTGTGTGGTATGACCAGGCGGGGCGCTTCTATGCCGATTTGCGCGGCAGCGTGAAGATCGGCCGGATCAACACGTTCTCGCGTCACCGCACGAACCGAGCGCCGCAGTATTTCTCGGTATGGGCGTCGAACGCCGAAAAGATGCCCGATCCGGGATTCAAGTCGGCCACCGACAGCGGCTGGACGCTACTGGCGGTCGTCAATACGGCCGAGCTGGGCAGCGGCGGCGCGCACGCTTCGTCGATCCGCGCGAAGGAAGGCGCGCTGGGCCCGTATCGCTGGTTGCTGTGGATTACCGAAGACGTGGGGCAGGGCACCTTCTTCACGGAGATCGACATCCATGCGGCCGAATGAGTATGAATGGGACCGGGCAGAGCCGCGCCGCACGTGTTCAAAATGGATGAACCGAACCGCGACCGTGAGGGAGCGGCTGCGCCGCCTGCACCGCACCGCGACCGTGAGAGAGCGGCGATCGGCTGTTGCGACGAGCGAACGACTCGGCTGCAACGGTTTGCCTCGAATCGGGCATGTCAAACATGCCCTTACGCTTCGCTTTGCCGCTTCGCGAACCGCCGCGGCGATTGCGATCGCGCTTCACGCGGCGTCCGCCTTCGGACACGATCTGTCCGTTAGCCGCGGAACCGTAACCGTCGCCGACGATCGGCTGGCCGTAACGCTGGAAGTTCCCGCCGAGGACTTGTTGCATCTCGATCCGGCCGCCCGGCGGCGCAGCGACGCTTGTTCCGCCGCGTGGCTCAACGACGCACGGGCGCGCTACGAGCCGTGCGTCCTGAAGGCGCTCGCGATTCACGATACGCGCGGGCGGCGGTTGACCGGCCGCGTGGTTTCGTCCGCCGTGGCTGATGCGCTTGAGGAACGCTTCGAGTGGAATCGACTGCGCCGCTTGCGCGTGCGATACACGATGGAGTACGCCGTCGAATCGCCGCGGCAGTTCCTGACGTTTCGCCTCTGCGCCGCCGAGTTGCCGCTGCGCATTCAATCGCAACTGGTCCTGGACGTGCGCCGCGCGGGCGATCGGTCCGGGCGCGAGATCTGCCTGACCAGCCGCGGCAACGCCGAAACGCTGGAGTTCTCGCCCGCTTCGTCGCGCGACTCGGCCGCCTCGCAGCCGGCCGCCGCGATCGCGATGCTGCCGGCGCCGCAGCGATTTACGACGGTGTTTGCCATCATCGACCGCACCGATGAGGGGCTGATCGTCGAAGTCCACGTACCGCTGCCGCTGCTGGAAACCTGGCGGCCGGTCGCCCGCGCCGATGCCGACTTTCTCGAACCCGCCGAACAATCCGCCGCGTGCGCGGCACTTACCGATTTCATCAAGTCGGCCCTGTATGTGCACGTCGACGACGCCGTTGCGGCGACCGCCGCCGTATCGTACGCCGCCTTCATTCCGCCGCAGGCGGCGCGACTGGACGCGCGGGCCGAGCCGCAACGTCTCAGCGCCTGGACCGCGCGGCTGGCCGTCGTGCTGCGCTACACGCCGTCGCGATCATCGCGCATCGTGCAACTGAAATGGGGGCTGTTCAACAACGCCGTGATCACCGCGCGGGCGTTGGTCCGCGACGCCGACCGCGCATTCGAGCACGAGTTCAGCACGTACGATCCGCTGCTGCGGCTTGTGCGCCAGAGCGCGAAGTTGTCGAGGTGACGTGGTTGATGGGTGGCATGGTCAAGCCCTCGCGCGACATCATCCAAGCCATTTAAGGCAACGCTTTTCGCGAGGGCCTGGCCATGTCGGTCCTTCGCGTGCCACGGGCCTTCAGCCAGTGCGAATCAGAGCCGCGCAGCGTAAGCAAGCGGAATCCGAACGCCGCCTACGGAGAATATTCCGCAACATTGACACATGGCGTAATCCCGGATCGAAGGGCGAACCCCGGCGCGTGCGCTGCGGGCTTGGATCATTCGCGCGCCGTCTCGTCATCCTGCGGTAATAACTGTCCGAAACGATACAGCAGCACCGGGCCGCGCGTGTTGAACGACTTCGCCAGCCGGTCGCGCTGGGCCTTGGCGCGATTCACCAGTTCCGCGTCATCGCCCGCACGAAGCTGTTCGCTCCACGCCCGCCACAACTCCATCCGCAGCTTGCGAAACGACTGCACCGCCGCCGTCCGATGCTCCAGCGGAATTCGCACGCTCGCGCCCGTTTCCAGCCGCGCGGCCAGGGCCAGCGCCGCCACGTGATACCCCTGATCCGCCAGCGCACGACAATACTCCAGCCGCGCGAAGACTTCGTACGGCAGAATCGCATCCGGCCCGCCGCCCGTGCCCAGCACTTCCGTCGCCCGGTCCGCCCGGCCCGCGCGGCGATAACACGTCGCCTGCAACAGCCGCGCCAGCCCGGCCGCCGCCGGCCGCGCATCGTCCAGATACGGAGCGATGATTGTCGCCGCCGCCGTCAGCCGGCCGCGCACGGCTTCGTCGGCCGAGGCGTCGATCGATGGCGACTCGCCCACCGCCGCCAGCGCGTCGGCCAGTGCCGCGAGGTATTCGGCGTCGTCGGCGATCGAAGGCTCGGTGTTGTCGGTTGTATTGGCCGGCGCCGAGGCGGGTTGCGACACGGGCCGGGCCGCCAGCAGTCGCCGCGCCTCCTCGGCGTTGGCTGTCAGCGTGCGGCCATCCTCCGGGGACGCGATGCCCTGCAACATGCGTGAAAGCGCTGGCTCGCACCGTCGCGACAGCAGCAGCGCGGCGGCGCGAAGCGCCGCATCCGATCGCGCGGCGTCGTTGGGCGCGGTCTGAACCTCCTCGACGCAGCGGCGGGCGAGTCGCTCCAGTTCCGCCTCCCACGCCCAGTTCTCAGGAAACGCCGCATCCGGCGGCTGCTGCAACTCGAACGTCAGCGTCGGCGCAGTCGCCGGGGCCGATGTCGTCGGCTCGTTTTGATTCATGCAGAACGCAATGGCGCAAACAAGGGCGAAAGGCATGTTGGGCGGGTTCCGTTTTGCCGCAATCCACGGCGTTGCGCCGATTATAGAGCCGCATCAGGATGCGTCCAGCGATTGCGTGACGAAGCGCGTGAAAGCGAATCAACTGCTGAAATCGGCTTTGCCTCATCGTGGCGGGTGGCACGATCAACTCCTCGCGCTGACTTTGCTCGATTCCTGTGTGAATGCCGCCCGTGAGGGGCTTGGCCGTGTCGAACTGTCGGACAAGCGAAGCCATCGCACACTTCCGCAGGGCGCCGCGGGTCGCTCTACGTCTGCTCCAGTACCGCAATCTCCTGCGCAACGCGCGCCATAATTGCGTAATCCGCCGCCTCTCCGCCATCGAGCACGACGCACTCCCGCGGCGCTGATCGGCGCATCGCCGCGACAGCGTCTCGCGCGCGGCGAAGCCGATCACTGTTTTCACCGCCCGACGCATCCGCCGCCCCGCCCCGCGCCGGCACGCGCACGATCATCGCTTCGATCCGCGCGCCCAGGGTTTCGACCCATTCGCATGGCTCGTCATCCTTCGCGATCGCATCGAAATCGAGCACAAACCGAATCCACGGCGTTGCCAGCGCATCGAGGAAGTCGCGCGCGCCCGTCGGATCGAGCCGCAGACGCGAATCCGGTACGCACAGCGCGAGCGTCACGCCCGCATCCTCGGCGTCGAATCGCAGCGTCAGCAGCGCCTCGCGCAACGCGTGCAGGCGCTCGTCCGGTCGATCCCGTTCCCCCCGCGGCGACGGTTCGCACGGAGCGCAAGAACCGACGCCCAGCCACGCGAGTCTTGCAACCGCGGCGACCCGCAGCCAATCCACGAGCGGCGCGACAGAACGACTTGCGTCAGCGCCCATCGCGGCGACGCCCGGCGCGGCGCCACGCACGCTCGCGCCGATCACATGAAACCCGTGCGATTGTCGCGCCGTGCGGCTCAAGTCATCCAGCAACGTCGCCCAGTCGACCGCCGGCCGCTCCATCCGATCGCCGACGATCCAGGCCATCCGTCGAAAGCCCTGCCGCTGCGCCGCGGCCGTGTACCGCGCGATCGCGCTCGGGTCGCTGGATGAATTCAGATGAATGGCGCAGGCCGTATTCATGATGGGTCGGCGTCTATGCGTCCACGATTCGCCGAAGCGTGCCGGCCGCCCGCTCGCACTGCTCGCGCGAGACATCCAGGTGCGTCACGGCGCGGATGGTCCGCGGACCGAATGCGAAGATCAACACGCCGTGCTCGCGCGCCGCCGCGACGACCGCCGCCGCATCCGGTGCATCCGGTGCAAGCTCGAAGATCACGATGTTCGTGTGGACCGAGGACGGCTCGACAATGATGCGCGGGCTTTCCGCCAGTATCTCCGCGATGCGCCGCGCGTGGGCGTGGTCGTCGGCCAGCCGGCTCATGTTGTGGTCGATGGCGTGCAGCGCCGCCGCCGCGAAGATGCCGACCTGTCGCATCGCCCCGCCCAGCATCCGGCGGAAACGCACGGCCCGCGCGATGATCTCGCGCGAGCCTGCCAGCGCCGAACCGCCCGGCGCCCCCAATCCCTTCGAGAACGCCGCCGACACCAGATCAAACGGCGCCGCCAGGTCCGCTGCCGCTGTCCGCGCCGCGACGGCCGCGTTCCACAGCCGCGCCCCGTCGAGATACGTGGCGATCTCGCGGCGTCGGGCCTCCGCGCAGATGCGCAGCGCCTCGGATTGTGGAAACACCACGCCACCTGCGCGGTTGTGCGTATTCTCGATTTCAACCAGCGTCGTCGGTGGATAAACGATGTGCCCGCGCGGCTTGCACGCCGCGACGAACTCGTCGGCCGTGAACGTGCCGCCGGCGCCGATCTCGGTGAATTGCACGCCGGCGTTGGCGCCCGAGGCGCCCGTCTCGTGCCAGACGGCATGGCTCTGCCGGGTGACGATCACGTCGTCGCCTGGCCGCGTCAGCACGCGCAGCGCGACCTGATTCGCCATCGTTCCCGTCGGCAGCCACAGCGCGGCTTCCTTTCCCAGCAGCGAAGCGACGCGCTCCTGAAGCGCGTTGATCGTCGGATCCTCGCCGAACTGATCGTCGCCTACCTCGGCGCCAACCATCGCCGCCCGCATCGCGGCGGAAGGCCGTGTGACGGTGTCCGATCGCAGATCGATCACACGCGAGTCCATCGCCGGTCACTATATCACACGGACGCCCCCCGCGTGGCGCTGTGGAGCACAGCCGCCCCCGGCTGTGTCGCGTACCATGTGCTTACAGTGTCCGTAGGGTCCGCTGTGCGGACCGTCCCGCCGCTTGCGCGGCGGGTTCTGATCGCGTGGCACGGGCTTGCAGCCCGTGCGAACAATGTTCTGTCCGCACAGCGGACCCTACCCCCTGCTTGCCGCCGGCGGCAGCCAAGCGGTAAAACCACCAGCGAACCCGCGCGGCGCCGCAACGCCCCGCCCCTCCCGGCGCGCCGCAAGGAGCAACGCCTTGTCCGCCCTTGACTGGCTGCTCGAAGACGACGCCCCCGGCGTGCAGTACCTGGCCCGGTTGCGCCTCCTCGGCGAATCGCCCGATTCGCGAACCATGACATCCCTGCGCCGCCGCTGCAACGATTACCCGCCCGTCGCGACGATGCTCCATCGAATCGACCGCAGCTTCCGCCTCGCACAACGCAGACAGGTCTGGAACACAACCGGCAACTACGACAAATACCGCGGCGCGTACTGGACGCTCATCTTCCTGGCCGACCTCCACGCCGACGGCCGCGACCCACGCATCAAACGCCTCGCCGAACATGTGCTCGCCACGCAGCTCGAAAACGGCGCCTTCTCCCCGTCCGAGACGCCGCGCTTCGAAATCGTCTGCCTCACCGCCAACATCCTGCGGGCGCTCGTGCACTTCGGCTACGGCGACGATCCGCGCGTCATCCGCGGCTACCGCCGGCTGGCCGAGCGCATCCTGCCGCACGGCGGCGTGCCCTGCATTATCCTCGAGACCTGCCTGCACACGTCCTGCAAGATGACCCTCCCGCAAACGCTGCGTTGCCTGGCCGCCGCGCCGCCGGGCGTGCCGCGCGGCGAACTCGCACGCCTGCGGACGCTGCTGGTCGATCAACTTCGCGCCGTGCGCGTCTTTCGCTACGTGCGGCCCGATGTCGCACCATACCGCGAGGCCGTCCGCCGCCGCCGCAAAGGCGTCGCCGAGCGAACCGTCCGCCTGAACTGGCTCAACGACCATCCCGTGCCCGACGATCGGCTCGTGCCCAAGCCCGGCTGGCTGCGCTTCGGCTTCCCGCGCAGCTACAACCCCGATCTGCTCGAGGCCATGCTGGCGCTGGCCGAGCTGAACGTGCCGCACGATCCCGTTTTCGACGAATCGCTCGCCCACATCGAGAAAAAACGCGGCCCCGACGGCCGCTGGAAGCTCGACGCCTCCCTTAACGGCAAGATGCTGGCCGACATCGAAAAGAAAGGCCGGCCTTCGAAGTGGATCACGTTACGCGCGATTATGGTGCTGAACCACTTCGGGCGGATCGGGATATAGAAGACGACGCCCACGATCAACCGAACCGCGACCGTGAGGGAGCGCCGAGCAAACTACCGCTCTGCCTTTCGTGTTCGCTGCGCGCGGGTCGCCTCATACGACTTCCGCCCCATCAGTGCGGAGTCAAACCAGCGAAACAGCGATTATCCTGGGTGGTACGGGCATCTTGCCCGTTCCGGACGGGCGGGACGCCCGTACCACCCCTCTGCAATTCGTTCACGTTATTTCCGCGCGATGCCCTATGGAAGGTGTCGATGCCATGCTGCGCAGCGGCCTCCTTGAAACGGCAGTCAGCGGCCGTTGCGATGGACTCGCCGCCGGGGATGTGACGAAGCAGGAAATCGAGGTTGTCGGACGAAGGCCGTGTTTCGGTGTGACGGGCCGAACGGCGCCGCACCCTTTGGTCCTGCCGCCTGTCATTGTCGCCTACGTCCGATCATAGATCATCGGCGCATGGCAGCCCGGCGCGCACCGGCCGCCCGCATCGGTCTTTTCGTAATTGATCGGCAACTGCCATCCGGACCCGCTGAACGGAACGCTTTCCCGAATGTGGAACGGCCGATTGGACGCGTGCACCTCGTGGCACACCCGGCACGTGCGGCCCTTCTCGCGGTTCACGTGAAGCCAGTGCAGGTTCCGGTCCTTGTCGCGAAAGCCCGTCAGCCCGGAGGCCGACTGGCTCAGCACCTGGTCCTTGTTGTGACAGCCGTAGCACAGCGCGTACTGATCAAGATCGAATGGCGCGTAGAAGTCGGGCGTGTACGCCCGCACCAGCAAATGCGCGTTGCCGCTGGCGTGCGGGTTGTGGCACGCCGAGCAGTTGCCGTCGCGCACCGGCCCGTGGCGATTCTTGTTCTCCGCAAGCAGCGCCGACACGTTGACAACCGACCGGCCCTGGCCGGCATCGAGCGTCCGGTCGTGGCACTTCAAACACAGCGCTTGCTGCCGATCCGCCGCGGGCCGCGGATTCGCGGCGTTCACGTCGTGGCACGTCTTGCACCCGGAAGCCTCCGCCGCGGGACCGTGAACGGTCGTCGCGTGCTCAAATCGCCCGGCTATGTCGGAATGGCATGCCTGGCAATCCATCCGGTCCGGCTGCTCGTGTCCGGGTGGCAAGCCCTCGCGTGAGCGCGCAAGGGTGCTTTGCTCCGCCGAGCCGCCGGTCAACATCCGGCTTCGCGTCCGCGCGTGGCAGCCGTGGCAGTTCTGCGACGGCACCGTGAATTCCTTTGGCGAACCGTGGCATTCGCCGCACGACAGCTTGGCATGATTTGGTCCCAGCGGCCAGCCGGTGCTCACCGCATGGTCGAACGGCGGTCGCTCGGCCCGGTCATGGCACGAAGCGCAGTTGGTCTCGTTGTGGCAGCTCAGGCACTGATCCTTGACGCCATGCCGTGCCGCCGCCGATTCCGAACGCGCCGCGTCGTTGCCATGGCAACTCGCGCACGAACCCCCCTGGTGACAGTCGGCGCATCGCAGGCCGAAGGTCTGGGCATGATCGCGATGATGGAATGAGACCACGGGCAGCGAGGAATGCCTTGTCTGGTAGACGAAGACGTCCTTCTGCTTCACCGGCTTGCTCATGCGCGACACGAGCTGAATCACGCTGGGCAGCGCATCCCGGTCGCGGGCCACGCCGCGCCGAGTCTTCGGCACGTGGCATGCGCTGCACGCCGTGTCGTGGCTCCATTCGACGTGACAGCTCAGGCACTGCCGGTGATAGGCCCCCTTGAGGCTGGGCATGGCCGTCGTTTCATTCGCAGGCGACGTCGCGTGACAGCTTCGACAGGCGGCGGGCGACATCCCTTCGGGCGTGTGATGATGGCAATAAGTGCAGCCGGACGACATGTCGGCCATGCGGACGTGCCCCTGATGGTCGAACGGCACAGGCTCGTACAGGTCCTCCAGATCCGCGAGCATGACCACGTCGGGCGGAACCGATGCCGGGGACGCCGGCGCCGGGGCGGTCGGCCGGCTTGCGACGGTCGTCTTCGGGCGCACGGCGGAGAGCGAGCTGCGCGTCGCTGGACGCCGCGGCACATCCACGGTGCCCGCGAAGGCCGCGAATCCGGCCAGCAGCAGCGTAAGCCCCAGGAGTGTCGCGATGCGTCGTGTCGCACGGACGCGAGTCATGGGTCATGGCCTCCTGTGCGCGTCGGACCGTTTCGGATGTCCACAAAGGAACCGCCAGAAAAGCAGGAACAGCACAAGGAAACCGGCCGCCATGATGTACTCGGCGGCCTTCGTTGCGATCATGTGGTCGTGCAGCGTGTGCATGGGGTCTCTCCGCTAATGCGCCGGTTCAAAGTCGGGATGGTCGTTCAGCACGGGCATGCGGTTGACGATAGACCGGAAGCTCAGCAATCCGAGCGTCACGATCATGATCGTGATGGCGAACTCCTTCCAATCCGGGATGTAACGCTCCGCCGCGTTCCAGTGATACGTGATGATCGAAATGTTGAGCCGGTTCAGAACGATCCCCAGCACCGTGATGACGCATGCGAACCGCACCAGACCGGCGCGGCGGTTTCGCACGGCGTAGGCGTTGAGCAGGCACGGCAGCAGAATGAACCCGAGAACCTCCAGCAGCCACCAGTAGCCGTACGGCGTGAGCAACAGGCGCCATTGCTGCCCGTGCGCCAGCGCGAGCCACTTGAGGCCGAAATAGACCATCAGCACCACGGCCGCGGCCTTGCCCAGCCCCAGCGTCAGCCGGTCCATCCGCGCGCGGCTGTGCCGCGCCTCCTGGAACACGCGGTGCGAGAGCATGCTCTCAAACACTACCATCGAGATTCCGGCCGCCACCGCCGACGCGAAGAACAGCACCGGGATGTAGGGCGAATACCACAGCGGGTGGATCTTTCCGGGCGCCATCAGGAACAGCCCACCCAGAGCGGATTGGTGCAACGTCGATAGCAGCACGCCGAAGACCGTCAACCCGACGGTCATCCACACGGCCCACTGGCGGCACGACCGCCAGCCAAGCCACTCGAACGCCGCGGGACAGAACTCCAGCAGTTGCACCGTCAGGTACAGGGCGACGCACCAGGCAACCTCGAACATGACCGAGGTCACGCCCGGCGAAATGAACAGCGGATATGGCAGCCGCCACGGACGCCCCAGGTCGAACAGCAGTCCGATGACGACGAAGAAATACCCGAGAAATCCGGTCAGAATCGCCGGCCGCACCAGCGGCTTGTAGTCGTGAAGCCCGAACAGATGCACCGCCGAAGCCATCACGAAGCCGCCGGCTGCCAGCGCCACGCCGCACAGCACGTCGAAGCCGATCCACAAGCCCCACGGTGTGGCGTCGGTCAGGTTCGTGGTCGCCGCCAATCCCTGCGTGAAGCGAACGATCGTCACCGGAATGCCCACGCACAGGATCAGGGCGGCAACAATGTTGAACGGCGTTACGAGGCTCTTCAGGTAATCGCGCGGCGTCTGGCCGAGCAGAATCTCGCGCCGCAGCCACGCCAACGATGCCGAGCGCGAGCGACCGCGCGGTGGAACCGCCTGTCGCGACGGCGCCGGTTCGTCGGCGACCGGCGGCGGAGATTCGAGAACGGCGGTCCGGGCGACCTGGTCGATCATGACTCGGCCTCCGGAGGCGTGGACTCGGAACGTGTTTGAGAAGCCTGATCCGAACCGCGACCCTGAACGCGACCAGGGCGGGAGCGTGAAGGGAGCGATGGGTTGTCGTCGCTGGGGGCGACGCGGTTGACCGCGACTGCCCGCCCTGATTCGGGCTTTTCAGACCCGTTCTCAGTCGGCGGCGCGACCGAAGCGCCCGAATCGCGTGCCAGCGTCTCGCGCCGCTGTGTAAAGGCGTAAGCGCCCATCAGCAGGGCTGGCCAGATCGTCTGGATCAACGGCACGCTGGACAGGAATCCGCGAGTCAACTCCGGATAGGGAGTCGTTCCCACGTCGGTCCGGAAACCGAGTTCCTCGAACGGCTTGCCCGCGATGTAAAGCCAGCAGGTTCCGCCGGCTTCGGTTTCGCCGTAGATATGGTCCACGTACTTGTCCGGATGCTCGGCGATCTTCTTTCGGGCCAGCGTCAGCAGCGCGTTGCGCTTGCCGAACGTGATCGCCTCGACCGGACACATCTCGGCGCACGCCGGGCGGCTCGCGCCGTCCCGAATGCGCTCAACGCACATCATGCATTTCCGCACCACCGGCGTGAGCGGATCGTCATAGGTGTACGCCGGCATCTCGAACGGACACGCAATCAGGCAGTAGCGGCACCCGATGCACGCAGAGTCGTCATAGATCACCGGCCCCTGGGGCGACTTGCGATAGGCGCCCACCAGGCACGCCGAGGCGCACGCCGGTTCGATGCAGTGCATGCATTGCGTCTTGACGTGAACCGGCTTTTCCCCCGCCGCGTCCGAACCGTATCGATTAACCACCGTCAGGCTTAAACCGCTCGTCCGTCGCTTGTTCGCGAAGACCGACGGATCGTCGTATGCGTCGATTGGCTCCTCACCGGCCAGCCCGTTGGCCTGTCGGCAGGCCCACTCGCACTTGCGACAGCCCACGCACAGCGTCAGGTCCGTCAGCATTCCCATCCATTCGGGATTGGCCGGACCGGCCGCCGAGGCGCGCGCGGCTTGCGCTGCGGCAAGGTTCGCCACGCCTGCGGCGCCGGCCAGTCTGAGGAAGTCCCGTCGGCTGACGCTCATGGGTAACCCCTCGCAATCGTTCAGTGAGTGGATCGCAGCCACAACCTGAATCTTGGGCTGACGCCGTATGCGAGCGCGCCGGCCGCCAGCGCGAGCGGAAGCAGGAGCAGGATTACCCCGCGCGCCAGAAACAGCGCAAATGCCAGGAGCGGCAGGCTCGCCAGGACCAGCAGCACCACCGCACAGGTCAGCAGCGTCTCTTTGACGGCGCCAGGCCCCTTCAGATGCCACCACGTCTTGAAGTTCTCAGCGATCATGGGAAACCCCCTTACGCTTCCGCGTCGCGGTTCCACTCGTCCGCCGTTCCTGTTCAGCAATGGGCGCACCAACCGAAAGTCGGCGCGCGGCGCTCATGTAACGGCTTGTGAATACACGACCTGTGAAAATGTTACAAATATAAAACGAACATGGCGGCCGGTTTCGCCGATGAGAAATTCGGCGCACGCGCTGAATTCCTTGGCGCGTCCGCCGCCGCCGCCGTGATAGGACGTACTGCCCCACGTCGAGCAATCGAGTGCCCGAGCGGCCAAGCATCGCAATCGATCAACAGCTCAGATGGAGGATTTCGGCAACGAGATTCAAGTAAGCCGTCCGGTCGAGGATGCGGCGGGCCTCCAGAAGCGGGATGTTGCCGTTGGCGCCGGTCAGCGTGTCGTCCGATTCGTCAGCCAGCATGTGGAAGGCGATGATTCGGCGCAGTCGCCGCAGATCGAGCCGCGCCTGTTGCTGTCCGGCTCGTTGCGTGAGAAGGCGGGCGAGTTCTGCTTCATCCGCAATGGCCAGCTCCGCGATCCAACCCCGGCCATAGGGGTCTGCCGGGATGATGGTGGGATCGTCATCGAGCGTCCGATTGCGCGCGACCATTCTGCCCGCGACGGGACTTCCGATATTCAGCAGGCGGCTTTCCCATTCAATGGCACAGACCATTTCTCCCCGGTTGATCACCGGCGCAGGCGTCCAGAAAATGTGCGCCGCGCCCGCGATGAGCGACGCGGCGAGACTGTCAAGCCCCACACGGACATGATCCGAATTCTCCTCCACCGCTTGACACCACGTGTGGCCTTCTCCATAAAGGCGATCGGCCGGAAACTCGATCCCTGCCTCGCTGCGCGTACACCGGTCCGGTGTCAGATTGCAGCCCGCCGTTCGATCGCCGCGCATCACGGCGTCAAATGGGCAATGCTCGCAGTCGAAGTCCCGATCGCACAGCTTGTACGTCAGGACGCCCGCGTCCATCCACACGCACGTTTCAGCCGGCCCCGTATCGACGTGAACGGTCATGGCTGCCTCCGACCGGCTTCGCGACCCCATTCGGCGTTTACGCCCGCATGGCTCTTGATTGACCCGGGGGGAAATGCCGGGGTCCGTCCGCTGATCCACCACGGCAATTGGGGCTCCAGCGGCCGTGCTCAGTATCTGCTGGCGTGCCGACCGTGCTTTCGCCAGGCGGTCGCCCCGGCCGGCGCAGGCTTTTTCAACGCGCCATTGAGGTTTTCAACATCAATGGCACGCGACTTGCGACACATCAGAACGTGCGAAAACTCGGTGCATTCGTTCAGTCCATTGGTTTCCGGCTGTTGGCGCCGCTGTGCCTGACGGTTGCCATCGTCCTGGGCATCCACGCCGTGTTGAGTTTTCGATCCACGCAGGACCATTTTCTGCGATTCGTCCGTGCCGATGCGCGCCGCTGCGGCGACCTGATCGAACGCGCCACTCATGATGGCATGCTGCTGAACCGCCTCGACCAGGTGCAATCGACGTTCGAACGGCTCGTCGACGGTTCCGATATCGCCGCGGTCCGTTGCTATAACAAGGAGGGCGTGATCGTACTGTCGGCGAACCGCGACGAGATCGGCCGCAAGGTCGACCTGAAGTCCGACACCTGCCGCACCTGCCACGTCGACGACAAGCTCAACGCCCCGTCTGTTCTGGAACGAAGCAGCTTGATTCCGGCGGGCGGCTCGAACGTCCTGCACCAATTGAAGGTGATTCCGAACGAATCGCGCTGCGCGACCGCGGCCTGCCACTACCACCCCGCCGACCGGAAGGTCCTCGGCGTGCTCGACGTCGCCATGTCGATGGCGCCGCTGGATGCCACCCTTCAGGGCGCCCAGGGACAGCTTGTCTGGACGACCGTCGTGCTCCTGGCGGTCATCGGCGTCGTCGCGGCGTTGTTCATCCAGCGGATCGTCTACCGTCCGGTCGCGCAGCTTCGCGCAGGCACGCAGAGGATCGCGCGCGGCGACCTCGACACGCGCATCGACGCGCGCGGCCGGCACGAGCTGGCACAACTCGCCCAGGCCTTCAACGCGATGGCCGCGGACCTCGGCAGGGCTCGCCGAAACCTCACCGACTGGTCCCGCCGGCTGGAGGAAAAGGTCGCCGAAAAGACCGAGGAATTGCGCCGCGCCCAGCACCATGTGCTGCACATGGAGAAGATGGCGTCGCTGGGCAAACTCTCCGCCAGCGTCGCGCATGAACTGAACAATCCGCTCGCCGGCGTGTTCACCTATGCGCGCCTGGTGAAACGCGAGATCGGCCGGCAGCCGCTCACCCCCGAGGTGCGCGAGGAGCTTGATCGTTACCTGAGCGTGATGGAAAGCGAATGCCGGCGCTGCGGGGAGATTGTCAAGAACCTGCTCATCTTCGCGCGGCGCACCGGTACGAACATGGCCCCGGCCAATCTCAATGAGATCGTGGAGCACAGCCTGATGGTCGTGAGACACCATCTCGAGATTCGGGGTGTCCGACTGCGGGTGGAACTCCTGCGCGATGCGCCCGAGGTCGTGGCCGACCGCGACCAGCTCGAACAGGCGCTGCTGGCCCTCTTCATCAACGCGGTCGAAGCCATGGACGCGCGCCCGGAAGGCACGCGCGAGCTGACCGTGGAATTACGCGTCCACGCCGAGCAGGTCTGCATTGAAGTGACCGATACCGGCGTGGGCATCAGCCGGGACGCGCTGCCGCGCATTTTCGAGCCTTTCTTTTCAACCAAGCAGAAGGAGAGTGGCGTGGGCCTGGGCCTGGCCGTCGTCTATGGCATTGTTCATCGTCATGGCGGCGCCATTGATGTGGAGTCCGAGCCGGGCCGCGGCACGACGTTTAGAATCGGCCTGCCGCGCGGCGGCCGCCTCGCGGAGGCGTCGGCGCCGGCCGTTTCCGCCGCCGCGGGCAATCCGAGTCGGGGCGACGCATCATGACCGCAACGTCGGGGAGTTCAGGCGACATGGAGCAGAGCCAGTCGAGCATTCTCGTGGTCGACGACGAGTTCTCCGTGCGCGACTCGTTGTACAACTGGTTCCGCAAGGACGGGTTCGACGTCATCGCCGTCGAGTCCGCCGCCGATGCGCTGCGCGTGGCCCAGGAAAAGCACATCGACGTGGCCCTGGTTGACATCAAGATGCCGGGCATGGACGGCATCGAGCTGCAGGCCCGCGTCAACGCCATCGACCCGACGATCACCGTAATCATCATCACCGCGTTCGCCACCGTCGAAACCGCCGTGCAGGCGCTCAAACAGGGCGCCTTCGACTACGTCACGAAACCGATCGACCCGGACGAGCTGAGCCACTTAGTCCGCCGCGCGCTCGAACAGCGCCGCCTGAGCCGCGAAAACACGCAGCTCCGCGAGACCATCAACAAGCTCGTGGACATCGACACCATCGTCGGAGAGAGCGACGCCATGCGCCGCGTCCTCACCCTCATTCAGCACGTGGCCCAGACCGACGCCACCGTGCTGATCCTCGGGGAGAGCGGCACCGGCAAAGAGCTGATCGCCCGCGCCATCCACGCCAACAGCCACCGGCGATACTGCCCCATCGTTCCGGTCAATTGCGGGGCCTTTCCGGAAAACCTGCTGGAAAGCGAACTGTTCGGCCACGAAAAAGGCGCGTTCACCAGCGCGCACGAGCGCCGCACGGGCCGGCTCGAAATGGCCGACGGCGGCACGCTTTTTCTCGACGAGGTCGGCGCGATATCCGCGCAGATGCAGATTGACCTGCTGCGCGTGCTCGACTCCAAGGAGTTCACGCGCATCGGCGGCTCGCGCTCGATCAAGGTGAACTTCCGCGTGATCTGCGCGACGAACGAAGACCTGGAAAAGGCCGTCCGTGAAGGGCGGTTTCGCGAAGACTTCTTCTACCGAATCAACGTCTTCACGATCGAGGCGCCGCCGCTTCGCGCCCGCCGCGGCGACATCCCGCTCCTGGCGAGGCATTTCGTGCGGCGATTCGCGGCCCAGATGGGCAAGCGAATCACCGACATCAGTCCGGAAGCCGTCCGCATCCTGGTCGACTACGACTGGCCCGGAAACGTGCGCGAACTGGCCAATGCCATCGAACGCGCCATGGTCGTGGGCACGCCGCCGATGATTCGCCCGGCCGACCTCCCCGTGCGCACGCAGGTCAAGGGCACGGCCGGCGGCGGCGACTCGCTGGAAGAACTCGAACGGCGCCACATCGCCGCGGTCCTGGAGCGCACCGGCGGGAACGTGACGGAAACCGCCGAAATCCTGAAGGTCGACCGAGTGACGGTCTACAACAAGATCAAGAAATACGGATTGCGGTCGTAGTACGAAGCGTTGCCTTTCCCCCCGCCCGGCGATTCAGCCGTCGAGGCTCATGCCGACCGTGTAGATGACGCGGCGCACGGGGATGCTCCCAAGTCTTGGCGGCAAGCATCGGCGCATGGCCTTGTGCGAAGTGACAGCGGGCGAAGGGACTCGAACCCTCAACGTCTAGCTTGGAAGGCTAGTGAACCCCCGATTGCAAGTAACGAAGCTGCAAAGACTTACAAGCAACCCGCCGACCCTGTTTACCGGAACGCTTTACCGGATGGCCCATCGGCCGATGCCGCAAGCGGCGATTCCGGCGACGCCACGTCCGGCCCCGACATGGCGGGCATCGTGGCGGCCTTGCGCGAGCTTGACGGGGAGCTTGCGGAGCTTGCTGAACGCTGGCCGAGCCTGCCGGCGGCGATTCGCGCGGCGGCCCTGGCGATGGCGCGGGCGGCGGGAAAGGGATAAAGCAGGGGGTGCACCGACCCGCCGGCCGGCGGCCGTGCCTGGCCCCGGCTCGGCGGGGGGATTGAGAACAACCCGGCCCGCACCGTGCGGGCGGTTGCCCCGCCGCCGGCGGCGCTGCACGGCGGCGGGGACTTTGTTAACGCTAACAACCCGGCTGAATTGGCGGCCGGCGAACGATGAAAGGCAGGATGAATGATGGCGACGAAGACGAAGACGCAACGCATGACCCCGGCGACGGACGAGGCGGCGGCGACGGACGACCCGGCGGCCGAACTGGCCACGCTGCTGACGCGGCTGACGGATGCGGCGGCGCGCATCGACTGGGGATGCCGCGTGCCGGAACCCCAAAGCCCGGCGACGCTGGCGGCACGCGAACGGCTGGCGGCGCTCGGCGAGAAACTGTCCGACGCACGCCGGAAGGCGGATACGCTGCGGGGGGAAATCACGGACGCCGAAGCCCGGGCGCGCGACCTCGACGCACAGGCGGACGCCGTGGCCGACGGCGCCGACCCGGCGCAAGCGATGAAGAGCTTGCGCGCGAAGCGGGATGAACTCGCCGATGTGGAGCACGCTTGCAAGGTGCTGGACCGGGCAATTACGCGGGAACGGGAAACGCTGCGCCGCGCTGTGCTGGCGGAAAGCGGCGACGCGGCGGCGGCGGTGCGGCCGACGTTTGCGGCGGCGGTTGAAGTGTTGTGCATGGCCATCAAAGTTTGCCAGCGGATTGACCCTTTGCTGTCGCGCTTGCGCTCGGCTTTCGAGTTGAGCGGCTACCGGGTTGCGGACGACACGCTGGGCAATGTTTTGGTTCCGTACGAGCTTCGCGGCACGCAGGTGGAACGCACGGCGACGGGCGATGTTGTGAACCCGACGGTTTCAGCGCTGTTTCTTGAGCATGTGCGGCGGCAGGGTTTCGACGTTTGATATCCGAATTGGTGGGTATAATCGGGATGAAAGGCGGTGAAACCATGCAAGTTGAGCGAGCGGTTTTTGCTTCATCGTCGCATCGGGCGGCGATGCTGCGGGACGCGGCGCGAATGACTGCCGCGCTGATTCTCGACAAAAAGATTCCCGTTGCTGATGTCGCGCGGCGATGCGGCACGAATGAGCGCGCCATCGTTCGATTCCTTGCGGACGTGACGCGTGAAGGATACACGGCGTTGCAATGGGATGAAGTGCGGCGGATTCAGCGTGCGGCGTTCGACGCCGGCGGCGTGAGCGGTGCGCAGGTTCGCACCGGCCGCGTGCCGGTTCTGACGCGCTGCACGTTGAAAGCGGCGGACCCGGCATGGCGGGAGCGCAGGATTCGGGAATTGGAAGGACGGCCCTAGGGGGGAGGGGGGTCGAATTTCTATAAAACGGCGGGGCGGGGGACCGCACCCACCCCGCGCAAATAAACTCGGTGGTTTTGAACAGAAAGGGTGAAACATGGGATTAAGAGGACCTCCGCCGCTGCCCACGTGGCTCAAGGCCGACCGCAGCGGCAGGCGACCACGGCCGGCTTTTCATTTTCCGCGTGGCCGACCGGACCCGCCGGCGGAAGTTACGGACGACGCCGACGCGCTGGCGGCGTGGGGGGATGCGGCGGATGAACTTGAGCAACGCGGCGACCTAACGCTTGCCGACCGTGCTGTTTTGAGTGTGTACGCGCTTACGTGGGCGCGGCTGATTCGCGCGGTACGTCACGTGCGCGAGCACGGCGAGCGCGTGCCCGAAGCGAAGATTGTGTCGGACCTTACGCGGCAATTGCGGATATTTTCACTCGCAATAGGTTTGACGCCCGCGGGGCGGTTGCGGCTCGGCAACGCGGCCCCGGCGGATGAGGCGCCGCCGTTTTTTGTGCGGTAATGACGTAGAGCAACCCGCGGCGCGGAGCGTGTTGCTCCATGTCGCGGGTTTTTTGTTGGCGGCGGGGCGGCGGGGCGGTAGACTTTCAGCGGGAACGGCGGATTTGCAACCCGCCGGAAGGTTGACGCGGCAGGCGGTTCAACACCTGGCCGACTGTCGCGTCGGCCCGGCCCGCACAGGTGTAGCATGTCACAAGCGATACATTCTGTAGTAATTAAGTTGATTGATTCACGGGACCGGCTGATTGATGCGTCCGAGCTTCGCGGCGGCCTGGCGGCCGATGATGCGGTGCGCGAGCAGGCGATAGCGAAATACAACGAGCTTTGCGCGGCGGCGCAAATTCCCGCCACGCTTTGCGACGCGGCGATATTGCACGCGGCCCGGCTTGGCGGCGACGCGACGGCGTGCGTTCGCGCTGCATGCGCGGCGCTGGACGCGCTGGCGGAGCGCGTGCGGCGCGACTGGCCCGGCGACGTGGGGGCGTTTGGCTCGGATGAGTGGCGCGAACTGAATGAAGCGATTGTGAGATTGCGGCCCTACGCCGCTGACGGCGGCGGGCAGGCGGGGCAGGCGAGCGCGATGGCGGCGATGCCCTCGGCACGGCATTCCCCGGATTTTCGCTCGGTTCACTGGTACGGCACTGCTTATTCGTTCACGGCGTTGCAGGCCCCTTGCGTCAAAGTTTTGTGGGAAGCATGGGAAAACGGCACGCCCGACGTAGGGAACGGTACGATTCTGGCTGAAGCTGGTACTGACGAAAGCAGACTGCCCGACATCTTCCGCGGCTGCGCGGCCTGGGGGACGATGATTGTGCCCGGCGACAGCAAGGGTACAACCCGCCTGAAGCCCGCCTGAATTCTCATAATTACGACGGAAATACAACGGAAATACAACGCTGCTACAACGGTGGTACAACGCGCGTGTTGTATGTTGTAAGCATGGAAACTCCAACGCTTACAACATTGCCCGGACTTGCGCGTGAACTCAAGTTGCCGCGCACCTGGCTGGCCGCGGAAGCGCGCGGCGGCCGGATTCCATTTCTCAAGGTGGGGCGTAGGTTGCGCTTCAACCCTGACGCGGTGCGCCGCGTGCTCGCCGAGCGCGCCGCTGCTGGTGAATCGCGGGGGGGAAGCAATGCAAAGTAACCCCCCCGCCCTCGACGCCCCCGCGCCCGCGCTGATTTCGATTGCTGAACTTGCCGGAATGCTCGGCTTGTCTCGGCGCGGCATTGAGCGGCTGCGCGCCGCCGGGCGACTCGGCCCGGCGGCCATCAATTTCGGCGCGCGGTGCGTGCGGTTTCGCGCTCAGGAAGTTGAGAACTGGATTCATGCGGGCTGCCCCCCGGCGGACCGGTGGCGGGCGCTCCAGAAAGGGGGCAGCCGTGAACGGTGAAAAAAAACGCCCGGCCGTCGCGGCGAACGACGGCGCGGGCAATTCCAAATCGTTTCCATCCCCATCATACACCGATAGCTGGCGTACCGCAAAACGCGCAGGCGATGACGCCGAGCGAGCGATTGCGCAATGGCTTCGCGCGCGCGGCTGGGAATGCTGGCGCGCCGACGGCCGCGCGGACGTGGACCTGCTGGCGGTTGCACGAATTGAAGTAAAGAACGATGGCCGCTGCGCAGAAACCGGCCGCGTCGCGGTCGAAGTATCGTACCGCGGCCGGCCATCCGGCATCTATAGAACATCGGCAACAAGCTGGGCGTTTGTTTTACAAACCGATGCGCTACTTATTTCCATAGCCGACCTGCGGCGGCTGGCTGAATCCGGGCGTTTTCGCGCGGTTCCCGCCGGCGACGGCAAGCGGGCAAGCGTTGTTCTTATTCCAGAAAACGAGTTGCGCGCCATCGCGCGCGTTATTCCGCTGGGGGGTGAAGCATGAGCGCCGCCCCCCGAACAAGACCAAACACAATAAACGCAAAGTTTGCGTTTAATCGTTCGCACGATGTTTCGGTGAAGCATCCCCCCCGCCGACGCGGCCGGCCGGTGCTAATGCCGGAGCTGCGCGAAGTGTGCAAAAAATCGCACCTTTTCGATAGGAACGATTCGTTAAGTGGGAAACGAAACGTCTTGTATAAGCATCGCGCAATCTCCGCGCTGCTCGGCGTGCCTGGCGTGGTCTGGCTGCTGAATGAAACCACCATCGACGCCGGCCGGTGCGGCATGAAGCGAACGCTGTTGGCGGAACTCGGCCGCATCAAAAACGTTGATGAACTTCGCGCCGTTGCGCGGGAATAGTGCACCATCGCGCCGCGCACGGCTGACGGCGTGAAGCTGGTTCGTGCCTGGCGGGCGATGCGGAAACGCGAAGGAAGAAACCGGAATGACGTTGCTGGACGCGGCTCGTGAATACGCCGCGCGGGGATGGAGCATCATCCCCGCGCGCGGAGACAAGCGGCCGGCCGTGCCGTGGAAACGATGGCAAGCCGAACGGGCGAACGCAGAACAGGTGCGCGCGTGGTTCGAGAATCCCCGCCCCGGCGTAACCGGCCTTGCAGTCATTCTCGGCGGGGTGAGCGGCGGCCTGGCCGTCCGCGACTTCGACGCCCCCGGCGCGTACGAAAGCTGGGCGTCGGAACATCCCGACCTAGCCGGCAGCCTGCCGACTGTCAAAACCGGGCGCGGCTTTCACGTGTACGCCATCATCCCAGGCGCGAAATCGAAGAACTTCGCGGACGGCGAGATTCGGGGTAACGGCGCGTATGTTCTAGCTCCCCCATCGGCGCATCCATCCGGCCCCCGCTATGAGTGGGTGATTCATCCTAACGGCAACATCCCGAACGCCCCCGCTTCGGCGTTCAATCCCCCCCATTTACAGAGCGTACAGAGCCTACAGAGAACCTCTTCTGTTCGCTCTGTTCGCTCTGTTCGCTCTGTACGCTCTGTAAATGGTGATGCCGTGCGGGCGATTGAAGCAACGTTGCCCCGCAACGCCGGCGAGCGTCACCTGAAGCTGTTCGCGCTGGCCCGTCACCTGAAAGGGCTTTTCCCCGACGCCGACACCAACACGGTGCGCCCACACGTCAGAGCCTGGCACGCCGCGGCGTTACCCACCATCGGTACAAAGGACTGGGATACAACCTGGGGCGACTTCTGTGACGCCTGGCGTCGTGTGCAGTATCCCGTCGGCGCTGACGCACTGGCAACGGCGCGGATGAATGCCGATTCCCATCCGTTGCCCGCCGTTGCCGAGCAATATGAAAGCGAACCGGCCCGGCGACTGGTGGCGCTCTGCGCGGCCCTGCAACGGGCGGCGGGGGACAAACCGTTTTACATTGCCTGCCGACTCGCGGCCGCGGAGTTGAACACCGACCACGTGCGGGCGGCGAAAATGTTGCGGATGCTGGTTGCCGACGGCGTGCTTGCAATCGTGGAACCCGGCACAACGTGCCGGGCGACCCGATACCGTTTCCGCGCCGATGGCGCCGGCGGCGCTTGACACCTAATCCGTAGGCGTATACACTGTCGGCATGGAAACTACCTGGGGCAACATCATCCGCGACCGCGTAAAGTGCAGCGGCCGAACGCTGCTGGACGTTTCGCGCGAAAGCGGCGTCGGTTACGGGCGCGTCTATGAATTCATCATCTATGGCCGCGGCGTCAAGCTGGACAACGCCGAGCGAATCGCGCGCGCGGTCGGGCTGGAGTTGCGGCCGACGAAGCGGGCGAAATCAAAAGGCAGGTGACCCGTGCGACTTTTCAAGCAACATATCACCATCAAGCGCGGCGACGGAACGAAAACGCGGAAGCTGAGCCGCAAGTGGTACTGCGAAGCAACCGACGCGGACGGGCGGACGAAGCGCGTGCCGCTGTCGGTTGACAAAGCAACGTCGCAATTCATGGCGGGCGAGCTTGCCCGCAAGCTGGAGCAACGGCGACGCGGCCTGATGACCAAGGCTGATGATGAAATGCTCCGGCCCGTCGGCGAGCACGTGCGCGAATACGAAACGCACCTTGTGGCCAAGGACGTAACGGCGGAGCATCTACGCGAAACCCTGCGGCGATTGCAAGCATTCCTCGACCACGCCGGCGTCATTCGCCTGACGGACATTACCGCGACGCGAGCCGAGCGCTACCTGGCAACCTTGCGGGAACTGAAGCGCGGCCCCCGGACGTACAACCTGTACCTGTCCAGCATGCGCGCGTTCGTCCGCTGGTGCGTCAAAACCGAGCGGCTGCCCCTCGACCCGCTGGCGACGCTGGCCGCGGCCGACGAAGCGACGGACATCCGGCGGCGGCGGCGGTCGATGACGGATGACGAAGTGCAACGGCTGCTGTACGTCGCCCGGCTGCGCCCCTTGGCCGACTACGGGCGCGAATCGGTGGCGAAGGATGACGCCGAGCGAACGAAGCGACGCGATACGTGGCGCAAGGCCCCGCTGACGCTGGACGGCATCGACGCGGCGGCGGAGCGCGGCCGCTGGGCGCTGCGGCGGCGGCCGACGCTGATAGCGAAGCTGGAGCGTCGCGGGCGTGAGCGGGCGTTGGTGTACACGACGCTGGTTCATACCGGCCTGCGCCGCGGCGAGCTTGCGGCGATGACCTGGGCGCGGCTGGACCTGGACGGGGACGCGCCGAGCGTGACGGTCGAAGCACGCGACGCGAAGGGACGGCGGACCGAAAGCGTGCCGTTGCGCGATGACCTGGCGGCGGCGTTGCGGGCGTGGCGGACCGAATGCGGCAACCCGGCGGCGACGGCCCCAGTGTTCCACGTGCCGCGTGCGCTGGTGAACGTGCTCAAACGCGACCTGGCGGCGGCGGGCATTCCGTTCGTCGATGAAAGCGGCCGGCGGCTGGACGTTCACGCCATGCGGCATACGACCGCGACGCACCTTGCACGGGCGGGCGTGGCCCCCCGGACGGCGCAGCAATTCCTGCGACATTCCAAGCTGGACCTGACGATGCAGACCTACACGGACCCACGGCTATTGGACCTGCGCCCGGCCCTCGACGCCTTGCCCCCGCTGGACGCCGAGCAACCGGCGACGAACCGGCAACGGGCGACGGGGACGGCGGACGCGGTTCCGACAGGCGACAAAAGCTGTCTTGTATTTACCGGAAAGTTTACCGGTTTTGCTGACGGAACCGAACGCAACCCGTCGCAACCTGACGCAACGGACGGCGCGGCAATAAACGCCCCGGACTGTCCGATACCCCTGAAATCATCGGGAAAAGATGCAAACGGACGCAACCTGTCGCAATCTGACGGCGTTAGAAAGAAAAGCGGGCGAAGGGACTCGAACCCTCAACGTCTAGCTTGGAAGGACCGGCCGCCCGCATCGACGAAACCGTAACCCTTTGACAAATCAATACCTCAAGAGGGCCGCCATTGCAAGTCTCTTGTCCCGATTTGGCCGATTTCACGCCGTTTCGTGTAGTGTACACGAACGGTCCAGGGGTGAATCAGCGGCTGATGTTCAACGGGCCTTTTGTGCGGGCTTGGCCGCCGATTTCGTGTTTATGTGCTTACTGAAGAAAGCAATGCCCTTGGGTGTTATCGCGTAGCCCTTGCGCGTGGTTCCCTTCGGTTTGGCTGCGTAACCGCGTTTCTCAAGAAGCGCCAATGCGTAACGCGTCGGCTTTTTGTTGTGACCTGCTTTACCCGCAATATCAACGACAAACATAGACAGCTCAGGGGCCTTGGCGAGGGCGCTCAGTACGTTCCATTCAACGTTTGTCATTGGCCCATGCTTCCGTTGGCCTTTTGTCATGCGACTTCTTGTTGACGCGCCGCGCTTGCCGCGGCGACCCTGCGGCGCGGACCCTTTTTCGCTCGCAAGCTCGTCCAGAACCGTGAGGCACGCAGCAAAGTCCTCCGCCCATTGGCGCCACTCGGAGTTCGGGTGTGTGACAGTGCGAGCACTGACGGCTGCCCTGTCACTTGTCAGTTTGTCGGTCACGCCGGCGGTAAGTGGATTTCGAATCCGTTGGGCAAACCGCACCGACAACTCAAGGTGGATTGCATCCCACAGACCGAAAAAGAGACGATCGCGATCGAATGAACCCTGTGGGAGCGGCACTTGAGAAGTTATTTCGCAGTTGCACGCGGATACGGGTCCCGAGACGAGGGTTTTTGAATCTTCGGACGGCCGAAACTGACAGAGTGCCTTCTTGAACCCAGGTGTACGCGCGTCGGCATGTTGGCGGTACAGGTGGGCCGCCAAGGCCTTCAGGGACCGAAGTACGTGCATCGCACGCTTGTCTGAAATGGCTGCGTCGCGCGTCAGGCGCATGACGCGGTCGCGCAAATCAGCAAACGGCGTCGATCGAGTGGACGGCCGCCGGCCCGGCGTTTGCCGGAGCTGCTGATTGTACTCTGCAACGAATCGAACGTGGTTCCACCAGGCTTCTTCGGCGTCGAGTTTCGCTTTGACTGCCGAGTCCCCCCAAGAGGCACAGTATTGATCCGACATGCGTTTTCGCTGCCGGTGCGTGCGCAGCCAAGATTCGAGCGTCGCACAATCGTCATCACCCAGATAAACGGGTACAGGGTACGAGGCCTCGATCCGGTCAAAGGGAACGCTCGGCGGATCGACAACCGCGGGTCTGACAAGCACTTTCTTCGGCGTTGACTTGCCTTGCGGTTTCATGGCGTGATCCGGCCAGCAGCTCCGCTACGGTTCAACTAACAGGAGCGACACAAGGGACGCAGGCACCTTGACGAGCCGACCGGTCCGATCCGACGCAGCCCATCCGAAGTGCCAGAAGCAGTCTCGCCTTCGGTCTCGCCGACGTCAACATCCGCCCTCGGACCCTGTGATCGCGCTTCAAGCGGCGCTCGTTCCGGGGTTTGTAAACGACTCCGGTTGGATCGCTCTCTTGGCGGCGCGGAGCTTGCTCGTAAAGGTAAAGCCGCGATCACTCCTGGCGCGGCGACGAACTCCCGTTCGCCCGGCTGCAATGCCAGCGACGCTCCCGATCGGGCACGCGCCCCGAGGCCGACCGCGTGTTGCCGTAAATCGTAGTAGCATCGCCACGCGCACTGCCGGCCTGCCGAAGGCGGTGGCCCCGAGCCGCAGAAAGACCAGCGCAAGCTCCGAGAGGCTTCCGCGGCCGGGCGCGGATGGGGTGGGGGGGTAGCACGGGGGAGGATGCGTGATGGGTTGTGCGATTGGCGGGCGGTTGCACGCCTACGGGCAGACTTTCGGAACGCCGGTCTGGAAGCAGTCGCCGGTTGTATCAGCACCATGACCGACGGCCCGCGCGCTTACGTACTGTTCGACCCGAGCAAGCTCGACACAAGCGACGCCGAGACGTAGGATTGAAGGCAGCCAAGACGAATACACGCGGCGGATTTCATCACGAGAAGCGCCGTGCACTCCATCGGTAACTGCTGCTGGCATAATAAGTTATGCACACCAAACGTTGTGCCTATATTGGCGGGAACGCTGAAGGCGACTCTACTATGACAGCGCTATCTACTCGTTGCTGCGTCGTTTTGCGCGGAGGTGGGCCATTCGCTTGCGGCTCTCGTAGGACGTCCGATTCCGTGCCTGGTAATAGGTGCAGCGCTCGGCGATTTCATCCGGCG
>WYBU01000012.1 GCA_011525745.1 Planctomycetaceae bacterium | reverse complement strand
TACGCTTCGCGGCTCGGAGTTGCACGGGCTGCGAGCGTCCGTCGCGCGGTACGGGCTTGTAGCCCGTGTAGATCAGAGCCGCGAAGCGTAAGCAAGCGGGATAGGCGGCCCACAGCGCGCCGGCGCCGATCGGACACGGGGGAGCGATTGAAGCCTGGCGGCGCAGCGAGCGACCGCTGCGAGAACCAGCAGCTCGCGAGGAATTGAGCGGGCGGATCCCGCTCGCTTACGCTTCGCGGCTCGGAGTTGCACCGGCTGGAAGCCCGTGCCACGCGACGCAGCCGAGGGCGGCTGTGCTGTATCCACAGCCGGGGTCGGCTGTGCTACAGGCTTGAAAGGCCTTGGCACGCAGGATGAAGAGGGCGCGATGAGCGCACGTTCATTTGATGCCATCGTCATCGGGCTGGGAATCATGGGCGCGGCTGCGTGCGCGCAGCTCGCGCGGCGCGGACGTCGCGTGCTGGGGCTGGAGCAGTTCGACATCCCGCACGAGCGCGGCAGCTCGCATGGCTCCAGCCGCGTCATCCGCCTGGCGTACTACGAAGACGCGCGCTACGTGCCGTTGCTGAGGCGCGCGTACCAGCTTTGGCGCGGACTGGAACACGAGGTCAACGAGCGGCTGCTGTTCATCACGGGCGGCCTGGACATCGGCGCACCGGATGCGTCCGAAATCCGCGGCGTTCAGCAGGGGCTTGACGATCACCAGATCCCCTACGAAACGCTCGACATCAGCGAAGTGCGGCGGCGCTATCCGATGCTGAGTCCGCCCGAGGATCACGTGGCGGTCTTTCAGGCCGACACCGGCTTCGTCGTCCCCGAGCGCGGAACGATCGCGCATGTCGAGGTCGCGTTATCCGCCGGTGCGCGGATTCATGCGCGCGAGCGCGTGCTGTCGTGGCGCGCGGGCAACGATTGCGTGGAAGTCCGCACCGACCGCGACACGTATGAAGCGCAGCGTCTTGTGATTACGGCGGGGCCGTGGCTGGCGCGAAGCGTGCCCGAACTCGGCCGCGCGCTGCGGGTCGAACGGCAGGTGCAGGCGTGGTTCCTTCCGACGCAGCCGCAGCCGTTTCGCGTGGGGCACATGCCGGTGTTCATTCATCACACCGATCTCGGCGTGTTCTACGCGGTTCCGCAACATGCGCGGCCGGGCGTCAAAGTGTGCCGTCACCATGGCGGGCGCGATGCCGATCCCGATACCGACGACCGCGTGCCGACGCGCGAAGACGAGGAAGTTATCCGCGCCTATCTGCGCCGGCACCTTCCGCTGGCGGACGGGCCGGTGCTCGCGATGAAAGTGTGCATGTACACGAACTCGCCGGACAGCCACTTCATCATCGACCGGCATCCCGCTCATCCGGAAGTGACTCTGGCGGGCGGTTTCTCGGGACACGGTTACAAATTCGGGCCGGTGGTCGGTGAGATCGTGGCCGACCTGGCGACTCAGGGGCGTACCGATCATGTCATCGACCTTTTTCAAGTCAACCGAGTTCTCACGTGATTGACATGTGCAGTCCCGCAACAATGGCTCGCCGCCAGGCCGCCGGGCATCGCGCCGCACTCCTGCTTTGCAGTCTTCGCCTCGGGGCGTGCGGCACATTGGCGATGCTCTCGACGGGTTGCAGTGTTTCCGATCTTGCGACAGCCGACCGACTCGCGCGCGGACTGGTCGTCGTGCTGCCCGGAATCGAGGGGCGAAGCAGGCTGAACATCGACATTGCACGCGGCTTGAACGACGGCGGTGTGGGCATGGCGGTCGAAATCTTCGACTGGAATGCGCCGGTCCCGTTCGTGCCGCTGGTGAATCTCGCCGATCTGGTGCGCAACAAAGCCCAGGCAAAGCGGTTAGCCCAGCGAATCGAGCAATATCATCGCGATTATCCCGGCCGCGACGTCTATGTCATCGGGCACTCCGCCGGCGGCGGCATCGCGCTGCTGACCGTCGAAGCCCTGCCGCGCCAGGCGCCCGTGACCGCGGCGGTGCTGCTCGCGCCGGCGGTCAGCCCGGAGTATGACCTCACGGAGGCGCTTCGCCGGACTCGGGTGGGAATCTTCAGCTTTCACTCTCCATCCGATGTTCTCTTTCTGGAATTGGGGACGCGAACGTTTGGGACGGTCGACCGACGGCTCGGATCGGCAGCCGGCGCGTCGGGTTTTCGACAACCGGCGACCGGCGCGGCGCGCGATTTGTATGACCAAAAGCTGTTCGACATCGGCTGGAGAAAGGAGATGTCCCGGTCCGGTAACGGCGGAGACCATTTTGGGTGGGCGAATCCGCTATTTGTGCGCGACTATCTGGCTCCGTTGATCGTCGATCAGCAGTCCGGCGAATGGCCGAGCGGCGTTTGGGCCGATCTTATTGAGTCGGCGAGGGTTGAGCACCACGCACGGGCCATTGACAACAACGATGCAGAACAGGCCGTACGCGGTCGCAAGTAGCGCGAACCGGCTTGTGAGTCGTCAATGGATTCCGGATTCGCATTCCGCATGAGGCGGATTTCACGTTGCCGCATGGGCCGTTTGCAACCCGGTGAAACGTTTTTGCTATAATTGGACGATGGGTAACGCGACATGATTGCAGACACCGGCATGCTCGCACGGAAGATCATGGTGCTGGCGCGGCGTGAAACGCCCACGTCATCGGCACTGCGCCCGATCACCGAGGGCGCAAAAGTCCGATTCGTTCATTCTCTCGAAGAAGCGACTAAAGCACTGCGCGACGAAGCGTTTGACCTGATCGTCAGCGATTCGACCGAATTTCTCGCGCTGGAACATGTTTCAGCGGATCATCAGGCCGCCGTGGTTCTCGAGTGTCTCGGGCAGGCGGCCTGCATCATTGATGCGGCCGGACATACGGCGTGGATGAACGCCCGCATGCGAACATGTCCGCCGGAACTGGTCAGCGCGATTCGCGACAACTGCAAACGCCTGCTGCTCGACGGGATGAAGAACCCCGACGTTATTCGCGATCGCAACTTCAACGTCGCCACGCCCGGCGAGATGCACTACGAGGTAAACGTCACGCCGATCGTCGAGGAAAGCCAGGGCGTCACGCAGATGGCGGCGGTGGCGTGGGACGTGACGCGGACGCGTCGCTTGCAGCGCAAGATCGACGCGATCGACATGGCGGGGCGCGACCTGATCGAACTCGACCGCGACAGCCTGAGCCACCTGAACATCGAAGAACGCCTCGCCCTGCTCGAACAGAAGATCCTCAAATACCTGCACGAATTGCTGCACTTCGACAATTTCGCGGTGATGCTGCTGGACAAGAAGACCAACAAGCTGGACGTCGTGCTGGAGCACGGCATGTCGGAGCACGTGCATCGGCTCGACATTTTCGCGTCGCCGGAAGGCAACGGCATCAGCGGGTACGTGTGCGCGACGGGCCGCAGTTACATTTGTCCCGACACGAGCAAGGATCCGCGCTATCTCACGGGCCTGGAGCGCGCCTCCTCGTCGCTGACCGTGCCGTTGCGACTGCACGACGAAGTCGTTGGCGTGTTCGACGTCGAGTCTGAGAAGCCGGCGGCGTTCAACGAGGATGATCGGCAGTTCGTGGAAATCCTCGGACGCTACATCGCCATGGCGCTGCACGTGCTCGAGCTGCTGGTCAGCGAGCGGCACACGGTGACCGGTCGGCTGGCGGAGGACGTGGCCAAGGAGATTTCGGCGCCGCTGAACGACATTCTGACGCACGCGGCGGAGCTGGTGGAAGAGTACATCGGCGACGACGTTTTGCGGCGGCGGCTGGGACACATCTGCGATCAGGTATCGGCAATCCGGCAGGTGCTGCGAGAAGTGGCTCGGCCGGATACGGGCGTGCTGGGTCGCTGCCGCGACGAGGGCCACCGCGATCCGTTGCTGTTCGGCAAGCGCGTGCTGGTGGCCGATGACGAGGACATTATTCGCGAGACGATCAGCAGCGTGCTGACGTCCTACGGCTGCGAAGTCGATACGGCGCGCGACGGCGCGCAGGCCATCACCATGCTGGAGCAGCGGTCATACGATTTGGTGATGGCCGACATCAAGATGCCGCAACGCAACGGCTACGAAGTCTTCGCCGCGGCGCGAAACGGCAACGCGAATTGTCCGGTGATTCTGGTAACGGGATTCGGCTACGATCCCAACCACTCGATCGTACGTGCCCGCCGCGAAGGACTCGCGGCGGTTCTGTTTAAGCCTTTCAAAGTCGATCAGTTGCTGGACGAAGTGCGCAAGGCACTATCTCCCGCGCCGGCGTCGTGATCGCTTTCATCAACAACCGCCCTCCCCGGCCGCGAATGGAACTCGTCCGCAACGAACTTCCGGGCATGGCATGGTTCGCGCGTCATGGGAAGTCAGCAGGGCCAGGCCCGCCATGCGCGAAGGCTTGAGCTGGCCACGCGGCGACGTGATGCAGCTTTTTTCTGTGCGATCCCGCGGAACATGTGTGAGAAGCGCCTTACAACGCAAGCGGGCCAAGGCGCCTGAGTCATCATGAGGGCAACTCGCCGCTCGCTTACGGTCGCGGTTCCGCTCAGAAAGCGCGCGCCGGGGCGTGTTCCGGCGCTCCGTTCACGCTCCCGACTTGGTCGCGTTCAGGGTCGCGGCTCGGTTCAGACTGCCCCATCGGGTTCTCAGGTTCGCGTCGCTTCGCCACTGACGACGACGTCGCCGCGATAGGTTGTTCCGCGCCACGTGGTCGTACCGCGGCCGCCGACGCGCCGAAGAGCGCTGATCAACATGCCGAGGGCGAGCAGCGCTGCGATGGGATAGGTCGGCGCAAGCCACGCCGGCACGCGGGTCGCGCGGTAATAGCGGAACATGACGCTGACCTGAAACAGGCTGGCCGCCATGCCGGCCCACATCAACGGTCGCCAGGCTTCGGGGCCGGTCGAAGCGCCGCTCATCCACGCTCCGACGGCCCAGGACGCCCACGGCTGGATTCCTCCCAGCATCACCATGAGCATCGAGGCGACAATTCGACGGGCGGAGCCGAAGCTGCCGTAGAAAATCCGGCTCCAGCCGCGCCACATCTGGCCGAGGCTCTCATACATGCGAACGCGGTAGAGGTCTTCGTTGCCGACGACGCGCAGGGAGAGGCCCAACTGTTTGGCGCGGCGCGCGAGGTGGATGTCTTCGTTGACCTCGGTCTTGACCGGCTCGTGGCCGCCGACGGCGTCATAGACGCGGCGCGACATGAGCATGAACGCGCCATTGGCGTAGGCCGTCGTATTGCGCGGGTCGTTGACGAAGAGCGGATTGAACCAGATCAACAGAATGCCGCTGCACGCCGGCTGGATGATCTGTTCGAGCAGTCCATGCGCTTCGAGCACCGGTAAAACCGACAGAAAATCACAGTTGCGCGCGCGGGCGTATCGCATGGCGGTCGAGAGCGTATGCGGCGAGAGCAGCGTGCAGTCGGCGTCCGTGAAAAAGAGCCACTCGGAGGCAGCGCGGCCGACGCCTTCGTGCATGGCGTTGTTCTTGCCGAACCAGCCCGGCCGAAGCTGCGTGACGTGCACGACGCTCAGCCGGGCGTCTTCGGAGGCGAGGCGGTCGAGGATTTCGCCGGTACGGTCGCGGCTGCGGTCGTTGACGGCGATGACGCGCAGGGCGGGGTAGTCCTGCCGGAGAATGGAACGTACGCAGCGCTCGATATTCCGCTCTTCATCCTTGGCGGCCACGATGGCGGTCAGGGGCGGCGAGCCTTCCGGCGCCGGGGGTGTCGGATCGGCCTTCAGCGGGGGCATCGTGCGCTCGATCTTCCAGAAGACCAGGTGCCGCGCGAGCCAGACTGCGGCCGTGAAGGCCGCAAAGGCCGTCCAGGCGCTCAACCACCACGTCATGCAGGCTTGCCTTTCGATAGTGGGCCGGTGGAAGCGGCCTCCTGCCTGGTCCGTACCGGCCCGCCGGTTCGATCAGGCCGGGATTATCCGACGACGGCGAACGGTCTGCAACACCTGAAGCCGGGGCCGGCAATTGGCCTGAAATGGTAATGCCAATGCATCAAGTGGCCGTACGCACGGGCCGAAATGATATTGGACATGACCCGGGGGTCCGGAGCGATTCGAGCGCCGCACGGGGCGCCGTCGCGTCCTTCGACCTGTCCGAACGGTCCGCACGAGGCCCGCCATGAAATACGCCATCGACCTGAGCGAGCGACAGTCGCAACGAGCCTTGAATCACGCACTTCAATCCCATGCTCAGGTCGTGATGGAACTGACCGGCGAATCCAACGCCATGACGGGACAGTTCGTTCTGGGCGACGAGTCGATTCTCGCCATCTCGCTGACGCGACCGGTGTCGCCGGCGACGGGTGGGTTGGTGGGCCGCTACGTCGACGTGCAGGTGTTTGCGGATCAGCGGTACTTCTTTACGAGTTACGTGATCGAGGACGACGGCGGCCTGGTCGAGCCGAATCAGATCGCGATCCGTCGTCCGCAGACGATTCAGGTCCTGCAACGCCGTCGGTTCTGGCGGGCGCGGGTAGCGCCCTCTTCGACCGTGAGCCTCTCGTGGAAGTCGAACGGCGCAGTCGAAGAACGGTGCGCGACGCTGCTGAATCTGTCCGCCGAGGGGCTGGCCTGCCGGGCGCCGCGCGCGGACGTTGACGGCCTGTGCGTGGGCGACGCGGTGGATCTGCGGTTTGAGATTCCCGACGGTCCGGCCCCGTTCGAACTGACCGGCGTAGTCTGCAACAAGACACCGGGCGTCGATGCGACGATCATCCTGGGGCTGCAATTCCGCGTATCACCAGCGCATGACGAAGCGACGGCCGCGCAAAACACGCTGAAGGCATGGCTGTATCAGCGTGACAGCGCCGCCGTGGGACCGGAGGTCGGCGTATGAGTTTTCCCAAGCTGCTGTCGGAAGCGCAACGCGACGAAGTGCTTCGCGTCGCGATCGAAAAGCAGGTCCCCCTGACGGCCACGGTGCGGAGCGGCGCGCGATGGATCGTATCGAAGTCGCGATTCCTGCCGCGCGTCGCGGGCAGCGGACTGCTGTGCATCGAACCGCCGACGCTCGATCCGATTCACGGCGAAGTCGGCATCGGCTTCGCGCAGGAGTGGGAGCCGGGCACGACGATCGGAGTGTCGTTTCGGCGCGGACATCACAAATGCCTGTTCGCAACGACCGTGGCGGGCCGGCAACGCGTCGCGGTCAATGCCGAGACGCGCAAGGACGCTGTGCTCATCCGCCGGCCGGAAGCCATCGAGGAGCTTCAGCGCCGTGCGTATTACCGCACGATTGTGCCGCCGGAAGCCCCCCTGACGGCGCGGCTGCGCCTGGGCGCCGAGCGGCAGGCGTTCGAGGCCGCCGTCGTTGACGTCTCGGTCGGCGGGGCATGCGTCCGGCTGAAGGAGGCGCCGCGTGAAGCGCCGTCGGGCGGGGCGCCGTTCATCGTGACCATTGAAGGCACAAACTGTGCACCGCTATCCGTCGATGCCCTGTTCCGCCACAGCCGGCTCGACGAAGGCGGCACGGTGCTCTGGGGCGTGCAGTTCGTTGGGCTGGAGTCGTCCGGCGGCCGCCAAACGCTCAATGCGCTGTCGCGCCTGGTGACGCGACTGACGCGCATCAACGAAGCGCGCGAGATGAGTTGAAGCCGTCCGATGATTGAACCAGCGATCAGCGGCGCCCTTTCGGCGATGCGGCGCGGTCAAGCCCTCGCGCAGTCGGGCACCTGACAGTTCCGACGAACGGTTTGACCGAGGGCTTGGCCGTGTTGTGCCTTCGCGTGCGCGGGCTTGCAGCACGTGTCGCATCCCATACCGTAGAGACGCGGTACTTCGTGTAACGTCATTCTGAACGAGCCTTCCGATCTCTGATGAAACAAGGCGGCGCGCCTTCGGATCCACCCGGTGCGTCGTTTCCCATCCTTCCGCGAAATCACGTATCATCCGCGCCGCGGCTCGGGGGCGCTGCTCTGGGTAAAGCATCGTGGCGGATGTGATCGGCGCCGACAGTTCGTGGCTCGAAACGCTCGGCCGGCACAAGAGCTATCTGATGCTCTTTGCCACTGCCGCGGCCTGCACCTTCGTCGCTACGCCGATCTATGCGCGGTTGGCGCTGGCGCGCGGCTGGGTCGATCGACCGGGCGGGCGCAAAGCGCACGACCGGCCGATGCCGACGATGGGCGGGCTGGTGGTCTTTGCGGCCGTGTTCGCCGGAGCGGCGCTGACGCTGTGGTGGGGCAATCGCGTCAGCGAGATGCTGCGCGAGCACCTGCGATTCGTGCTGGGCGCGATCGGTTGTACGACGCTGATGATCGCCATCGGCGTGATCGACGATTGGCGCGGCCTGCGCGTCAAGTTGAAGTTCGCTGCGCAGCTTGTCGTGGCAGTTCTGGCATACCTCCTCGGCTTCCAGGTGCGTGAAATCACGCTGCCGGGCCTGGGCAGTGCGCCGCTGGGCGGGATGTCGTTCTTACTGACGCTCATCTGGATCGTGGCCGTCATCAACGCCGTGAACTTCACCGACGGGCTGGATGGACTGGCGGCGGGCGTTTGCTTCCTGGCGGCCGGGGTCAATGCCGGAGTGGCGATCTGGCTGGGTAACTATTACATGGCGGTGATGATGCTGCTGCTGGCCGGGGCTTTGCTCGGCTTTTTGCGGTGGAATTTCCATCCGGCCCGGGTGTTCCTGGGCGACGCGGGCAGCCTGGGGCTTGGGACGTTTCTGGCGTTGTGCTCGCTGCATTCGGCGCAGAAGTCGCACACGGTCGTGATGATCCTGGTGCCACTGTGCGCGCTGGGGTATCCGATCTTCGATCTGCTGCTGGCGGTGGCGCGGCGCACGCTGCGCGGGCAGCCGCTGTGGACGTCGGATCGCGATCACATCCATCACCGGCTGCTGGCCCGCGGTCACACCCCGGCGCGGACGGCCGGGCTGATATATGCGGGCAGCCTGGGACTGATCGTGGTGTGTCTGCTGGCCATGAGCGCGAATCACTTGGTGGTGGGACTGGCGCTGGTGGGCGTTCTGGGGCTGGCGGTGTTCTGTGTGCGGGTGTTGGGATATCTGGAATGGGCAGGCTGGGACGAGCGGCGTGAAATGAAGGTGCTTCACGCTGCGGCACAGTTGGCGCGGTTCAAGATCGCGGCGGCGGAGAACGCCGAGGAGGCGCTCGCGGCGCTTTCGGTATTCGCAGAGGAGGCGGGATTCGACGCGTTGCGGTTTCGGGACGGGGCGTGCGAGCGACGATGGCAGCGTGCGACGGAAACGAAACAGGGTGATATTGAGCGAATGGAGCTGTGCGTCGAGCTTGGCGGCGAAACGTCGTTGGTCATCGCAGGCGATGCCGAAATGTTGGGCGACGCCTCGCGGCGGGCGCTGTTGGACGAATTGTGTCGCCTGGTTGCCGGCACGTTGAGGGAGCGGAAAACAACCAAGAGCGACGGTGCGACGTAGCGATGGAGCGACAAACGGAAAGAAGCAAGGAGTCGCGTACAAATAACCGGAACGATTGTCCCGGGTGGTACGGGCATCTTGCCCGTTCGATTGTCCCGGGTGGTACGGGCATCTTGCCCGTTCCGGACGGGCGGGACGCCCGTACCACCCCTTTGCATTTCGTTCGCCTTATCTCCGCGCGATGCCTAAAGGCGAAAAGTTGAATCACAAGGCCCATGCACCAGTCGCAATGGTTGAATTCCCGCCTGCGCGGGAATGACGCATCTTGGCTGAACACCGAAAGACGATCGCTGAACGCTGAGGGCTGACCGCTGGCGGCACACGGTCCGCATGGCGGACCCTAAGCTGACGGCTCGTGGCTGCTCGCTATCTCATCGCTTCCCGCCCCATGAGGCGGCGGAGCAACCCGAGCTGGCCGGCATGGAAGGTCTCGTGCATGGCGACCATACTGACGGCGTCGCGCGCGGTCAGCAGCAGCGGGTGCGGCGGGCCGCCGAGCGGGGCATCGAGCTGGGCGTCGGTCATGTTGCGGATGAGGGGCTTGATGGCCTCGTGGACGCGGGCGAATTCACTTCGCAGATGAGCCGCGGGCGGATACGTTGAGGCGTCGGGAGACGGCGTTGTTCCTCTCCCAAAGAGCGTCGTGTACGGCTCGGGCAGGTGGTCGCGTTGCAGGCAGCGAACAGCGATCAGACCCCACTGTGCCCAGGTGATGTGGCCGATGATCCAGGCGGCGGTGTGCAGCCCCGACCGCGGGGACCAGTACAGGTCGTCGTCGCTTATGTCCGCGAGCAGGGAATTGGTCCATTTGCGGGCGATGTCGATCTGGTTAGTGAGCGGGTCGCGATGGTTCATTGATGAAACGCCTCCTGGTGCGGTTTATAGGCGCGCCCGCAGCTTCGTTCCTGACGGTGAAACAGGTGCGGTGCACAACGGGGTCCATTTGCGATTCAACGGGCACCGGTCCAATCCGCGGATACAGCGCGTGTTGCAAGCCGCACCTTGGACGCTTGCTTATGTGCGCGTCTCGTGGTGCTTCGAGTTGTACGTTGCAGGCGGGCTGGAAGCCCGTACCATCGGACACAGTCGGGGGCGGCTGTGATCCTTTCGAGACAGCCGGGGGCGGCTGTGCTCCATTCGACACAGCCGGGGGCGGCTGTGCTCCATTCTTCACAGACGAGGGCGGATGTGCTCCATTCTTCACAGACGAGGGCGGCTGTGCTCCATTCGACACAGCCGAGGGCGGCTGTGCTCCATTCTTCACAGCCGAGGGCGGCTGGGCTGCATGCGACCCCGCTATAATGCCGCGGTCCGGAGGGTCGCGGCCTCATGCGTTACGAGTACGTCGAGTGGGACGGTCGGGAATTCCCGACGCAGGATCGGCTCGATCTGTTCCACAGCATTCTCGATTTCGTCCTGGCGCACGGCGACGAGGCCATGCGGGCGCTGGACCGCGCCGATCTCAACGACGCCCAACGCGAGTGGCTCGACCAACTCATCAAGGACGGCCTGCTCGAAAAGGTCGCCGGCCGCTGGAAGCTTACGCCTCGCGCCATCGGCGCGATGCAACGACGCGCGTTGAATGAGGTTTTCCGTGACTTACGGGCCGGGCGGCGTGATGGTCATGTCACGGTTCATCCCGGCGGATTGGGCGAGCGCACCGAAGGCACGCGGCGATACGAGTTCGGCGATCCGATCAGCGAGCTGGATCCGACCGCCACGCTGCGCAACGCCCTGTCGCGCGGCGGCACGGCCCGCCCGATTCGCGTCGGCCCGCAAGACTTCGAGGTCTACAACACCGAGGCCCAGAGCAGCGTCAGCCTGGTGATTCTGCTCGATCAGAGCGGCTCGATGGCACGCTACGGGCGCTATCCGCACGCCAAAAAGTGCGCGATGGCCCTGCACGCGCTGGTGCGGCAGCAATACCCGTTCGACACGGTCGACATCATCGGCTTTTCGTCGGCGGCGGCGATCATCCCGGAACACAAGCTGCCGCTCACGTCGCCGAAACCAGTCACGATCTTCGATCCGCATGTGCGCATCCGGGTGCCGATCGCGCAGGTCGAGAAGGCGCCGCAGCATTTCACCAATCTGCACATGGGGCTGGCGATGGCGCGGCAGCTCCTGACGCGGCGCGGCGGCGAAAACAAGCAGGTCTTCATCATCACCGACGGCGAGCCGACGGCGCACGTGCAGGGCGAGTTCATTCATCTGATCTATCCCCCCGATCAAACCAGCGTCGTGGCCACTCTGAAAGAAGCGGCGCGCTGCGCCGCGGACGGCATTCGCGTCGCCACGTTCGCCCTCATCGAAGATTACGCCTACATGGACTGGGTCGGCTTCGTGGATCAGCTTACGAAACTGACAAAAGGCGTCGCCTTCTATTGCGCCAGCGGCGACCTGTCGAGCTGCATCATGGAATCCTTTCTGTCCGGCCGGCGCGTGAAGAGCTACATCGCTTGAGAATCGCATCGAGCGGACCCGTCACGCCGACGAGCCACAACATGGCCGCCACAGCGTTTCGCGGCGGCTCACCGGGGCGAAGGGGCTGATTCGTGTGACGCTGCAAGCTATCATGGGGGCCATGAATCGACTCATCGTCTTCTCGGCCTGCGCGGCTTCCATGGGGGCCGCCGATAACGCGATTGCGAAACCGGAGCATCTCGAGCGAGTTCGCGTGCTGTTGATGACGCAGAAGGCCATGTGCGTGAGTTGCCACACCGCGGCCGACTCGCCGGACCTGAATCCGTACGGCAGGGCGCTTGCCGATCTGGGCAACGACGAGCCGCTTTCGGAGCGCATGCTTTCGCTTGCCAAGCTGCCCCGCCAGCAGCGCGGCCAGGAGGACTCGGCTGCAAACGATCCGCAACAGGACATCGACAAGGACGGCATTCCGAACTGGGTCGAAGTGCTGGCGGGAACGAATCCGGGCGACAAGGCGTCGGCGCCGGATACCGAGACGCGCGACAAGATCGAATCCATCATCAGTTGCAAGATCTGTCACGTCGAAACCAACGCTCCCGGACAGACGGATCAACAGCGCAATCCGCACAATGAACTGGGCAAATTGCTGGCAAAGACAAACGATCCGGCTGGCAGCCGGGCGCCGCGTGAACGATCGGCGCGGGGCGAGCGCGGCGAGCGTGGCCCGCGCTCGGGTTCGGAATCGACGCCGATTCTGAAACGCATCAAGCTGGCGGCGATGAAACCCGGCCGTTCGGGCAAGGCCGGCTACTGGGAGAAACTGCTGCTGCTGTGCGCGCCGGCCGATGCCGCGGAACCGCCGGCGGAGGACGTGAAGCAGTTGCGGAGATTTATCCGCAATCAGAAGAGCAAGAAGACGCGCGATGAGACGCGCGGCATGGGACCGCACAAGCCGGATGGATTTCTCAAGGACGCGCTGTGACGCGGCATGGAGCACAACGATGCCGGACCTGTCGCGCATTGAGCTTCGCCAGGGCGACATCACGCGGCTGAGCGTCGACGCGATCGTCAACGCGGCCAACTCATCGCTGCTGGGCGGCGGCGGGGTCGATGGCGCCATTCACCGGGCGGCTGGGCCGGAACTGCTGGCCGAATGCCGCACGCTGGGCGGCTGCCCGGCCGGCGAGGCGCGCATCACGCGGGGCTATCGCCTGCCGGCGCGGTACGTCATTCACACGGTCGGACCGGTTTACTCGGATGGGCAATCGGGCGAGCCGGAACTATTGCGATCGTGCTATGTGAATTCCCTCACGCTGGCCGTCGAGCAGGGCGTCCGGACGATCGCGTTTCCGGCAATCAGTTGCGGCGTGTACGGTTATCCGATGCAGGACGCGGCACGGATCGCGCTGGGAACGACGGCGGGGTTTCTGGCGACGTCGCCGTCGATTGAGAAAGTGATCTTCGTCCAGTTCGGGCACGAAGCGCAGCAAGTGTATGAGCGATTGCTGAAGGACATGCGAAGCGGCATTTGACTGACACCGCATCGCGTTGTCTGTGCTTGCGCCGCGGACGAGCGAACATGGCCAAGCCGTCGCGCGCGGCGTGCCTCACATTTCAATAGGAGTGACTTCGCGACGGCCTGACCTTGCCACACGAGTTTCGCCGGTCGGACTGCACACCACGCATATGGGCGCGATTGAGCGTCGACGAAAGATCGAATCGTCGCCCGTCGAGCCGGTCCGCACATCCCGCTCGCTGACGCAGCGCGGTTCGGATCGCGCAGCGCCTGTGCCTGCGGCTCCGATAGCATTCGCGCCGCTCACGCCGGCTTGCGCTTTGCGGGCGCGGCCTTGGCGGGCGGCTTGATCAGCTTGACCGCCTTGGCCGGGTCGGGCGCCTCGGCCGCGGCCGCGGCGGATTTGCCGTTGGTGGGGCCTTTCGGCGCCACCGCCTCCAGATGCTTCTGAATGATCTTGTCGCGAATCTCGTTGAAAACGTCCTGATTGTCGGCCAGGAACTTCTTGGCGTTTTCGCGACCCTGTCCGAGTTGCAGCGGCCCGTAACGAAGCCAGGTGCCCTGCTTCTCGACGACGTTCTCGCGCACCGCCAGGTCGATCAGGTCGCCCTCGCGGCTGAGGCCCGAGTCGAACATGATGTCGAACTGGGCGTCGCGGAACGGCGGCGACACCTTGTTCTTCACAACGCGGGCCTTGACTTGCGTGCCGATGACATGCTCGCCGTCCTTGATCGTCGTCACGCGCCGCACGTCGATGCGGACCGACGAGTAGAACTTCAGCGCCCGGCCGCCCGGCGTGGTCTCGGGATTGCCGAACATGACGCCGATTTTCTCACGAATCTGGTTGATGAAAACGACGATGCATCGGCTCTTGGCGATGGCGGCCGTCAGTTTACGCATGGCCTGGCTCATCAGCCGCGCCTGCGAGCCGACCTGCGACTGGCCCATTTCGCCTTCGATCTCGGCTTTGGGAATCAGCGCCGCGACCGAGTCGATGACGATGACGTCGATCGCGTTGGAGCGCACCAGCATCTCGCAGATTTCCAGCGCTTGCTCGCCCGTGTCAGGCTGGCTGACCAGCAGCGATTCGAGATTGACGCCGCAGCGGCGCATCCAGGCCGGATCGAGCGCGTGCTCGGCGTCGATGAACGCCGCGCAGCCGCCGGCCCGCTGCGCCGAGGCGATGACATTGAGCGCCAGCGTCGTCTTGCCGCTGGATTCGGGGCCGAAGACCTCGACGATGCGGCCGCGCGGCAGACCGCTGCCGCCCAGGGCCAGGTCGAGCGACAGCGCCCCGGTGCTGATGCCGTCGGTCGAGGCCGCCTGGGTCGTGTCCATGTGCATGATCGCGCCTTTGCCGTAGGCCCGCTCGATCTGCTGCACCGCCCGCTCGAGGGCTTGCCCGCGCTTCACCGCCACTTCCGTAGTCATGAATCGTCTCCTTGAAACGTCGTCCATCCTGTTCGATGTCGTCATCTGGTTCAACGGCGGAGATAGTCTATCGCTCGGCCGTTAATAAGGCAAGTGTTAGAATCGCGATTTTTCAGCCTCGTCCAGGACGACGATGTTCGGCCAAACGGATCAGCCTTCCCCCAGCCATTCGATGTTCGCCCGCGGCGTGCGCACCACCGTGCCATCCGTCAGGCGGACCACGGCCACGCGCACCACGGCTTCGGTCGCCAGCTTCTGAGGCCGCGGCGGCAATTCTTCGACGACTCCTTCGGCACCGAACCGCGGCGCGCGGATGAGGCGCACGCGCAAGCCGACGCACAGCCGTTCGATCGGGTCGCCGTTGGCGACCGATGCCGAGGGCGATTCATCGGACGGCGCCGCCGCGAGTTCAGCCAACAACGAATCATCGACGCCGTCGCACGGAACGTCGGAGACGTGACTGACCAGAACTTCGGGCCGCTGCACACCGGCGCGGATTTGTGTGGCGCCGTTGACCGACGCCGTTCGACCGTTGAGTTGCCGCAACAAGTCGCAGGTCCGCCGCGACATGCGCAGGTCTCCGAAGCCCTCGGTCACGATCAATGTCAGCCCCGCCTTCTCACTGCCCGTGACCCCCCCACCCAGCTCGTATCCAAGCCAACCACACAAGTCGACGTCGTGAACGCTCGCGCCGAGCAGGGCCCCAGCGCCCGCGGTCAGCGCGGCCTGAATCGTCGCCGCGGCGATCCGACCGGGAACAACTACGATGCTGCCACGGTGCTCGGGGCCGATGACCGGCGCGTCGTCGTCGAGAACGCACAGTCGGCCCCATGTCTCGCCGCCGACGCCGAAGATGCCCTGAATCAGCGCCGCCCGCGACGAAACGACCACGCCCTCGCCGGTCAGCACGCGCGTTACGACGCCGTCGAGATAGGCGGCCACTTCGACGCACTTGGGCGGCGCGCGAAGCACAAGCTGGCCGGTCACACTCGAAACCGATTCGACCGTGCCGGCGACGGGCGCCCGGACCTCGCTGGTCAGCCGGCCCCACAGCGTCGACCGCTTTGCGAGCAGGTCGCCCTGGCGCACGCTTGAGTTGATCGGGACCGTCATGAAGGACAACGTGCGGTCGGCTGGAACACCCAGCGGCTGGGCGATCGGCACGACGCGAACCGGCCCGGGTAGTTCCGCGCGTGCGACGATGGTCTCGGGAGACACGCGCATGCCGCGGTGGACAAGAACCTCCCCCTCCACCGGCAGCCGGCGCATGCGGTGCACCAAAACGCTGTGGCTGGCCATGAGTCCCGTTGTGCCGATCTGGGTCATGTACCTTGGCTCGGTGATGATGGCGCGGCATTTCGCGCACAGCAAGCCCAACACGAGAACCCGCTCCGCAAGCGGCGGGAAGTCCCCGGGCTGCAAGACTCAGCCGTGCGATGGGTTCGCAGCCGGCGGCGTCCGTGCGACCCCGTCACAAGCGCATGTGAAGGGTCCACCTCCCTGTTTTTCGCGCGGATCGCGCTTGCTTACGCTGCGCGGCTCTGATTTGCACGGGCTGCAAGCTTGTGCCGCGCGATCTAAGTCGCCGCATGGGCGCCGGGACGACTGACGCTTCAAATTCCCGGTCGCTTGCCCGCGCGACCTACAAGCGTAGCTTCGTGGCAAAGTTGCACAAGCGCCGGGCGTGACATGGATTCGTGACGCGGAACCTGAATATCGGCGTTGCGCGTCATGCACAAACCCGCCCCGGCCGCGCGGCTTTCCGCCGCGCGATATGTTGGATTAGCATGGCGCCCATATGGCCGAGACAAGTTCGTTGCCGCTGACAACGCCTGTCGATGGGATGGTCGTGCGCGAAAGCACGCGGCTTGCACCGGGCATCCATTCTTTGCCCAACGGCCTGCGCATCGCCGGCGACGGCATCACGCTGGACGGAGCCGGCGCGACGCTCATTGGCGAGCGCGACCGCGGTGCGGCCGTGCGCGTCGAGGGCTGTAGCGGCGTTACCGTTCGCGGCTGCTCGATTCAGAGCTATCAACACGGCATTTACGCATCGCGCTGCTCCGGACTGACGCTGGCCGGCAACACAATTCGCGGCACTTCCGAGGTCCCCGCGAACACAGTCTTTCTCGACATCTGGAAGCCGGCCGCCGACGCCTACGGCGGCGCGATTCTGCTGCACGAAGTCGCCGATTCGCTCATCGAAGACAACGACATTCAGCATCAGATGAACGGGCTGCTGACGTACGGTTGCCGGCGACTGACGGTGCGGCGGAACAACGCCAGCTACAACAGCGGCTTCGGCATCCACCTGTACGAGACGTGTCACAGCGTCATTGCGGAGAATTTCGCCGACTACTGCTGCCGCTACGAGCCACGCGGGCTGCGGGCGGGCCACGTCGGCGCTGACGCCGCCGGATTCGTCATCGTTCATCGCTCATGCCACAACGTCTTTCGCCGCAACTTTGCCCGACTGGGCGGCGACGGGTTCTTCCTGGCCGGCCTGACGCAGCGGCTTGAAAAAGTCGGCTGCGACTTCAATGTTTTCGAGCAGAATGACGGTTCGCTCAGTCCCAACATCGCGTTCGAGGCGACGTTTTCGATGGGCAACGTCTTTCGCGACAACCGCGCCGACTACTGCAACTTCGGTTTCTGGCTCGGCTATTCGTGGGACAACACGCTGGCCGACAATCGCATGGTGTCGAACCGAACGGCCGGCATCGCGGTCGAGCACGGGCGCGGCATGACGCTGCGTCGCAACCACTTTCACGGCAACGCACACGGCGTGCTGCTGTGGACGAAGCGCGTGCCGGAGCTGCTGGCGGTGTTTCCCGAGGCCGAGCTGTCGCGCGACTGGACCATCGAAGAAAACACGTTTGTGCGAAACGGGACGGGCGTGCGCATCGCCGCCGATCAGGACCACGGCATCCGGCCGGTTGAGCCGGCGACTCCGGAAATGTTGCAGTTGCGGCCGGTGGACCACCGCATTCGGCGGAACGTGTTCAACGATCATCGCGTGGCGATCGAGTTGGTGCGATGCGATCGAACGACGCTGATCGACAACACGTTTACGGGAAGCGTCGAGGCGAATCTGCGCGAGACCGACTGCCGCGAGACGGTCGCGCGGCCGAATCTGGGGCTGGCCGGGGCATACATTTCGTGATGGGTCTATCCGAGCCGCAAGCGCCAGCGCGTCGGCAGTTCAGGGCCGCGCAGCGTCAGAGAGCGGGATTGCCTTATCCGAGCCGCGAAGCGTCAGCGAGCGGGATCGGGCGGCATGGCACTTGCGCGTGGCGCTCAAACGTGGAATGGCTGAACGGCGCGCCGTCAGGCTTCGGGCGCATGTGCGCGCAGCGGTGCGGTTCCCTTCGCGACGCAGATTGCCGATCCCGCTTGCTTACGCCGCGCGGCTCTGAATCGGAACATGATCCGTACAGCGGACCCTACGTAGGCGGCGCGGCTTTGATGCGCACGGGCTGAAAGCCCGTGCCACGCGGATTGATCCGAGCCGCAAGCGACAGCGATGCGGTCCGCGGGCTGCAAGCCCGTGCCACGCGAGAAACACAGCCGAGGGCGGCTGTGCCCCATTCACAGCCGGGGGCGGCTGTGCCACATTACAGTCGGGGGCGGCTGTGCCACATAGGTTCGTTGGCGCTTACGCCACCGCGGCGAGGAACACCGGCGGCTCTTCAGCGCCCGGCGGTGTGATGGACTCGAGCTGCCTCGCGTAGGCGTGCAGCTCGGGAATGCTGAACTGCTCGAGGAAATCCTTGCGCGCGGACAGGTTCAGTCGCATGATGCGGTCGATCAATTCGGCTTTCGACATGAACGGCGGCTCCCACGAACGGCACGAGGTTGACGAGCGGACCCGCGGCCAGGCGCCGCGGGATTGCGTCGATCGGACGATCAGTCGGCAACAAGGGCTATCGGCCGATCCGGGGATTTTTCTTCACTCTTCGGCAGCGCTGCATCGAGCGGCTGCGGCGTATCGCGAAAGTAGGTCCGCAGGCCGCGCGGCAATTGCGCCAACTCGGCTTCACTCAAAGGCGCAACGGCCGGACCCGCGGCGTGGGTGTGCCAGATCAGGACGCGTCGCCCCATGCCGTCCGCGGAGCGCAGAAACGACCGCAAGCCGGCGTACATCTTGGCGGTGTACGTTCCATCGGCCACGATGCCTTCGGCGTCGTACAAGGCCTGGGCCGCCTCGACGCCCTCGCGCGTGAAATGCGCATAACCTCTCCCAAGCACGTCACCGACGACCGTCACATCGCCTCGCGCCAGCTCGACGCGCTCGACGGCCGGCGCCCAGGCCGACAACCGCCGGAGCGTCCGACGCGCCAACCGCATGGTGCGCGCCGCGGTGCAATACCATCGGGAAAACACAACGACGCCGACGACACGCGTTTTCAATCCCGCCAATCGGCATCCCAGCGAGAGGCCCGCGGCCGTGCCCATGCTTCCCATCGGCACGAAGAGCAAATCCGGTTCCGGCAACGCGCCGGCCACGATCTGATCGCGCATTTCCAGCGCTGCATTGACGTGTGACATACAGGCGAGAGGCCCCGAGCCGCCGGCGGGGATGACCGCCGGCCGCGTGCCGTCACGGCGCCACGCGCGTGCATACTCGCCCGCAAAGGCGACAGGCAGCATCGGAATGCGCACCGGACGAAGCCCCGCGCCGCTTCGATACGCAACTGTAATGTTGCGACGGACATACGCGGCTCGCGGCTGGTGAACGAGCAGCGCCGTCAAATTCAGGCCGCGCTGGACCGCATAGACCGCCGTCGTGCGCACGTGGTACGAGCCGGCCGAGCCGATCGTCAGCACCGTTTCCGCGCCGCGGCGCTCGGCGTCGCCCAACAGCAGCTCAAGCCCGCGCACTTTGTTGCCGCCGAAGGCGGCGCAGAGATCCTCGCGCTTGATCCAGACATTCTCGACGCCCAGCCAACGCGCCAGGCCGGGCGCGCCCTGAACCGGCGTCGGCCAAGCGCCAAGCCGCACGCGCGGCAGCGCATCGCGCAACCGCGGCCAGGCGTCGAACAACGGATAGCGATCTTCATTCATGCGACAGTGTTCGAATCGGCGGTTTGCTATGATCGTCGGACGGAAACACTGGAACAAAAGGGTAGCACATGAATCACATCGGTCCCATTCTGGCGGCCCCGGGTGAATTGTCGCTGATGTACGCGGAGCGCCTGTTGACGGGCGTGTCGGCGAAGCAGTTTGCGCGCCTGGCGCAGCCTGGAGGCGTCGTCGTGCGGTCGAACCACGCCGCGTTCGTACTCGGGCACCTGGCGTTGTATCCGCCGCGTATCGTGGCCAATCTGAACCGGCCGGCCGGCAACGCGGCGTATCCGGCGGGGTACGAAGCTCTGTTCCGCGCGGGAACCGAATGCCGCGACGATCCCGACGGAACGATCTACCCCTCGATGGACGAGCTGACGTCGCGTTTTTTTGACGGCTACCGGACCGCCATCCGCGCCGTGCGCGAAGCGCCGGACGACGTGTTTCTGGCGCCGAACCCCGCCGAGGGACGCATGCGCGAGCTGTTCCCCACGATCGGTGCGGCCCTGAATTTCTACCTCAGCGGCCATGTTCAGAATCACCTGGGGCAGATCAGCGCCTGGCGTCGCGCGATGGGCATGCCGGCGGCCTGATGTGTTGCGCCTGTCGCCCGCGGGTGCGTGATCGGAGCAAAGGGAACAGAAAGTCGAAAGTAGAGAACGGAAAGTGGAAATAAAACGATGACAAGTCGAAACGTCGCAGGGAGCCTGTTGGCCGCAACCAAAGAACACTGTTGGGCGCTCCTGTCGATTTCGCGCCGTCAGTCACCGCGGCACGTGCGGTTCGCGTGAAACGAATCTCCGCGGCCGGCGTTTCCACGCCATCGGCGTTGCGTCCTTTAGCCCGGGGAAGGAGCGACGTGTCACGCCGCGACAACCTCGGAACCATCGCCCCCTGGCCCGATCGACTCCAAGGGGGTCGCGGCACTCCCCGCGACGCACGTTGGGACTCGCGATGGGGTCCGATTGACTCATCGCCAACTGAAACGCGTTGAATTCACAGTGCGCGCGATGGACGCCTCGACGTTCCCGCCTCTATACTGCCGCTCCATCAGGCGGCACGGGACTCGACACGACCGTCGGCCGAGGACTGCGCCGGTCGGAGGTTGGGATGCGCGGTTTACGTTACGCCGGTGTCGCTTCCCGAGTCTTGTTTTCGCTGATAATTATCCTGTGTTCGTTGCGGGCCGCCGCGGCACAGGATTCGCCCGCGCCTGCTCCTTCAACACAATCTGCGCCCGCCGCCTCACAACCAGGCGGGCCCCCGCGCGAACCCGAGGCGGAAGATTCCCCTGCGCCCGCGACTCTGCGCGGTCCGCTGATCCTCGATCTCCGCTACGATGAAGACTACAGCTATCTGGACGGCCCGCCGGACAGCTATCGCAAGGACCTGTTCGATCCGATCAAGAACATTCATCTCGACGACAACTGGCGGCTGACGCTGGGCGGGGAGATCAAGGGGCGGCTGGAGTCCGAGACCAACACCCGCTTCGGCGCGCGCGAGCCGGCGTCGGACACTTTTTTCCTGCATCGCGAATTGCTGCACGCCGACTTGCGCTACCGCAAACTGTTCCGCGTGTTCGTGCAGGGCGTCAACGCGATGAAGGAGGATCGCGACCTGCCCCAGGTCACGGGGATGGAGAACCGGTTCGACGTGTATCAACTCTTCGCCGACCTGCGCGTGTTGGGCGAGGAAACGCCGCTGACGTTACGGATCGGCCGCCAGGAACTGGCGCTCGGCCGACAGCGGCTCGTCAGCACGCTCGAATGGAGCAACGACCGCCGCAAATTCGATGGAGTCGACCTGTTGTGGCGGGACGAGCGGCTGAATCTTGACTTTTTCTATCTGCGGCCCGTTCCGGTCAATCTGGCCGAAGGGCTGCAACGCAAGCCGGATGAATACCGGGAAGAAGCTCATTTCTACGGCGCCTACGCCACCTACAAAGGGCTGCCCCGACACGAAATCGATTTCTACGCGATGGGGCTGAACGACACGGGGCGCAGTCTCAACGCCAACGGCCGCACGGGCGATCTGACGATCATGACGCTCGGCTGCCGGCTCGGCGGGCGGACCGGTGCGTTCGACTACGACACCGAGCTGGCCGGTCAATGGGGCACGTTCGCCAGCGACGTCGTGCAAGCATGGATGTGGGCGGCGGACGGCGGCTACACGGTCGCGGCGCTGCCTTGGACGCCGCGCATCGGCGCGGGCTTCGATTACGCCGGCGGCGACCGCAACCCGCGGGATGGGGCCCATCAGACCTTCAATCCGCTGTTTCCCTTCGGGCACAACTACCTGGGCTTTCTCGATCTCGTCGGCCGGTCGAACATACTGGCATCGAACGTGAATCTGACGCTCAAGCCGCACAAGGACGTGACGGCCCGCCTGGCGTATCACACGTTCTGGCTCGATTCCGAGACCGATGCGCTCTACAACGCCGGCGGGTTGGCCATCCGGCGCAACGCGCGGGGATTCTTCGGGCGCGAAGTCGGAGACGAGCTGGACCTGACGATCGCGTGGCAGATAGACGTGCACTCGTCGGTGCTGTTCGGCTACTCGCATTTCTGGTGCGACAACTTCATTCGCGACACCGGCCCGGACCGCGACGCGGATTTGATCTACATTCAGTATGCGTTGAAGTTTTGAGGGGACGGAACGTCGCAGGCGACGGTTGATCCGCGTGGCACGGGCTTGTAGGCCGTGTGCAGGGTCCGTTGTGCGGACCATTCTCCCATTCAGAGCCGCGCAGCGTCAGCAAGCGGGATCTACGCGCAAGAAGCGAAAGTCAATCGTCTGCTCGCGCCGGTACGCCCGAAGCCTGACGGCGCAAACCACGCCACGCGCGATCGCACAGTCTTGTTCGCAACGGAACCCCCCTATCCCGCTCGCTGACGATTCGCGGCTCTGAAAGAACGCGGCGACGGCGACTCAAAGCATGCCGCGTGGCACGGGCTTGTAGCCCGTGTGTACGGTCCGTTGTGCGGACCATTCTCCCATTCAGAGCCGCGCAGCGTCAGCAAGCGGGATCTACGTGCAAGAAGCGAAAGTCAATCGTTTGCTCGCGCCGGTACGCCCGAAGCCTGACGGCGCAAACCACGCCACGCGCGCGATCGCACAGTCTTGTTCGCAACGGAACCCCCCTATCCCGCTCGCTGACGCTTCGCGGCTCTGAAAGAACGCGGCATTTCCCGACGCTCCCTCACGGTCGCGGTGCGGATCAGGGAACTTGAGGCGATCTCCTAAAAGTTCAACTCTTCGACGCTTCGCGGCCAGTCGTTTTTCAACAACCGCGACAGCGACCGATCCGCCAGCACGCGGCCCTGCGTCTGACAGACCGGACAGTAATTGGTTTCATTCTCCGCATATCGAATTCGCTGCACCGCGCATCCGCAGTCGGGACAGGGCTGGCCGAATCGGCCGTGCACGGCGAATCCGTCGCGAAACGCGGTCACGTCGCCCGGACCGGGAAAGCGATCGGCGAACTGACGCAGCAGCGAATCGGTCCATCGGCTCAACGTGGACCGCGTCGCCTCAAAGAGCCGCTCCGTCTCCGCGTCGGTCAGCCGCCCCGTCAGGGCCAGCGGCGACAACCGCGCCGCGTGCAGGATTTCGTCCGAATACGCATTGCCGATGCCGCTGAATAGCCGAGGATCGGTCAGGGCGCGCTTCAGCGTGTGATTCCCGCGCCGCAGCGCCGCGGTGAACGCCGCCGGCCCACACTCCAGCGGTTCCAGTCCGCCGGGATCATGTCGCCGCAGCGATGCTTCGCCGCAAACCAGGTGCAGCGCCGCGCGCTTCTTCGTGCCGGCCTCGGTCAGTTGCAGCGATCCGGCGGCGAAGTCCAGCGCCGCCAGCCCGATCTTGCCCGGCCGCATCGCGCCCGGCTTCTTCCACAGCAGCCGGCCGGCGATCATCAGGTGAATAATCAGATACAGTTCATCCGCAAAGTGAAGCACGATGCGCTTGCCCATGCGGCGCACCTCGACGACGGCGCGGCCGTGAGTTTCGCTCAGTGGCGGCTCGACGCTCCGCACGACGAACGGACTGAAGACGCGCATCCGCTGGAGCGCCTGCCCGACGACGCGCGGTCGCAGGCAAGCGACATACAGCTCAAGGTCCGGCAACTCGGGCATGCCGGCTCATTCTACTTATCGCACCCACTGCAAAATACACGTGCAACGCGTTTTCAGTCGAATCCGCCCCCGGCGCGGGGTAGAATCGAACGTGACGCCCGGGGGAGGCGTCGGAGCGAGGGGAACATGTCCACTTCGCGTCATCGCCGTTTCGGCGTTGCGCTGTTGTTGTCAATCGCCATCGGCGGCTGCGATACCGGCATCACGATTCCGGGCGTCGTCCGCGCCGGCGCCAATCGTCCGCCGATCATCGCGGCGCCATCGCTGACAAAACTGAATTCCGGCCTGTTGCGCTTAACCGCCACCGTATTCGATCCCGACGCCGACGGCCTGACGATCCGTTACGAGCAGCGCAGCGGACCGTTTGCGACGCAGCAATCGGCCATCACCGCCGGCGGCGCGTTCAGCGTCCTGCTGCAACCGGCCGGCGACGGTGTGTACGCGTTTCGCATCATCGCGTCGGACGGCTTTTTCGAGGCGACGGCGGATGTGTCACTGACGATCGGCCCGGCTGAGCCGGCCCGCACCGAGCCGCTGGCGGCACAGTCGATCCCGATTCGATTCGGCCCGTATCGCGTCACACTCTCGGGGCGGGCCGTCGCCGCGACCGGATTCACGAGTTTTTCCGTCGTCGGCACGCTGGAAATTCGCGAGCCGGATGCCGCCTATGCCGGAGACAACGAGGTCGTGGTTTCGTTGCGGACCGACGCATCGCCGTTCTTTGCGACTTCGCCCGTCGGCGCGGTGACGCTGGAATCGGCGGGCAGCGTGAGCGATGCCGCTTCCGTGCAGGTGACGACGACCAGCGGCGTAACGACTTTCGGCGGAAACGTGGCCACGCAATCCAGCGCGCTGGTTGATCTGCTCGACGTACGGGTCGAGGGACTCGACCTGATTTTCAGCGGCCCTTCGCTCGAGGCGATTCGCGGCGGCGTGAGTCCCGGGCTGTTCCGCACCGATGATCGACGCGCGCCGAGCGTCAACGTCGCGGCGGCATTGATTCGGCTGCGCGTCGATGGCGAGCGCGTCACAGGCGAGGTGTTCCTGTCGTCGCAACCGGCGTCAGCGGCGGACCTGGCCGGGCGCGCCGAGTACGTTGCGCTGCTGAGCGGGACGCTGTCGCCGTAATCGCGGGCTGAATGAAACTCATCCGAGCCGCGAAGAGTCAGCGAGCGGGATGCGTCCGCCTCATGGGCGCACCCAGGCACAAAGCTCGCGCCAGTCGCCCCATATGATGGCTGGCGCATCAGCTCGCCGGCGTGGTAGGCGTAATACACCTTCTCGATCTCTTCGCCGTTCTGCGACACCGCGTACCACATCAGCCGGTTGTTCCGCGTGCCGTAGGTCTCCTGATCCTGCACGTCGTAATGATACACGGTCGTGACGTTGTTGAGGGCGTCGTGCTTCGTGAGGCGATTGCCGCCCGCGTCGTAAGTGCAGGCCAGGTCATACGCCGGGTTCTGCGGCGAGGCCCCCTGCGCCGGCGTGCGGACCTCGTGCGTCAGCCGGTTGTGATTGTCGTAGGTGAACGTCACGGTCGCGTCGCCCAGCCGATCCCGCTCGCTGAGGCGGCGAGGATCGAAGTCGCACGGGGCTACAAGCCCGTGCCACGCGGCAGTTCAGGCCCGGCAAGCGAAGCGCCTGCAATTCCGCCGCGAATCACCGTTGGCGCGAGCCCCCACTCAAACACTTCCTTCATTGAACCATACGCGCCTCGTCGATACGCTGTAGGTACTGCAACGAGGGCCGCTCAGCGCGCGGCCCTCTCCGCGGTCGAGCGTTTCCTCCGCGTGCCGCCTGCGCCGTGAATCCCGGAAAGGATCATCACGTCCATGTTCCCCCGTCGCTGCATTCTGATGATGTCCGCCGCCGCCGCCGGTTTATCCCTCAGCCACGCACCCGTCCGCGCCGCGGACGACGCTCCCCCACCGCCGAAGAAGATCACCACCGTCGAAGGCATCACCGAATATCGCCTCGGCAACGGCCTGCAAGTGCTGCTCTTCCCCGACGAGTCCAAGCCCACCGTCACGGTCAACATCACCTATTTCGTCGGCTCGCGCCACGAGGGTTACGGCGAAACGGGCATGGCGCATTTGCTCGAGCACATGGTTTTCAAGGGCACGCCGACGCATCCGCAGATCTGGAAGCTGCTCCAGGACCACGGCGCGCAGTTCAACGGCACGACCTGGCTCGACCGCACCAACTACTTCGAGACGCTGGCCGCCAGCGACGAGAACCTCGAATTCGCCCTGCAGCTCGAAGCCGACCGCATGATCAACAGCTTTATCGCCGAGAAGGATCTGAAATCCGAGTTCTCCGTCGTGCGCAACGAATTCGAGATGGGCGAGAACAACCCGGTCGGAATCCTGTCGGAGCGAATGGCTTCGACCGCGTTCCTTTGGCACAACTACGGCAAATCGACCATCGGCTCGCGCGAGGACATCGAGCGCGTGCCGATCGACCGCTTGCAGGCTTTCTACCGCAAGTACTACCAGCCCGACAACGCCATGCTGGTCGTCGCCGGCAAGTTTGACGCCGAGCGCACGCTGAAGCGCATTAACGAAATCTACGGCGCCATTCCGAGGCCGCAGCGCGTTCTTGACCGCACCTACACCGTCGAGCCGCCTCAGGACGGCGAGCGCGAGGTCATCCTGCGCCGCGTCGGAGACGTGCAGGCCGTCGGCGCGCTGTACCACATCTGCGCCGGCAGCCACGAGGACATGCCCGCCGTCGAAGTCATGGAGGACGTACTGACGGCCGACCAGACCGGCCGGCTGTACAAGGCGCTGGTCGAGACGCAGCTCGCCACGCGCGTGACCGGCAGCGCTTATTCCCTGTTTGACCCTGGGATGCTGGAATTCATGGCCAGCGTGCGGCTCGAAAAGTCCCTCGACGAGGTACGGCGCGTCATGATGTTGGTGCTCGACAATCTCGGCAACCAGACCATCACCGACGAAGAGGTCAACCGCGCCAAGAACAAGTTCGCCAAGAACTTCGAGCTGCTGATGAACGACAGCGGCCGCGTCGGCATCACGCTGTCGGAGTCGGCCGCATCCGGCGACTGGCGGCTGATGTTTCTGCACCGCGACCGCATGGCCCGCGTTACGCCGGCCGACGTGCAGCGCGTCGCCGCGCACTACCTGAAACCCAGCAACCGCACCATCGGCATGTTCGTTCCGACGAAAGAGGTCGATCGCACCTCGGTGCCGCCCACGCCGGACATCGCCATGCTGCTGAAGGATTACAAGGGCAAGGAGGCGGTCGAAACCGGCGAGGCGTTCGAGGCCACCTACGCCGCGATCGAGGCCCGCACCCAGCGCGAGGCGCTGCCGGTCGGCATGAAGCTCGCCCTGCTGCCGAAGAAGACGCGCGGCCAGCGCGTCAATGCATCACTGACGCTCCATTACGGCGCCGAATCGTCGCTCAAGGGCCGCACCGAGGCGGCCGACTTCATCGGCGCGATGCTCATGTGCGGCACGAAGAAACACACGCGCGAGCAGATTCGCGACGAACTGGATCGGCTCAAGGCGCGCGTCTTCATCGGCGGCGGCGGCGGACGCGGGCGAATGGGCGCTTCATCCTCCTCCACGCCCGGAGCGCTGTCGGTCGGAATCGAAACGACGCGACCGAATCTGACGCCCGTGCTTCAGCTTGTGGCCGAGTTGCTGCGCGAATCGACGTTCCCGGAGAAAGAGTTCGAAAAGCTGCACAAGCAGGAACTGAGCGGGCTAGAAGAGCAGCGATCGGAGCCGATGACGCTCGCGCGAATCGAGCTGCGCCGCCGGATGACGCCGGTCGACAAGGACAACATTCGATACGTGCCTTCGCTGGATGAGCAGATCGGGCGCGTCAAGGCCGTGACGCTCGACGACGTGAAGAAGGTCTATCAGGAGCTGATCGGCGCCGGCAACGCCGAGATGGCGATCGTCGGCGATTTCGACGCTTCAGAGGTCCGCAACCTGCTGGGCAGCCTGTTCGCCGACTGGAAGAGCGACAAGCCCTTCGAACGCATCGAGCGGCCGTACCTGGCGGCGAAGCCCGACCGCGCGGCGATCAACACGCCGGACAAGGCCAACGCGCTGTTCACGATCGGCCTGAATCTGGAACTGCGCGATGATGATCCCGATTACCCGGCCGCGTTCATGGCCAATTTCATCCTGGGCGGCAACGCCAACTCGCGACTGCTCAACCGCATCCGCCAGAAGGAAGGGCTGTCATACGGCTGCGGCTCGGCGCTTCAGGCCAGCCCGCAGGACCGGGCGGGTTACTTCATCGCCTACGGCATCTGCGCTCCGCAGAATGCCGAAAAGGCTGTCGCCTGCGCGGTCGATGAGATCGAGAAGCTGTTGAAGGCCGGCGTCACGCAGAAGGAGCTGGACGACGCGCGCAAGGGCTACCGCGAGCAGGTCAAGGTCGGTCTGTCGAACGACGCCGCCGTGGCCGGTGCGCTGGCCCAGAACGCCTACCTCGGCCGCACGCTGAAGTTCAACGAGGACCAGTTGAAGAAGATCGAGGCGTTGACGGTGGACGACGTCAACACGGCCGCGCGGAAGTACATCAAGGCGGAGAACCTGATCGTGGTCAGCGCCGGCGACTTCGAGGCGGCGGGCAAGACGCGCGAGTAGTCGGGCGAGAATTGACTTTCGCGCGCCGAAATCGGTGCTATATTCTGATCGTCCGCGACCCGCGTCGCCAACGGCGCGGGTCGCCACGCTGGAGAGGTGGCTGAGTGGCTTAAAGCGACGGTTTGCTAAACCGTTTAGCGGGCTTCAACCTGCTACGGGGGTTCGAATCCCCCCCTCTCCGTATTACGTCGTATTGTGTCGCATTGTCTCGCAATACCCCTTGATTCATAGGGGTATCAGATATCCCACCTGAACCTTCACAGGATTCGGTATCTGTGACATACGACGCACTACGTCGCACCGCTTCGCTCAGCAACTGCGTAGACAAGTGCGTAGACGCCTTTTGTGGTATACCCCTCTCTGTACCCCGCTCTGTAGTTCCTTCCCGATCCTCTCGGGGTCCGTGCGTTTTTTCATTCTTCGTAGTGGCTATGGATACGAAACCCCTGTTTTTCTCGGGAATTGAGGGGGTTTCGTATCCAGGGGGGGGCCGGTTTGTAACGATTGCCAGCTTATCGGGCGGGCCGCCGGCCGTGCCCGTCGCTCTCAGCGGCGTAGCCTGCGCGTCGCGTGACAGCGGGGGCAGCACGTCGAGCGCAGCGTCGAGGTCATGGATTCCCAGCCTTGTGTAGGTGTTCAGCGTGAGCCGGGGGTCGGAATGGCGGGCGAGTTCCTGCGCCACCTTCACGCTCACGCCGCCCTTGACGATAAGCGTAATGAACGTCGCTCTGAGGCTGTGAAAGTCCGCCACAAGCCCTTGCTCGTTTTCGGCCGACAGGAAGTCCGTCCCTTCCCGTCGCGTTCGTTCCCGCGGCGTTGCCGCTTCGTGCAGCCACGTTTGACGGGCTTTGTCGAGGTCGGCCCGCAGCATTTCGGCCGCTCGCTTGTGCCACGCGCCGGGCCACAGCGGTTCGTCCGCGGGCTTGCCCGCCAGCCACGCGCCCACCACGTCGGCCAGGTCGCGACGAATGGGCTGTACGTCGGCAGTCCTGCGTTTGCTCGCCCGTGCGGTAAGCATGACGCAGGGGGAATCGCCGTCCAGCCGGAACGCCGTTGGGGTCAGGCTCCGCAGTTCAGACGCACGGAATCCGGTCCCTGTAGCGACGCGGTAGAGCATTGCCCGGTCACGTCCGATCAGGTCACGCCAAGGCTCGCCGTCTTCGGCCGCCCGGATCAGGCGGGCGAGTTCGTCGGGGTTGAACGGCCGCCGCTCGTATCGGCGGTCCGCGTCCGCTCGGTAGCCCTGGAGAAACGCCAGGGCGTCTTCGCGCACCCGCCCATTCTGCCGCAGCCACTTTGAGAATTGCTTGATTGCTCTCAGATAATGTTGCAGGCTTTGGAGACTCCGCCCCTTGCCCTTCAATTCGCCCAGGGCCGCCTGCACGGCTGATGCCGAGAGGTCCGCGATTCGTTCCGCGTTGCAGGTGTTCAGCAGCCAGGTCACGCGGTTCGTTACAAGATTCACCTGCTGCGACGTGACGCCCTTGGCCGTCAGCGACGCCTTCCATTCTTTGACGTGCTCCGCCAGCGGTTTTCGATTCGCTTCGGCGTAGCCGTCGGTCCTCGCGTCGATCACGCCGTCGCGCCTCAGCGCCGCGTCCGCCACGTGCTTGGCGAGAATCCGGGCCGCCGCCGCCCGATCGGTCGTGCCGGTGCTTTTCTCCCGTCGCCTTCCGTCGTGCAGATACCAGGCCGCAATCCAGCAGCCGCTTTCGGTGCGCTTGAATAACGAGCCGGACCCGTGCGAGCGCTGTTTCACGATTGCACCGCCTTTTGTTTTCTCTTGGTGGGTTGCAGCACGAGCCGGCAGCCGACCACGCGGGCCAGCTTTTCAGCCGTCGAAACTTTCGCCCCGCCGCCCTTCACCATGCGCTGTACGGCCGCCACGCCCAAATCCGCATCTTTGGCCAGGCGATAGATGCTGATTCCGCGGGCACGCGCCAGCTTCAGTATTTGTTGAACGATATCCATGCGCGGATTATACAACGTTAGTTGTATACGTCAATAAGGCAATGGAATTTCTTCATGTTCGTCGGGGTTGAAGTCGGGTTCCGGCAGCGGCGGGCCGTCGGCGTCGGCCGCCGGGGGTTCCATGTCCCGCCCGTTCCCACCCGCGTGCTCGCCGCCTGTTGGGCTTAGCAGGAATCGCAGCGTCGGCCGCCCGCCGTCGGGCCCGTGGCCGACGTTTTCCCACCGGCCGAATCCGGCTTTCACCAGTAGGGAAAGCGCTTGCTCCGCCATGTCAGCGTCGCCCCGAAATTCTCGGGGGCCGCACCGCGCCAGCTCCGTGGGCGTCACGCTTCCGCCGCGCCGCCCGATCCATTCCAACATGCTTCGGATTCGCGTTTGCTCCGCGTCATCCCGCAGCGTGCCGTAGATTCTGGCCGCCTCATGCTTGTACCACTCCGTCAGTATGATTGCCCGCCGCATGGCGTCAGCGCCGACGAAACGGATTGCGCCTTCGGCCATGATGCATTCAAACAGCAGCGCCAGGCGGACACAGCCGCCCTTCTGCTTGCTGTAGTGCGCTCGTAAATCGTCATCGGCGAGTTCCGCGAGTTCGTCGGAATGGGCATTAAGCCAGGGAATAAACAGGGCCTTTGCTTCGTCGCCGAGAGGGATAAAGTGCGGTCTGACGTAGCCGTTATCGTCGATCGCCGACGGAATGCCTTGTAGGGCCGCCAGCAGTTCGCGCCAGCAATACGCCGCGTCATCCGACAGCCCCGCGTCGCTCCAGCGCTGGGGCCTTTCAGGCGGGTTCACAAGGAGAAACCGCGCCAGAAGTCCGCTCTCGCGTTCCCGCTCGCCGAAAACGCGACGTAAGACGGCCGGTTGAACGCCGCCGAGAATGCTTACCGCCGCCCGTTCAACGAACAACGTTCCCGCTTCGTTCTTGCGGTCGATAACGACGGAGTGTGCGTCGTGGAACGACAGGTACGCGGGCATGTCGCCGCGGCCGTTCGCGTATCTGTCAAACGAGCCGAGCAACGCCGCCACTTCGTCGCGCACAATCAGTAAGCCGAGAGGATTCGCTTCCAGCAGCGCACCCAACTTTTCAACCGTAACATCGGATACCAAAAGGCGCTTTTCCCGAGGGGCTTCGGGTTCAACCGGCGGGTCCGTCACCGGCGCGCCCTTGCCCCTCTGTTGCCGCTTCCATTCAGCGAGTTCAACGGCGTAGCGCTGCACCGCCGACGCGTGCTCAGCCAGGCGAGATTGATACTCGGTGCGGTTTTGCTTGTAGAGTTCGACAGCACCCCTTGCAACGAGCCGCAACACCGGGCTTTTCATTGTGCCGCTTCGGCCGACAAGGCAACCCCACAAAACCGCAGCCTCCATCCAGCCGTCACGGACAACGGCCGCGACGCGATTCCCGATACAACTTGTGGCCGTTACGAGACACGCCAGGGCCGCATACGCCGGGTCGGTTGAGGTTGCCACGGCGGTTTCCTGCACCATTTGCCGCATAGGCTCGGGCAGGGCGTCGAGGGGAAAGAGCTTGTAAGTGGTCATGCCGCACCGCCCTTCATTCCGCGAATCGCACGCCAGGAAAAGACGGGGCGTTTCGTCGGCCCCCCGCTCGACGCGGGGGCGTGTTTCGGTTTGCTCGCTGGCCGCATTTGGTCGCGTAACAGCCGCCACAGCCGGGCCACGCGGACGCGGCGGGGGTAGTGTTCTTCGGTAATTCGCCGGGCGATTTCATCAGCGCCGACGTAGCCGCAGCCGGCGCCAAGAATCGCATTCAAGTTGCTGGGGGTCAGTTCAATTCGCAGGTCGGCCAACGCCACGCGAAGAATCGCCGGGTCAGCCGGCTCGGGATCAGCGCCGCCGGCGTTGACCACGTGCCAGCAGAGCATACGGAACAACGCCGCGTGCTCGGGAAGCGAGAAATACGCCGCCCTGTTCAGGCCAACAGAGAGGGCCAGGTCGAACGCCGGGCCGGGGTCGCTCCAAAGCTTGCCGAGCACCGCCCGTTCGTCGGCCAACGCTTCGGCCGTCGCACGTACGGCGTCGAGTTCGATTGCTTCCAGGGATTCCGGGGGGTATAATTCCGCGCTGTTGAATCGGCCGCCTTGAGTTTCGCCCGTTCCCGCGCTGACGACGCGGGGCGGGCTTTTTTTATATCGGGGGTTCACCGCCGCCCCCCTTTCGAGATTTGCTCATTCAGCCACTTTTGAAGCTCGGCGGTGGGGTAAATCACCCGACGCCCAATTCGGACGTGCGGTATCCGATTTTGGTTTGTCATGCTCCACAGCAGCCGGGTTGAAATACCCAGAGCCGCCGCCGCGTCCGGGGCATTCAGGGCTAGCGTCACCGGGCCGCCGGCGGGCGTCGCGGGCGGTCGGGGCGGGGCGGGGGCTTCAGCGCGCATCGGCCACCGCCTTCCTGCCGCGTTTGGTTTGCTTTGGGGTTGTAAGCTCACGCACCTGCGCAACACGGAGCAGCGCGCGTAACTCGGCGAGTTCCCGCCGCCGATTGCGGATTGCGGCTTCAATCTCGCTAAGTGGAGGAATTTTGATGGTTTCCATGCACGCAGTATTGCTAGCGCAAAACCGCGACTTCAACGTCGTAAGTCGTATGAAATACGTATTCAGTCGCACTTCGGCCAAAGATAGCCGGATTTGCCGCTCCGTCCGGGGGGCATGATGCAGTTTCGCAGAATTTTGGGCAGGCGTTTGTAAATATGGTCGGGCCGCCGGTTCGTTGCGTCTTCAAGATTCTTCGCGGCAATCGACGTTCCTCGGTTCTTCCAGAGTATCGCCACAAACTCGCCATCGGCTTCGGAGTTCAGCCGCACAAGCTCACCATCAATTTCTACGGACAGCCGGTCCTTGCTCACTTTGACTTTTACCCGCCGACGTGACGGCGTTTTCTCGCCCGCCTGCGCGGGCCGGTCCGCCTGCCGCATGTCTTCCGCCAGCAGCGCCGGCTTGATGTCGAGCCACGCATCACGCAGCGTCTTTTCATCAACATTCACGCGCAGCAGTTCCCGCAGCTTGAACGCCGGGGCGGGGTTCCCGCCGCATTTGCTCATCCATTCAATCAGCCGTGAGCATCGCTCCCGCGCCACGCGGAACATCGTTTTCAGCCGCCGGTCGTTGCGGCAGTCCCATTCATAAAACCGCATCTTCTCAGCCGCGTCGGCGTCGGCCGCGGGGCGCTCGTAGCGTGCATGCCGGTATCGCGTCCGCCGTCGCACAATCGTGTCAACCGCATCAACTACAGATTGAACCGGAGACATGCCGCACCTGTTGGCGGGCCGGCCGACGCGCTGAATTGCCAGGTGCAACAACTCAACGCGCCTGCCGCTTGGTGGATAGCTACTCCACCGTCCCGCCGAAAAGACTACTCTACCGTCGCCGAGTCGCCAACAAAAAACGGCCGCCAGGGCAACGCACCCCGCGCGGCCGGGAACGAGAGAAAGGTCAGCGCGTCAGAAACGACGGCACTTCATCGACCGGGGCCGCGTTGCCGAGCCGCAACCGCCCGGCGGGCGTCAGTCCTAATGCTAGAGAAAACGTCCGCAATTGTCGCGTCAGTTCGCTTGCAATCTTCCCCTCGTGCGTTCGCTCCCCGTGCTCGCGCACGTGACGTACTGCGCGAATCAGCCGCCCCCACGTAAGCGCGTACACGCTCAACACAGCGCGGTCGGCCAGCGTTAGGTCGCCGCGTTGCTCAAGTTCATCCGCCGCATCTTGCCACGCCGCCAGCGCGTCGGCGTCGTCCGTAACTTCCGCCGGCGGGTCCGGTCGGCCGGGCGCGAATCTGCACGCCGGGCGCGGTCGCCTGCCGCTTCGGTCAGCTTTCAGCCACGCGGGCAGCGGCGGAGGTCCTCGCAATCCCATATTTCACCCCTTTTCACTCAAAACCACCGAGTTTATTTGCGCGGGTTGGGTGCGGTCCCCCACGCCGCCGTTTCATAGAAAATCAACCCCCCTCCCCCTATCTCCGCGTTTCCAGTTCCCGAATCCGGCGCTCGCGCCAGGCCGGGTCCGCCGCCTTGCGCGTCGCTCGCTCAATTGTGGGCAACCGCCCCGCGGAATGCGGCCGGGCTGTTACCGCACGCAAGCCGGCCAGCTCCATCGCCGCTTTGTGCAGCGCACGTGCATCATCCCAGCCGAGCCGCGTATCGCCGTCCATCGCGTCGCGAAGAAACTTCACAATCTCGCGCTCACTCATCCCGCATCGGCGCGCCACGTCGGCGGGCCGCACGCGATGGTCAAGTATCACCGCGGCCGCCGTCAGGCAAACATCGCGCATCACAGAATGCCGGTATCCGCCAGCACCGAATCGAATCATAACATCACCGCCTTTCATCCCGATTGTACCCGCCAATTCGGATATCAAACGTCGAAACCCTGCCGCCGGACGTGCTCGATGAAGAGCGCTGAAACCGTCGGGTTCACAACATCGCCCGTCGCCGTGCGTTCCACCTGCGTGCCGCGAAGCTCGTACGGAACCAAAACATTGCCCAGCGTATCTTCCGCAACGCGGTAACCGGCCGCCTCAAACGCGCAACGCAGCCGCGACAGCAACGGGTCGACGGCTTGGCAAACACGGATTGCCATGCACAGCGCTTCAACCGCCGCCGCAAACGTCGGCCGCACCGCCGCCGCCGCATCGGGCGATTCGGCGATGATGGCGCGGCGCAGCGTTTCGCGGGTCTTGTCAATTGCCTTGGCGTACACCCGCGTCACGTGGTCCAGTTCCGTAAGCTCGGAACGCTTGCCGGCCAGGCTTTTCAACGTCGCGTCGGCATCGCCGCCGGCCAGCACGGCGTCCGCCTGTTCATCCAGGTCGCGGGCGCGGGATTCGGCGTCCGCAATTTCACCCCGCAGGGTATCCGCCCGCCGGCGGGCGTCGGACAGTTTCTCGCCCAGGGCCGCCAGCCGTTCGCGTGCCACTAGCACCGCCGGGCCGCTTGGTTCCGGCACGCGGCATCCCCATTGAATCCGTCCGGCCGCGTCCGTCAGCCGGTCCAGCAGTCGCGCCAGTTCCGCCGCCTCGTCCGTCGCCGGGGTCGCCGTCTTCGTCTTCGTTGCCATGTCGCTTCCTTTCAAAAGTTCGCCAGCCGCACCACGCGGCCGGTTTGGTAGCGTTAACAAAGTCCCCGCCGCCGGCCGGCGGGTCAGTCACCCCCGCGTCATCCCTCAAACCCCCCATTTTCACACCCCCCTGGATACGAAACCCCCCTATTTCTCGGGATTTTTTGAGGTTTCGTATCCATAGCCACGCCGGGAAGTAGAAATTGAAGCGCGGGCCAGGGTCGTAATAGCCTGCCTTACCCCGTCAGGTAGAGAGGGCCATAGCTCTACCAGAACCGACAGGTCAGGGTAAGACTCTCTCAGGATATCTAGATACGTATGTTCTAGATTGAGTAAAACGGCGGAGTCCACTACGAAACCCCCTTGAGATTCCCCACTACTGCGTAGACTACTGCGGGGGTCCGTATCCTCACTCTTGCAAGTGCTTGTCTTATCTGTGCTTGTGGAATCGTGCGACGGTTTGCTAAACCGTTGTACGGGCTTAAACCTGTACCGGGGGTTCGAATCCCCCCCTCTCCGATAACCGGCGTGGACACGCCCGGTCGTGGTACACTGTCTTGATGGGTCGTCCTCGCCTGCCGACGCATCGAGGCCTGCTTCTCGCCAAGCTGGCGCGCTACCGGGCAATTGATGCCGGCGACGCAGCCGCGTGCCGGGAAATCGCGGCGTTTGTCCGCACGCACAAACGATGTTTCGACACTGCGTATGCGCCGGGGCACGTCACCGGTTCGGCATGGCTGCTCGATGCAAGCGGAACGCGCGTGCTGCTGACGCACCATCGGCGGCTGGGGCGATGGATTCAGCTCGGCGGCCATGCCGACGGCGATCCCGACCTGCTGGCGGTCGCGCTACGCGAGGCGCGCGAGGAATCGGGCATCGACGCTGTCGAACCGCTCAGCGAAGACATCTTCGACGTGGGCGTGCACGGTACGCCCGGCCACGACGGACTGGCGGCGCACCGGCACTACGACATCCGGTTTCTGCTGCAAGTGCGGGGGGACGGGCGCTACGTCGTCAGCGACGAGTCGCACGCGCTGGGGTGGTTCACGTTCGACGGGCTGGCGGCGATGGATGTCGACGATGCCGTGCGACGCATGAGTCTCAAATGGCGACGGATGCTTGACAACGGCAGCGGTGCCAACGCTGCGCTCGCCGCGGTGCGATCGGCCCCGCGAATGCTCACAGAGCATTGAACCGCACCAGAAGCTCGCCCGGAGTCAACCTGCACCGAACGCCGCGTTTGCCTCGGGAGACCGCACGCGATGAAGTCCCGCGCGGGTCGTGGCCGTCCGCTCCGCGTGATCCGAACTGCGACCCTGAATGCGACCAAGGCGAGAGCGTGGAGGGAGCGTCGGTAAGCGCGGCGATGGCGGCAGCGCTCCACGGGCTGCAAGCCCGTGCCACGCGAGAAACACAGCCGAGGGCGGCTGTGCCCCATTCACAGCCGAGGGCGGCGGCGCCCCGGGCGTCCACCCGCCATCAACGCAACGCCGGCTTTCGCGCGATCTCGGCCAGACGCTCGATGTGATCGAGGCAGAACTGCGACCACGATTCGAGACTCTCGCGCACCTCGCACAGCTCGGCCGGCGTCATGAACGAGAATTGCGTGATGACCTGCTCGCGACGGCGAACGTCTGAGGATTCCAGCTCCCAGTAGTGCACGATGCCCAGATGCACCCGCCCCACTTCCGTCGAATCATCGTTCAGCAGCCCGACGATCCGGTCGGAATGCCCCGTGTCGATGACGACTTCCTCGGCGACCTCGCGGGCTACGGCCGCTCGGTAGGTTTCGCGATAGTCAGAAGCCAGCAGCGGCAGATCGTCCGCGGGATTGACGTGGCCGCCGATGCCGATCGACCGATGGCCGACGAGCCGCTGTTCACCGGCTCGTTTGCCGCGTACGTAGGTGAGGTAGCGCCCATCATGCGTCAGGAGCACGTAGGGGATGATCTGCTTGAAAGCGGGGTCGCTCTCGGCCTGCGGACGCGGAATGAATCGAAGCATGCCCGGCGTGAACAACGCCTCGACATAACGATCGACGTCGAATGCCACGCCCTGAAAGCTGCCGGCGGCGTCAAAGACGCGTCGCTCGACGACAAGGACCTCTTCGATGGCTGCCATCCGCCGATTCCGTGTGAGCGTTGGGCTGCCCGTCGAAGGATGGCCGCGCCACCTGCCGCGGGCAACGTGCTGAGGGCCGCCATTATCGCGATGTCCCAAGCCGTGGCAACCGGCATTCACCGAAGCGCAAACGATTGAGAAAGACGGTGGCTGGTGTGAAAGCTACGTCCTGGACCGCCGCATAGCGCCGGACCAGCCGAACACTGATGCGCCGCCCAACTCTTCAAGCTGTTCCCGCAATTCGTGCATGCCGCGATGGCAGAGCATCTGTACGGCCGACGGGGAGCGCCCCAGCGCCGCGGCAACTTCGTTAACCGACTTGCCCTCGATGTAGCGCAGCTTCACCGCGTCGCGGTATTCCTCGCGCAGCATGTTCATGGCTGCGTACAGCAAGTGGATCTGCTCGCGTCGAATCGCGCTGCGGCTGGCGGTCCAGCTTGTCTGGTGCACGCGCGTCAGCAGCGTTTCGACGCACACCGAGTGACCGTCGCGATCGTTGCGAAGCTGACGCCGCAGGCCGCGTTTCGCCGCGCGAAAGTGCCGGCAGGCGTTGACGAACTGCCGCTGCGCGATGCAGACCAGCCATGCCGCGATGCTGCCCATTTCGGGCAGCCGGAAGCGCCCGATGCCCACCAACGCCGCACGATAGGTGTCCTGAAGAATGTCTTCGACCGTAATCAGCGATTGAAGATCGCGCGGAATCCACGTGCCAAGCCGCCGCCGAAGCAACGCTTCATAGCGGATGAAAAGCTGGCCGGCCGCGTGCCGGTCCCCGGCAGCGGCAGCACGAAGCAAGCAGGCTTCTGCTTCGGACATGGTCGGGTCCCTGGCCTCCGGCCGACCCCCGCACGATCATTCTATATGAATCGTCTACACTCGGACACGAAAAACCGGAAAAAGACGACCGCGCGGCCAGGCGTCCCCGGCCACGGATGTCGAAACGTCAAAAAGTCGAAACGGGAAGATGTGGAGCAAGCAGCAGAGAGCCGTAAGTCGAAGTGGGAAGTGGCGCGCGGACACACCGAGGCCACGGGCGGCGGGATTCCCGTCTGCGCGGAAATGCCGGCTATCTCTGAAAGCCGATGGCTGATGCCTGACTGCTTGCGGCTGACGGTCCGCGCTGCGGACCCTGCGGACGGCTGCTGCGCCCCGCTCACCCGCCGTCGCCGGTTTCGTGACGCGGCATCAGGCGAAACGTCACTTCAGGCGCGGGGCCTTCCAACTCGAAGCCGTCCGGCAGCACCACGACGATGCGCCGCGTGATCGCCTCACCCGACTGAGCCTGCCGCTCATCCGCCGTCAGCACATCGAAGTAGGCCCGTATCTCGTCGGGAAGCAGCGTCTCGATGCGTCCGCGCGGACCGCGAATCGACAGATCGGTGCGAAACTCTCCCTCCCCGGCCGGCTCGACCAGATACTTCCGCTGTATCGACACCGGGACCGCCGGCAGAATCGGAACCGGGCCGAACGTCCGCGTCTCCATGAGCTGAATGATGCGGCCGGTCACGGTCACGCTGGCCGGCTCGATGCTTGCCTGCGGAAGCGTCAGCGCCAGGGCGATGTCGAATTCGCGTTCGTCGGGATGCTCTCGTCGCCAGGTCATCAATTGCGGCTCGATGCGGGGGCGCAGCACGCCATGTAGATCGGCCAACTCGCTGGCGGACATCGTGACCGTGACTCGTGGCGGTGAGACGGCCCAGTTGTCGACGCGAATCGAGCCGAAATCCGGCTCGACGGTGACGGTTTTCGAATCGAGGCGGTCGACGCGAAAGACGATCTCACGCGGCGTCGCTTCGAGCACGGTCAGTCCCGATTCCATGAGCAGATTGGTCTGGTCGATCACGTCGCGGGCGATGCGCGTAAACGAGGTGCCCGTCACGGCGTCGGCCGTCGGAAGTCGATAGTCGAGCGTATCACTGTGTGTCGTCAGGGAGCGTTCGAAGGCATCCAACTGCCGTTTCGAACCGGACACGCGAATCGTGAACTCGTGCGGCGGGGACGGACTGCGGATGGCGATCGCCAGTCCGGGCAACTTGAGCACTCGAAGCTGAACCGAGAAATCGCGCCGTTCGCGCACCGACTGATCGGCCGTCCACCAGATCAGACCGGTGAACAGCAGCACCAGCATCGCCGTCCGAAGCCGGGTCCACAGACCCTGCTCGAGGCTACGTCGCGGTATGGATCGAAGTGCGCGCATCAGGCGTTGATGGGGCCGTCTCGCCGGCCGCCGGGGTCGGCTCCAGCGCCGGCTCGGACGGAGTACCGCCGCCCAACCGCGCTTCCAGCAGGCTGCGGAGCGTATCGGGCGTCAGCGGGCGATGCAAATGACCGTGCTCGGCCAGGCTGATGATGCCGGTCTCTTCGCTGACCACGATAATCAGCGCGTCGGATTCTTCGGAAAGACCCAGCGCCGCCCGATGGCGGCTGCCGAGCGAAGGATCGAGCGATTCGTTGTCCGTCAAAGGAAACTGAACGGCGGCCGCCGCGAGTCGCCCCTGCGAGATGACGGCGCCCATGTCGTGCAGCGCCGAGCCGGGCCAGAAGATGGTGTTGAGCAGTTGCGCGGTGACCTCGGCGTCGAGCTTGCAGCCCGACGCGATCAGCCCGCCCAGCTCGGTGTTGCGTTCGATCGCCATGAGCGCGCCGACCTTGTTGCGCGAGAGGTAGCTGACGGACTCGATCAACTCATCGAGCATGGCCACGACGTCGCGGCTGAAGCCGGGCAACCAGCCGGTCGCCCCCAGGTGCATCAGGGCGCGCCGAAGCTCGGGCTGAAAAACAACGATGCCCACCAGAATGACGCCCATGACAAACGTCGGATAGGCCGCCTGAATGCGGTCGAGGTTGAATCGGTCGGCCACCAGCTTGACGACGACGGTGACCAGCAGCAGAAGCAGCGCCATGCCGCGAAAGAGATTGGCGCCGCGCGTGCCACGCAGAAAGCGTAGAATGACATAGACGCCCGTGCCGATGATCACCCACTCGGCCAATACGCCGATGGCGACGACGTCGCCTCTGAACAATCGCCGTATCCAGTTCAACAGCTCGTCCATCCTGCCGCCGATCCCGGGACGACGCCGCGTGATGTGACGAGTGTCAGCCGCCGCGGCGTCGTGAAACCCGCGACATTGTAGCGGCGCCGTTTGCAGCGCACCAACGCTGCGAATGCCCGCGGCGTCGCCCTACCAGCCGAACGTGTAGAAAAATGATCTGATTTGGCCGCAACGGCCGCGTTCCGCTTATCCGGCGCGACTCGCGCGACCCATTTCGCACTTTGCGGTTCATCCGAACCATGTATAATCCGGACATGTCTCACGAGGCGTGGATGGCCCAGGCGATCGAGCAGGCGCGTGCCGGAGTGGCCGGGGGACAATCGCCCTTCGGCGCGATTGTCGTGCGCGACGGACAACTCGTCGCCGGCGGGCACAACGAGGTGTGGCATCGCTGCGATCCGACCGCCCACGCCGAAGTCGTCGCGATTCAGAACGCAGCCGCGGCGTTGAAATCGATCGACCTGAGCGGCTGCACGATGTACACGACGTGCGAGCCGTGCCCGATGTGCGCCGCCGCCATCCACTGGTCGCGCATTTCAGACGTCTATTTCGGCGCGACGATCGCCGACGCGCGAAGAGCCGGATTTAACGAACTCATTCTGTCCGCGACCGACGTGTACACGATGGGCGGGAGTCCGGTACGAATTACGTCCGGCGTGATGCAGCGCGAGTGCGCCGCCCTCTTTGACGAGTGGCTGGCGCGGCAGCCGCGCGCGTACTGACCTGCCCGAATCCCGATTTACGACTGTGTGTTCTCTCGCGCACAAGCGAGCGCACGGCATCGCCCGTGTGGCATGGTCAAGCCCTCTCGCGAAAGCAACTTGACGATTTCGAGAAACGGCTTTGCGAGGGCTTGGCCATGTGAAGCCTCGCGGCGCACCAGAAGCGGGCGATGGCGCAGGTTCGACCGCGGGTATCGCACCTGTCGCGGTTCGATCCGGCGCCCGCGGGAAAGATTCAATCGGCCGGCGGCCCCTGAACGCAGGTGACGCAGTCGATCTCAATCCGCGCGCCGGGCACGACAAAGTCCTTCACGACCACCGTCGATCGGGCCGGGGGACGCTTGGGAAAATAGCTCTGGTAGACTTCGTTGAAAGTCTTGAAGTGGTCGTAGTCCTTGAGAAACACCGTGCACTTCAGCACGTTGTCGAGGCGCGAGTCCGCGGATTCGACGCTTTCCTTCAAATTGTCCAGCGCCTGGCGGATCTCATCGGCCACGTCGCGGGGGATCTCCTTCGTGCCGGGCTTGACGCCCACCACGCCCGCCACCCAGACAAGGTCTCCGAATGCGACCGCCCTCGAATACACCGGTGACGGACTGCCCGGTACCACGCGACGCCGCTGGCGGCCGTGCGACGGATGCGCTTCGGCTTCGGCTGGCTGAGCCATCGTCGCCCCGGCGCCCATCATCACCGCGCCGCCGGCCAGCGCGGTCTTACCGACCTGTCCCATGAAATCGCGTCTGGTTTCCTGGGTCATACAAGCCTCCCAATCCAAGCCATGCGGTCAGAATTGTACCGACGCGCGAGCTGAACGCGCCATCCGGATCGCAATAATCCGACAAGACGTCGCTAATCTTCTGTGCTACATAACCTTGCGCTCGCGACATCTGGGAAGTTCCTTACGAGAAGGAGCGGCGAGTGCGGAGTCGGCCGACTCTTGAGGCGCCGGCGACGCGATGACGCCCGCACGAGGCGACTGCTACACTGCGAGTCCATGCCACCGGCCGAGATGGATTTGCGCGGACTCCACATCCTGCTGGTTCCCGCGTGGTGGCCTTCGATCGAGCAGCCGACGGCCGGGATATTCAACGTCGATTATGCACGCGTTTTCGTCGCCGCGGGCGCCAAGGTCGGCGTGGTTTTTCCCGATCTTGTTCCCATTCGGCATTGGAGGTTCGCCCAGGGCGCAGGGCTGATACCACGACTGATCGATGAACAATTGCACGACGATCCGCCGATTCCCGTGGTCCGGATTCGCGGGCTGCATGCAGCCCTGCGCCAACCCGCGATTCAGATGCACCGGTACTGCCGCTGGTTGCGACGCGGACTGGCGCGCTACGTTTCGCAGCACGGCCTGCCGGACGTGTTGCATGCCCACTGCGCGATCCCGGCCGGATGGGCGGCGGTGGCGGTTCGCGCTCAATGGACGCGATGGATCACCGCTGGCGCGTCATCGCGATTTCGCGCATGCGGTTCGGATCCGGGCACGGCCGGCTCGGACTCAAAGGCAGGCTGCCCGGCAATAACCACCCCCATAGTCTTTATCACGGAGCACACCGGACCGTTCTCGCTGACGATGACGCCGCCGGCGGCGGGTCGATTCACGCTGGCCGCGCTGCGGACCGCGGACGCAGTCGTCGCCGTGAGCCAGCACCTGCGACAGCAGATGCAGGCCGCGGGCGTCGATCGACCGATCGAAGTCATTCCCAACACAATCGGTACGGAATTCCGGTTCGTTCCCGCTCCGGCGATGTCGAATGCGTCGGACGGTCGGAGGATCGTCCACGTCAGCTTTGTCGGACGGCTGGCGGATGAGAAAGGCGTCTGGGAACTTGCCGAGGCCGCGGGCCAACTGTGGAGCGACGTGCAGTTCGCATTTCACTGGCGTTTCATTGGCGATGGACCGCAACGAGCGGCGCTGCAAGAACGCCTCGCAAGCGCACTTCCGAGCGACCGCGTCCGGTTCGACGGCCCGTGCAACCGTCGCCACGTCGCACAAGCTCTGCAGGAAAGTCACATGCTCGTGCTACCCAGCCACGGCGAGACGTTCGGCCTGGCGGCGGCCGAAGCGCTGGCGGTCGGCCGGCCGGTCGTGGCGACGTTCACGCCGGGATGCGAGGCGATCGTCGGACCGGACGATGGCATCTTGTGCCCGGTGGGGAGACCCACGGAACTGGCGAATGCGATTCGCAATGTAGCGGCCGAATACGCGCGGTGGGATGGCTTCGCCATGTCGCAACGCGCGTTTCAGCGGTTCGGCCCCGTCCGGCTTGTGGAGGCATACGCGCGGCTGATCGGGCAACTCGTCCAACGAGCTTGAGGAGGGCGAGGCGGGGCTGATGTGTCACCACGATCGCGTTGCGGCGCTCAACACAGCAGCGGCACGTCATTCCCGCGCAGGCGGGAATCCAGTGGCATGCCGGTATGCGCAGGACACCGGTCTGCGCGGAGGCGACGTGGGAACACGGGCTGAAAGCCCGCGCCACGCGGAAACGAGACGCGCAGGTAAGAGAGCGTTTGCCGCCCTGAATACGTTGGGGGATACGCGGGCGGAAGGCTTGTACCAAACTTCACAGCCGAGGGCGGCTGTGCCCCATTCACAGCCGAGGGCGGCTGTGCCCCGTTTGTCACAGCCGAGGGCGGCTGTGCCCCATTCACAGCCGAGGGCGGCTGTGTCCCATTTGTCACAGCCGAGGGCGGCGGCACCCCGTTCACAGCCGAGGGCGGCTGTGTCCCATTTGTCACAGCCGAGGGCGGCTGTGCCCCATTCACAGCCGAGGGCGGCTGTGCCCCATTCACAGCCGAGGGCGGCTGTGTCCCATTTGTCACAGCCGAGGGCGGCTGTGCCCCATTTGTCACAGCCGAGGGCGGCTGTGCCCCGTTTGTCACAGCCGGGGCGGTGCTCCACGGCCGGCTCATCAACCCTGGCCGGAGCGATAGAGGCGATCGACGGGCGGGCGATAGAACTCGTCGAGACTGGTGGGAACGCGCGTGTACCAACCGAGCAACTGCTGTGTACGCGGGCGGCACAAGCCAACCGTTTCGTCACCGATCGCGCGCACCAGGTCGATCTGCTGTTTGAAGTAGGACTGCGTGAACTGCTGGTTGATGCCGAGCCGATCGGCGCCGGACGTGTTGCGCCCGGCCGCGTGGTAAAGCGTTGAATCGAAGACCAGCAACGAACCGGCCGGGCATTCCACGGCAATGGCGTGTTGTTCAAGCCAGGCGTCGCCCGGCCGCTGCTGTCGCTGGTGCGTTCCCGGCACCACGAGCGTGCCGCCGTTTTCGCAAGAGAACGGACTGATCGCGAAGAGCAGATTGATCGAGCAAAGATATCCGTTCAGCACGCGCGGAAAGTCCATGTGGAACCGGTTCTGAAAGATGCTCGGCGTGGATTCGGGCGGCGACGAGGGCAGCAGCAAACCGTTCTGGAGATGCAGGATCGACGTTGGCCCGACCGTTCCATCGACGACGGCCAGCACTTCGGACAATTCGATCAGTTCGAGGAACAACGGGTCGAACTTCGGCAGCGCGCGCAACACACCCAGCTCGCCGGCGCGGCGCAAGCGATCCAGACCGATCTCGTCGAGGATCCGTTCGCGGACCGCGTACAAGGCGGGGACGACGCGGTCGATCAGCCCCGCGTCGAGAACACCCTCGACCACGGCGCAGCCGTCCCGTTGCAGGGCGCGTAATACGCGCGGCAGCCAATCGGGATCGCGGCGACAATGCACGCGCTTTAGCGCCGCCGGACGAGCAGTGGGACGCGGCAAGGCCAACGGCCGGTCGAACGTGACTTGCGACATGCGGATCCTCGCTGTGTGGCGTGCGTCGGAGTCGGTCCGACGAACCGGCAATACGTCTTGCGCGTGTTATCGGCTACGAACGTGGGGCGGTTCAGAACGAAGTGTCGGCGGGCTGGGACAGCGCGAACGGGGGCGGCAACCCATCGGCGGCGTCGCAGGGCGCGGATCAAGCAACGAAGCGACGGAGCGACGAAGGGCAACGCAAGCGGCGGACGTAAGCTCCCGCGAGTCGAGTTTCTCGCCGAGTCTTTGGGTCAATTCGCCGGAAGCTCGGCGCTCGTTCTACAGTAGTTTCAGCTTGGTCGAACGGAGCGTTCTTCCTGCCACGGCGTCGGAGAACCGCACAGCCGGCCGCGCAAACGACCTCAGCCGAAAGGGCTATGTTGACGTTGCGTGGACGGCCAGACCAAGCCCGGTTCGTCCGTAACCATTTCCGTTGTAGAGCATGAAGCGGCGGCCCGCGTGATCGAAGACGTGCGGATAACAGATCATCTCGCTGTCCCAGCCGTCCGCGGTCGCATCAAGTCCGGCCAGATCGTCGCGCCGCGTCCAGCTCACGCCGTCGACCGACTCGGCATATCCGAGCCGATAGGCCTGCCCACGGCACGAAAACCACATGCGATACAGTCGGCCATCGCGGACGACGGTCGGCCGGGCGATGGCGTATTCGTTGGGCGAGGCGAAATCGACGCAGACTCGACCGGTGCGTGTCCAGTGCAGTCCATCGCGCGATTCGGCGTAGCGAATGTGGTAATAGTGACGAGGAACATTGTTGTGCATCTCCCAGCGCACACCCGAAACGTACCACATGCGCCAGACGCCTCCCTCGATCAAAACACATGGGGATGCGACCAAATACGGATCGACGTCGCTGCGATCCAGGATCGGTGCTGACGAGACTTTCTGAAAAGTTGCCCCGTCGTCGTCGCCGACTGCCAGCCCGACGGCATAGTAAAACGGCACCGTTCGGCCCAGCGACCAGCCGGTGTAGTAAAGATACGCGGCTCCCGCGAGTTTCACGACGCAACCCGTCGTAACGCCGCTGTCGTCGAACGCCCCCAGGGGGCCGAGGTCAACGACGGGAGCCTTGCTCACTGAGGCAATGGCCGCGGGGTGAAAGCGATCCGGCGAAGAAAGCATGCCGCCGATTTCACGTGCCGAGCCGAGGTTCAGGTCCAGCCAGCCGATTCGTGCACGGGATTGTTCGTCACGGGTGGCGAAGTACACGCGGAGTTGCCCGCTCCGTAACGGCAATGTCGCCGGCAGCGCGGCGTGGGTCTTCATCCATTCGCGTTCGCCGCCGGGTTCGAAGATTCGTCCGAGCTTGATCCAGCCCGGAAGGCGGGTACCCGTGCTCGTGGACTCCGAGGGCTTGCGTGAATCGTGCGGGGTCATAGGTTCGGTGCCGGATCCCGTGCCGCGAGCGAAAAGGCGCTCGCCCCTCATGCAGTTTATCGACCGGGGTGCGAAATCGGGTGAAAAGTCCCAAAGGCCGAGGGGTTACGAAACCGGCCCCCGAAGGAGCTACAATCTTTTGGAGCGAGTACTTTTTTCGGCCCTTGGGGTTGCATCCCCGGCTCCTTCGGGAGTAAACTATAGATGGGTTGGAATGGCGATCCGTCGATAACATTCCAGAGCGGCATCGCCTGATGACCCGCTACGACGCGAATAGCACGGGTACGACACATACCTGTTGTTGCATCCCGCCCGAAGGCTGCTTACCCTAGGCTCCCTGTAGCCGGCCGCTTGGGAACAAAAACACGACGAGCTTGACCCGGCGGCAAAGGAGAACTCCCCATGTTTCGACCTCGCAGAACCTGCTCCGTTCTGTCTCTCGCGGCAATCGTTGCGTGCTGGACCGCGATTCCGGCGGCCGCCGATGATCCGCCGGCGTCGGGAAGCCCTCCGGCCGGTCAAGCCACGGGCGGCCTGCTGGGCGAGTTGCGTGAAGAGCACACGCTGTTGTGGCAGCAGGCGGTCAAGACGTTTTCTGATTTGGAAAGCCAGACGCGCGCGGCCGTGCGGGCCGAGGACTTTGCTCAGGCGATCAAGCTGAGCCAGGAAGCGCGCTACGTCATCGACCGCAATCGGCGCTACGCACCTTCAGCGGCCGAGTTCGAGGGTCGGCAGGAAGAAGCGCGCGGCTTGATGTTGTTTGTTGAAGACCAGAAGCGCGCGTGGGAAGAGCGCAAGGCGCAGGAGCGACAGCGCGAGTTGATTCGCCGCGAGGAAGAGAGCACGCGGCGCATTGAGGAGAGCAAGCGGCAGAAGATCGCCCTCCTGAAAAATCAGGCTGACGAGCTGTCCAAAGAGCGCAAGTACAAAGATGCGATCGACATTCTGAACAGCGTACTGATGCTCGATCCGACGGACAGCGAGGCGGCATGGAAGAAGACCACGTTCGAGGATATTGCGTCGCACATGGAAGCGCGTGAGCTCGTGGCGCTGCGCAAGCGCCAATCCCAGGACGTGCTGGTCCGCAACGAAGAGGCGCATATCCCGTGGCATCAGGACATTCTGTACCCTAAGAACTGGCCCGAAATCGACGCCTCGCGTAAGGAAGTTTCGGAAGAAACGGACGACGAGAAGACCGCGACGGTGCGGCGCAAGCTCAAGGACACGATCGACGAGGTTCAGTTCGACGAGCGACCGTTTGAATCGGTCATCGAGTACCTCGGCGATCTGACGGGTTTGAACATTCAGGCCAACTGGGCGGCGCTCGAGGCCGTAGCCATCGAGAAGGATATTCCGGTCACTTTGCCCAAGCTCAAGGAAGTGGCCATCGGCAAGTTGCTGGACCTCGTCCTGGAGCAGGTCGGCGGCGGCGAAACCCAGTTGGGGTACGACATTGACGAGGGCGTCGTCACGATCTCGACGGTGGAAGACCTGGCTCGTCGCACGATTCTAAAGGTCTACAACGTCGAAGACCTGGTCATCACGGTCCCCGACTTCATCGGCCGCCCGATCAATCTGGATAACATCGGCGAGAATCAGGGCGGCGGCGGCGGCGGCGGCGGCGTCGGCGGCGGCGGCGGCGGCGGCGGCTTCGGCGGCGGCGGCGGCGGCGGAATCTTCGGCGGCGGCGGCGGCGGAGGATTCGGCGGCGCCGGCGGCGAAGGTGAAGGGGAGGGAGAGGAAGTCGACGTCGAAGCCCTGATCGACCTCATTCAGGCGACGATCGATCCGGAAAGCTGGCGCGAGGCCGGCGGGAACATCGGCTCCATCCGGGCGCTGCGCAATCAGATCATTGTGACGCAGACGTCAACGGCCCATCGGCAGCTTCGCGACCTGCTCACGCAGCTTCGACAGGCTCACGCGCTTCAGATCGCCGTCGAGTCGCGATTCATCACGGTTACGCGAAACTATCTCGAGCAGATCGGCGTTGATCTCGACGTCGTGCTGAACAATGGCAACGCCGGCTTCGATCGGGCGGGATTCCAGAACCAGCCGCTTCGCGACCCGGGCACGGGCGCTCTGGTCCTCGTTCCGCGCGAGTTTAGCCGCCTGGGCTTCACCCCCGGTACACCGGGCGGGCTGGGCTTCACGCTGCCGACTCAGGGCTTTCCGCAACCGTTCGGCCAGGCCGGCCTGGTTCCCGGCACGGGCAACATGGGACCGCACTCCAGCCGGTTCACGCCGGTGCCGATTCAGAACAACACGATCGACCTGGCTGCGCCGATCGCCACCAACATCCCCGGCACGCTGGGCGGCGCCGACGTGCAGCCGGCGTTCAGCCTGTTCGGCAGCTTTCTCGACAACATTCAGGTCGATTTTCTGCTCCAGGCGACGCAGGTGGACGCCCGCGCAAGCGACCTGGACGCGCCGCGGCTGGTGCTCTTCAACGGCCAGCGGGCGCTGTTTTCGGCGTTCATCGAACAGCAATACGTGCAGACGCTGATTCCGGTGCTGGGCGACAACGTCGGCCTGTTCCAGCCGATCATCGGCATCGCCCTGACCGGCCGGCAGCTTGACGTACAGGCCACCGTTTCGGCCGATCGCAAGTATGTCACGATGACGATCCGGACGTTCACCCGCGTCAGCGGCGATCCCGTGCCGTTCCAGTTCACGGGCGGCTCGCTGACCGGTGGCGCCGGCTTTGTGCAGCTCGTCCGCCAGACCACGAATCAGGTACAGACGACCGTATCGGTGCCCGACGGCGGCACGCTGCTGATCGGCGGCCTGAAGCAGGCGGCCGAGCGCGAACGCGATGCCGGCGTGCCGATTCTGTCGCGCATTCCGGTGCTCAAGCGGGCGTTCTCGAATTCCTCGCTCGTGAAGGATGACTCAGTGCTGCTGATTCTGATCAAGCCCAAGATCATCATCCAGGAAGAAGCCGAACAAGAAGCGTTCCCGACGCTCTCGCGAGGCGAGCGAAGCTGAACGCGAGCGCACTGGTCCGCAAGTCACTCACCGATTGATTTCACGGCCGCGGCGGAAGCGTGTTTCCGCCGCGGCTGTACTTTTTTTGTGGAGCCGAATCACGCATCGAAGCGTCGACCATCGTCGCAGCCTCACCGCTGCGAGACGGCTTCGACCGAGGCGCGCCCGTCCAATCGCAGGCGGTAAATGCTCGAAAGAGCCGTCAGGTAGAGCGTTCGCCGATTCGCGTCGCCCCACGCCAGATTGTGCGGATGCTCCGGACCGCTCAGGGTCCCGAGATGTCGCCCCTCAGGTGAAATCACCCACAGCCCGCCGGGGCCTGACACGAACAGGTTTCCACGGCCGTCCACCTTGATGCCGTCGATGGCATCCTCGCCGGCGGCCGCGGTCATGTCGAAGAAGACGCTGCCGCCGGACGCGGCGCCGTCGCGGCCGATCTCGTATCGCATCACGACTTTCCGCGACGTGTCCCAGTTGCCGACGTACAGGTACTTCTCGTCGGGCGAAAACGCCAGGCCGTTGGGACCTGTCAATTCCTTCGACACAAGCCGTACTGTGCCGTCGACGATGCCATAGACGCCGAAGTGCGGCAATTCGCGACGCGGATCGTCATGAAACTTCGGCAGCCCGAAAGGCGGATCGGTGAAGAACAACGCGCCGTCCGAACGATACACCAGGTCGTTCGGACTGTTCAGACGCTTGCCTTCGTAGCGGTCGGCAACAACTGTCACGTCGCCGTTCTTTTCGATGCGCGTCACGCGCCGCCGGCCGTGCTCGCAAACCGTCAGCCGTCCGTCGAGATCGAACGCCAGGCCATTCGATCCCGGCTGCCGATACTCGCCGATGTCGGCCCCAGCGTATCCGCTCTTGGTGCGATAGAGCGACACCTGCCCCTGCGGCGTCCAGCGATAAACCCGATTGGCGTTCGGATCGCTGAACAACAGGTAGCCCTCTTCCGACCAGACCGGCCCCTCGGTGAAGATAAACCCGGTAGCCAGGCGCTCGAGCGTCGCGCCGGCGGAGACGATCGAATCCAGCGCCTGATCGCGGCGATCGACTTTCAGCGGCGCCTCCTGCACGCCGGCGAAACGACCGGGGCGATAGAAATCGAGCGTGGCCGAGCGAATCCAGACGTAATTCGCCGGCGGATCGGAAAGCGGCCCGTTGGCGGCGAAGATGGCGATCTGAAACGACTGACCCGGCCTCGCGTCATCGGTCAGCACGACGCGATTAACGGCGTTCCAGCCGGCCACGAGCGGACCGCCGGCCTGGCCGAGCACCTGCGGCAGCCGGCCATCGATCCATATCTCCGCGTAATCGTCGGCGACGATTTCAAGGGCGACGGTGGCCCCGCGTACGTCCAGCGAGGCGATGCGCTGCGGCAGCGTGATGCGCAAGCGGTACCACCCAAAGGCGAGTCGCCCATGCGTGCGGCGCTGCGTAAGCGATTCCGGATCAATTGTCGGCCAGGCCGAGTCGTCGAAATCGGAGCCGCCGGCGCGCGGCCGGATGTCGTGCGTCCGATTCGGGGCGCCGCTGGGCTTTTTGTCCCGTCCGGCGTCGCGATGCTCGACCTCGACGATCGTCGCGTCGGAATAACGCCAAGAACCCCGAACGAGTTCGATGCCATTGCGCGTGGCCAGGTCGACGACGGCGTCGGGTGTGACCGTCATCGGCTGAGCCGATGCGGTTTCGGTCGCCGACCACGACAGAAACATTGCCACGCACGAAGCGGCAACCGGCCGACCCAGTCGACGACCCATGAGCGTGAGCGCGACGCGCAATCTTCCGAGAATGATCTTCATGACGGTTGTTTCCTTTGCCGCTTGGACGCGAGTCTTTCGCGCAAACCCAACGTGTCGCATGGCGAGCAACGCATCGCGCAGCGAGGCGCGCCGCGAAATTACAAACCGTAGCGCTCCACCAATCCCGACCAATTGGCGTCGGCCTTCTTCAGGTTCCCCGGAACATCCTGATGCCACAGGTTCCAGGCCTTCTGGTTGTGCTGGAGCACGAGGCGGCCGTCCAGCACTTCCCAGAATTCGACGCTGATCGGCGACACTTTGTTGATCGACGCGGCGTAGCCGCAAAAGCCGCCGAACTGCGGCTCGTAGCGGGCCGGCTCGCGATCGAACATCGACTTGTGCTCCGCCGAAGCAAAGTGGTAGATCGCGCCGCGATAGGCCGAGCGAAAGCGCGATTCTCCGCGGACGGGTTTCTTCTGGGTGAAGTAGGCCACCGGGTCGTATCCCTGAAGCGCGACGCCGTTCTCATCAACATTCACCAGAAACTTCTGTTCGACCGGCGAACCGACGCCGTCGCTGAGCACCGGGCCGCGCGCCGGCCGCGTGCAACCCGAGAACTCAGCCGTCAACAGCAGCATGATCGCAATAGTGAGTGTGTGGCGGTTCATTGCGATTTCCTTTCCATCAGTACGCCCGCCGCGGTGTGTGCGATTTCCTCGTCCTGTTGGGCGCTGGCCGCGCCGCTGACGCCGACCGCGCCGACAATCTGTCCGTCGACGACGAGCGGCACTCCGCCCTGCAACGGCGTGAAGCGCTCCAGCGCCACCATCGACGTCCGGCCGGCGCGAATGACTTCCTCGAACGCGCTGGTCGGCTTCTTGAACATGGCGGCCGTGCGGGCCTTGCCGATCGAGACCTCCGCGGCGGCGGCGAAGCAGCCGTCGAGCCGGTGCAACGCGATCAGGTGACCGCCCTCATCGACGACGGCGATCGCCGGCGTAGCGCCGTTTTTCAACGCGATTGCTTCCGCGGCAGCCAGCACGCGCCGCGCGCCCTCCAGCGTCAATCCGGGGCGCGATTGCACGACGGGGCTTTCGTTTCCTGCCGCCGACGCGACGGTCAGGGCGGCGACCATGAAACTCATCGAACGCATCATGTGTTTCTCCGTTTCGTTGGGTGCGACGCCATGCGCGTGGGCTGTTGGCTCACCGCGCATCGTGGCGGTTACTTCACCGGCGGCTCGAAGCGCGCTTCGCCCAGCAGCGCTTCGGCGTAGGCGCACCAGATCTGAACCTTCGCGATGTCCTTTACGTACGTCGGCAGCGTGATCGTGCGATTCTCCTTGTCATCCTTGATCTTCAGGCGGTTCAGCAGATAGACGTTGCCTTTCGTATCGACCACCTGCCAGTGCGGCGCCGGCGTGTCGGGAATCTTGAAGTCGTCCGACCACGTCAGCGTGTGGCGGCCGTCCTTGTGCTCGTGCGTGACGAAACCGGCGTTGACCTTGGCGCCCTTGAACGTCGTCGACGTATGCTTGTTGCCGATGGCGTAGGCGGCGCCGGCGGCGAGCAAGCCGACGGCGGAAACGGCCGCAAGCAGCGCGCACCGGGAGCGCGGAACATTCAAAAGAAACATAAGACTCTCCTTGAAAAGTTTGTTTCAATCCGATCGCCGCCGCACGACGCGGCTCGAACTGCGATCGGCGAACGCTCTATCCGATGCGGGTCGATTGTGCCGCGTTACAGCGATGTGCGTGCCCGGCGATTCGTGAGGTGTAATGGCCCTTGCGCCCACGTTGACGCCGGCGCCACCCGGCATACCGAACCGCGACCGTGAGGGAGCGGCGGCAAACGCGGCAGATCGACGCAGGCAAGAACGTGCGAGAGTGCGTGCGTGTGATCGGAGTTGGGGGGCGCCTTATGGTCGCTTGGCCTTCCGGCGCTCCCTCACGGTCGCGGTTCGGATCAAGCAGAAAGACCGTCGCGGTTCGGCCAGGAACGTGGTCGCGGAGCTACAGCTCCGGATTCTGGAACCACGCCACGAGATCGTTTGCCGCATCCATCGCCACCAGCGGCGCGACCGCGTCGATGCGGCCGTTGCGATCGATGTCCGCCAGCGATATCCGCCCCACGTTGGTGTCGAGATCGATCAGATTGTTCTCGACCCAGGCGGCGCGCACGTCGTTGATCGGCGTAAACCAGCGAAGCGTTCCGCCGTTGGCCGTCGCGGCCACGACGTCCGGCTGGCCGTTGGCGTCGACGTCGGCCACGCGCGCGTCGGCCGGCGTATTCGAGACAAATTCCGCCAGAATCACGCCCGACCACGTTCCCGTCGTCAGGTTCTCCGGCTGGGCGTACCAGCCGATGAGCAACTCGGCCGGGCTGACGACGACCACGTCGGTGCGGCCGTCACGGTTCAAATCGCCCACGTCCACCCGCGTCGCGTCGTTGAGGTTGCCGATCGTGAATTTCTGCCACGCCGCGCCCTGATTCACGTTGTTGCCCGGATGGCGGTACCACGCGACCGAAGCCTGCGACTCGCTGCGCGCGGTTGAGACCACGTCGGGAAAGCCGTCGCGATCGAGATCGGTAATCGCGATGCCGGTCGCGCCCGAGCGGGTTGTGTTGTCTATGTCGACGCGCTGCCAGCCACCGCCGGTCAATGCGAACTGCGGCGCGCGGAACCAACTCAGCAGCGCCCCCTGCGAATTGCAGGCCACGATATCGACGCCGAACAATCGGTCGATCTGCACCGCTGCCACGTCGGTCCAGCGGCCGAGGCCTGCGCCGTCCGACTGCGCAATCACATCGGCGCCCCAGCCCAGGCCCGTATCCGGATTGTCCGGAGAACGAAGGTACACGATTCGCCCATCGCAGCCGGCAATGATGTCCGGCCGGCCGTCGCTGCTGACATCCGCCACCGCCAGCGACACGACGCCCGTCGCCCCTGTGCCGCTGAGAATCGGAACGCGCCGCCACTGCGTCGGAGAGATCTGGAACATGATCGCGATTTCGGCAGTTGAGTTCTGGCTGCCGGGATAGCCGACCACGACGTCGGGCAGGCCGTCGTTGTTGAAATCGGCCACGGCCGTCACGGCGGGCAGAGCGTTGGCGCCGCGGTTCACGTCGATCTGGCGCCAGGCCGTCGTTCGCGGAAACGTTCGCATGAAACCGGGCAAGCCGCCGAGTGAGTCGCACCCCCCGAGGCAGATGGTCAGAGTGGCTGCGGACATCCCGGCGATCCGAAATCTCGCGTTCATGAGCCTCTCCGTCGTTCCAGGTAATCGTCGGCAGGGTTTCGCGCAATTCCGCTCGGAGCGTGCATTCCGCGCCTCAGAGCATTGTACGCATGGCGGCGTGTTGCGCCGCTGGATAATCAGCGCTCCTCCACCGCCGTCGACCGACATCGGCCGCGAATCGGGCACGATTCGCTCCCGGATGTATGGTAATTGGCTTGCCGGCGCGGTAAATTGTTCATCATGATGCACTCTCAAAGTCCGACTCGCGCACGTTCGGGCAACCTGAGGCGTCGGGGGATCAGCGCATTCCTGTCAGACGAGCGCGCTCCCACAGCGACGGAGTACGCCGTCATGCTCGCCCTGATTCTCCTCGTGGTCATCGTTGCCGTGGCCCTGCTGGGCGAACGCGTTTCCTCGATCTTCGAGGACGCGCGGAACTTCTGATCGCCGCGCGGGGCGAATCGAATTACCGGGCGTCGGGCGCGGACTGTTTTTCCGTGGACGCGAATCGCATCGCCGGGCATAGAATGCGCAAAGGGAAGGCGTTCGTCGAATGAGAGCGTGTTCGGTACACCGAACCGCGACCGTGAGGGAGCGGCGAGCGGGCGTCGCAAGGTGCGCAATGCCCGAATACAAGAGTTCGCCCTGAAACGGGTCAGTCAATCACGCTCTGAGCTTGCAGGCGTTCGACGAACGCGAGTGTCAGTCGCTCACGAGAGGGGAAGCAAACATGCAAGGGTCTTTCTGCCGCGCCGCACGGCGCACCTTCGGCTTTGCCGCCGGACTGCTCATCACTACGGCCGTCGCGGACGCCCGTGCCGGATACGTGGGCCAACCGACCGGCACCTTCGGCATCACGATTCAGCAAGGCTCGACGATTATTGTCGACAACCCATCCGTAACGGTGCCGGCCGACATCTTCATCGACGACGGCGATCCGGAGGATTTCGTGCAAATCGGAACGACGGTCCCCAACGGCGGGCCGATCATCCTGAAGATCGTCAGCGAGGGCGACTCGCAGTTTCGCATCCTGCATTTCTACGTCGATGTGCCCATCAGCCTGAGTGACATTCATTCGCCCGGTCCCGATTCGCTGATCGACCCGACGAATCCGTTCGGCGTCGACGTGACGATCTCGAATCTGGCGTTCACGAACTCGCCTTACGTCTATCCGCTGCTGGTCAACAATAACACGTTCGCCGTCACGTTCCAGCGCGACGACAACGGGCTGTTCTACAACCTCAACGACGGCATCGCGACCGGCACAGGACCCAGCCGGCAGGTTCAGGTTTACGGCACGGCGTTCTTCGATTCGAATCCCGAGAACTCTTTCTCATTCGTCGATGGCCCGACCATGACGTTCTCGTGGCTCGGTCTGCAAAACCCCGGCTACACCGGCGCGACCGTGAACGACGGCGACGATTCGATTCCCGACGTCGTCGGCTCGGGCTACGTGTTCGAGTTGGGGCTGGGACTAGCCGTCGTTCCCGAACCGGGCACGCTCGGTCTGCTGGCGGCGGGACTCGCGCTGTGCTTCGGGCCACGAAAACGGCGGTCGTAGGATTGCGCGGCACCAAATCTACCAATTCCGCAGCGATATTGCCGTCAAGTCCTCGCGCGGACGCGGATTCTGTCTCCCGCCGCGAATCGCGGCGGACTGTACCTGCTTATCAGGATTAATGCGCCGACCCGTAACCGCCTCCGCCGGGAGTGATCAGACGAAGCACGTCGCCGCGCGAAAGTTCAAACGACCCCTTTGCCGCGAGCAATGTCACGCGCCCGTCGCCGTGCACTAACTCGGCCCTGCCGACGCCGCCCACACAGCCACCGGCGCGGCCCGCCGGGCCGAGGCGCGCCCGCTCATTCAGCAACGCGCCCTGCATGTCGGCCAGTGCAAGCAGCTCGCGCACGATGCCATGACCGCCCCGGTGCACGCCGGCGCCGCCGATGCCGGCCGATTGGGCCGCTGAATCCCGACGCGCGGCCCCGCCGCGGTTCATCAACCGATCCGCAAGCGCGTAGCGGCAGACCCGCACCGGTACGGCCGCCTCAAGCGCTTCGATCGGCGTGTTGCGCGTGTTGGTCATGTGCGTGTGGATGCCGGACTCGCCGTCGCCATGCACTGCCCCCCCACTGCCGCCGCCGACCGTCTCATAGTACGTGAACGCCCCACCGTTTCGCGGATCCTGCCCGCCCAGCGTCAGCGACGTCATCGTGCCCGCCGACGCCGCGGGAATCAGCTCCGGCACGGCCTCGGCCAACGCACCCAGGAGCACGTCTACGATGCGCTGGCTCGTCTCGACGTTGCCCGCCGCAACAGCCGACGGATAGTGCGCGTTTACCAGGCAACCAGCCGGCGCAGTGATGCGAATCGGCCGATCGAGACCGGCATTGAGCGGCACGCCGCGGCCGGCCAGACAGGTAAAGGCGTAGTTGACGGCCGCCCGTGCGACGGTCAGCGGACAATTCACGCATCCGCGCACGGCGGAACTGGTCCCGGCAAAATCGACTTCGACTTCATCGCCGCGCACCGTCAGCGTCACGGTGATGGGAATGAGATCATCGCTGAAGCCGTCGCCTTCCAGATGGTCGGTGTGGCGATACGTTCCATCGGCGATGCGGCTGATGGCGGCCCGCATGCGCCGCTCGGCATAGTCGCACAGTGCTTCGGCCAGTCGCGCGAACTCGGCCGGCTCGTAACGCGCCATCAGGGCGCACAGCGCCGTGCGACCGACCTCGTTGGCGGCAGCCTGCGCCCGCAGATCGCCCAGCCGCTCTTCCGGCGTGCGAACGTTGGCCAGCAGCAGGCGGCGCACCTCGAACACTTCGCGCCCGGCCTCGAACCAGCGCACCGGCGGGATGCGAAGGCCCTCTTCGTGGATCGACTCGGATGCGCCCATCGAACCCGGCGTGGCGCCGCCCACGTCGGAGTGATGCGCGCGGTTGGCAACGTAACCCAGCAGCCCACCTTTGTCATCGTGAATAGGCGAAACCAGCGTCAGATCGGGCAGGTGCGTGCCGCCGGCGTAGGGATCGTTGAGCAGCACCGCATCGCCCGGCCGCATGTCGACCGCATCGCGCGCCGCCGCGACGCTGACCGCCATCGAGCCGAGATGCACGGGTATATGCGCCGCCTGTGCCAACAGGTTGCCGGCCGCGTCGAACAGCGCGCAGGAGTGATCGCGACGCTCCTTGATGTTGGCCGAGTAGGCCGTGCGGGCCAGCGTCTCTCCCATGCGCTCGGGGATGGCGACCAGCCGTTGGCGGAAGACCTCGAGCCGACCGGGCAGTGGGAGATCAGCGATGGGCATGGTTCGTCATCCGCAACTGCACCGAACCGCGACCGTAAGGAGTTACGCACAAATTACCAGAACGATTGTCCTCGGTGGTACGGGCATCTTGCCCGTTCCGGACGGGCGGAACGCCCGTAACACCCCTCTTCCGTTCGTTCACCTTATTTCCGCGCGATGCCTAAGGGAGCGCCGGGACACTCACCACCGCAAATCCACCAACAGGCGATCGCGGTGCTCGTCAGAACTCGCGTCGCATACGAAAGTCGGGTGGAACGGGGTCTTAGCCCGTTCTTGCGGGCAACATGCCCGCACCACGCGATTGATGCGATGCGGACACTCAGAACACTACACGAATACCACTTCTGACGTTCTCCGCCGCTCCCTCACGGTCGCGGTTCGGATACTGAAGTGGCGCGTTCGAAGTGCCCGGCTCCGACGCTCTTCGCGATCCATCCACCGCCTAAAACTTCGTCACCGTCGTAGAACACCGCCGCCTGCCCCGGCGTCGCCGCCTCCACGGGCGCGTCGAACGCCACGCGCACGTCGCCGCCATCCAGCACGTCCAGCGTTGCCGGCACGGGCTGATGGTGGTAGCGAATCTGCACGGCGGCACGAATTGCCGCATTGCGATCATCCGGCGGACGAATCCACCGAACATCCGCGGCGATCAATCCGCCGCTGAACAACGCCTCGCGCGGCCCGACTGTCACCACGCCCGACGCGGCATCCAGCGCCGTCACGTACACCGGCTCGCCCAGCGCCACGCGCACGCCGCGACGTTGACCGATCGTAAACGACGCCACGCCCGTGTGTGTGCCGACCAAACGGCCATCGATGTGGCGAATCTCGCCCGGCCGCAGCGCCGCCGGCCGGCGGCGCGACACGACCGACCAGTAGTCGCCGTCCGGCACGAAGCAGATGTCCTGCGACTCGGGCTTGTCAAACACGGCCAGGCCCATGCGGCGGGCCTCTGCTCGAACCTCTTCCTTCGACAGTTCGCCGATGGGGAACAGCGTGCGTCGCAGCACGTCGCGGCTGACGCCGAACAGCACATATGACTGATCCTTGCGCCGGTCGCGCGCCCGAAACAACCGCGGGCCGTCGGACGCGTGCGTCACGCGCGCGTAGTGCCCCGTGGCGATGAACTCGGCCTCGAAGACGTCCGCATACGCCTCCAGGCGCCCGAACTTGAGCCACTGATTGCAACGCACGCACGGATTGGGCGTCCGGCCGCGCACGTACTCGTCGGCGAAGTAGTCGATCAGCCGGTCGAAGTCGGGCTGAAAGTTCAGCGAATGAAACGGTATACCCAGCCGCGCCGCGACGGTCCGCGCGTCGGAGGCGTCGGACGCCGAGCAGCAGCCGCGCGTGCGGTCGGCCGGCGCGAGTGGCAGTGACATCCCCGCACTTCCGAGCGACGAGTCGCACCGCGTCTCGTCCGACGCGGCAAGCATCGCCTGTCCGCCATGCGCCGCCTCGCTGCCCAGCCGCATGAAGACGCCGACAACGTCGTAGCCCGCCGCGCGCAGCATCGCCGCCGCGACGCACGAATCGACGCCGCCGCTCATCGCAACCAGCACTCGTCCGTTGCGGGACATGCGCGGCAGTATAGCCATGCTTCCCGGCGTTGGTCCGATCAGCGAAACGAGACGCGCACACGTCGCGCGAAACGAGACGCGCACGTCAGTAAGCGTTTCGCGTAATCCCCGAGCCACGCGCTTTATCGCGCACAAGCCCCGCATCGCCTTCGCGGCGTAAACGCTTACTTACGTGCGCGTCTCGTTGCCCAAAGGCCGAATGTCGCCATCGTTCGAATTTGCCTCTTGGCGGGTTCGGCGTATTACCAACCTGTAAGCCCCTTTGGGCCGGGCGGCGCGGGTGAGGCGCCGGTGGGGGCGAGTTGGCGGACGTTGGATCGAGGGGGTGGAACAGGAGCTTTCACAGGACTTTCAGTTCTAGCCGGTCCCCGAACCGGCCGGCGCCCTGCTCCTGACGGCAGGCTTCGCCAGGCTGTGCCGCGCTCGGCGTCGCGTGCGTTGCGCCCTTATTCCCTGAGCAGGCGATGAATTGTACACGTCCGCTTATATGCGCCAGGTGGCAAGCACTTGCCCGCGGAACGCCCCGTTTGCAGCTCAAACCGGGCCTGCAGCGCCGCGGCTCGACTCAGGCCGCTGGAGCTGCGTCTCGAACAACGTGCGGTAGAAGGCACAGGAGGCGAGCAGTTCGGCGTGGCTGCCGGCGGCGATGATGCGGCCCTGGTCCATGACGATGATGCGGTCGGCCGTCTGAATCGTGCTGAAGCGGTGCGCGATGATGAACGCCGTGCGATCGACCATGAAGCGCTCCAGCGCATCGTGGATTTTCTGCTCGCTGTCGGAGTCGATCTGGCTGGTGGCCTCGTCGAAAATCAGGATCGGCGCGTTGGCCAAAATGGCGCGCGCGATCGCCAGCCGCTGCTTCTGCCCGCCCGAAAGCGTCGCGCCGTGTTCGCCGACGTGCGTGTCATAGCCCTGCGGCATGCGTGAGATGAACTCATCGGCGTAGGCGGCGCGGGCGGCCGAAATGACGCGGGCGTCGCCGTTCTGGGCGGCGTAGGGCCGATCCGGCCGGCGCTTGCGCAAATTGAGCTTCCACAACAACGGCGGATCGCCGTAGGCGATGTTGTTCGCCACCGTGTCGGCGAACACCACGGCATCCTGCGTGACGAGGCCGAACTGGGCGCGCAGCGAGTTGAGCGAGGCGGTGCGAATGTCGACACCGTCGAACAGAATCGCCCCTTCGATCGGATCGAAGAAGCGCATCAGCAGCGACAGCAGCGTGGTCTTACCCGAGCCGTTGGGGCCGACGATCGCGATGCGCTCGCCGCGCTGCACCGTAAACGACACATCCACGACCGCCGGTCGATTCGCCCCGGGGTAGGCGAACGTCACGTTGCGAAACTCGATCGCATTCGACAGCGGCGGCAGGGCGCGGGCCGCGGCGCTGCTTTTCTCATCGGGCATGTCGATCAACTCAAACACGCGCTCGGCCGCCGCGTTGGCCTGCTGAATGCGGTTGTAGAAGTTCGACAGCTTGCGAACCGGATCGAACATCGCCCCCAGGCAGACGACCATCAGCATGAACTCCTCGGCGTCCAGCCGGTGCGTCATGACCTGGTTTGCGAAGTAGAGCGTCACCAGCGCGCCGAAGAAGTAACCCAGCACCTCGAACAGCGGGCTGGTCAGCGCGTCGATTTTTTCAATGCCGGCCTGCTGCCGGAACATGTGCCAGTCCACCGCGTAAAGGTGCCGCCGCTCGTAGCTTTCTCCGCCGTAACCCTTGACCACGCGGATGCCGAGCAGCGCGCCTTCCAGCGCCGTCAACATGCGGGAATAGCCCTCCAGCAGTCGCCGGCTGCGCTTGCGAATCCTGCGGCCGAAGGCGCGGATGATCAGTATCGCCACCGGCGCGCCGATTGCCGCCGTCAGCGTAATCCGCCAGTTCAGGTAGAGCGCAACGCCGAAGACGCCGATGGCCTTCAACGGCTCGCGGATGCTCTGTGAGAAGATGTACGTCAGGCCGCGATAGATCGCCTGGCTGTCCTGCACGAAGCGGCTCATCACATCCGACGTGCCGTGTCGGGCGAAGAACGATACCGGCAACCGAAGCACCTTGCGGTACATCTGCCGGCGGATGCCCACCAGCGTGCGGCCGGCGACGACGGCGATGAGATACTCGCCGGCGAAACGTGCTGAGCCGCCGATGAGCTGGATCGTGAACATGCCGGCCAGGATCATGGCCAGCGCCTTGAGCTTGTCGCGGGCGTCGCGGCTTTCGGGCAGCTTGGCTGCGGCCCAGCGCGCCATCCGCCAGGCGGCGCCGACGTGCCGAAGCGGCGTTTCCACCGACCGCGCTGCATCCGCCTGGGACGCTCGCGCGCGCGGAACATACGTGATTCGCGTTGCGTCTTCTTCAGGCCGGTCGGCCAGGCTTCGCAGAATGTGACTGGCGACACGCCCCTCGTCCATCGCCGCGTCGCCGACCTGCGTGATCAAGATGGGTAATTCGGAAGAGCGAACGAGCGTCTTGAGCGGCGAGTCGTCATGAAAACGCCACAGAATGACGGCTGGATCGAAGCTGGGGTGGACGGTTTCGCCGTCGTCGCGGGTAAACACAGCCAGATCGGCCTTCAGCCGGCGCTCGGCAATCGTGCGATAGACCCACGTCGGCACGCCCTCCGGACGGATGATGGCCTGAAGCACCGGCAGGATGGCCGCGATGCTGGCCGAGTAGGACATGGCCACGATAATGATGCAGGCGATCGCCGGGACCAGCAGTCGCCGGTGCGGCCGGGTGTGGCGCAGAACGCGAAAGAAGTGATGAAGCGACTTGGCCTTGTGACGGGCATGCCGGTCGTCCGGTCGGCCGTCGGCGGAAGTTGGTGGAGCGAGCTTCATGCGCGGCTTGTCATGGTAGCGACGCGCGTGAAAAAACGTAAATCGTGTCAAGTTGCACAACGATAAGTCCGAACATGTGGTTTGAATATGATGCCCACAACCCCGCTTTGTCCGGGAAAACCCGGGCAAAGTCGGTCTCCCCACCAGGCCGGGGCTATGCCCCGGCTTTTTTTGTCACTATGCGGTGTCCGTGCAGGCGGAAAGCGACCTTGGATTACGATTGTCCCGGTTCGTTGGGATGGCATGTGCCGGGAATGGCGCTATTATAACAGACTCGTATCATCCTTTGTATAAATTCCGTAGAAACCGGCCGGATTTCAATGCGCGTAAGTGTTTAATTTACAGTGAGTTGAATTCATTTGTCCTCGCTCAATCCGACCGTGCAAACTTTTTTGCGTTCGACATTCTTGCTTTCTGCAAACTACATGGTATGAGAGAATAGTTGAGTTGGCGGTCTCCCCCCGCAGTGGACCGGTGTTTAACCAGGAATCTCCCCACCTGGGCGGCACTTGGCGATCGAAACGAAGCGATTTCGAGGTGTCCGAGAGGTTGCATGCGCCGCGTTATCGGTGCGGACCTTGGTCCCCACCCTGGGTCGGGAGTCCAGAAAATGTCCAGCGTGCCGAAGGCCACCGCGCGGGATTCGGTCCCACAGCGACCGACCGCACTTATGCCCGAACCCCAAGCATGGACCGGCCTCTCGCCGGCGGATCGTGATACGCTGTGGCGCATCCTCAACGAACCTGTCGATTTCGTCGACAGCCCCACGTTTCATCAGCAGGCTGCGTCGTTAACTCCGACTTCCGATCTCATCGCCTCGACGCGTCCCTTCTGCAACTCCGCCGAGGTTGTCCGCAACGGAACGCCGGATGATCTGCTGGGCGACGGCTTCGCGGCTTACTCCAGCGATGATGAAGCGGGCATCTTCTTGCGATTGAACTACGCCCGCTACTGCATGAGGCAGATTCTCGATGGCGCTTCCGGCCGTCCGTTGACGCCGACCGAGGCGCAGAAGCTTCTGGCGTTGCACGCCTGCGCAGAGGCGGCCCGCGTCGAGATCGTGCAGAGCAACCTGCCGCTGGTGCTGGCCATGGCGAAGCGCGCCAGGCTGGGCAACGTCGACTACGCCGAACTGATCAGCGAGGGCAACATGGCCCTGCTGCGCAGCGCCGACAAGTTCGATTGCGGTCGCGGATTCCGCTTCAGCACGTACGCCTGCCGCGCCATCCTCAAGAGCTTCTCGCGCGTCGTGATCCGCACCAGCCGATACCGCTGTCGCTTCCCGACCGAGTTCGACCCCACGCTGGAACGCAGCGACCATCAGGATCGCAACCGCGACGGCGTCGAGCTGGATTGCATCGCCGAGTTGAAAGAGATTCTCCAGGGCAATCGTGCGGAACTGACCGAGATCGAGCGGCGCGTGCTGACGGCTCGGTTCGCGCTGGACAACCCAACGGACGATCGGGGCCAGCCGCCGCGCCCGCTGACGCTTGAGCAGGTCGGCTTCCTCATCGGCGTCACCAAGGAGCGGGTGCGGCAAATTCAGAATAAGGCGTTGGCGAAACTGCGAACGGCGCTGGAAGAATCGATTCTCGCCGCCTAGCGGTCTCGCCATCGCCACACAGGCTGATGATTTTTTCCCCTCGGGATCTCGCAGCCGAACCAGCCGTCTGTCGGCGGCGTTCGATTTTCAGCCTTCGCTTGCGCGGTTTCGGAGGTCGCGCTCACTCCCGATGCCGACGTTCCCGGACTATAATGCTTGAATGAGAGACGATATCGAGCGGACGCTCATCTCGAGCGAGGACCTGGCGCGGCGGGTCCGCGAGCTGGCCGACGAGATCGCAGCCACTTACGCAGGGCGTCCGGACGGCCTTGTGATCGTGCCGATCCTATCCGGCTCGGTCATTTTCCTGGCCGACCTCATCCGTTGCATGCCGTTCAAGATGCGTGTGGGACTGATGGCCGTCAGCAGCTATCGCGGCGCCACGACGCAATCGCGCGGGGCGCGCGTATTGCAGCCGCTCGGCATCGACATCACCGACCGGCACGTCCTCGTTCTGGACGACATTCTCGATACGGGAAACACGTTGCGGTTGGTCGTCGATCAATTGAAGCGTCAGAATCCGGCCAGCCTGCGCGTCTGTGTGCTGCTTCGCAAGCCCAACAAGGCGCCGAAAAGCCTGCAAGTGGATTTCGTTGGTTTCGATATCGAGGACGTGTTCGTCGTCGGATACGGCCTCGATTACAACGATCTATATCGAAACTGGCCGGGCATCGGCGTATTGAAGCGGGAGTTGTACGCGTGACGTCCAACGCACCGCAGGAACGTGCGTGGGTCGCCCCGCACGCGGACACGCCCAGCGGTCCGGTGCCGGCGGTCACGTTGACGGCCGAGGGCGTGGTGCCGGCACATTTGCTCAGCGGAGGTGAGCGGGTCCTGCTGGCGATCAAGCCTTCGTTGTGGTTTGTGCTGTTTGCGTCGGGTCGCGTATTGGCGGCGATGGCGCTGGCGGCATTGGTTGCAACCCAGTTGGCGCCGTCCGAATATCATGCCCTGACCATCCAGGCGGCGGTATCGGTCGGGCTGCTCCGCCTGGCGTGGGCAACGCTGCAATGGGTTTCGCGATTGTACGTTCTGACCGACTTCCGCATCATGCGCATCCGCGGCATCGTGAACGTCGAGGTTTTCGAGTGTCCGCTCACGCGGATACAGAATACGGAGTTGGCCCTGTCGCTGCCGGAGCGTGTGACGCGGACCGGCACGATTCACATGGCGACGGCCGGTTTCGGAACCGGGCACGTCGCGTGGCGGACGGTGGCGCGACCGCTGGAAGTCCACGAAATGCTGCGGGCGGCGATCAATCGGGCGACTTTGGGACGAGGCGAACATGGCGTCTAAGCTGGTCGTGATGTTGGTGGCGTTGTCGTTGGCGCAGGCGGATCCGCCGGCCGCGGAAGAACCGTCGCAACCGGATCCGGGGCACGATGTCCGGAACCTGCTGGAAGAGACGAAAAAGCTCGGCCCCTGGGAAGAGAACGCCGCGATGGAGCGCGACGCGATCCAACGCGTTTTTGAGCGGAACGGCTGGAACAGCGAGGCCGATCAGTTTGCGCTGTCGCTGGTCACGCAGGTGAATGAGATTCCGCCCTGGCAACAGGCCGAGCGCATGGACGTGTTCTTCGATGCGCTGAAAGGGCGCTACGACCTGACGCCCGATCAGACACGGCATCTCAGCCGCATGATACAGCGAGAGACGCTGCGCTTTACGATCAACCATGCCGCCGACCTCGCGCCGATCGCGATGGAGGCCATCCGTACGCGCTCGGCCGGACAGCCCTATTCATCGGAGCAGATCGCTGAATGGTGCCGCAAGTTCCGCCCGATCGCAGAAGAGGCTCGCGAGTCGGTCGAGCGCGTCTGTCGCGAGCTGTCAAAGAACCTGACGCCCGAGCAGAAAACCAAGCTCAACGCCGATCTCAACGCGCTGATCCGCCGCCATAACGGGATCATGACACAGATGGTCCGCTGGGAGCAGGGCGAGTGGAACCCCGAAGATTGGGGGATGGAAAACGATCCCATCCAGCGCGGCGAACGATTGACGCCGGAGGCACAAGCGGAAATCCGCGCTCGCGAAGCCGCGCGGGCGGCGGCGCGGCGGCCGGCCGCTTCCCAGCCGGCGCCTGTGGACGTTTCGCCGACGACGGAGCACGAATGGGTGCGCTACGTACGTGAATTCGTCACGCGGAATGAGTGTACCGACGCTCAGAAAACCAGCGCCCAGAGCATCTTGCAGGAGCTACTGACGCGGTCCGAGCGATATCGAAAAACGTCAAGCAAGCAGATCGACTCGGTGCGGGCGCAGATGTCGGCCGCCAAGTCGCCGGCCGAACGCGACAAGCTGAAGGCCGAACTCGACCGGCTCGAAGCGCCGCTCAAGGCGATGTTCGACGAGCTGAAATCGCGTCTCGAGGCGCTGCTGACCGCGGAACAGCGCACGCGGGCGGCCGTCCGCAGCGGCAAGGCGGCGTAAAGCCCTCGCCTTTTGGCGAAGGAATTTACGACGCTTCCGTAAATCCCCCCGCTCTCGTATTCTCTCACGGGTTCGATCGGCTTGGCCTGCGCCGAGCCGCAATATCGCCGCGATCGAAAGGACTCATCTTGGGTTCCAACGCCGATTGTGCCATCGCGATCGATCTGGGCGGCACGCGGATCAAGGCCGGCATTGTCGACCGCGACGCACGCGTGGTGGCGCGCCACACAATCCCGACCGAAGCGGAGCGGGGACCGGACCACGTCATGCAGCGAATCATCGCTGAGGCGCGCGACCTGGCCGACGAGGCGCGCCGCCGTTCGCTGAATCCCATGGGTGTCGCGGTCGGCGCGCCGGGCGCGCTGAGTCAGAGTCGAGGCGTGATTCTCGCGCCGCCGAACCTCCCCGGCTGGAACAACGTACCGGTCGCGGCGCTGGTGCGCGAGCGATGCGGATTGCCGACGATTCTTGAAAACGACGCCAACGCCGCGGCCCTGGGGGAGTTCTGGACCGGCGCGGGACGCGGCGTAGACAATCTGGTGCTGTTGACGCTCGGGACTGGAATCGGCGGCGGCGTCGTGCTGGGCGGCCGAATCCTGCGAGGGTTTTTCGAGACAGCCGGCGAAGTGGGACACACGATCGTCATACCGGATGGCCGACCGTGCGGCTGCGGGCAGAAGGGCTGCCTCGAGGCTTATGCCTCGGCGAACAGCATTGTGCGGATTGTGAGCGAGCAGATATCGGCCGGCACCGCCACCGTCTGCGCGGAGACTTTAACGGCTGAGAACGGCCTGACGGCCGAGCACGTGGCGGAAGCGGCCCAGGCCGGCGACTCTGTTGCGATGCAGGCGTGGGATCAGGCCTGCCGGCTGCTGGCGGTGTCGTGCGTCAACGTGCAACATGTCTTGAATCCGCAGGTGATCGTTCTTGGGGGCGGCATGTCGGCCGCTGGAGCGCAACTGCTGGAACCAGTACGAAGACATTTTTCGGAGCTGACCTGGCCGAAGATCAACGACCGCCCGGACATCCGCCTGGCCGCGTTGGCCGACGACGCCGGCGTCGTCGGCGCCGCGATGCTCGTGTTTTCGGGCGAGGCGACGTGAAGAAAACGTCGCAAAGTCAAAACGTCGAAACGACGAAAAGGAGCTTCAAGTGGGGTTGAGCGACCGCGGTTCTCCTTTTCAGACTTGGGACTTGTGGACTTGGCTCTGAGATTCCAAATCACCTATTTCGAATCTCACAGTGTCGATTTCACGAGGAAGTTTCACGGCCCCCCCAGAATCGCATGCGCATTGCGGCCCAGTTGTCGCCCGAGTCGCGGAAGCGGCCGGTGATTCTCGCGCGCACTCGCATCGGTCGGCTGGACGATCTCTGCTTGTACTGCATGAGAACGCCATTCAGGATCGCTCCGACGCTGTCCAGCATGATATAGACCAGTAGACCAACGAGCCTCTTACCTGGACAGTGGCGCCGTCGAACGCCGTCGCACCGTCACGGTGCCCGCGGATGGGCCAGACGATCTCGTTTCTTGTAGTATTCAGCCAAGCCGGGCACATCCGTCCTGGGCATCCCGAAAAAACAGTACGTGCCGTTGACGACGGTCCCGAGCCGTGTTCGGAAAAACCGCGTAGGCGCCATCGCCGGCTCCGGTGCACAGGGTGGGCGCGCAATCTCGATGTGCCTTCACGCCTGCCGCTTCACCAGCTCCGGCACACACACCGGCACATAGGGGATAATGCAGCCCTTTGACATCGGCCAATCCTTGTACAGGCCGATTTTCTCGCCGATCGCGATTGCCAGCTTGCGATGCTTGGCGTGATGGATGCCGATCGCCATAAGCGTGTTGTTCATCGTCCACTGCGTCTCCGGGGGCGCCTTCGGCATCTCCTTCTCGATGCGATCGAGCAGCGCTTCCACATCCAAGCCACCTTCGCCCTTGTTGATCATCGATGCGGTGAGGTGCCAGCCCGCTCGGGCAGCCCACCGATGTTTCTCTTTCGGTTTCATCCACGTCTCGCGAAGCGATTCCCTCTCGGGATGCTGCGCGACAACATAGGAGTTCAGCCATTCGGCCACAGATGCACAGGTCGTGGAGCGCGTCATCGCGTCAAGCTCCTTTGCAGAAAGAGACGCCGGTTTGATGAGGAGCGTGGCGAGAAGTTGAGCTTCGACGTTGCCCGTGGCCCAGAGTTGCAGGGCGAGGTCGCGATTGTCGGCCCCCTTGGGTGGTTTGATCTTCTTGGCGAGTGCGCGGATGTCGCCGTGCTTGACGCCGAACTGGTTGTCCGGCGCCACCGTGCCGTCAGGCCCGACCTTGGCATTATGCTTGCGGCGAGCATCGTCGCCCATCGACTCCAACTTCGCGAGGATTTCTTTGACGGTCATGGGAGCGAGTGTGCTGGATGGCATGGTGAGATCCTCCGGTTCCAGGCTATCGGGCGTCACTTCTTCCGCCGGTATTCGATCGTGACAATCTTCATCCACGTACCGTCTTCCTTTTCCATGGACGACGTGAACGTGCGGCTGTCCTTACTCTTGATCTGGTGGACTTCCTTGTACCGCGCGGTCTTGTCGGGGCCTTGCGTGAGGCTCGGACCTTCGGTTTCGAGCGTCATCGTGTCGCCGGCGTCGTTGAGCGTGCCCTTGTACACCCACAGTTGCCCGCCGAAGGAATCGATCCATGTGCCATTGAACTGCTTCTTCAGCGCGTTGTAACCCAGCGAGAGAACGCCGTGATAGGAAGCGCCCATCATCGTGGTTTTGGTTTCAGCGATGATCCAGTGCTCGCCAAGCGTGCGAACGGAATCGGTGCCGGTCGACTCCACGGGCGGTTGATCCGGCTGCATGTACATCTTGAACTGCACGTCCCATTCACCCACGAGTCGCTTGAGCCATTCATGATCTCTCGGGGGCGCGGCGGGCGCGGACGTAGTTCCCGGGGCGGACGACTGGGCAATCACACCGCTGATCCCGCCGACCAGCGCGATCGCGATGCAGACGCAGAGGATTGCGCGTTTGTTCATGGCTTTCTCCCTGATGAACGTCAACATGGCTTCCGAATCTCCTGTGCAATCTGGATGAGGTTGCCGCACGTGTCGTCGAAGACCGCCGTGATCACTGTACCGAAGTCGGTGGGCGGCTGCGTGAATCGCACGCCGAGCGCTTCGAGCCGTTTGTGCTCGGCCGCGACGTCCGTCACCGCAAATGACGTGAAGGGAATGCCATCTTCGACGAGCGCGGCTTTGAACGGTTTGACGGCTGGATGCTCGTCGGGTTCAAGGACGAGTTCGGTGCCGTCCGGATCCTCGGGGGATACGACGGTCAACCAGCGATATGGGCCCAGGGGTATGTCGTGCTTCTTCTGGAAGCCGAGCGCTTCGGTATAGAACCGCAGAGCCTTCTCCTGGTCGTCGACGAGCACGCTGGACAAATTGATTTTCATCGAGCTTCAGCGTCCTTTCGTGGGCCATCGCTGGGTGATTGCCTTCAGAGGCTCGCCGTTGAACCAATGGAACTTGTACCGACCTTCTCGCCTCGCAATGACCAACCCGGCCGACTCCAAGACGTCCAAGTGCTGCGAGATCGCTTGCCGAGACGAACTGATGCCGTGTTTCATGGTCAAGCGCCCGCAGAGTTCAAAGAGCGTCTGCCCGTCGCGCTGCACCAACTCGTCCAGTATCGCTCGCCTTGTCGCGTCGGCGATGGCGTGGCAAATGTCGTCCATGAATCAAGCATGCCTTCGTGACTCATCAAACGCTCGCAGTATAGGCAAGTCTGGGCTTGCCTGTCAAGGGGCAGCGATTTGCCGCTTTCCGGCGTCCAGAGGCCCACGCCGGGTGGCATGAAGTTCAACAGGCGCCCAGTCACCAATTTCACGGCCAGCAGTACCCGCGTTTCCGGCCCACAGGAGCGGACTCCTTGAAAAAAAAATCCTGTTAGATCAAGTCACCCCGACTTCCAGGGCATCCGGCGACGGCTGAAAGCCGATGGTTGAACGCTCATCGCCGATTGCTGACGGCTTTCGCCGGGACTTGATTCCATCACGGACCGCCGCTAGAAAATGGGCGTCCCTCTTGAGTCTTCCGTGACCGGCGATGCCGGGCGCGGGATATCCGGCCCCCATCGTCTAGCGGCCCAGGATATCAGGTTCTCATCCTGAAGACCGGGGTTCGAGTCCCCGTGGGGGTATTTGATCGAAAGGCCCCCTGGCAGCGTCCAGGGGGCTTTTTTTTGACCGCACGAGAGTGTCACACCCATGCGCGTCCGGCGCGGAAATCCACACCTGCTGCTCTTCATCGGATTAGCCGGCGGCTGCGCGGCCCCGCATGAACTTCGGCCCACGCTGACGGATGACGTCGAGCGACCGGCCAGCGGCGCGCTGATCTTTTTCGCCGACGGACTCGACGCGCGGCGGCTCGACGAACTGCTCGCGCGGGGTGAGCTGCCTCATGTTCAGAAGCGCTTTATCGAGGGCGGCCTGCGCGTCGAGCACGCGATCGCTTCGCTGCCGCCGATCACATATCCCAACGCCGTTTCCCTGCTTACGGGCGTGCATCCGGGCCATCACGGGATCGTCGGCAATCAGTGGTTCGATCGTCGCACGTTGCGTTTTCAGGACTACAGCTCGGCGGCCACCTATCGCGCCGTCAACGAGGACTTTCGCGCCGCGACGCTGTTCGAGATTCTCGCCGACGACTTCACCGTCAGCATCCAGAGTCACACGCGGCGCGGGGCCGTCTACACGTTCGACCGCATGGTCGAAAGCGGCATTGACTGGTTTTTCGGTCGGTACCGCGAAGTCGACGAACGCGTCGGCAAGCGCTTTGTCGATCTGATTCCGCTGGCCGAGGGCGTGCGCCGCTGGCCGCGCGTCGTGCTGACGTACTTCCCCGGCATCGACCAGACCGGCCACGTGCACGGCTCGGCTTCGCCCGCGTACGAAGAGGCCATTCGCAATCTCGACCGCCAGATCGGGCGCATCGCCGGCGTGCTGGATGCACTAAAGCTATCGGATCGCATTTACCTGGTGCTCGTGACCGATCACGGTCACGTGGCGACCGGCCACGGACGACGCTTCGACCTGGCGCGATGGCTCACGAGCAAACACGGCCTGCGCTCCTACACGATCCGCGACCGTCGCCGCGAACTGCGAATCGACGAATCGTACGTGGCATTGCTGAACCGGCTCGATTCTTACGATGCCGCGCTGATTACCGGGGCGTTTCGCAGCGCCATGATTCACCTGCGCGGGCGCCGCGGATGGTCATACCCTGTCGGGCCGGAGGAGTCGCGCCGGCTGGCCGAAGCGGCGCCGCGCCTGGTTGACGAACCGGCTGTCGAAGCGGTCCTGACGCGCGATGGCCCGGCGCGTGTCCGGCTTAATGCGCGCGGCGGGTCGGCGGTGCTTGAGGGACGCCACCAGGGCGGCGACGCCTTTTATCGCGTGGCGGAGCTGTGCGGAAATCCGCTGGGATTTCGCGAAAATCCGGCGATTTCGGCGCTGCTGGACGACGACTGGCACGCATCACGGACGTGGCTTGCCGCCAGCGCCGCGTCAAACCATCCCGATTTCGTGCCCCAGGCCGTCGAGATGTTCGATTCGACGCGCACCGGCGACGTCGTGGTGTTCGCGGCCGATGACTGGTCATTCGACGCCTCGGACATCAGCGGACACGGTTCCTGCCTGAGTGCGGACATGCACATCCCGCTCTACTTCGCCGGTCCGGACGTTCCGCGCGGCGCGACGCTGCCGTTTGCGCGCCTGGTCGACGTGATGCCGACGATCCTGGACTTTCTCGGCGAGCTTCACCGCCTCGAACGAAACGGCGTCATCGACGGCGTCAGCCTTCGGGCGGAAATCCTGCGCGCGGGCGAAGATCAAGCCGCTGGAGTGCAATCGCCATCATGACGCGAATCGGAGTTCTCGCGGCATGCCTTTCGTTCGCCGGATGCGCCGGCCCCGGACCGCGGCTGTTTCCGGTCGCGCCGTTGGCCGAACGGGCGCTTCAAAACGGCGGCGCGCTGCGCCTCTACGACGTCAACGGCGACGGCCGCGCCGACTTCGGCGAGCAGCTCTCCCGCGAGGGCCTTGTCGAGTCGCTGCACTATGACACCGACGCCGACGGCGGCGGCGGAACCATCGTGCATCTGGCGGAAATCGCGTCGGACCAGCGACGCGACCTGGTGCTCATCCTCGACAGCATTCCCTACCGCATGGTGCACGACCTGTGGCAGGCCGGCCGCTTTCGTTACTGCCGGCCGCCGACGCGCGTGATCAGTCCGTTTCCGGTGATGACCGACGTGTCGCTGGCGGAATTCTTCGGCGTGTCGCCGTGTCCGGGGCTGGAGTCGCGGTACTACGACGGCAGCCGGCTGACGTCGGGCTACTGGAAGTACGCCGGCGACGTCGACATGCCCTGGGTCCCACGCGTCGATTACCGCATGTGGACGATCGCGCACACGCGCGCGTACCTCGATCCGCATCCCTGGTTCGATCATGAGCTGCGCGTCATTCAAGACCGCATGACACAGCGCGTGCAGCAGGCTGCAAACGGCGATGCCGCAGCGCAGCGCGCGTTCATCGGCTATTGCGTCGGGCCTTCGTCGCTCGGCGCCAACGAGGGCCGCAACGGACATCAGGCCGGCCTGATCCGCGTCGATCGCGTCTGCCAGCAGATGTTGTATGACACGCGCGGCCGCGTGCGCGTGTCGATGTTCTCCGACCACGGTCACAATCTGGTGCGCAGCAGGCGCATTCCGCTGGCCGATCTGCTTTCGCGGTTCGGCTACCGCGTCTCGACGCGGTTGGAACGGCCGGGCGACATCGTCGTGCCCGAGTTCGGCATCGTGACCTACGCGGCCATTCACACGCAACAACCGGCGGGAGTGGCGCGCGACGTGGTGGGCATCGACGGCGTAACGCTGGCGGCGTGGCTCGACGAGCAAGATCGCGTCGTGGTCCGTTCCCGCGACGGTTTGGCGGCGATTACGAAATCGGGTGACGCCTACTGCTATCGCTGCGAATACGGAGACCCGCTGGGCCTGCTTCCCCTGCTGGACGAATTGCGGAAACACGGCGCTGGCGACGCGGCGGGCTGCGCCGCCGATGAAACGTGGTTTACGGTTACAGCGGATCATATTTATCCCGATCCGCTGCACCGGCTGTGGCGCGCGTTTCACGGTTTGGTCGTGCACCAGCCCGACGTGCTCGTGTGTTCCGCCGAAGGGTATCACTTCGGCAGCGCATTAATGGATCGCATGGTGGCCCTGGCGGCGGCGCACGGCAGCCTCAGCGCCGTGAGTTCGACGGGCTTCGCCATGACCGCGGCCGGCGATCTGCCGCGAGTCGTGCAGATGGAAAACTTACGCGATGCCCTTCTCGAACTGGGCGTTGGCGTGGAATGAGGATGGCCGTTCCGAACGGGCGGCGCGGTCAAGCCATGAAGAAGGCACGTGGGCACAAAGCGGCAGGAGAAAGCGACGGAGCGACGAACGGAAGAAAGGCGGCGTGGCACAATCGTATGCACGTTGATGATGTGACCTGACTGGTGCGGCACGTTGCTGGGAATTCGTCGCGGGGCGCGAACAAATCCGCCCTTGGTATTCATGGAAGCCACCGTCATCGAAGCAGGCGGCGCCGTCACAATGTGCCGCTGAATCGCACACACGTCCCCAGGTCGTTCCTCCCCGAAGGGGATCAACGTGAATGGCCGTGGACGCAACCCACGGAGGGCGTCCCCCCTTTATAGATGCCGGCCTGAAAGGGCCGGACAACTTCGTGCTGCGGCCGGGGCGAGGCGCGAGAGTGCCTAACGTCACGCGCACAGGTGGTGCATTGTGGAACCCCTTCAGGGTTCCAATGGATAAAACGCGTCTGATACCGTGGGTCTCACCCGCGGCTATTCATGTTCATCCCTTTCGGCGATGGTGGCGCGCGGGGGCTTCGACAGGACCGCGTAAATATGCTATTGTTCGTCGTGAATCAGAACTGCTTGCGTTCGCGGGCCGGCGGGATCATGAGTTGGGCGCGGTACTTGGCCACGGTGCGGCGCGAGATGGTGACGTTGCCCTGCTCGCTGAGCTGTTTGGCGATGGCGTCGTCGGACAGCGGATCGGCCTTGTCCTCGCGCTCGATGATCTCCTTGACCTTCATCTTGATCGCGTCCCAACTGATCGCGTCGCCGTCCTGCGTCTCGGTGCCGCCTGTGAAGAACATCCGCATCGGATAAATGCCGCGCGGCGTCTGCATGTACTTGCCATCGACCGTGCGGCTGATCGTCGAAGGATCGCAGCCCAGCTCCTCGGCCAGATCGCGCATCCGCAAAATCTTGAGGAACTGCGGCCCGAAATCCAGGAATTCGCGCTGCCGCTCGACGATGACGCGCGAGATTTCCAGCATCCGGTCGCGGCGGAAGTGAATCGCGTCGATCAGCGACTTGGCCGATTCGAGGTTTTTTCTCAGAAACGCCAGCGCCGTCGCATCGGCCTCGCGGGCCGTCAGCATGTGACGGTACTGCGGCGAAATGCGCAGCGATGGACTGTTGCCGCGCGTCAGGCGGACCGTGTAACCGTCGCCGTCGTCCGCGTAATCAACCATGACGTCCGGCACGATCGGCGGCACCTCTTCCGGCGAAAACACCGAACCGGGGTGATGATGCAGCCGCGAGATGATCGCCATCGCCTCCTTGATTTCCTCAACCGTCCGGCCGGTCGCCCGCGCGATAACCGGAAAGCGGTTCTTGGCGATGTCGTGCAAGTGATTTTCGACCAGCGTCTCGGCCAGCTCGTGACTCTCGGGCAGCGCGTCGAGCTGAATCAGCAGACATTCCGTCAGGTCGCGCGCCCCCACCCCTTTCGGCTCCAGCGTCTGCACCCGAGCGATGGCCTCTTCGAGCACGCCCGGATCAATCGGCGGATGGACGGACTTCGCAATTTCGTCGTCCAGACGCTCCGCCTCGGCCGCATCGCGCCGGATCAGCAGCGGCAGAATCGACCCGCTGTCGCCGGCGTTCTTCTCGGCCAGCGTATGCTCCGCCTTCGTCCGTAGATAGCCGTCGGGGTCCATCCAGCCGATGACGATCAGGCCGGCGTGCTTGACCTCCGGCGACAGCTCCATCAGCGACCATTGCCGTTCGAGATGTTCCTGCAACGACGGCCCGCGGGCGGCGGAGTTGGCCATCGCGTCCATCTTGGCGTCGCGCTCGCCGTTGTTGCGCACGCGGCCGTATGGCAGGTCGCCGGGATCGAAGTCGTACTCGCGCGACAGGCGCTCCAACCGTTCGAAGCTCTCGGCCTGCTCACGCGAGGTGTCCGCTTCGGGCCGTTCGGCGGGCTGGTCTTCGGCGGCGGTCGCACCAGACGGTTCGTCGTGCAGCGAAGCGTCCTCGAGAACGGGGTTGATCTCCAACTCCTCGCGGATGCGCGTCTCCAGCGCCATCAGCGGAAGCTGAAGGATCTCCATCGACTGAATGAGCTGCGGCGTCAGCCGCTGCTCCAGCCGCATGGACTGCGTCGCGATCATCGAGAAGTGCTGAGACATACTTCTTCCGCCGTTATTGTCCATTATACCGCGCCCGAAAACAAGCGGCCGTCCGGATACGGCGGGAGCCGAGAAAACAGGCCGATTCCGCCACGGCGTCGCTGGCGCGCGGCGAGGTCCCGAAGTCTGATGTCGCCGTTCGAAACTCGATCACCTCTTGACAGCACTGGCGACGCCGATTCGCCGCTTTCCCCCGTTCCCTGTTCCCCGTTGTCTGTTCCCCTCCCGCTCCGCGTTATACTTCCAACCATGAACGAGCCGTCCGCTTCTTGGCAGCTTCATGCGCTAATCATGGGACTCGCCCCACTGCTTATCGCCAGCGCATCCTGCGGCCCCAAAAAATCACCGGACCCGATGCAAGAGTTTATCGCCCGCACGGATCGCCAGCCGCCTGAGGGGCAGCCCGCCAACTGGCCCGAGGTCAAGCGCCTCATGGCTCGCCGCGCGCCGACCGTCGGCGAGACGGCGCCCGATTTCACGCTGACGACGCGCGATGGCCGCACGACGATCACGCGCTCGAAGTTCCACCCAGATCGGCCGCTGGTGCTGATCTTCGGCAGCTTCACCTGACCGCCCTTTCGGCGTCAGTCTGACGCCCTCGAACGGATGTATCGAAGCTGGGGCGACCGCGTCGCGTTCCTGTTCGTCTATGTGCGCGAGGCGCATCCGTCGGACGAGTGGCAGATGCCGGTCAACGAAGAGCAGGGCGTGGTTTTTCGCCAGCCGACGACGTGGGACGAGCGTCGCGAACTGGCCGAGAAATGCTGCTCGGCCACGAAGCTGAGCATGACCTGCGTCGTCGATACGCTGGACGACGCGGTCGATACGGCCTATGCCGGCTGGCCGGAGCGGCTGTTCGTCATCGGCGACGACGGTCGCATCGTCTACGCGGGCGGTCCCGGCCCGTTCGGTTTCAAGCCGCAGGAGGTGGAACGATGGCTGAGAAAAAACGTCGAACCGCCATGTGGCGGGGAAAACGAAGATAAGGCCATCGATTGAGTGAGCGAGTCCTGTCGGGATTGTTCTATTCGCGCTAGATTCGTTCCTCATTACCTTGGCCGTTTTTTGGAATCGGCTTCCCATCCCGGATGATCACGTCGTTTCGACGATACACCGCCTTGCCCGCGAGTTTCCTGGCTGCTTCCTTTACGCCGAACGTGTGCGTGCGGCCACCGCCGCTCTCGCCTGCCGTGCTCTTCTCATACTTCCAATCTTGCTTTTCGAGAAACACAACATCAACACGCCAGATGACCACGGGCCTGCCTGGCTCAAGTGATTCGGTAGGATCAACCAGATAGCGCCAAACGATGTACCAGCCGGGATGGTCGTAGTGCGATCAAATCGCCCACGGTCGTTTGCGACCTTTGCTTTCCAGCGAGTCGCGCGGCGCCGGATTCTTGCCTGAACCTCGGCGTCGCAGATCCGGGAAACGCTGCTGAGCCATGTCGGCGTGGCGGTGTTTCTCGTAGTTGCTCACGGCGTCCAACGCTCGCGTGCCGAAAATCCCGACAATCGCGCTGAAGACATTGGCTTGCTCGTAGTAGATTTCGACACGCTCGGCCAGTTCCTTCTCCATGTACTCGATTGCGCGACGGATTGCAGAAAGCTCCAGGCCGGGCGGAAGCGGTACGGTCGGATCGAAGTCACTTGTCCTGGCTATTGTGCTCCTTCACTACAAGCTCCGCTAATCGCGGAACCGCTTTGCACGCGAGGCGGTAGTATTCGACGTTGCACTCGATGCCGATACTGCGCAGGCCCAGGGCCGATGCGGCAGCGATGGTTGATCCCGATCCCATGAACGGATCGAGGATCACCCCCTCGCCGAGCGGCAGCGCCGCTCGCACAAGCTGACGCATCAGCGACTGCGGCTTGAGCGACGGGTGCGGCGCGATGCGGCGCTCGACACCGCGTGCCGGAGCGGCGTGCAGCAGGTCCTTGAACGGCTCTTCGCTCGAAATGCGCCGCAGGCCGCCGGTCTTCCATTTGCGAAGATTGTCCTGCACGCGCCCTTCGCAGGGCTTGCGGAAAAGCCCCCACGGTTCCCAGCATGACTTGGGCATCACCGAGACCTCGGCGAATTCCGCGTGGGCGTTTTTCGGCCGGTCGCCGCCCCGCAGCGTGTGCACCACGCGGATGATCTCGCCGCGCTTCTCGAAGCCGGCCGCAACAAACGGCTCATAGACCAGATGCGACACGAGCGGGTTTGTCGCGATAAACACGTGGGCGCCGGGGACGAGCACCGGAAACAGCCGCTCGGCCAGCCGCAGGAAGAACTCGCGCAGCCCGACACGATCCGATGCGCTCAGGACGGTAAAGCGGGGAAGAGGGCTGCGCCGATGGCCGTCGAACGACGGCGGAATGCGCCACACGCCGCCCTTGCCGTTTCTGCGTTTCTCGAGTTCGGCAGGACGATATTCCAGCAGGCCATAAGGCGGATCGGTGACGACGGCGTGAAGGGAATGTCGCGGCGCGCTATCGAGCCAATCCATCGCATTGGCATGTACCATCTCGTATGGCCCGAATCCCGAGGCGGCGCGAATGGCCGGCAGCAAGGGCGCCGACCCGCCATTCCCGCCGATCTTACGCAGTCGCCGAGCGTGCATGGCGGGAAGATTAGCCGAACGGCAGCGAAGTGAAAACGTTGGGTCCGCTGCGCGGACCGTTCGCTGCCAGACGACCGCAGCGATGGCGCTTGCGGCTCGGATCAACTCGCGTGGCACGGGCTTGTAGCCCGTGCGAATCCGAGCCGCGCAGCGTAAGCAAGCGGGATCCGCCGGCCGGAAGCGAGAGTGAACGAACCTCTTGCGACCGCGCGCTCAAAGTCTGGCGGCGCGCCGAGCGTGTACTCGTAGATCGGTGCGTTTCACATGAGTTGAAGCGCCCCGATCCCGCTCGCTGGCGCTTGCGGCTCGGATCAACTCGCGTGGCACGGGCTTGTAGCCCGTGCGAATCCGAGCCGCGCAGCGTAAGCAAGCGGGATCCGCCGGCCGGAAGCGAGAGTGAACGACCCTCTTACGACCG
>WYBU01000136.1 GCA_011525745.1 Planctomycetaceae bacterium | reverse complement strand
GGAGGCCGACGTCATGCGCCGCAATTGCCCCGCACACCGCGCACCTCCATCACCCCCACGCCGCCCCCACGCGAAACCGCCGGCTTACAGTTTACGTTCGGTACACGCCACGCCACCTCCCGGACAGGATTGGCTGCAAGCCCGTGCCACGCGGGGACGGGCGGGACAGCCGTACCACCCACAGCCGGGGGCGGTTGTGCTACATCGCTACCACAGCCGGGGGCGGCTGTGCCAAATTCCTCAGCCGGGGGCGGCTGTGCCCCACGGACTGCAAGCCCGTGCCACGCGACATTCCGCGGGCTGGACCACCGCGCAGGCGGGGGTCGTGCCGCGCGACATCACAGCGGGCGGCGGCGGACGCTCACCCCGACGCTCTCCCTCGAAGGGAGAGGGCGTCTCAGCCGGGGGGACGTTTGCGCCCGCTCGCTGACGCTTCGCGGCTCTGACATCACAGCCGGGGGCGGCTGTGCTCCATTTACCACAGGCCCAACTGGCGGGCGCGCTTGTCGAAGAGGGCGTGCCGCTGCCAGCGCTCCAGCAAATGTACGTCGCGCTCCAGCAACCATATTTGCAATGACTCCAGGCCCTCCCCGGCACAGTCGTTCTCGGGGGACTCGTTGTTCTGCTGCGACTCGCCGTATTGCATCTGCTCGACGACATCGCACTCATCCGGGATGCCGTTGGTGTCGGCGTCCTCGGACTGCTCCAGCGCAATGTCGCAGAGATCGAGCGTGTCGTTGGTATTGCAATCCCACGCCGTGCCGGCGGCCAGGTCGCATTCGTCGAGCGTGCCGTTGGTGTCGCAGTCGATGCTGGGAATGAACGGCAGCATCAGGTCGCATTCATCCGGCAGGAAGTTCGTGCTGCAATCGCTGCTGGCGTGGTCGCGTACGTCGCAGCAGTCGGGAATACCGTTGGTGTTGCAGTCCAACTCGCACTCATCCGGCCGGTCGTTGGAATTGCAGTCATAGCTGAATGCGGTGGCAATGTCGTAGTCGTCGGGCGTGCCGTTTTCATTGCAGTCCGGCTCGCACTTGTCGGGTACGCCGTTACTGTTCACGTCGTCGCTCGTCGCGCCGGCCACGTCCACGTCATCCGGCAGGCCGTTGCCGTTGCAGTCGCCTTCGCACTCGTCCGGGACGCCGTTCTCGTTGGCGTCGAGACTGGTCGGGCCGGCCACGTCGCATTCGTCGGGGACGAAGTTGCCGTTGCAGTCGAGGCTCGTGCCGAAGTAGAGGTCGATGGCGTCATACTGTTCATTGGTGTTGCAGTCGATCAGCGGCTCGAACGGACAGCCGCCGGTCGGAACACAGAGCACCTCGCCGGCCAGCAGGGATTCGACGAAGCAGGCCACGTCGTTGATGTCGAGCACGCGGTCGAGGTTCATGTCGGCGCAGGTGCATTCGCCGATCGGTTGATCCGACGTGATGTAGAGGCAATAGATGAACGGCTGGATGTCATCGCCGTCGAGAAGGCCGTCGCGGTTCACGTCGCCGGAGACGCCGGTGACGCAGACGACGTCGCGGAATTCGTAGGCGCCCATGTCGACGACCTGATTGGCGAGGCCGCACTGGGTGATGCTGACGGCGCAGGTTTGCTCCTCCTCGTCGGGATCGATCACGCGATCACGTATGTCGAGGTCGGGCGTCGGCTCTGCCGTGCCGGACGGGCAGTCGGCGCCCTCGTCCATGTCGAGGTCGAGGTCATCGAGGGGCACGGCGGTTGTATCGCCGTGGTCGATGCAGGGGGAGTCGGGGCAGAGATGGAAGTTGTAGACTTCGGGGGCCTCGAAGATAGGATCCATGTCGATGTTGCACTGGCCGGGGTAAACGTTGCTGTCATTCGGAGAATCGTCCTGGACGCAACTGTACGTGACGTCGTCATCGCCAATGGCGAATAGCTGTGCGTCTTGAACGCCGAAGCCAGGTCCGGCGAGATTCCCCCACAGGATGCAGTTGGTCATGACGGACGCCGAGCCGAATACGTCGACAATGGCGTACACTCCCGAGTACCGCGGGGCCGCGTTTCGGCTCACCGTAAAGTTGATCAGCGTCTGGTCGGCCATGCTGTTGAGAATGGCGCCGCCCTGGCCTTCGTCGGTTTCGTTCGCATAGAACAGGCAATTGACGCCGCCGGCGATGGTGGGCTTCCTCAGGAACCAGCCGCCGCCGCCGCGGATCACGCCTGCCCCGGGCACGTAGACTCCGGCGTCATTGCCGGCGAAGACGCAATTGACCAGGCGCACCTGACCGCCTTCGGTGGACAAGCCGCCGCCGTTGGCCAGGTCGGCGCCCACGGCAATGGTCGGCGCGAACGTGCGGTTGCCGAGGAACTTGCATTGGATCAGGTCGAGGCTGGCGGCTTCGACCTTGAGCAGGCCGCCGCCGCTGCCGCCGGCGGCGGTGTTTTCCTGGAACGTACAGCGCCGGAAGGTGATTCGCGCATTGTCGTCGTCGACGCCGCAATAGACGGCGCCGCCGCCGCGGATGGCATTAGTCGCCTGCGGCTCGCCGGTGTGGTTGTCGATGAAGAAACAATCGGTGACGCGCGGCGCGGCTTCTGCCTTGATGAAGAGCGCGCCGCCGGCGGTCGCGAGATTGGACTCGAAACGGCAGTTGCTGAGCGTGGGCGTTCCCTCGCCGTCGATGTACATTCCGCCGCCGTCAAAGTCGCCGTTGCCGGGCAGCGCGCCGTTGGCGACGATCCAGAGATTCCCAAACGTCGCGTCGCTGTCTTTGTTGACGATGCCGTGTTGCGATGCACCCGTGACTGTAAAGCCGTTGAGTTCGGTTACGTCAGGAATGATCGTAGCGCCGCCCACGGCCCGGACGATGGCCGTTGAACCCGACACGTCGCAGGTCAGAATCGTCTCATTCGTCAGGGGGTCCTCGTCGCGCTCGTCGCGATTCGATTCCGTTCCGGCGAATCCACCGAACACCTTGACACGGTGTTTGAGATTGAACGTCGAGCTGGCCTGCGTGTTTGAGATATACGTTCCCCGCGCCACCCAGATTTCGTCAGCGGGTACGCCGTTCGTCGCCGCGTCGGCCAAGGCCTCCTGAATTGTGGGGTACGCGGTTGCCCAACTTGTGCCGTCGTTGAGCTGATTGGTGTTCACGTCCGCGTCGACATACCAGATTGTCTGTCCGTACACACTTTTCTGGCAGAAGCAAAGACAGGCTGTGATCGATATCGAGAAAAGAGGAATTCTGGCGGTAGTCATGCGGGTTGCTCCTTCGAAAGAATGAGATGAGAAAAGACCGCTTGACGTTGCGTGTCAGGAAGTTTACGCTGTATGCTGAACAGTCTGGAAAGATCGACGCCGCAGTCCGTGGAGGAATAAGCATGCAAATCCTCTCCCCACGACACGTTGGAGTAGCGGCTGCAGCGCTCCTCGCCATGGCACAGGTTGCGGCGGGGGAAGTCACAGTCACTACGGGCGGTCTTGATGTAAACGTCATGAACCTTGCCAGTGGCGCAGGTAGTAATCACGTCTTGTGGCAAATGGAGAATCCCTGGAGCGCCAGCCATTCGACGTCGCTGGGCATCTCGTTCGCCGCGGCCAGCTACGACTTTGCGTGGTCGGCCGCCGGGGGCTCGTTCCACATCGCCGGCTCGAACGCCGCCGCCGGCAATCCGGTGCTGCTTTTCTCGAGCGCCTCCGGCGGGATCGTCATCGAACCGACGTCGCCTTACCTTTTGAATCTGGAGGGTCTTTACAACTACCAGCTCGCCTCCGGCGACCGCGAAGCGCGGTTGAACATCCGGGTGCGCGACGTGACGCTGGGCCTGTCGCTCTATTCGCTAACGTCCAGCGCCGTACCGATCACCGGCGATCCCGCCTCGGGGACGTTTCACCAGATGGAGGAGCTGACGCTCACGCCGGGCCACCAATTCTCGCTGAGTTACTTCATGAGGTTGGATTCCTACTCGGGAAGTCCGAACGTGGTCTCCACGGGCAGCGGATTCGTGCAGTTCACGCTTGCTGCTATCCCCGAACCGGCCAGCGTCGCCCTGCTGGCGCTGGGACTGCCGTGGCTGTTGCGGCGGCGGCGATGACGTCGGGCCGCGCGGAAGCGTGACGTAACCCTGCTGATCGAACACATCACCAGGCGCGCGAACGCCGGCGACGGCGTTGCGAGGGGAATCGTCGGAACCACAAGCGATGTCGGCCAGGGCCTGCGGGGCGAGGACTTGGCGCAGGGCGTCCTGCGGGTCGAGGAGGACGGTCACGTCGTCGCGGTGGACGTTGAACGTCAAAGCCGCGGGCGTGGCGATTGATGCGCCGGGCAGGGCGGCGTGCAGCCAGAGCAGGCCGGCGGATTCGCCGTCGGTCGCCTTGCCCATCTTGAGGCGGGCGTCGATGCCGTTGAGGTCGATGGCGCCTTTGCCCGCGCCGCAGTCGCCGCTGCCGCAGGAGGCACAGTCTTCTACGCGAAGATCGGCCTTGGCGTAGCAGTCGGGATCCTCGGCCACGCTGGCGCGAACCGTCACGCGGCCGGTGCTCAAAGCGCGGGTCGGATCGGCGCGGCGGATGACGCCGGTTTGCCGGTCGATGTGCAGCCCGCGCGATTCGCCTTCGATGGACCAGACGATCGTGCCTTCTTCGGGCACGGGCGAGACGACGGCGTGGATGCGCTCGTTGGCGTGGGCGCAGGTGGGGAACTCGTTGCCGTCGAACTCGACGGCGAAGGTGGGGCAGGGGCCTTCGAGATCGACGACGGCCTGCGACCCGCCGCCCAGCTACCTCTGCTTCTACGACGCCAATGGCAACCTGAGCGAGACGATCAAGAACTCCGACGGCACGCTCTGGTCGCACCACGACTATGACCCCTGGGGCAACCAGCTCGTCATGTACGAATCCGCCGGCATCGCCCATCCGTTCCGCTATTCGACGAAGTATTCGGATAGGTTGTTTGAAAAACAATATTTTGGCAATCGATTTTCCGACAATCGTTACGGTAGGTGGGCATCCAGAGATCCTCTCACTGAATCTGGCTGGCAACGGCTCGGTGGGGTGTACCCACAACGACTCGCTAGTACAATGCTGTATGGCTATTTAGTGTTTCACACAAAATGAGACACTCAGCCTGTTCGGCGTAAGCATAGTTCCCTCGGGTGCCCTGGGGGAGAACCAGCGCCGCAGGTTCTCCCCCAGACCCCCTCTCCTTGGGCTTCTTTCCCCTC
>WYBU01000135.1 GCA_011525745.1 Planctomycetaceae bacterium | reverse complement strand
TTCAATCGCTTCCGGCGGCTTTTCATTCGCTGGGAAAAAAAGTCGGTCAACTACGCCGCTTTCCTACACTTGGCTTCGGCCTGCATCGCCTACCGCGCAGCAGGGGTTTTGGGATAGGCTCTAAGCCTTCGCGAGGATAACGACAGACGGGCGCGACGCCCGTACCACCCAAAATCGCAAAGCCCGTTCTGCGCGAGGGCTTGACCGCGCCGCCCTTTAGAGCGTGATTGACAATTCCGTATCAAGACGAACAACCACGGTCGAGCATTGCGCTCCCCATGATGACAACTCGGCGCTCCCTCACGGTCGCGGTTCGGTTTGGCCTTCCCAGACATGCTCGTACAATCGCCGCCGCATGACTTGGCGCGATCGACTGCTGTTGTCGCTTTTTCTGCTGTCCGTGCTGATTCCCGGCACGATCGGCGTCAGCCTGTTCGACCGCGACGAGGGCTGGTACGCGCAGATCACGCGCGAAATGGTCGAGTCGGGCGACTGGATCATTCCCCGTTATCGCGGAGAGTCGCTCTACTTCAAGCCGCCGCTGATGTACTGGTGCGCGGCGCTGTCGACCGCCCTGCTCGGTTGGAGCGAATTCGCCCTGCGCCTGCCCTGCGTGCTCGCCGCCGTGGCGGCGTGGCTGGTCGCGGCCGAGATCGCCGCCGGCTGGTGGGACCGCCGCGCGGGGTGGTGGACCGGCTTGATCGGCGTCACGTGCATTGGGCCGAATCTCGCCTGCAAACTGCTCCTGGCGGATGCCTACCTGCTGCTGTTCGCCAACGTTGCGATGGCGTGCTGGATCCGCCGGCTGGATGCGCAGGCCATCAGTGACGTCAAAGCCCTTGCCTCGGGCCAAGCGGATAAGTGTCGCAACGCAGCGACAGCGGCCGCGTGCCGCGCTCGGTTCGGCCATCTCTTCTGGCTCGCCGTCGGCCTGGCCGTGTTGGCCAAGGGGCCGGCAATCTTCGTCTTTCTGGCGCCCTTCGGCGCGGCGCTGACGGTGTGGAACTCGCCGCGCGGCACGTCGTGGCGGCAGCGGCTGGCCCGCGCGTGGCCGGGACGCGGCTGGTACTGGGCGATCCTCGTCGCCGGGCCGTGGTACGCGGCCGTAATGGCGTCGGACTGGGAGGCGTTTCGCGTCGGGTTCATTCGCGAGAACTTCGTGGAGCGGTTGCGTCAGCCGCTGTGGGGGCACGGCGGGTTTCCCGGCTACTACGTCGCGACCGGGCTGCTGGCGCTGTGGCCGTGGGGGGCGTTCGTTCCCGCGGCGCTGGCGGCGGCGTGGCATGCGCGGCGCGACGATGCGCCCTCGCGCTGGCTGCTGGCGTGGATCATCGGTCCGTGGATCGTGCTGGAGCTGATTCAAACCAAGCTGCCGCACTACGCGTTGCCGCTGGCGACGCCGATTGCCATGTTCGCGGCGCGACGGATCGTCTGCCTGAATCCGCGGCACGGCGCATGCGGCGAAGAACGACTGGCGCGCGCGGCCGATGGCGTCTTCGCGCGTGGCGGCCGGCTGGATGCGGCGTTGCTGATGGGTGGACTGGCGCTTGCGGCTGTTGCAGCGCTCATGGCTGCATGGCTCGGGCGGCATTTGCCGACGTTTGTGCCAATGGAGTGGTGCGGCATCGTTCTTCTGCTGGCGTGCGCGCTCGTGACTGCACGGCGACGAGCGAATGTGCGGCGCGGCCACGCGTTCATCACGGCTGCCGGGCTTGTGGTTTTCTATGTCGTCAGCGGCGTCTGGCTGGCCCCGTCGGCCGAGCCGTTACGACTGAGTCGCGTCGTGGCGGACAAAGCCAACTCACTGGCCGGCGATATGCTGGCGATTCGCACGTATGGCTTCGAGGAACCGACGATGCATTACTATCTGCGTCGGCCGGCCGTGTCGGTTCGACCGGGCGAAACGCGGTGGCGTGAAGGGTTACATGGTCCGTTCGTGCTCATCACCGATCGCGCGGACCTGCCCGACCTGGCCGGCGTTATCGACGTGCAACCGGCTGACGGCCAGACGGTTAGCGGGTTCAACTACGTCGTTGGAAAGATGAAAGAGGTATGGATCGGCGTCGTGCAGAAGTAACCGTCGCCTTTTCATGATGGGTGGCATGGTCAAGTCCTCGCGGAGAACGTGCTCCGCGATTTTAGGTGTTACGGGCGTTCCGCCCGTCTGTCCCCGTCCTCACAAGGGCTTGGCCATGTTGAGCGTCGTAGCCCGCAACAGGCGATCGTTCGTATCAGTCGTGCGTGCGCGCACTGATCGCTGACAACGCAAAACGAAGTGCCCCACGGGCTGCGCGCCCGTGCCACGTGAAGGCGGAGCACCGCCGCTGGTGTGAGATTTCCATCTCGCACCGACTTTACGCGGGAATCTCTTCCCGCGCCTTCGCAGGCACGCGCTCGAAGGCCCGCGAATCCTCAGACGGTGGCATTGGGTGCAACTCCCCGCACACCAGTTGCTCCAGGGCCTCACACGAAGCCGACCATAGATGCTCCTGGCGCACCCACGTTCGCGCCGTATCGGCCAGCGTTTTCGCCTTCGCATCCGGCGATTGCAGAACCTGGAGCGCGGCCCGCGCGAAATCCGCCGCGTTGTCGGCAACCAGAAGGTGTTCGCCCGCCCTGGCATCCAGCCCGTCGGCCACGCACGACGTCGCCACGACCGGCCGCCCGTGTGCCATCGCTTCGAGCACCTTGTTCTGCACGCCGCGCGCGATGTGCAACGGCGCAACGCAGATGCGCAACCGGCGGTAGCGGGGCGACAGATCATCGACCGGACCGATCAGCCGCACGCCGGCGGCGCCCGACAAGCGCCGCACGGCCCGCACCGGCGTGCGGCCGATGATGTGAAACTCGGCGTCCGGGCGGTCGCGTCGTACGCGCGGCCAGACCTCTGAGACGAACCACTTCAGGCCATCGACGTTGGGCCGGTAATCGAGCGCCCCGACGAAGCCGACGCGCGGCTCAGCCGGCAGCGGCGTGATCGGCGCACAATCGACGCCGTTGGGGATGATGTTCAGGTTGGTCGTTGGCGTTGGTCCGCGCGAATGCGAACTCGATGGCGTCGCGTGCATGGGAAAGAGCTGTTGCGCTTCCCGCTTATTGACGACGCACACCGCGTCAAAGCGGCGCAGACACTCATGCTCCAACGCCCGCAGCAACCGCGCTTCGCGCCGGTACACCGCCGACATCGGCCGGCCGGAACGCTCGGCGTAGTCGAGCCACTTGCGGCTGTCGCAGTCGCACACGTCGATGACGTGCCGCGGAGCGGGAGTCGCCATCGCGTATGGCGCCATCGCCGACGAGAACGTGAAAACCGCGTCGAACGGCGCCGCCGCGCGCCACTCTTCAATCGCCTGCCACAACTCGGCGTCGTGATACACCGCGGCCGTGATGCTGCCGCCGGACCGGCCGCGCATCAGCGATGCGGCTGCGCGGCGCAGCTTCGTCGCTCGGTCCAGCGGAATGGCCAGCACGTCGGCGCACAACGCACGCAACGCCGGCACGTGCCGCATGTCGGCCGGATCGTCGACAAAACAGGCCAGCCGCACGTGATGTCGCCGCGCCAGCCGGTCGAGCCAATGAAACGAACGAAGTTTGTCGCCTTTGTCGGGAGGCCAGGGAATGCGATGCGCCAAGAACAGGATTCGGCGGCTCATCCCGGAATCGACCTTGCCAGCCACGCGCCCAGCCGCGTCGTCACGGCCAGCGGCAGCCACGGCCACAATCGCCGCGGCATCGCAAAGCGCGGGTGCGATGGACTCAGGCGCGCGTCGCGCCCGCCGGCCGGAACGAATCGCTCATACGCCAGGGGCTGCGGCGTGAAGCCGTGAAAGCGCTTGAAGTCGACGCCGCCTGCGTTGTCGCGCCGCGATCGCCCGAAGTCGAACGTCGTGCAGCCCATCTCGACGCAGCGCTCGATCGCTTTGCAGTACAGGTAGTTGCTCAGCCCATACACCGCCCCGCGCGTGACCGTGCCGACGAAATACGGCATCGCCACGCCGCGGCCCAGAAGCGTAATCAGCCCCGCGACCGGCCGGCCATCGGCGCGGACGGTCTGCACCAGGTGCCGGCCCGGCGTCTCGGCGATCAACGCCTCGAAGAATCCGTAGGAATAGTTGATCGAACCGAGGCGGCGCATGCTGATCGCGTACAACCGCCACACGTCGGGCAATGCGGCGTCGTCGAACGACACCGTCAGATCGTGCCGCTCCGCCGCGCGACGCGCCGCGGCGCGGGCTTTGCGCGGCAGCCAGTCGGGAACCTGCCGCGCGTCTGCCGGCAGCGCGCGGCGGAACGTGAGGTGTTCATCGACCGACCGCCAACCGTCGCGAGAATCGTCCGCGGCGGCGCCGTTCGGCGCATCCGCCGGCGGCCGGACGCAGCGCCATTCCATCGACGCGGCCGATACCGATCGCGCGATGCGCTCCGCCGCGCGGCGCAGTGCCGCGGCCGACTCGGCGTCATCCGCCAGCGGCCCGCCGTGAACGGCGTAGGGCACGCTGACCAGCAAGCGGCCCGCGAGGCGGCTCTCGACGACAAACAGCGGCAGCACGCCGCACACGTCGTCGCCGCGTCGTGCCATCAGATATACGGGGCGATGTCCGAAGGCCTGCCGCACGGCCCGCTGCCACGTCAGTTCATGAAAGTGCCAGCCGTCGGGATGATGCGCAACGTACTGTTTCCAGGCCGGTTCGTCCGCGGCGGTCAGCGGCTCGACGGTGGGGGGGTTCGCGCGCGGATCGATCGCATCTGTCTCGAACTCGGCAGCCGGAACGATCGTCGTCGAGGTGGTGTGCATGGCGATGCGCCGTCAGCGCGGGTCCGCTCCCGCTTTCCGGCGGCGGGCGCTCGACGGCGCGGCGGCGCTGAGCACGCAACCGATCAGCGGCAGATTGTTCGCCTGCAGCCAGCGAATCGACTGCCGCACGATCGGCTCCGGCGTGTGGCCCGCGCGGACGACCATCAGCACGTCCGAACACATGCCGCCGATGAGTCCGACGTCCGAGGCGGTCTGCACCGGAGGCGTGTCGATCAGCACGTAGTGAAAGCGTTCGCGTGCCTCGTCGAGCACGATCTGCGCCGCGCGCGAGCTGAGCAACTCGGCCGGGCCGTCGGGCGGCTGGCTTCCCGCGGGAATAAGCGACAAATTCGGTACGCCGGTCGGATGAATCGTGTCGTCGAAGGTGGCCGTGCCGCGAAGCACGTCCGCCAGGCCGGGTTGTCGCGGTGCGTTGAACAGTTCCGCCAGGCCGCGGCGGCGCAGGTCGGCGTCGATGACCAGTACGCTCAGATGCCGCACTTCCGCCAGGCACAGTCCAAGGTTGGCCACCGTCACGGTGCGGCCTTCTCGGTGAATGCTGCTCGTAACGGCGAGGCTGCGATGCTCGCCTGCGGTGTTGTGGCGCAACAGCCACGTGCGGACGGCGCGGAACTGCTCAGCCACGACCGAATCGGGCTTTTGCAGGCAGACCAGCCGCTCGTCGTGCGGCCGCGCGGCGCGGGCCGCGTCGAGCAGACGCGTCGAGGCGTTGCTCCGCGCTTCGGCCGGCGAGTCATCCGTGCCTGCGGCCGCGGTCAGCGCGGGCGGCACGTCGACGATCGGCGCAAAGCGATCGGCGGGCGCGGCCGCGTTCGACGCATCGCCGCGCAACAGCCGGCGCTTTTCGGCGCGATCGGCCTCGGCCTTTTTCAGTGCTTCCGCGATTCGGCCCATGAGGTCTCCGTACGATCAGATTCCGCCGCCGCGAGGCGTGGCGATTCAACTGGCGCCGGCTCGCCGTTGCGCGCATCCGCCGGCGACATGCCGATGACATGCGCCCGCAGACGCTCGTGCAGCCACGGCGCCTCGATGCTCAGGTACGCCGACAGGCCCGATCCGATCACCAGCGCGATCGAGGCCAGCATCGCCGCGGGCAGCACGACCAGGCGACGCATGGCGCGTCGCCGGCGGATGGCGGCGGTCACGATTTCGTCGATGGTCTCGATGACGGGTACGCCCAGGCTGCGGGCGGCCTGGCCGGCGGTGCGAATCGAGCGGTCGAGCAGTTCGGCCGCCAGGGCCGACAGCACGCCGCCGGCCAGTCCGACGGCCAGGCACATCAGCAGCGTGATGCGCGCGTCGGGCGACGTGGGTCGCGTGACGGCGTTGGGTTCCTGAACCGCGATGAAGCGTACGCCGCGGTCGCGGTTCTGGGCTTCGATGATTCGCTGAATCGGATCGATCTGCTTGCGCCACGTGACCAGCTCGGCGCGGGCCTGCGTGAGTTGCTGCGTCAACGCCACGTGTTCGGCGCGGCGCTCGACGCCGCCCATTTTTTGTCGCTCGATTTCGTCGAGGCGGGCCTGCACGGCGGCCAGTCGCGCTTCGGTCAGGCTGCGCTGCTCGCGCGCGGCGGCCAGCGAGGCGTTCATCTGCTGGGCCGATTGCACGACGGTGTCGAGCGAGTTCATTGAGGGATCGGTGACGGGAAGCTGGTCCGGCGTGCGGGCGTATTCTTCGCGCAGACGCTCCATCTTGTCGTAAAGCGCCACGACCGTGGGATGCTCGTCCGTCTTGCCGTGCAATACCTTCTGGTCTTCGATCTGCCGCCGCAGCCGGTCGATTTCCTCCGACAGCGCGCGACGGCGCGGATTGTCGTACATCGGCGGCGGCGACTGCGCCAGATCGACCGCGGTCCGTTCGGCGACGGCCAGGTCGCGCTCGGCGCCGTGCAGCATCACCGCCAGTTCCCCCAGCCGGCGGCGCAACTCGGCGCGTTCGTACGACAGTCCGTTCACCTCGGCCGCGACGATCTGGACGAAGTCGGGCGCCACGCCGGGGCAGCCTTTTTCGAGTTCGAGGAGGCGGCGCTCCATCTCGGCCACGCGCGCGGCGGTTTGCTCGGCTTCGTGCGTGAAGTAATCGAGCGACTCGTTCATCAGCGCCGTCATGCGTTGGGTCGTGCGATCGACGTAATTGTCGCGCAGGGACACGACGAGCCTCGCGGCGGTGCGCGGATCCTGATGCAACACGCGGACTTCGATTACGTCGCGCTGCGGTGATGATTCAACGGTGTTCACGGTGACGCGTTCGGCCAGGCGGGCCAGCGTCTCGCTGCGCAGGCGTGCGACATTCGGATCGGATGGATCGGGCGCCGTGGTCGTGGTGTTCTCGATGGCGTTCTCGATCAGCAGGTCGGCCAGGCCGGTCTTGTCGACCGCCTCGGCCAGCGCCGACGGTCCGATGAGATCGAACGTCAGCGAGCGCCGCTGCGCCTCGAAGGCCTGGTCCCAGGCCTGACCGATCAGGCTCGACAGCACGACGTCATTGCGCCGCTCGAACAGCGTCCGCGCCGTGTATTGCCGCGGCAGCCAGTGGCTGGCGACAAACGCCAGCGTCGTGGCGGTTGCAAAGGGAAAGACAAACCACCATCGCCGCGCGCAGACGACGCGCCACGCTTCGGCGAGCGAGTGTCGCGGATCGGCGGTTTCGATTTCGTCGAACGGTCGCATATTCAACGTTCTGCTTGCTGCAACGTCGGCGCCGCTGTGCGGACCACGTCGCTGACCTGGGTGGCACGGGCGTCTCGCCCGTCTGAAACGGGCGGGATGCCCGTTCCACCCGAAAACTAGAAGCCCGGCAACGGCACCGCGCCGCGGCGGCTCTGATCGTTGTCCCAATCGTCGTACACGTCATACGACGCCTTCACCGCCGCCGGCGCGATCAACGTCTGTGCCACGGGCGTCACCGGGAACAGCAACTCGCGCAGTCGCAGGCCGGCCCATGCCAGCGGCGTCGGCGGCACGTAAACCACGTCGCCTTCCTGCAACAGGATGTTCTTCGCCGTGTCGCCCTCCTGCGTCAGCCGGTCGGTGTCGACGATGATCTCATGTCGTTCGCCCGCCTCGGGGCTGGGCCGCAGCACTTTGATCCTAGCCGTCCACGCCAGATACGTCGGCTGTGCCCGCGCCAGAACGTGGAGCAGCGTGTCGCGGCCGGTGTAGGGATACGGACCCGGCGTATGCACCTGCCCGAGCACGTACACGTACTTGCTGCGGTAGTAGGCGACGCGCACGCTGACCTGCGGGCGCACGTAGTAGCGCGACAGCAGGGTCTCGAGCTTGTTGGCGATTTCCTGCGTGGTCAGGCCGGCGACCTTGATCTCGCCCAGCAGCCGCAGGCCGATCTTTCCGTCCGAGCGGATGGACTGCACTTCGCCGTCGATTTCGGGCGCTTGCGCGCTGCTGATTTCGAGCACGTCCGGCGGAGCGACTCGGTATTCGGCGCCGGACACGCGATGCTCGTGGGCGCGCAGGAAGTGACGCATGTCGTCGACCTTCGGTCCGCATCCCGCCGACGCAACCATCGGCGGCAGGAGCAGCATCATTGGAAATGCGGTCCGCGAGAAGCGCGGCTTGCCGCCGCGCTGACGTCGATCCGTCGGCGCTGAGCGATGCGTGGGCGTCATGGCGTTCCCTGCCGGCGCCGGGCTTCCGGGCCGCAAACCATATCGGGTCGCGCGGCGGGCGTCGTTATCTGGAAGTTCCGCTATTGGCGCAGATTTCGTGGAACCGTGGCGCAGGTTATGCGCCGAGGGCGATCGAGCGGTTGTGCACAGCGGTTGCGGTCCGGAAACCACTCGCCTGAATTGCGCGAGCGGCCGGGAAAAACGCCGACGGGCGGCCCGCGATAATCCCTGCTGCTGCCGTTCGGGTCACCGCGCGGTCCAGCTTCCACTCACGCCGTTTCGGCGCTCATCCGATAACCCATGAGACTCCAGCCGGATCACAGAGGGAGCCTGCGCATGTACCGCCAGCATTTTGGCCTTTCAATTTCGCCGTTCTCGAACACCCCCGACCCCAGATTCTTCCTGAATACGCCCGATCACGAAGAAGCCCTGGCTTCGCTGCTCTACGTGGCGCAGGAACGCAAGGGTTTCGCCGTTGTGACCGGCGAAGTCGGCACCGGAAAGACGCTGCTGGCCCGTATGACGCTCGCACGCCTCCCGGCCGGAACGCGCACCGCGCTGATCACGCATCCACAGATGGGCGGCAGCGATCTGCTCGCCGCCGTGTGCGGCGAGTTCAAGCTCGACGTGCCGCCCGACGCGACGGTGGCGTCGCTGATGTCGGCGCTCGAATCGTTCTTGCTCGAGCAGTACGCCCGCGATCGCCTGGCGGTGGTGATTCTTGACGAAGGACAAAACCTGCGGCCCGACGCGATCGAGCAGCTTCGACTGCTGGGCAATCTCGAGGCTGAGGAAGCCAAGCTGCTTCAGGTGCTCATCCTGGGCCAACCCGAGTTGAACCGCCTGCTGGCGCGCGACGACATGCGCCAACTGCGGCAACGCGTCTTTCGCACCTATCACATTCACGGGTTGGACGCCGAACAGACCGCCGCCTACGTGCGCCATCGCCTCAACGTCGCCGGCGCCAACGGGCGTGCGATCTTCACCGATGAAGCGCTCGCCGCCGTGTTTGCCCATGCTCAGGGCCTGCCGCGGCTGGTGAACCAGGTTTGCGACAACGCGCTCCTGGCGGCGTATGCCCAGGGCGCCGACGCCGTGTCCGCCGCGATCGTCCACGAGGCGGCGGATCACATTCCCGCCTGTCGCGAGACAGCCGAGTCGGCCGAGCCGGCGCCGCAACGTCGCGGCACGTCGGCGTCGATTCGGCGGCAGCGCGATCAAGGCGAAGCGGCATTCGACGGGATTGGAATGGGCATCGACGGCGAAGACGTCTCGCGCGCGGCCGAGTTGGAACGACTCGTATTTCGGATGGACCAGCGGCAACAGTCGGCCGAGCGGCGACTGGAGGAGCTGACGCGGCGTTTGCGCACGGCCTCCGAAGAACGCGGCGATGCGGCGCAGAGCCTGGCACAGGCGCGGGCGCTGTACGACCAGGCGGCGCGAATGCTGAACGAGGCCGAGACAGCGGCCCGGTCGCAGCAAGACGTGCTGGCGACCGTGCTGGAGCAGGCCGAAATCGGCGTTCGGCAGACAGGCGGCGCCGCGGCCGACGCAATGGCGGACGCCGCGCAGGGCGTCGAGACGCTTTGCGGCGGGACGCAGCGCCTCGGCGCCGAAATTCACGCCGACGGCGTTGAGATCATCCGGCGACTGACTGCGCTGATGCAGCGCCAGTCCGCCGAACAGCGCAACCTGGCGCTGGAGATGCGGCGGCTTTCGGACGCGGCCGCGGCGCGCTGGGCGGAATTGGATGCGCGACAGGCGCAGCTTGGCGCGGTGGTGCAACGCGCTCAGGAAGGCGTCGCTTCGTCGTTGACCTCGTGGCGCCGGCGAGCCGAAGAAACGGCGACGGAACTGGCGAAACGACTGGAAGGTCTCGTCACCGCCGCGACGCGACGCATTCAGGATGCACAGGCCGAGTTCCAGCGCTCGGCGGATGCGTCGCGCGACGAGGTCCGCGCGGCGCGCACCGCCCTGTCGGAGCTGCACGAGCGACTGACCGCCGACGCCGCAGCGTTTCGCACGCAGATGGAAGACGTGACCGGCCGGGCGGAAACGCTTCTGACCGAGGTGCAACGACGCGCCGAGGCCGTCGTGCTGGACGTCGGCGCCAACGTGGAGCGAATGGCACAGGAGGCCGAGTCGAAGTGCGCGGCGGTTTCGGGTCGCCTGACGCAGGCTGCGGATGACTGGTCGGCTCGAGCGGCCGAAGAGCACGCGCGGGCCAACCGCTTGCGCGAGGAGCTGGCCGCGGTGATTCAGTCGGCTCAGGGACGGTTCGATGCGCTGCGCTCTTCATGGGAGGCTCGGCAGCCTGAGATGAACGCGGCCGCGTCTTCGCTGGATGAAATGTCCGCGCGGCTGAACTCCGCGCGCGGGGATGCGGAAGAGCTTACGACAGCAACGACGGCGCAGAAAGCGCGCCTTCAGCGATTGCGCGAGGAACTGGACACCGAAACGCGCTCGGCCGAAGCCCGCCTGGAGGAGCTTCGCTCCGCCTCGCAGCGCCAGACATTGGAAACCGAAGCATCCATCGCCATCGCCGAGTCGGTGACCACTCGCCTTTCGGCGACGCGCGCCGCGGCCGAGGAATCCGTCGCGCGGGCGGTCGAGGCCGGCGAGCAGTTGATGAGTTCGGCCCAGGCCCAGGCCGCGGCGCATGCCGAGCTGGAAGCCCGCGCGCGCGAAACGGCGCATCGCTCCCACAGCGAATTACACCGCACCATCGGCGAGGCGACGATGATGCTGTCGCAGTCGCAGGACCAGGCTCAGCGGCACGTGGCGACGCTGCGCGATGCGCTTGAGGCGGCCGAGGCGCGAAAAGCGGAGCTTACCGCGGCCGTCGAGCGCATCGTCGATAAAGTGGCGCCGATCGTCGATCAGGCGGGCGCCCGGACGCAGGCGCTGAAGGAAGCGCTCGAGGCGGCGTCGAAGCGCTGTGACGAGGCCACGGCGGGGCTGCGCGATCGCATCGAGTCGGTCGTCACCGATCTCGAGGCGCGCGTCGCCAAAGGCAACACCACGGCCGTCACGATCGGTGAGGAACTCGAACGAACCGTCTCCGAAGCGCAGGCGCAGGCCACGCGATTGCACGCCGAGCTGGCGGCCCAGCGCATCAGCGTGCAGCTCGAGCTGAGGAAAATCGAGGAAGAGACCGCCATGCGCCTGCGGCAGGCGTCCGACGAGTCGACCCATCGCGTGGAACAGGCCCGGCGCACCGCCGAGATGCTTAAGCAGGAAGTCGACGCCATCGGGCAGCGCGCCGAGTCGATGCTGGCCGAAACGGGGCGACGCGTGGCGGCCATCGCCGAAGAAGCGGCCGGGCACGCGGCGCAATTGCAGGACGAATTGCAGCGTACGCAGGCGGAGCTGGCCGACCGCGCCGAGCGCACTCAAGTGGGCGCTTCGACGGCGGCGGCGCGGGCCGAGGCCGCAATCGCCGCGCTGGAGCAGCGCTCGAATGCGGCGCACACGAACGTGCGCGCGGCCTGCCACGAAATGCAGGAACGCGCCGCCGCCCTGCGCGACGAGCTGGCCGCGCTGGGTCGGCGCGTCGGCGAAGATGCCGCGGCGGCCGGGGAGGCGGTGCGACAATCGGGCAGCGCCGCGGTCAGCGAGATCGAATCGCAGCGCGAAGCCGCTCGTATCGAGGCGCAACGCCATCAACAGACGCTCACGGCGCTGGTCGCCCAGGCCGAGCAGAGCGCCCGGCAGACGCGAACCGCGGCCGGCCAATTGCTCGCCGACGTGCAGGAGGCCACGTCGCGCCTGCGCGCCCACGCCGACGATCTGCTTCAGAAAGCTCAGGCCGGCGCGGATCGACTGGGCGAGCAGTCGGCGAATCTGCTGTCACAATCGCAGGCGGCGGCCGAACAGTTCCGCACGCAGGCATCCGAACTGCTGCGACGGGCCGAAGCGTCGGCGGCGGACATTCGCCGCCAGGCACAGACGCTGCGCGAGGAAGTGAAAAACGAGGCCGCCGGCATTTCGGCCGATCTGCGAACGGCGGTCGGCGAAGCGCGCGGCACGCAACAACGCACCGAAGAACTGATCGCCCGGGCGGATGACGCGAGTCGGCGCTCGCAGAAGCTGCTGTCGGCGCCACAGGAAATCCTGGCCGAGGCCACGCAGCGCTCGGCCGAGCTGAAGAAGATGTCGGATTCGCTGTCGTCGGCCATCGTCCGGCTCGGACAGATCACGAAGCAGACCGAGCAGCGGGCCGCCGCGTTGGCCAGCGCGGGCGCCGACGCGGACGTAAAGTCGGAAGAGCTGGCCCGCCGTACGACCGCCGTGACACAACTCGTGGGCGTGCTGCGGCAGTTGTATGACGCGATGGACGCGCGCGTGACGCAACTGCGGGTACGCCTGGAGGAGGCCGGTGACATCGCGCGTGGCGTGCCGCGGCAGATCGAGACGCTGCGCGACGTTCTGGGCGGCGGCAACGGCGCGCATGCCGGCGTCGCGTCCGCTGCAAGGCGCCATCCATCGGCCGTCGAGAAAGCTCCGCACGCGCGGGACGGCGCCGCGGCCGCGAGAACCGGCGACCAGCCAGGCGGATCGCCGCCGCGCTGGACGCCCGGCGCGGGTCCGGCCCGCGAAGGCCCCTCGCTCGGCGAGCTGGCCCGGAAGAACGCGCGGCTCAACGCCTGGCTGCGCAAGACACTGGCCGAGGTCGAGCAAGCCGATTCCGCTACGACAGGCGAATCCGAGCCGGACGCACACACCCAGCGCGATGCCAATGCGAAACCCGCCGCGCACGGCGTCACCTCTTCAGAACCCGCCGCGCAAGCGGCGGGATAACGCGCTGCGGGCCGAATGGCGCGCCGCAAAGCGGCAGTTCGCCGATCCGAGCTTCAAGCGCATCGCCGGGGTCGACTCCGGTCGGGTGGCCCACCGCTTTGCGCTGGGTTGACGATGATACGAACGGGAGCAGTCCGTCACCCGCGCTGACTGATGCATTGATTCGTCACCCCCGCGCAGACGGCGGTGCAGTCAGCATTCACTCGCCTGGATTCCCGCCTTCGCGGGAATGACAGAAAAGGCCCGCCGCCTCGCGGCGCCGAATTCCGCGGCCCGTGCGCTTGCGGCTTAGAGCCTATCCCAAAACCCCTGCTGCGCGGTAGGCGATGCAGGCCGAAGCCAAGTGTAGGAAAGCGGCGTAGTTGACCGACTTTTTTTCCCAGCGAATGAAAAGCCGCCGGAAGCGATTGAA
>WYBU01000134.1 GCA_011525745.1 Planctomycetaceae bacterium | reverse complement strand
CGGTACGCAACGCTTCGACTTGGCGACGCGCGCTCAGCGTGCCGACAGGCTACGCACACACTCGTGCGAAACGTACCTTCACTTCCCTTCGAGCTTGCCCATCCCGCTTGCTTACGCTGCGCGGCTCGGATTCGCACGGGCTACAAGCCCGTGCCACGCGACACAGCCGGGGGCGGCTGTGCCACATTCACAGCCGGGGGCGGCTGTGCTCCACCATGCGCGTCACAAACTCCGCCGGCCGGTGAGCTTGAGGAACACCTCATTGAAGTCGAATTCGCGCGAGTGCAGGCTGACGACGCGGCCGGCCTTCAGCAGCTCGGCCAGTTCCGCCCGCTGCGCGGGATCGTCCAGGTCGATCGCCCGCCGGCGGCTCTGGCCGTCTTCGTCGTACAAGACGTCCAATCGCCGTTCCGCGTTGCGCGTCTTGAGGCGCGTCGGGCTGTCGACTTCGACCAACCGGCCCTGATTGAGGATCGCCACGCGGTCGCAGATTTCCTCGACTTCCTTCATGTTGTGCGTCGTGAGGAAGATGGTCCGTCCCTCGGCCGCCAGTCGCCGTAGCAGCCCGCGGACGAGCTGCGTCGAACGCACGTCGAGGTTGGCGGTCGGCTCGTCGAGATAGATCACGTCCGGTTTGTGCAGCAGCTCGCGCGCCAGCAGCAGCTTCTTCTTCATGCCCTTGGAGTAGTTGCGGACGGCGATGTGCCGCTCTTCGACGAGTTCGACGAGTTCCAGATACTCCGTGATGCGCTCGAACGGCAGGTTGTAAAAACGACAAAACAACTCCAGATTCTGCTGCCCGGTGAACTCGTCGAAGTGATTGTCCAGATCGGGCACGTAGCCGAAACGCGGCTTCAGCGCCGACAATTCGCGCTCGACGTCCAGTCCCAGCACGCACACCGTGCCGTGCGACGGGCGCAACTGTCCGGTGAGCACCTTGATCGTCGTCGTCTTGCCGGCGCCGTTGGGACCAAGGAACCCAAAGAGGCAGCCGCGCGGCACGTCGAGCGTCAGATCGTCGACCGCGGTAAACCGGCCGTAACGCACGACGAGCTGTTCGATGCGGATGGCTGGCGCGTTCGTTTCGTGAGCAGATTGAGACATTGGGCCAAACTCCCGGCATGTCGGCGCGAGACCCGCACGAATGTCCATGGCTTGTCCCGCCGCACAGGTGAAGTTATCTTCCAAGTTCGCCATGGGCGTCAACGGTGCGGTGATGGATGATCAGAGCCGCATGCGCCCGCGCTGCGGTCCGTTCAGCGATGCGAAGCGGTGGGAACACTGATCCTAGCCCCAAGCGCAAACTCCGGGGATAGCCCAAACATCGTGGCGCGACCGCATCGCTGGCGCTTGCGGCCCGGATCAGATTCCACGGCGCACGGGCTGGAAGCCCGTGCCACGTGTGATTCTCGACGCGAGCGCATGAGGCACGGTCCGCGCAGCGGGCCGTGCGAAAAGCCGACCGCTCTCAAGGAGTCGTGATGCTGGCCTATGTCCTCATTGGCGGCGGCGTCGCCATTCTGCTGGCCGTCGTGGTCGGCTTCGGCATCTACAACCGGCTGGTGACGCTGCGCAATCGCTACCAGAACGCCTATTCGCAGATCGACGTGCAGCTCAAGCGGCGATACGATCTTATTCCGAACATGGTCGAAGCCGCGCGCGGCTACCTGCAACACGAGAAGCAGACGCTCGAGGCGGTCATCGCGGCGCGCAACACCGCCGTCGCCGCCAACGCGGGCGCGGCCGCTCATCCCGGGGCGGCATCGGCGCTGGCGACGCTGATCGGCGCCGAGTCGGTGCTGGCCGGCACGCTGGGCCGGTTCATGGCATTGTCGGAACGCTATCCCGATCTGAAGGCCGACCGCACCATGGCTCGGTTGATGGAGGAGCTGACATCGACGGAGAACCGCATCGCGTTCGCCCGTCAGGCCTACAACGACGCGGTCATGCAGTACAACATCACGCGGCAGCGCGTGCCCAACGTTTTCGTCGCGGGCATGTGCGGTTTCGAGCCGGCCGCGCTGTTCGAGTTGCCGTCGCCGCGCGAGGCCGAAGTGCCGCAGGTCGCGTTGAGCTGAACCGATCGCATGCACCGGCTGGACGCGCGGGTCCGACCGGCCGCACAATGATGTCATGAACTTTTTCGAGCACCAGGAACATGCGCGACGCAGAACGACGACGCTGGTCGTTTTATTCGGGCTGGCCGTCGTCCTGATTGTCGCGGCGATTTACTTCGTCGCCATGGCGGTGTGGAACTTCTACGCGGTCAATCAGGTGCAGCGGCAGATTGCCCAGCACTCCGCCGACGTGCAGCCGACCTGGTGGAATCTCGATGTATTGCTGGTGGTTCTGGCGGCCACGCTGGTCATCGTCGGCTCGGCCAGTTTGATGAAAATCAGTTCGCTGAGCGCCGGCGGCTGCCAGGTCGCCGCATGGCTCGGCGGTCGCGTCGTGCATCCCGACACGCAGAACGCCGCCGAGCGGCGGCTGATGAACGTCGTCGAAGAAATGTCCATCGCCGCCGGCGTGCCGGTGCCGCAGGTGTTCGTGATGGATTTCGAGCAGGGGATCAACGCGTTTGCGGCCGGCTATTCGCCGGACGACGCCGCGGTGGCGGTGACGTCGGGCTGCCTGCACGGGCTGACGCGCGACGAGCTTCAGGGCGTCATCGCGCATGAGTTCAGCCACATTCTCAACGGCGACATGCGGCTGAACATCCGTCTGATCGGCATACTCTACGGCATACTCGTCATCGGCATGTTGGGCTTCGGCATGGTGCGGGCGGCCGCGTACGGCGGCGGCGGGCGGCGCGGCAAGGGCAACCCGGTTCCGATCATCGTCATCGGGCTGGCGCTGGCGGTTATCGGCTACATCGGCGTGTTTTTCGGCCGGCTGATCAAGTGCGCCGTGTCGCGTCAGCGCGAGTTCCTGGCCGACGCCTCGGCGGTGCAATTCACGCGCAATCCGGGCGGCATCGCGGGCGCGCTGCGGAAGATCGGCGGGCTGACGGCCGGTTCGCGCATCGAATCGCCGGCGGCCGAGGAAGCGAGCCACATGTTCTTCGGCAACGCGCTGCGCGGCGGTTTGTTCTTCGGATCGCTGCTGTCGACGCATCCGCCGCTGGAGGAGCGCATCCGCCGCGTTGATCCGACGTTCGACGGGGAGTTTCCACGCTTCGTGATTCAACCGGGCGTTTCCGCCGCCGACCGGATCGAGACCGGCGCGATTTCGTTTGAGGCGGGCGCTGCGGCTCTGCCGGCGGCGCGGCCGGCCGCGGCGCGGTTTACGCTCAACCCCGATCACGTGGTCGGCTACGTGGGCGCGCCGACCGACGCACATTTATCGCACGGCGCTGCGCTGATCGCCGACATTCCGGACACGCTGCGCAGCGCCGCCCGCGAGCCGTTCGGCGCCGTCGCGTTGATCTACGCGCTGCTGCTCGACCGCGACGACGAAGCGCGACAGGCCCAGCTTGCGGCGTTGACGGCTCACGCCGATGCGTCACTGGTCGCCGAAGCGCGCCGGCTGGTCGCCGCGACGTCCGCCCTGGACGCGCGGGCCAGGCTGCCGCTGGTCGACATGGCCGCCGCGGCGATGCGCGAGCTGACGAAGGAACAGGCCGAGGAGCTGATCGCCAACGTCCGCCGGCTGATTGAGGCCGACCGCAGGGTGACGATGTTCGAGTTCGCGCTGCGGACGACGATCCAGCGTCATATGGGTCCGGTGCTGGGCCGGCCGGCGCGGCGGACGATTCAGTTTTATTCGACCACGGGCGTTATTCCCGATTGCGTCGTGTTGCTTTCGGCGCTGGCGCACGCGGGCCAGCCGGTCGTTGACGACGCGGCGCGGGCGTTTGCCGCGGGAATGTCGCGTTTGCGAACGTCGCGCGGCACGCCGCCGACGCTGCTGCCGCGCTCGGCCTGCACGTTCGAGGCGATGGAACGCTCGCTGGACCGGCTCGCGGTCGCCGCGCCGGCGGTGCAGAAACATGTGATCGACGCGTGCGCCCACTGCGTTGCGGTGGATGGCGCCGTTACGGTGCTGGAGGCCGAGCTGCTTCGCGCCATGGCGCACACGATGGGCTGCCCGCTGCCCCCGTTCCTCGAATCCGCCGCGCCTTCCTGATGCCGAACCGCGACCGTGAGGGAGCGGCGGAACAAGCGTCGAAGCGGCAGATGGCAGGGTGCGGTCCACGCGACGAGCGGGGTGCGGTTTTGTAAGCGGCACGTGCCTCGCGAAGGCCTGGCCGTTTCGAAAACCGCCGTACACAGCGACCGCAGCAGCGAATAGCGAATGACGTGAAGCACCGTCGATCGCCGCTTTGCACGGATTTTGCGTCGGTCACGATCGATGGGTCTCGCGGCGCTCCCTCACGGTCGCGGTTCGGTTCAGAAGGCGACCGTCTGCATCGCGGTTCGGCTCACGATGCACCCCCTTGGCGTTGCGGTTCCGACAACGCACACCCCTGTTCTTAGCGCGATCTTAGCGCAAAGCTACGAGGCGGCTCATTCGTGCCGGCTACATGTCGCTACAATAGAGAACATCCCGTTCAACGGGGAGGCCGTATGCTCGCCAACGTTCACCGGGCGGCGCCGCCCAATCGCACCGTGGGCAACCAGGCCCGTTCGATTCTCATCGTCGAGGATGAGATCGACCTGGCCGAGACGCTCAGCTTTCAGCTTCAGCGCGAGGGCTTCGCCTGCCGGCGCGTCGAGGACGGACAGTCGGCGTTGAGCGAAATCGCGCGGCATCCGCCGGACCTGATTCTGCTCGACCGCATGTTGCCGCGCATGTCCGGCGACGACGTCGCCACGAGACTGAAGCGCGATCCCGCCACGTCGTTCATCCCGGTCATCATGCTGACCGCCAAGGGCGAGGACGCCGACGAGCTGGTGGGCTTTGCGCTGGGCGCCGACGACTACGTCCGCAAGCCGTTCTCGATCAAGCTGCTGCTGGCGCGGATCAACGCCATGTTGCGCCGCGAGGAGGGCGCGATTCGCGATCGCGAGCTGCTCACCGGCGGCCCGATCACGCTCGATCGCGGGCGGCACGAAGTGACCGTCGACGGCGCGCCCGTGCCCGTCACGGCGACCGAGTTCCGCGTGCTGCGCGAGCTGATGAACGCGCGCGGCCGCGTGCTGGAGCGCGAGCAATTGATCGACTCGGCGCTGGGCGTGGGCGTGGCCGTGACCTATCGCACGATCGACGTGCACATCACCGCCCTGCGGCGCAAGCTGGGCGCGGCCGCCGCGTGGATTCACACCGTGCGCGGCGTGGGATACGCCTTTCGACCGCCCGAAGAGGACGCGGCGCCCGCTGACGCGTGAACCGTACCATCGAAACGAAAAGGGCGCGGCGGTCGATTCGGCGACCGCGGAATCCGCGGCCGGGGCCGATTCTTACGGACACGAACCCTGCGTCGTCCGGCTGGTCGCCCCGACGCGTTATCATCGCTGATCCATGAACGTCGGCCGTCTCTTCTGGAAGCTGTTTCTCGGTCACACGCTGCTGGTGGTGGCGGTGCTGGCCGCCAGCCTGTGGCTGATCCTCGATCACGTTCAGGACATTTACCGTCGCGACCTGGTCGAGCATCTCAAGGCCCAGGCGGTCACGATCCGCTATTTCGTGCAGGATCAACTCGATCCGGGCAACCGCGATCGGCTCGACGCGCTGGCCAAAGCCGCCAGGGCGCGCGACGCAAGCGGCACGCGGATCACGCTGATGACGGCCGACGGCAACGTCTGCGGCGACTCGATGGCCGATCCCGGGAGGATGGAGAATCACGCCGGTCGTCCCGAGGTGCAGGACGCGCTTCGTGACGGCTGGGGAGAAAGCGTGCGGCGATCGACGACCGTGTCGCGCGATCTGATCTACGTTGCGCTGCGCGTCGGCACGGCCGAGCATCCGACCGGCGTCGTCCGCGTGGCCATGCCCGCGCTGACCATCGGCGAGCGCGCCCGCACGACGACCCGCCTGGTGTGGCAGATCGGGGCCGTGCTGCTGCTGGCGGCGGTGCTGCTGGCGATGGGGCTGGCGGCTCTGTGGAGCCGGCCGATCCGCCAGATCACGCAGACCGCCCGCAGCCTCTCGCGCGGCGATCTGTCGGCGCGCGTGCGGATGATGAGCGGCAAGGACGAGCTGGCGCTGCTGGCGCGCTCGCTCAACCGCATGCGCGACGGACTCATGTCGCACCTTCAGACCATCGACCGGCAGCGCCGCACCGTCGAGTCGCTGCTGGCCCAGCTCCACGAAGGCGTCATCGTCGCGGGGCCGGACGGGCGCATCGCGCAGATCAATCCGGCCGCCGTGCGCCTGCTGGACCTCGGCGTCGCCGCCGGCGACGGCGAGGCGACCGAACCGTTCGTCGGCCGGCCGATCGAGCACTGCATACCGCATCCGGCGATTCGGGAGATGCTGAGATGCGGGCCGCACAGCGGCGACATCAACGGCGCGGCGTCCGCCGCGCTGCGAGAGGCGCGATTGCAGGTCGAGACGGCCGCCGGCCGCGTTCATTTGCTGGCACGGGTCGACGACATTCAGTTGTCCGAGTCCGGCAAGGACGAAGCGACACCGGGCGTCGGGCGGCTGCTGGTCCTGACCGACATCACGGAGCTGGCCCGCACGATTCAGATGAAGACCGACTTCGTCGCGAACGCCTCGCACGAGCTGCGCACGCCGCTGAGCACCATTCGCGCGGCCGTCGAGACGCTGATGAACCTCGATCCGTCCGAGGACCCCGACGCGGTGCGGCGGTTCATGTCGGTGATCGACCGGCACTCCGCGCGTCTGACGGAGCTGGTGTCCGACCTGCTGGACCTGGCGCGGGTCGAGTCGCCGACGACGCGCTTCGAGCCGGAGCCGTTGCGGCCCCGCGACATCTTCGACGACCTCGAATCGCGCTTCGGCGAGATCGCCCGCGCCAAGGGGCTGCAATTCTCGACCGACGCCGCCGCGTGCGGAGCGTGCAGCTTTCTGGTCCATCCACATCTGATTCGGCTCGTGCTCGACAATCTGGTCGACAACGCCATTAAGTTCACCGACAAGGGCGGCACGGTGCGCGTGATCGCGCGGTGTGATTACGCGACCGCCGCGGTGGACGTGATCGACACCGGCTGCGGCATCGACCCGGCCGATCAGGAGCGCGTCTTCGAGCGGTTCTTTCAGGTCGAGCGCGCCCGCTCCGGACCGCGGCCGGGCACGGGGCTGGGGCTGTCGATCGTGCGTCACGCGGTGGCCGCGATGGGCGGCCGGGTGACGCTACAGAGCGAAGTGGGCAGGGGCACGCACGTGACGATCACGTGGAAACAGACGCGGTGAGGCGGCGAGATTCGAGGGCTGAGCAACTCGCGCTCCGATCAATCTTCCGCCGCTTCACGCTATCCTGTGCATGATGGATCGCTCCGACATCGCCGCGAAATTCCTCGACGCCATCACGTTTTCGCTCTACCCCTATCAGGAAGAAGCGCTGCTTGCCTGGTTCGAGACCGACGCCGGCGTCATGGTCTGTGCGCCGACGGGCATGGGTAAAACGCTCATCGCCGAAGCGGCCGTCTTCGAGGCGCTGCATTCCGGCCGGCGGCTCTACTACACGACGCCGCTGATCGCCCTGACGGACCAGAAATATCGCGAATTCCAGGAGCTGGCCGAGCGATGGGGTTTCCCGCGCGAGTCGATCGGCCTGATCACGGGCAATCGCCGCGAGAATCCCGACGCCGTGGTGCGCGTGGTCGTTGCCGAAATCCTGCTCAATCATCTGCTGTCCTCCGATCCGGCGTTGTGCGATATGACCGAGGTCGGCGGCGTCGTGATGGACGAGTTCCACTATTTCAACGATCCCGAGCGCGGCGTGGTGTGGGAATTGTCGCTCGTGCTGCTGCCGAAACACGTGCGCGTGATGTTGCTGTCGGCTACGGTCGGCAACCCCTACGACTTCTGTCGCTGGCTGCGGACCGAGCACGGCCGCGACGTGACGCTGATTGCCTGCGACGAGCGCCGCGTGCCGCTGGAGTTCGCCTGGGTCGAGGACAAGCTCATGACCGAGCACCTCGTGTCAATGGTCTCGAGCGACGACGCCGCCAACCGCGCGCCCGCGCTGGTGTTCTGCTTCAACCGCGACGAGTGCTGGGAAGTCGCCGAGCGGCTCAAGGGGCTGTCGCTGGTCGGCGGCGAAGCGCGGCGGCAGATCGAGGAATACGTCGACGTGCGCCGCGACGACCTGGCCGAGGGCGTCGGTCCCAAGCTGCGGCAGATGCTGGTGCGCGGCGTGGGCGTGCATCACGCCGGCGTGCTGCCCAAGCACAAGCGCATCGTCGAGGAGCTGTTCAACCGCAAGCTTGTGCCGTTCGTCATCTGCACCGAGACGCTCGCCGCCGGCATCAATCTGCCGGCCCGCTCGGTGGTGCTCAGCACGCTGATCAAGGGCAAGCGCGGCGAAAAGAAGCTGGTGGCGCCGTCGACCGCGCATCAGATGTTCGGCCGGGCCGGCCGGCCGCAGTTCGACAAGCAGGGCTACGTCTATGCGCTGGCGCACGAGGACGACGTCAAGATTGTGAAGTGGAAGCGTAAATACGATCAGATTGATCCTAAATCGAAAGAGCCCGGCATCCTGCGCATGCGCAAGGAGCTGGAGCGCAAGCGGCCCACGCGCCGCAAGACCGAGCAATACTGGAGCGAGGGGCAGTACCGCACGCTGATCGCCGCCGGCCCGGCGCGGCTGTTCAGCCGCTCGATGATCCCGTATGCGGTGCTGATCTACCTGCTGACGCGCACCGGCACGCTGCGCGAGGCGCGCGCGTTCCTGTCGAAGCGATTCAACACCGCCGAGCGCATCGAGGCGTTCGTGCAGCAACTCGACTTCATGCTCGGCAATCTGGCTTCGCTGGGGTACCTGACGCGCAGCGAGGACGGCGAGCACGTCGCGCTGGACGAACGCATCTACACGCTGCCGGCGTTTCGCAGCGTCGATCCGCTCTACGGCGCGTTTCTGGCCGAGCAGCTGGCGCGCGCGGATTTCAACGAGAAAATCCTGGCCCTCGAATCGGTCTTGCAGGCGCCGCCGTCGATCGAGCGGCACGTCCGCATTCCCGAGCTGCCGCCCGGCCCGCTCCAGACGCACGTGCTGGCGCCGCTGATGGTGCAGATGGGCGTCGTGGCCGCGGCCGGAAGCACGGGCGACGCCGACGACGAGTGGGCCGACGAGGATGACGTCTACGGCGACGGCGAGGGAGATGCTCGGCCGCCGTCGTTTCCCGAAATGCTGCGGATCGTCTTCGAATCGAAGCTGGCCAATCCCGAGCCGGTCTTCGTGCAGCCGAAGTGGATCGCCGGCGGGGCGTTCGACTTCGACGGCGACTTTTTCGCGTTCGTGAAGTCGTGCAATCTGATCAAGCAGGAGGGGCTGATCTTGCGGCACCTGCTGAGGCTGGTGATCCTGGCGGGCGAGTTCTTCAGCCGCACCGAGGACCCCGATTATCAGTTGATTTCCCAGCGCGCCGCCGCCGCCTGCCGCCGCGTCGAGCCGCAATACACCGAGCGATTCCTGGCCGAAGCGGCGGAATTCAGCGCCGCCGGGACGACGTGACAACACACCGCGTGGCATGTGTGCGTAGGGTCCGCTGCGCGGACCACTTCGCCGTGCGGTCAATTCGGCCATTTCCGGGTGGCACGGCCCCCGCGTGGCGCGGCCCCCGCGTGACACGGCTCCCGCGTGGCACGGGCTTGCAGCTCGTGTGAATCCGAGCCGCGCAGCGTAAGCAAGCGGGATGGGCAAGCTTGAAGGGAAGTGAAGGTGCGTTTCGCACGAGTGTGTGCGTAGCCTGTCGGCACGCTGAGCGCGCGTCGCCAAGTCGAAGCGGCGCGAAGCGCGCTGAGCGTCCCGATCCCGCTCGCTGACGCTTCGCGGCTCTGAAGGGACCGCAGCGCTGGCGCTTGCGGCTCGGAACAGGCAACGCTTACTTACGTGCGCGTCTCGTTTTCGCGCGGCACGGCCCCCGCGCGGCACGGCCCCCGCGTGACACGGCTCCCGCGCGGCACGGGCTTGCAGCCCGTGTGAATCCGAGCCGCGCAGCGTAAGCAAGCGGGATGGTCAAGCCGGAGGGGATTCGAACGCACGTTTTTCGTGGGTGTGCAAAGCCTGTCGGCGCGCTGGAAGCGCGTAGCCAAGTCGAAGCGGTGCGAAGCGTGCAGAGCGTCCCGATCCCGCTCGCTGACGCTTCGCGGCTCTGAAGGGACCGCAGCACTGGCGCTTGCGGCTCGGAACGGGCAACGCTTACTTCCGCGCGCGTCTCGTTTTTGCTTGGCACGGCCCCCGCGCGGCACGGGCTTGCAGCCCGGGCGAAGTCCCGCCGCTTGCACGGCGAGTTCTGATCCGCGTCCCGCCGCCTATTCTGTCTTCTTCGTTTCCTCTTTCTTCTTCGCATCCTCCTGCTTTTCCGCCTCTTCCAGCCCCTTCTTCAGGAACGTCACGATGCGGTCCATCAGCTTGTCGCCGTACTTCGCGCCGAACATGTTGGTGCCGTGCAGCGACCGATCGCCCGGCCGGATGTCCAGCACCGCCTTCTCGGCCAGCGCCTTCAGTTCCTGCGGCTCGGAGCGTTCCGCTTCCGGCGCGCAGAGCAGAATCGGCCGCGCCCCGCACTTCTTGATGTGCGCCTTGCTGTCGACGCCGAAGTAATTCGTCCCCGGCGACAGGCACACGACGGCCCGCACGTTCTCGTTTCGCGCCGCGTAGTCGAGCGAAATGCTGCACCCGATGCTCGCGCCCAGCATCACGATGCGCGACGTGTCGACATGCTTCTGCTCGCCTAGCCACTTCACCGCGGCGTCGGCGTCCTGCCAGGCATCGACGAACAGCGGCCCGTCGCGCTCGGTGTAGCGCCGCGCCAGGGCGCGGTCGCCGGCGCTGCCGCCCTTGCCGCGAATGTCGTACGCCAGCACCGCGAAACCCGCCTCCAGCAGCCGCGGAACGATCGGCTTCCAACTGTGCCGATCGGCCGGGTACATGTGAACCAGCACGGCGGCCGGCGCCTTTGGCTGCTGCTTGCCGGTCTTGGTCGGCTCGTAGTAGCTCGCGGCGATTTCGACCCCGTCGGCGGTCTTGAACGACACGGTGCGCGGCTCCGGCGCGTCGCTTGTTCTCGCGTCCTCGAGCTTCTTATCCTGTGCCGCCAAGGGAACCGCGGCGATCAACACGGTCAGGACTGACCAACCGAATCGAATCATGGAGATGCTCCTTACTTGCGGACAGCCAACGGTCCGCGGCGAATGGGGCGTCGGCCGTAACGCCGAGTTGCCGGCGGCCGACGAGTGCGCATTGTAACGCCACTATGGGTGGCCCAGCGCGAAGCGGTGAGTTTCCTGAACCGAGGCCCAAGCGCAAGCGCCGGGGTTGCCCTCACGTCGTGGCGTGACCGCAGCGCTGGCGCTTGCGGCTCGGAACAGGCAACGCTTGCTTACGTGCGCGTCTCGTTTTCGCGCGGCACGGCTCCCGCGTGGCACGGGCTTGTAGCCCGTGCGAATCCGAGCCGCGCAGCGTCAGCAAGCGGGATGGTGAGGCCGGAAGGGGAGTCGAACGCACGTCATGCGCGCGTGTGCATCGCCTGTCGTCGCGCTGGGCGCATGCGGCGCGGCCGGAGCGTTGCGAACCGCGCTGTGCGTCCCGATCCCGCTCGCTGACGCTTCGCGGCTCTGAAGGGACCGCAGCGCTGGCGCTTGCGGCTCGGAACGGGCAACGCTTGCTTACGTGCGCGTTTCGTTTCCGCGTGGCATCGTTCTCGCCCTTTGACGCCCTCATCCTCCACCCGTTACAACGCCCTCGCGCCGCGCCGCAACGGAGAACCCCATGCCCGCCGATCCCGCGCCGGATGGCGGCGACGTCCCTGTGACCGCCGCCGACCGCGCTCCCAGTGCCGATCGACTTGTCGACCGCATCGAGCGCTTCCTGCACGCCTTCGTCGACATGCTGCGCCTCCCGCGCGCATTCTGGATCGTCAATATCGTCTATGCCATCGACGGTTTCGCCTACTTCGGCGTGCTATTGCTGCTGCCGCCGTTTCTGACCGACGTGGCGGGCGTCCCCGACAAATGGGCCACCGTCGTCACCGCCTGCTTCTCGGCCGCGGTCACGCTGTTCATGTTCGGATTCGGCAGCTACGCCGAGCGGTTCGGCGTCCGCCGGGCGCTGCTGGCCGGCATGCTCATCATCACCGCCGGCCGGCTGCTGCTGTGCGGCTCGCCGTCGGCGGCCGGCATGTGGGGAACGGTCGGCGCTGCGATCATCGTCGTCGCGTCCGCGGCGTTGCTGGTGACGGCCATCGGCGAAGGCGTGTTGCAGACCGCGAACTACTCGGGATTGAAGCAGTACAGCGATGAAAAGACCAGCGCCATGAGCTTCGGCTTCAACTATGCGCTGTTCAATCTGGGCATCGTTGCCGTCGGTTTCGCGTCGCCGCCGATCCGCGTGGGCGTCAATGAAGCGATCGCGGCCCGCGCCGCCGGCCAGGCCGTGCCCGGCGGTCTGATCGGCTGGATGGCCGATTCCTGCGGCAGCGGCATCGAGGCGGTGTTCTGGACGTGTGCCGCGGCAACGACGATCGGCGTGCTGGTCTGTTTGGCGTTGACGCCCCGAGCCGAGGCCCAAAAACTGCGGCCCGAGGACGAAAGTCGCATTGCGAAGCACCGCGAGGCCGATGCGCGCGGGGGCTTTCTGGGCCGGATCAAAAGCGGACCGTTCGGCGATCTGCGCTTCACGGCATTCGTGTTCATCCTGTTCCCGGCGCGGACCATGTTCGCGTACCAGATTCACATCATGACGAACTACGTGCTGCGGGCCTATCCCAAAGAGGTCGGCGACCGCGCCGAGTGGTTCGGCAACGGCGTCAATCCGCTCATCATTGTCCTGGGCGTTCCGATCATTACGGCCATGACGCGGCGCATGAACATGTATCGCATGATGATCATCGGCACGTGGGTGACGGTGCTGCCGACGTTCCTGCTGTGTTTCGGCGAGCGCTGGCAGTTGTTGCTGACGTATATGATCCTGTTCTCGATCGGCGAAGCGCTGTGGCAGCCTCGCTTGTATCAATTCGCCGCCGAGTTGGCCCCCGAAGGCCGCATCGCCGCCTACACCGCGGCGGCCAACGTGCCCTGGCTGCTGGCGAAGTTCGTCACCGGCTGGTACGCCGGCTGGATGATGTCGATCTATTGTCCGGCCGAAGGCGCGCGAAATCCGGGCGTGATGTGGTTCATCTACGGCGCGATCGGCCTGATCAGCCCCATCGGCCTGATGGTGTTGGCGCCGTGGTTCAAGGCCGGTCTGCATCGCCGGCAGCCGGCCCCGGCGGTATAATGCAGGCATGGAGAAAGTCGTCCGCAAGTTCCACTCGTTCGACGAAGCCGATCGGGCCGATCGCGAGTACTACCGCAGCCTGACGCCCCAGCAGCGGCTCGACCTTCTGCTCGATCTCATCGCCCGACAACGGGAGTCGCTCGATGAAGCTTCACAAAGATTTGAGAGAGTTTATCGAATTATTAAACTCGGAGAAAGTTAAGTACCTGATCGCCGGCGGGTTTGCCGTGGGATTTCACGGCCATGTACGCAACACCGGCGACGTCGACATATTTCTCGAAGCGTCGCCGGAGAACGCCGTGAAAGTCGAAACGGTCATTCGGCGATTCGGCTTTGCGTCCACAGGATTGAACCGTCACGACTTCGAACAGCCGGATGTCATCATACAGCTTGGTCGCCCCCCTGGTCGAATCGACCTGGTTACGTCGCTTACGAGTCTCGGGTTTGAGGAGGCATGGCGCGAGCGCGTCGGCGCAACTCTTGATGGTGTGCCCGTTGCGTTCCTTTCGCTCGAACACCTGATTCTCAATAAGAAGGCGGCCGGCAGGCCCAAGGATCTCGCTGATGTCGATGCATTGACCGTCGCTGAGCGGCGCCCCTCTCCGAAGCCGCGCTCCTGATCGCGGCGCCGGCGAATCGCATAAAACACGCGATTGACGCTTGAGAAGCTCCGTTTCCCCTTCGCGGGGGATTGACATAGTGAATAACGGCAACGACGCGCTTCTTTCGCCCGCGGCGAACTGCACCCGTGGCTACCGGCGGCCTCCCCATCCGGCGAAATCAAACGCGTAAGCACGCACGACGATCATTCCCAACGTCGCTCCGTCGCTGTATCACTTTCTTTTGTTGTTCCCTGTTCCCTGTTTCGACGTTTTCTCCGCTCTATGGCCCCATGATCGTCTTCAACGCCGCCGGCAGCGCGGCGATAATCGCCAGCATCGCCATCATCATCGACTCCCCCGCAATCAGACCGGCCGCGATCGGCACGCTGAGTTTCTCGCCCGAGCGCTTCGCGAATCGGCACCAACTCCAGGCGATCACGGCGCCGATCGCAAACGACAACGAATTCTGAAACGGCAGCGCCCACGACAGCCCCAGGCCCATTGCCGACGGCAGGTACGGCGCCGCCTTCGGCAGCAGCTTGGTCAGCACCTGAAGCGCCACACCCAGCCCCGCGCCGATGTAAATCGCGTATTGCGCGGTGACCGGAATCGAGTCCCAGCCCTGCGTCAGCGCTTCGGCGAACGCCTTCCACATCTGCGTCGCCGGCAGCTTGAAGCGCTCCAGCGCCGCCTTGTCGGGCACCATCAGATACCACGCCGGCACGACCGCCGCCGTGCCGAAGAACACGCCGATGAACTGCGCGATGAACTGTTTCCGGGGATTGGCCCCCAGCAGATAGCCCGACTTCAGATCGGTCAGCAGATCGGCCGCCGGCATCCCCGCTCCGCCGGTCGCCCCGGCCGACATCAGGTTCACCGTCCTGTCGCCGCGGGCCAGCACGGCGTACATGAGCTGCGTCACTTTGCCCATCGGGCCGATGGGCGTCGTGTCGGTCTCGCCCGTCGCCCGGCAGCAGACCAGCGCGATGACGAACGACATCAGCACCGCGATGCTGCCCAGCAGAATCGAAATGCCGAAAGCGTAGTACTGCACGAGCACGGTGCCGATCGCCAGCGGAATCAGCCCGCCGATGAGCCACGAATGCGGCACTTCGATCGCGGATAGCTCGTCGGCCTCGCGGTCCTTCGTCCGCCTCAGCACGCTGAACGCGCGGGCGAACGTCCGCCAGTCCATCACCAGCGACGTCAGGCTCGCAAAGACCATCAGCGCCGTGCCGCCCCACAGCGCCCAGCGCCGCGGCGAGAAGTCGCCCGTGACGGGATCGACCCGAAACGTCGGCACGCTCCCGAACGCTTCGTTTATCCCAAGCAGCCACGGCGCGAACACGAAATACAGCAGCACCGAGCCGAGCAGCATCGACAGCGACACGCGCAGCCCCACCAGCATTCCGGCCCCGATCAGCAGCCCGCTGGGCTCGAAACCGAAGCCCTCCATCGTGCCGCGCGGAATGTTCGCCAGCCGGCTCGAGAACGGGATCAGGTCCGGCAGCCGGAAGAACATCTGATGAAACCGGTCCAGCCAGCCCAGCAGCCCTTCCGAGAACTTCAGCAACCCGATGATCAGCCCCGCGCCCAGCGCGATCAGCAGCGCATAGGCCTTGTGCAGCGCTTCGGCGCCTTTGCTGTACAGGCTGCGCAAAGTCTCGGCCGCCGCCATGCCGCTGGGGAACGGAAGCTGCTCGATGTTGATCATCTGCCGCTTCATCGGGATGGCGATGAACGTGCCCATCGCGGCGGTGAAGAATATGAACGGCAGCAGCGCGTACCACGGCACGTGCTCGCCGTTGATGAGCAGCAGGGCGCCGAACGCCGTGCCCAGCGTGGTTCCGGTCGAGTAACCCGCCGCCGACGCCGTCGATTGCATGCAGTTGTTTTCGAGGATCGACATCGGCGTGAGCCGATGGCGCGTGATGATGCGCAGGCCGTTCCAGATAGTGAACGACAGCACACATGCGGTGATGGCGATGCCGAAGGCCCAGCCGACCTCCAGCGTCGTGTAGAGATTCGAGATCGACATCAGCGTGCCCAGCACGCCGCCCATGAGCACGGCGCGCAGCGTGAGCTGCGGCATCCGGTCGCCTTGATAGACGTGGCGATACCAGTAGGTCTCTTTCTCGCGGGCCGTTGCATTCGGGCCGGGCGGCGGCGGGGGGGCGGGGCGATCGGATGAATCGGAGGCGCCGTGTGCGGGCGATCGGTCCGCGGAGGTCGGACCGGCTCCGTGGTGGGACATGCAGGGGGTCCTTTTGTGCGGGGATCTCGCGGGACGCCGCCATTGGTTCGCGCGGCCGCCCCGTTGCCCCGTGCAGCGTACGAAGTTCCGCGACGTGAATCAACGGTCGCGACTTTTCCGCGACGCGGCTAAACTCTCCGCGAATGAAGAAACGGCGGAAGCCCAAATCGCGCCCGTCTGATCCGTCGGAACCGTCCCGCCCGAAGCTGCCTCGCTCGGCCCCTGGACCCCTGCTGGCCGCGCCCCAGGGCGCCGTCGATCCGTCCGCCTTCGCCTCGCGGTCGCAGCAGCCGCTGAACCGGCCGGCCGACTCCCCGACTGCAACGTCGTCCGCGAACTCCGGGACAAAACGGAGGCGACTCTTGCATCACAGCAAGCCGCCGCCGCGACGTTTGCGCCTGTCGACGATCCTCAGCGAACTGGTGGCTGAATCGCAGCCGATCGAAACGGGCGGCGGCGCCGCCGTCGAAACAGGTCTGAGCGAAGCGACGGGGGAAGCGGCGACTACGCAACCGGTCGAATCGCCCGTTGAGGCGACGGCCGAGGCCGACGAAACCCCGTCGCCGACGAGCCGCCGCGGCAAGCGCCGCCTGCGCGAAAAGCTGCATCGAGCGCGCCGGCGCCGTCGCGTTCGCGTGCGATCGAACATCACGATCGGCGAGATCATCGGCCGCACGCGGCACGCCGGCTTCGGGTTCCTCGTGGCGCTGATCGGCCTGCTGGCCTGCATGCCTTATATCTCGATGATCTTCGGCCTGGTCATCGCCTTTCTCGGCGCGCAGATGCTGGTCGGTCTGAACCAGCCGTGGGTGCCGCGGCGCATCCGCGAACACGCTGTGGCGATGACGACGCTGAGTTGGATCAACGCCAACCTGGTGCGCTGGACGAGTTGGCTCGAGAAGTTCATCAAGCCGCGCTGGACCATGCTGTCGCGCGGGCCGTTCTGGCCGCTGCTGGGCGTGGGGATTCTGCTTCAGGGCATCGGCCTGGCGCTGCCGTTTCCGATCCCCGGCTCGAACTGGGTGTTTGTGATCCCGATCCTGTTCTACTCGGTGGGGCTGCTGGAGGACGACGGGCTGTTGATTCTGCTGGCGCACCTGGTCACGGCCACTTTCATCGTGCTGGGTATCAGCTTCTACAAGTGGTTTGCGCAGCTTCTCGTCGAGGTTTTCGCTCGCGCCGGCGGCTGGCTGGGCTGAGCAACGCGTGGTGCGAGCTTGCCGCGAGTGCAAGTCCGAGCCGCAATCGCCAGCGCCGCGGATACCCTTTCGTCGACGCCCGACCGAGCGCACGAAACACAGCCGCCCCCGACTTTGGATGGGGCACAGCCGCCCTCGGCTGTGAACGCGACGTCGTGCCTTAGGAGTCGCGCACAAATAACCTGAACGATTGTCCTGGGTGGTACGGGCATCTTGCCCGTTCCGGACGGGCGGGACGCCCGTACCACCCCTCTGCAATTCGTTCACCTTTTTTCCGCGCGATGCCTTAACGAGACGCGCACGTAAGTAAGCGTTGGGCGATCATCGCGCGTCGTGTGTTCCAGCGTGCAATGCGCGCGCCGGCAACGAGCCGTCCACGCCGACCGGCGTGCGCGTCTCGTTTCCGCTCATGACGAGCTTACCGCCGCGCACATCAACGCGCGATGCGCTGGCCAATGCCGCCGGCTCGGCCTATCCTGTCCGTCGAGGGCGTAGCTCAGTTGGTAGAGCAGCGGCCTTTTAAGCCGTTTGTCGAGGGTTCGAGTCCCTCCGCCCTCAGTGCGACAGTTTGCGACAGGTCACGTCCGGTTGCGGTATTTCCCGACGAATTCCTGGGTTGCGGACTGTTGCTGTCGGCATTATCGATGCGTCAGTCTGCGACGTCGTGCGGTTGGTTGCGGCGGAAATCCGCGTAAGAAATCCGGTAAGACGTTCCGCGCCGGATGCCGCGCCCGGCGTGCCGGCCGAGCGTTTGCGCCTTCATCGGACGCACACCGCCGCAGGCCGCGTTGCTGGAGAGCGCATGACGCGGGGCGTGAACGCTTGCCTGGCTGCTCGGCGCGCCAACGGGCTACGACATGGGCATGGGCGCCGGAGACACAATCATCGAGTTGCTGGACCGTGCACCGTTCGTGCCGATTGGGGTTCTCACGACCGCGGGCGAGTCGTATGTTGTCCGCAACCCGCGTACGGTCGCGCTGCTCAAGTCGGAAGTGTTCATCGCACACCCGGATTCCGACCGACGGAACTACGTTCCCTTCCTGCACATTTCCGCCGTGGATACGCTCGCCAACGGCCGCCCCGGGCGGTCCCGCTGCAAGCGCTGATTGCAGCGCCGCCTTGTGCTCGCGCATCGCTGTCGACAAGTCCGGCGTCACGGCTTCGACCGGCGGAAGTCAGGCTCATACGGCGGGAGTGCGTTCGACAGGCCGTTGTAGTTCCCGCCAGTCTCCAGTGCGCGGCTTCTGTTTCGGAGTCGTGCGCCGACGCATCAGCAGCAGCCCGGCCAGCGCCAGCGAAAGGCTGGCCGGCTCGGGGATCGGTGCGAAACAGTTGGAGTTGTTGGCGAAGCGAAATCGGTTGCTGGCAACGGGCGGGACGGGGGGATTGGCGTTTGGATTGCCCCCGCCCATACCGTCGTAGAAGCCGTTGAGCGTCTGGATGAAGCCGGCGGACGCGTTGCCGAAGGCCCCGGGCATCGCCGCCTGCACGTTGGCGATTCCGGGATTGGCGGCGGGGAGATTGATGAAATCGAATCCCCACGTGAACGAGCCGATGACGCGCACATTGCGAAAGCCGTCGGCGCCGGGGGTTGTTGAGATGCACGCCAGCGCCAGCTCCGCGAGCCAGCTTTGATTTCCGCCTGCGAAACCCCGCGACGGCCCGTCCTGAAATGCGAGGAACGGCGCCCCCGGCGGATTGGGCGGGGCAACCGGCAGCGTCTGAATCGGATAGGTCGGATTGTTCGCGGGCGCATCGGGGAATCGCCCCGCATTCATGGCGGGCAGGTTCCAGAAATTCTGGCCGGTGATTGTCGCGGTCACCGTCTGCACGAACGCCAGAGTGAAGCCGGTCTTGACGCGCACGGCGTTGTCCATATAGAAGCCGCCCGCCAGCGCGGCGCCGGCGGCGGTGTTTCCGTTTGGATTGCGCGTGTACGTGTCGTAATCGAATCGCAGTACGCCGGCGTCGATGCTCTTGGCCGCATCGCGAATGGGATGACCGTTGGGGCCGAAGACCTGCACCGGCGCGGGCGGATTGGCGCCGCTGACGTTGCCGTAGGTGTGGACGATGGTGTTGGGGCCGGCGGGCGGAAGGAACGTGCCGTACGTCTGCCCCACGGCAGTGACGGCCGCGTAGCCGGTCAGGAACGCGGCCAACAAGACTACAACACCGAAACGGGCGCGGTCGGAGATCGCCATGATGTGGCTCCTTTCCTGAAAATGAGATGGGCGCCGGACAAGCGCAAACCGCGAGCGGAGAAATCCGCCGAATGAGATGTGATCGCGCGTCTCGCCACGAGAAAGTGCACACGCGAAGGCATGCACTCAGCGACATTCTCCCGCCCGAAAGCGAACGCGCTCAGCATAATTCCGGCGCCGCGCCGAGTCAAGAAAAAAGGCGCCGCCGCGGCATCTCTTGAAGGCACATATCAAAGCGCACCGCCGTGTCCGCAAAGGTCGCGGTTTGTCGCGCGGGGATAAGTCTTGGAGCATGTTCGAGAACACTGAACCGAATCGCGACCCCCAACGCGACCAGGGCGGGAGCGTGAAGGGAGCGGCGAGCGATTTTCGCGACGAGCGATCGACTCGGCCGGAATTATTTTAATCGAATCGGGCATTTCATGCACGCATGCAGCGCGGGACAACGCCGCCGCGCATGGAGCGATCGTGCCGCTTTCGCGCGGACAATCGCTCGGCTTCACCATCAACCGGTGCGCGATCGCGGACGGTGGCACGATCCACGCGAGATGAACCGTGGCCGCTGATACAAGGCAATCGGCTGCGCCGTGTCGCGGGTTGCCGGCTGTCGATGGGCGCCGACGTTGGCTTCGCCTCGACGCAGCCGCGGACCGGCCGGCGAGGCAAGCCGCGTCATCCGCCCGTGCCAAGCCCGAGCGCTTCAAGCAGTGAGCCGAAGATCGGGTTGACGAAGTTGACGAAAACGGCGTTGATGAAATTCGTCAGCAGGCTGGTCAGCAGCGTGCCGATGGAATTGACCAGGATGGTAATCAGTTGATCCCCGGGGGACATGTGTCGCATCTCCTTGTCGATTTCGCTGACGCGCACCGGTCGACGACCGGGTCGGGCGCGGTCGAACCACCGGCAGACCGTTGCGGTTAGTTCCGTCGTCGCGCCTTGCGGGCAGCCGGGTCCGCGCGGCCGGTACGCACAATCAAGCCGCTATCGTAGCGGCGCCGGGCGATTCCATCCACAAGGCCGCGCCCCGACCGGAACGGTCGCGCGCATCGGCGTCGTTGAACTGACCCGCCGGTGCTGCTATCTTTTTGCGCGACGCACGGGCGTGTGTCCGAGTGGCCAAAGGAGACGGGCTGTAAACCCGTTGGCTTACGCCTACGCTGGTTCGAATCCAGCCGCGCCCATGAGGCAACTGTTGGCATATCCGCATGATGCCACATGACTCCGCATGACCTCAGCGGGCGGTACGGTTTGCGACGTTTCGTTCAGAATCTCACCAGATGGTGCGGCGACGTGTCGCGCCGCATTTTGCGCCGCGGGTGCGCCGGAAGGTGCGCCACTTCCAGCGGTGCTTCCCTCGCCGCCGATCGCCTGAAAACTCGCGTCGATCATCACCGGGCCTGAATCAGGCCGGCAGGTCGTACCAGAGAGAATGAAGCGGTCACCGTCCGGCGTTGACCAGGGAATCGAGAATCCACCGCCGCGCGCGGATTCCGCACGGCCCAGGGCAACGCCGATCACGTTCCACGCGAGGCCGGACAACCCCGAAGTCGCGACGAACGGGGCGGCGGTGTCGGATGAAATGCGCTTCACTCGGATTCCCACGCCATTTCGTGCCGTCGCGCCAGGCGCGCCGTCGTGCCGCGGCGCGGCCGGAAGAAGAGCGAGAGCGGTCGCCGCCGACTACCGCCACTATCGCATTCCGCGGCGCTTGTTGAGTCAATCAGGCTTCTGTGTCGGACCGGCCTGCGAAGGGGGTGATTGACAATCCCAAAGGGTTCGGCGACGAGCCGGCCCACGGCCCGGCCGCTTTACGGACCGACAATCGGCGACATGACGAGGTACTCGGGCGTTCCGTGGCACATGGATTGCTACGCGACCGATCCGAAACGGTGACTCTGAAGTGACGCAACCGGATTGCCATTCTTGAGTCGTTGCCGGTATAATGGCGGGGAATACCGGCGTGTCCGGTTTCTCTTGGGCCGTCGCTTCCTGGCGGGTCTTGCCGTGTGCCTAGCCGCAAAATCGGGAACTCGGGCATTTCTTGGCGCAGTGATCTTGGTATGCGCCGCCGATGCTTGGGCCGAAGTTCCGCGGACCATCCTGTATCAGGGCCGACTTCTGAACGCAGCGGGCCAGCCCTTTACGGGGAGCGTCGGCATGGAGTTCCGCCTGTACGATCATCCGGCGGGGGCCCCGGGCGCAGTCCTTTTCAGCGAAACCCACCCGATCGTGGTGGTGGAACAGGGTCTGTTCTCCGTAGCCATCGGCTCGTTGACCCCGGGGGGCGTACCGGATGCCGCGTTTGACGCCGCGGAGATTCACCTCGGTATCACGGTGAACGGCGGCGCGGAACTGGCGCCGCGAACCGTCGTTGGAACGACGCCGTTTGCATTGAAAAGTCGGTCGGCGGAGCAACTGGTCGTTCCGAATTCGTTTGCGCCGGCCGTCGTGGTGGCGCCCGATGGAAAGGTCGGCGTGGGCACGGCGGCGCCGAACGCGGAGTTCAGCGTCGTGGGCGACGCGACGGCAACCGGAACGATGAGCGCCGGCAGCGGCATCATCGGCGGAACGTTCGATGCAAGCGCGATCAACGTCAAAGGGCGGCCGGTTCTCTTCACGACGGACGCGTCATCTGTGTTGCTCGTCGAAGCCGAGGCCGACCGGCTGAAGATTCGAGACACGCTCGACGCCACGGCGATCAACCTCAAAGGGCGGCCGCTGGCATTCAGTTCAGACGCCACCGCGGTGCAAATGGAGATCGACCAGGTCACGGTGCGGGACACGGCGGACGTCACGCAACTTCAGATCAAGGGCGCGACGGTCATCGGGACGACGGATCCCACCTTTATTTGGATCACGGCGGATTCGGCGACGCTTCGCGGCTCCGTCGACGCCACTGAGATCCAGGTCAGCGGCCGAACCCTGGCGAGATCACCCGACGGCACCAGCATCCACATCCAAATCGACGAAGCACAGGTGCGGAATACGGTGGACGTCACCCACATCATGCTGAACGGTCAGACGTTGGCGTCCGGCCTTGACCCGTCCGTGATTTCGGTGTTCGCGGACGACGCGACGGTGCGCGGCACGCTGTCGGCGTCCAGCGTGGTCATGCCGCAAGGCTCGCTGGACGCCAGCGGCGGGCAGATTCTCGTTCCCGGCGGGTTCATTGTCGCGCAAGGCGGATTCATCATCGGTCCGACCACCGTTAACGGGGATCTGCATGTTCAAGGAACGTTGACCGCGGCGAACAAACTGTTCGTCATCGCTCATCCGCTTGACCCGGAACACAAGTACCTCGCTCACGCCGCCGTCGAGAGCGACGAGATGAAGAACATCTACGACGGAATGGCCGTGCTGGATGAAGAAGGTGAGGCGGTCGTCGTCCTGCCCGACTGGTTCGAAGCGCTCAACGGCGAGTTCCGATATCACCTGACGTGCGTCGGAGCGTGGGCGCCGGTCTACGTCGCCCGGGAGATCCGCGATCACCGTTTCGTCATCGCCGGCGGGACGCCCGGCCTGAAGGTCTGCTGGCAGGTCACCGGCGTGCGCCGCGATGATTACGCGCGTCGCCATCCGCTCGCGGTCGAATCGCCCCGGCGGCCGGCCGGGACGACCGACGGCCGGTGAACGGCGCTCCGCGCTCCGATCCCGGCGGCGGCCTGTCGCGGCGGTCGAATCGAATCTGACAGGTAAGCATGGCCGTTTCCGGATCGCCGTTCGGTATTCGTCTAGATTCCATGCCGCGCCACCGCCTTGTCACGCTTGCATCCGTGCTGCTGCTCGTTTCCGCCACGGTCCTCGCCTACTCGAACAGCTTCGCCGGTCGATTTCAAATCGACGATCAACACGTCATTCAGGAGAATCTGGCGATTCGCGACCTGGGGGAGATGGTCCGTCAGCTCGGCACCTCGACGCGATCCCTGGTGAATCTGACCTTCGCACTGAACTACGCGTGTCACGGGCTGGAGCTCTGGGGATACCACTTCGTCAATCTGCTGGTCCACCTGGCCGCGGTGCTGTTTCTGTTTTTCTGGCTCCGTTCGATCTGGGGGGAGGGCGGATCGCGGACGGCGCTGTTGACGGCCCTGCTGTTCGGCGTTCACCCGCTGACGACGCAATCCGTGACGTACATCACCCAGCGGTATTCCAGCATGGCGGGGATGTTCTTCTTCGCCAGCCTATGGCTCTGGAGCCGCTTTCGGCACAGCGGCCGACGATTCTGGCACGTTCTCTGTCTCGGCGCGGTGGTCGCCGGGATGCTATGCAAGGAGATGATGGTCGCGGCCCCACTGGCGCTGATCGCCGCGGATTTCGCGCTGCATCGAACGGACGTTGTTTCGGCCGTCGGGGCGCGCGCGGTGCGCCGTTGGACGGCGCTCGTTCCGCTCGTGGTTCTCCTGTGGATCGTGCCGGTACTGAATCTGATCAGCCACGGCCATTCCATCGCCGAATGGGAGGAGTCATTGAATTGGGCGAAGGGTCTCGACGTTACGCGGTGGGCGTACCTTCTGACTCAGATCCGGCTGATAGTCCTTACGTACCTTCAGTTGATGGTTTTCCCGGTCGGACAGAGCGTCGATCATCCGGTGCTGATCGTGCAAACCGCGGCGGACCCGGCAACGGTCGCATCCGCCGCGGCCCTGCTTCTCGGGCTGATCCTGAGCATCCACGCATCCTTCGTTCGTCCCGATCGGCCGGCGCGTGTCGCCGGCTTCGGAGGGCTGTTGTTCTTCCTGGGTCTGGCGGCGACCTCCACGATTATCCCGAATTCCGCGATCGTGCAGGAGCAGCGTCTGTACGTCAGCCTTGCCGGCTTCCTGACGGCCGTCACCGCACTGATTTGGATGCTTCCCCTGCATCGGTTCATTCCAACGGCCGTGTTGGGCGCGGCGGCCGTCGTCCTGGGGGTCCTGACGCACGAACGCAATATTCTCTGGCACAGCGAGTCCGTCGTCTGGCAGGACGCGGTAAACCGCGCGCCGAATTCACCGCGAGCGCACAATAACCTGGCGCTGGCATTGGCGGACGCGGGGCGAATCGACGACGCGGTTTCGCATTTGCGCCGGGCGATCAAATTAAATCCGAACTACGCGCTGGCGTACAATAACTTGGGCAACATTCTGTTTCGGCGAGATCGCGTCGCGGAGGCCATGCAGCTCTACGCCGAGGCGATTCGCATCGCTCCAGATTACGCCGACGCGCACAACAACATGGGCGCCGCGCTGGAACGGACGGGCCAATACGCAGCGGCAGTCCGGCAGTGCCGCCGGGCGCTTGAGTTGGAGCCGAACCTGGCCGACGCACACAACAATCTGGGGAACGCCCTGGAGGGCATGAATCAACTGGATGAGGCGGTCCACCACTTCCGTGCGGCCATCGACCTGTATCGCCGGCTCAACGAAACCCGTCATCAGGCGATGGCGCACAACAACCTGGCCAACACGCTGGCGCGTCTCGGGAACCACGAGGACGCCGCCGCGCATTACGACGAGGCGCTGCGCCTGAACCCTCAATACGACGATGCGCAGCGGAATCGCGCACTGTTGCAACGGAAGCCGTGAAGGAAGGCCGCCGCAGGGCAGCTCTCCAAAAACGTTTTCACGGAACCGAAAGCGCTTCATGTAGCGCGTGAGAGGCGGCACGCTTGATCTTTGATCGGGAATGGGCACCGGGATTCGAGCCAATGGAAAGTGAGGTCCGGCAAATCCTTGATATTCGCGCAGCGGGGATCGCCGGTGATCTCCTCGTGCAGATGCCTCCAGACCCGCGCGATGGGGTTGGCCTCCGGGCAGCGGGACGGCAGAAAGTGCGCCGGATTCCGCGCCGCCTGACTTGGAATCGTGCGTGTTCTCCGAAGATTCGTGGGAGTGTTCGAATCCAGCCGCGCCCGGTTTCATTTCGGGCGTTCAGAACCGCTTCTTCGAGTCCAGCAGCAGCGTGATCGGGCCGTCGTTGACGGCTTCGACCGCCATCATCGCGCGGAAGACGCCGGTCTGCACGGGGATGCCCGTGCTTCGCAGCGCTTCAACGAATGTTGCGTAAAGCGGTTCGGCGATCTCCGGCGGGGCGGCGGTGTCGAACGAGGGGCGGCGACCCTTGCGGGCATCGGCGGCGAGCGAGAACGCGCTGACGGCCAGCACCGCGCCGCCGATCTCGCCCACGTCACGATTCATCTTGCCGGCGTCGTCGGGAAAGATGCGCAGGTGGCGCACCTTGTCGGCCAGAAGGCGTGCGTCGGACTCGGCGTCGTCCGGCTCGATGCCAACATAGACGAGCAGGCCGCGGTCGATTCGGCCGACGCAGTCGCCTTCGACGCGGACAATGGCGGACAGCACGCGTTCGACGAGGCAGCGCATGAGGCGAGGTCGTACGCGCGGGCGGCGCGCGCGTCAAGAAGCGGAGAGTAGTTGTCGGTTGTCAGTTCTCGACCTGGATGGTGCATTTCGAATCTCGGATTTGAGATTTAAGATGTGTGATGTCGGATGAATGTCGCGCTTCGCGGCTCGGATTCGCAAGGGCTGACAGACGGTGCTACGCGCGATTCACGACCGGGGGCGGCGCGGAACACGCGGTGGATCCTCAACACCACCCGCTCCCTGGAAGGGAGACGGGGTTGAAGCCCCGTGGCGGCCCTGCCGCACGGAAACGAGACGCGCACGTCAAAAAGCGTAGACGACTCGAGGGCCCGCGCATCGCGGGCCATGGCGTTTGACCCTGCGATGGTCGGCAAACGCTTACTGACTTGCGCGTCTCGTTGCGGGCATGTGCCCCATGCTAGGGACATGCGGTATCGGGATCGCCGACGCCCAGCAGTTCGTCGACAAACTGCGACACGTCGGTCGCGTCGAAGCTGCCGTTGGCGTTGAAATCGGCGCAGGCGCAGTCGAACGCTCCCGCATGGCCCGACGCGCGACAGCGCAACATCTCAGCGACGTCGCCGCCATCGACGAAACCGTCGCGGTTCACGTCGCCGGCGCAGCCGCACGTGGCGTTGCGCAGCGTGTGACCTACGCGGGCGTTGTTGGTCCAAGTCACGGTGCCGGTCGTCAGCACGTAGTTGGCCTGATTCGTCGTGCTCGGCGCCGTGGCCGAGCCGGTGAACCGGATGGCCTGCAAGCCGCCGGTGGGCATCGCAAACAGCAGGGCCGGGCCGAAGTTGCCGTCGGCGTCGTTGAACGTCGAGCCGGTCGTCGGTCCGGTGTAGGCGCTGCCGCCCCAACTGATGCGCCAGAGGATGGACGCGGGCGGCGAGCCGGTGTCGTTCTCGAACGTCAGCGTTCCGGCGGCCATGTACGATGGCGGAATGAGGTTGGTCATGATGAAGTCGGCGCCGACGCCGGGGGAGGTGTAGTTCACGAAGTTGGCGCTGCATACGAGGATGCGGTCGCCGGTGGCGCCGTTGGGCAGACCGTTGTCGGCCGTGGTGAAGTCGTAGAGGATGATGGGGTTCAGACCGGCGGCGTCGCGCACGACGAGCCGGGCCATATTGAGTTGAATCTGCTGGCTGGAGGCGCGCATGCGCAACTGAATCGCCTGCGCGGTCATGTCGCCATTGACGCCGCCAATGACCTGCTCGATCTGCATGAGATGGTGCAGGGCGCTGGCCGAGGTTGTCAGCGCAAGGTTGGCGCAGACGACCGCTGTGACGCAAGGGATGCCGCGACGGTACATGGCTCCGCCTCCTGGGGGATGGGGTATTTTCGATTCGGCCCGAAGTAATTTCATGATAACGTCCGGAGGCGGGCGATCCAAGGGGGGAGTGAGCCGACAGACCGCGCGGCACGCTGTGCGGACCATGAGCGTTCAGGGAGCAGGGTCCGCTTTGTGGACCGTGCACCGTCCGCTCAAAGTCGTTTTCAGTCGTTGGTTTTCAGTTGTCGGCTTGGGGTGCAGTCTTTCAGATCTCAGAATTGAGATCTGAGACTTGAATCTTGAGAGTTAACATATTGTTGACGTGATGCATGGCGCGCTTCGCGGCTCGGATTCACGCGGGTTGAAGGCCCGTGCCGCGCGATAAAGCCCGCCGCGCGCGCGGCGGGTCCAGGCGTGCGTGCCGCTTTGACGCGCCGGCGCGCCTTCCTTAGAATTCCCGCGCGCGATTCGAGCGCGGATTCGACGGGCGCGCCTGTGTCGCGATCGTCCGCGACGGGCGGTTCGTGCGTTCGACGAAGTCGCCTCATTACGGGAGGTATGAAAACCTTGGCTTCGCCTGCCCCGATGGAGCTGAGTCTGACTGAGCGAAATCACTTTCTGCTGCGCAAGCTGCACTCGCTGACCGGCATCATCCCGGTCGGCGCGTTTCTCTTCGAGCACCTGCTGACCAATTCCCGCGCGATGAACTGGTTCGGCGGCGGGCCGGCGGCGTTCAACGAGGACGTACACTGGATTCACAACCTGCCGTATCTGCTGATCATCGAGATCGTGTTCATCTTCGCGCCGTTGGCGTTCCACGCCGGTTACGGCGTCATCATCGCCCTGTCGGCGCACCCCAACGCCAGCCAGTATCCCTACATGCCGAACCGGAGATACACGCTCCAGCGCATCACGGCGTGGATCACGCTGATTTTTATCGTCGTCCACTTGTTGAAGTTCCGCTTCGCACACTGGGTGGGCTGGAACAGCACGTGGCCGGCCGGGGCGGATGGTACGCACGTCGGCTTTGTCGGCGCCGAGGACCCGTTCTATCTCACGTGGCTGGGCTTTCACGCCTGGCAGCCGTTCGGCTATGAGGTCGCGCCGGCGGCGGTGATGGCGTTCTACGTCGTCGGGCTGTGGGCGGCGGTGTATCACTTCTGCAACGGCATCTGGACCTTTTGCATCAGTTGGGGCATCACGGTCGGCGCGCGGGCGCAGCAGCGCGTCGGTTACGCCTGCGTCGCCCTGGCCGCGCTGCTGCTGACGTGGGGCCACGCCAGCCTGTACACGTTCAACAAGACCGAGCGACACGAGGCACGGACGACGACGGAGCATTTGGCGGCGGGGCAGCGGTAGCCTGAGGCATCGCGCGGAAATAAGGTGAACGAATGAATGAGGGGTGGTACGGGCGTCCCGCCCGTCCGGAACGGGCAAGATGCCCGTAGCACCCAGGACAATCGTTCTGGTTATTTGTGCGCGATTCCTTAGCCGCGCGACGAGACGCGCACGTCAGTGATGGTCAACGCCTCGAAGGCGACGCACGCGCGACGCGCGGCAGCCAGTTCCTGCCGCGAAGCGCGCGCCACGCTTCGTGCGCAATCAAATGCTCTATTCGCTTCCCACGCCAAGACGCTTACTCACGTGCGCGTCTCGTAAAGAAACGTGCGCGTCGCGTTGCGCGGCTGCGCTACATTCCCGGCTGCGCGCGGCGCCACTCGATCGTTCGCCGCAGGCCCTCTTCGAGCGACGTCTGTGATTTCCAGTTCAGCCGCTCGCGGGCGCGGGAAACATCCAGGCAGCGGCGGGGTTGGCCGTCGGGTTTGGTGATGTCCCAGTCGATGCAGCCGTTGTAGCCGCACAAGCGACAGATCAGCTCGGCCAGCTCGCGGATGGAAATCTCGCGGCCGGTTCCGAGATTGACCGGCGCCGGCGCATCGAGCCGCTCGGCGGCGCGGACGACCCCTTCGGCGGCGTCATCGACGTACAAAAACTCGCGCGTCGGCGTGCCCGTGCCCCAGCAGACGACATGGTCGCGGCCGGCCAGCCGCGCTTCTTCGACCTTGCGAATCAGCGCCGGAATCACGTGGCTCGAAACCGGATCGAAATTGTCCTCGGGGCCGTACAAGTTTGTGGGCACAACGACGGCGGACTTCATCCCGTATTGCCGGTGGTAGGCGTCGAGCATCACGAACAGCGACTTCTTGGCGACGCCGTAGGGGGCGTTGGTTTCCTCCGGATAGCCGGCCCACAGCGACTCCTCGCGAAACGGCACGGCGGCGAATTTCGGATAGGCGCAGACCGTGCCGACGAGCACGAACCGCTTCAGCCCCGCGCGGCGGGCGTGCTCGATCAGGTGCAGACCCATCGCCAGATTGGCGAAGAAGAACCGCCCCGGCGCGGCCAGGTTCGCGCCGATGCCGCCGACTTCCGCGGCCAGATGAATCACAACCGTCGGTTTCGCGTCGGCGTACAGCCGCTCGACGTCGGCCTCGCGCGTCAGGTCGTAGTCACGCCGGCGCGGGACGACGATGCGGTCATCGGCAACGCCGCGCAACCGCAGCACGCGGCACACCGCGCGGCCGAGGAAGCCCGCGCCGCCGGTGACGCACAGTCGCTCGTTGGGCAGCAGAATCATGGGGGGCCGTCCGCCGGAAGGATAATCGTAAACATGCTGCCCTGTCCCGGCTCGCTGCGCACGTCGATGTGTCCGCCGTGCGCGGCGACGATGCGCCGCGCGGTCGGCAGGCCCAGGCCGGTGCCGCCCCGGCGCGTCGAGTAGTACGGCTCGAACACGCGGCCGACGCGGTCGGGGGGAATGCCCGTTCCGGTGTCGATCACGTCGATGGCCGGTCGCCCATCCGGCAGCCGGCGCGTCTGAATGGTCAGCGTGCCGCCGTCGGGCATGGCCTGAAGCGCGTTGAAGACAAGGTTGAGCAGCGCCTGTTCGAGCAGGTCGTCATCGACGGCGACGCGGAGCGGCCCGTCGGCATCGCGGCATTCGAGGTTGACGCCCTGGGCGGCGGCCTGCGGTGCGACGAATTCGGCGATGCGCGCGACGAGCTGCGACAAATCGCACGGGATGCGGCGCGGCTCGTGCCTCGCGGAATAGCGCAAGAAGGCGTCGAGGATGTGCGCCAGCCGGTCGGCCTCGCGCAGCATGGTCTCGACGCGATTGAGGCTGCGGCGCACGAGGTCCGAGGCGGCCGGATCGAGCCGTGACAGTTCGCGCCAGTCCTCGGCGAGGAGCTGGAGGTTGACTTTGAGCGTGGCGAGCGGATTGCGAATCTCGTGCGCCAGGCCGCCGGTGACGGCGGAGAGTTCGGCGATGGCGTCGCCTTGCTGCGCGGCCCACGGCGAATCGACGTTTTCGGGTTGGCGGCTCACGGAGCATCGTAGCGCGGGTTGGGGCCGGCTGGTTGATTGAGACGATCGAATTCCCCAGTGGCCCACGGCGGCGGGTAGCCCTCCGCAACGCGTGGTCCACCGCGACGCGGCGCGTTCCCAGATCCGAGCACCCAGCGCCAGCGCCGGGGTTGCTCTCGCATGGTGGCGTGACCGCGGCGCTTGCGCTTGCGGCTCGGATCACGAGGACACGTGGCCGCTTGCTGACGCGCGCGGTTCGGATCAGGTCGATACGTGGCCGCTTGCTGACGCGCGCGGTTCGGAACAGGGGGAGAGGGAATCACAACCGAGGGCGGCTGTGCCACACAGACATCACCGCCGGGGGCGGCTGTGATCCATGGCGGCTGTGCTCCATCAGCGGTCGTTCATCATGGGACCGCGGCGACGGTCGCCGCCGCGGTTGCCGCGCGGCCCGCCGACTCCGGCGCCTTCGCGCGGGGGACCGCCGCGCCGCCGGCCGCGGTCGCCGCCGCGCTGTCCGCCGTGACCGTGCTCGCCGCGCTCGTCACCGCCCGTTCCGCCTTCGCCTTCGGGGCCGCCGGTCAGACCCATTTCCTCGCGCAGCACCGCCTTGCGTGACAGCTTCACGCGACCGTGCTCGTCGATGGCGATCACCTTGACCGTCAACTCGTCGCCGATCTGGCAAACGTCGGTGACCTTGGCCACGTAGTCGAGCGCCAACTCGCTGATGTGACACAGGCCGTCCTGTCCGGGCGAGATTTCGATGAACGCGCCGAAATCCTTGATCGAGATCACGCGGCCGGTGTAGAGCGCGCCGAGCTTGGCGCCCTGCGTGATCATCTCGATCATCTCGCGGGCCTTCTCGCCGCCCTCGCGGCCGATGCCGCTGATCGTGACCGTGCCGTCGTCGTTGATGTCGATCTCGGTCGAGGTCAGCGCCTGAATCTTGCGGATGCCGGCGCCGCCCGGGCCGATGACCTTGCCGATCTTCTCCGGGTCGATGCGCAGGGTCAGCAGACACGGCGCGTAGGGACTGATGGCCGGCCGCGGCTCGCGAATGACGCTGAGCATCTCTTTGAGGATTTGCAGCCGCGCCACGCGCGCCCGCTCCAGCGCCTTGGCGATCAATTCGTGCGAAATGCCGCGAGTCTTGAGATCGAGCTGCACGGCCGTGACGCCGAACTGCGTGCCGGCGACCTTGAAGTCCATGTCGCCGAAATGGTCCTCCTCGCCGAGGATGTCGGTCAGCAGCACGGTCTTGCCGTTTTCTTCGACCAGTCCGATGCTGATGCCCGCGACGGGATGTCGGATCGGCACGCCGCCGTCCATCAGGGCGAGCGTTCCGCCGCAGACCGAGGCCATCGAGCTGCTGCCGTTGGATTCGAGAATGTCGCTGACCAGGCGGATGGTATAGGGGAACTTTTCGGGAGTCGGCAGCACGGCCTGCAAGGCCCGCTCCGCCAGGGCGCCGTGTCCGATCTCGCGGCGGCCGGGCGAGCCGATGCGGCGGACCTCTCCGACGGAGAACGGCGGGAAGTTGTAGTGCAGCATGAACTTCTTGCTGTACTCTTCGAGCAGATCGTCGACGACCTGTTCATCGCGCGTGGTGCCGAGCGTCAGCACGACCAGCGCTTGCGTTTCGCCGCGGCTGAAGATGGCCGAGCCGTGCGTGCGCGGCAGGTAGCTGACTTCCGACGTGATGGGACGGATGTCTTCCATGCCGCGTCCGTCGGGGCGGATGCCTTCCTTGAGGATGGTCTCGCGGACGACCTTTTCCTCAAGCTCCTGGAGCGCGTGGTAGATGTTCTTGCGTTCGAACTCAGGGTTCACGGCGTCCTTGGGCGACAGCGTGTCCATGACGTGGTCGTACAGCGCCTTGACGGCCGTCTCGCGTTCCTTTTTCTTCACGGTGCGCTTGGCGTCGCGCAGTCCTTTCTCGGCCATCTGGCGGACCTTGTCCTTCAGGGCCGTCTTCGTCTCGGGCGGCGTCCAGTCCTTGGTGGCGCCGACCTTGGCCGCCAGTTCGTTGATGGTGTTGCAGATCGACTTGATCGCCTCGTGACCGAAGCGGATCGCCTCGGCGACGACGTCTTCGGGCAGCTCGTTGGCGCCGACCTCGATCATGTTGACGGCGTCCTTGTGGCCGGCGAGCACCAGCTCCAGCTCGGCCTTTTCGCGCTGGGCGACGGTGGGATTCAGAACAAACTCGCCGTTGACGCGGCCGACGCGGACGGCGGCGGTCGGGCCTTCGAACGGGATGGTGCTGTTCATGAGACAGGCCGAAGCGCCGTTCATCGCGAGGATGTCGGGATCGTTTTCCTGGTCGGCCGACAGGACCATGCACTGAATCTGGACTTCGTCCATGTATCCGGACGGGAAGAGCGGTCGGATGGGCCGGTCGATCAGCCGCATCGTGAGGATTTCTTTCTGCGTGGGGCGGCCTTCGCGTTTGAAGAAGCCGCCGGGAAACTTGCCGGCAGCGTACATTTTCTCGCGATAATCAACCGTGAGCGGGAAGAAGTCGATGCCCTCGCGCGGCGCGGCCGAGACGACCGTGCACAGCACGACCGTTTCGCCGTAACGCACCAGCGCCGAACCGTGGGCCTGTTTCGCGATTTTTCCCGTCTCGATAGAAAGTACCCGTCCGCCGACTTCCGTCTCTGCTCGCAACGTCATCATACTCATGTCGTCTGTCCTGCCTTTTCCAGCAAATGGAACCGCGGTCCGGCTACACGTCCGCCGTTGGACCGCCCGTCGTTCTGACTGTGAAACCTGTTCAAACAAAAAAGGCCGCGGCCTTGAACGAGACCGCGACCGAGTGGGAATCCTGTCGAGTGATTGCCGCGCGGCGCATTGCGCGGCGTGAACCGCGCGGCGCGCGTGCCGAGGTTTTCGCGGCGTCGACGCGCTGAAGCGAAGGCGTGAGGGGACGAAAAGCGACGACCGAACGCGCGACACGAAAGACGGTCGCGGCGAGCGGCCGGATTACTTGCGCAATCCCAGCTTGGCGATGATGTTCTGATACCGCGATCGATCGGCATTCGTGAGATACTTCAACAGACTGGAGCGCTTCCCGACCATCTTGAGCAGACCCCGGCGCGACGTGTGGTCCTTCTTGTGAGTTTTGAGGTGCTCGGTGAGCTGCGTGATCCGCTCGGTCAGCAGCGCGATCTGCACCTCGGGCGAACCCGTGTCGCGCTCGTGGATGCGGTGCTCCGTCAACAACGACGCCTTCTTTTCATCCGTCAACGACATCCGACTCGAATCTCCCAGGTCCGGCCATTGAATCCATAGGAATCGCCGGGACAAGCAAGGGTCTTCAGGCCCGATAACTACTCTGTCTTAATCTCGTGCTATGGTAGCCGAGCGTGCTCCCAATAGCAAGCGGTGCGGAAAAAAGCAGTCGGGGTGATTCGCGGATGCCGGGCGTCCAAACCGGGGTGGTGCGTTCGCTTGATGCCGAATTCACGTGATTTCTTACGCAACTTCGCAAACCTGATGACGATAAAATGTCATGATCGATGCCTGCAGGCAGCTATAATATTCTGCAGGATAAGTACTCGCGTTACCGAAATATGATAGCGGGCGCGGTTGTCCGGTGTTCGAAACAGCGTCCTGCTTAATAAAACGGCTTCTTTCCCCTCCGGAAAGCACCGGGGCTGCCCTTGAGGCACTCGGTGCTTTCTTTTTTTTCAGTATTTTCGTCGTAGGCGTTTGTGGCACAGAAGGTTGCGCTGGCGTCCTTCACGTTCCACCGAGCCACTTTGGACCCGTGAGTCGGATGAGTCGTGTTGTGACCGCGCTTCTGGTGCGGATGCGTAGGAGAGGCGCCACCGTACGATCGCACCAAGCGGCGTCTCGAAACGACTTCGGTGTGTAATCAAGAAAGATAATCAGCGCGCAATCGACGCGGGCCGCCGCGGTTCGGTTCAGGAAGCGTGGCGCGCTCGGAGGCCCATTCACTGGCAGGTCGATATTAATCGTTAGTCGATTGCGGCTTGTCGATGCCCAGCACCAGGTAGGGGAAGCGCGCGATGACCGAGCCGGGCTTCGAGAGATTGGCGGCCTCGACGAGATCATCCGAGCCGGCGGCACGGTCGCCGCCGAAGTATTCGAGGTAGCCCATCAGGAATCGCAGTTCGGCGCTGGTCGCGGTTTCGGTCCGTCGACGCAGGTCCGCGATGCGGGCCGCGCACACCTCGGAACTGCCCATCAGGCGCTTCAAATCGAACGTCAGCAGGGCCAGATCGGGATAAAGCCGAAGTCCGGTTTCGATGTAACGTACGGCCGACAGGTAATCGCCGGCGGCTGCCAGCGCGTGGCCGCGCGCCAGTTGCGCGAGCGCATTTTCCGGCTCGATTTCCTGCGCCAGGGCGAATGTGCGTTCGGCGTCGTAGAAGCGGCGGTCACGCATCGCCTCTTCGCCGGCGAGCATCAGCGCGTTGAACGGCGAGTCGGCCTTGCCGGCGAAGGTCTCGACTTCGGCCTCGATCACGGCAGCGTACCACTTCGCGCTGCGCTCGATGCGCTTGACGTTGGACAGTTGCTCATCTTCCGCCGCGCCGCCCTGGGCGCTTTCCCACAGGTCCGCGCGGGCCTGCAATAGTTGCTGTTTCAACGCGGCGATGCGCTCGGCCTGAGCGCCGCCGGCGAGTCGGCGAGCCGACTGCTGCTGAACGAACGCGACCTGATCCTCGCGCGCAGCGCGCAGCGCGCGGACGAGATCCGTGAAAGCGTCCATTCCCATGGCGCCGGACGCGCCCAGATCGGCGCCCGGTTCAGACGGTGACGGCTCGACCGGCGCGACGGGCGTCACCGGTTCGTCCTGCGGCGCTTGTGACGGCGGCGGGCGCGTGTCGTCCGCCTGTTGCGTGCCACGCGGGGGGGCCATGACGCGCTTTAGCAGCTCGGTCGGATCGATGTAGCCGGTGCCGAACAGAGGCGACTGCGCCGCGGCGGCGTAGGAATCGACCGGCATGATCGGCGTTTGCGCCGGCGAGGCGGCGATGCCCTGCATGCGTCGGGTGGCGGCGAGGATCGCCTCCGAGGAGAGGAGCTGTCCCTGGCGAAGCAGGTCGCTGGCCTGCATGGGCGAGATCGGCCCACCAAGCCGTGGATCGGCAGGCTGGAGCAGCGTCGGCTGAATTTGCGGGTTCAGCGGTATCGAGGATCCCGGCTGGTTCTGGCCGGCGAGAATGCCGCCGGTCTGCAGGACGGTTTCGGATCGACCGTAGTACGGAAGGCCGGCGGCGGTACGGCCGGCGAGCACGTCGGCGACGCTGACGGCGCGGCGGTTGAAGAACGTCAGACCGGCGGAACCGAGGCCGGCCTGAAAGGTAGTGGTGTCCTGAATCGGCGAGAAGCCGTGGAACGCGCCGAGGCCGGTGACGTTGCCGGTGATGTAGCGATTGGCGGCGTTGAACTGTGTCGGGGCGAACCCTTGCGGATTCAGCCCGCCGGAGCCGACCCGGGGATTGGCGTCCAGCGCGCGACCGTCGTTGGAACTGGGGACGACCTGGGCCGCGGCAGATTGCGTCATGAGCGCGGCGAGGGCGACGAATACAACAATCGAAAGTGTGCGCGACATGATCTTGATTATAGGCGGCGGCCGTGCGCGGCGGCTTGTTTGGATCGACGGATTGCTGGCGTTCCGATCATCGTGAACCCACCGCTACGCGGTGGGCCACCCAAGGTGATCCGCGCCGCAAGCGCCAGCGCTGCGGTCACGCGGCGATGCAAGGGCAAGCCCGGCGCTTGCGCTTGGTGCTCGGATCAGGGATCGCGCTGCGACACAACGAACCACGCGCGTCATTCCCGCGCAGGCGGGAATCCCGTTATCGACGAATCTCCAAGGCCCCCGCGTGCGCGGGGGTGACGGTTCACTCGAGTTCCGATCATCGTGAACCCACCGCTTCGCGGTGGGCCACCCAAGTTGATCCGAGCCGCAAGCGCGAGCGCTGCGGACACGCGGCGATGTAAGGGCAACCCCGGCGCTTGCGCTTGGTGCTCGGATCAGGGATTGCGCTGCGTCACAGCCGGGGGCGGCTGTGCTACACAGACTTCACAGCCGGGGGCGGCTGTGCTACACAGACCTCACAGCCGGGGGCGGCTGTGCTACACAGACAACACAGCCGGGGGCGGCTGTGCCACACAGACAACACAGCCGAGGGCGGCTGTGCCACACAGACT
>WYBU01000133.1 GCA_011525745.1 Planctomycetaceae bacterium | reverse complement strand
CGCTCCCGCCTTGGTCGCGTTCAGGGTCGCGGTTCGGTTCGAGCTTTTCAAACGCGTTCTAACCTCAAGAGGCCCGGGCTTAGCCTCTGATGGGTCGGCTTCAGCCGCCCCGTGTTTGCCACCAGCTCTAGCTGGTGGGACGCTCGCCGCAGTACATCAACTACCTCTTCCTTTCCTTCAGCCGGCTTCAGCCGGGCTTGGCTCTCGGTCCTCCGGCAAATAGCACGCATCGAGTCTCACGGGTTCCGGCAGCAAGACCGGCTGAAGCCGGCTGAGGGGAAATGGGACGATGAACTAATCAAAGCGGGCCGTCCTCCACCGGTTGAAACCGGCGGCAAACACCGGCCGGCTGAAGACCGGCCAGAGGGCAAGCCGCCTACCAAGAACGTGTTTGAGAAGCCCCCCCGAGGAGAGCAGTTGCAGTCGAACATGTCGTTCCTCTCGACAACAGCCCGCCGCTCCCTTCACGCTGCCGCCCTGGTCGCGTTCAGGGTCGCGGTTCGGATCAACGATCACACGCACGTTCTTAGCGTGCGCCGAGCAGGAAGGTACCCACGGTCCGCAGCAGGATCAGCAGGTCCAGCTCGAGTGACATGTGCTTGATGTAGTAGAGGTCGAATTGGAGCTTGCGCCGCGCGTCGGCCACGCTCGCGCCGTAACGGTAGCGAATCTGCGCCCAGCCGGTGACGCCAGGCTTGACCAGGTGTCGCTCCTGATAGTGCGGTATCAGTCGCGACAGCGGCTCGACGATGTCGGGCCGCTCGGGTCGCGGTCCGACCATCGACATGTCGCCGCGCAGCACGTTCCACAGTTGCGGCAGCTCGTCCAGTCGCGTGCGGCGCAGCCATCGGCCGATGCGCGTGACGCGCGGATCGTTGTCCGCCGCCCACACGCAGCCGCCGCGTTCGGCGTTCAGCGTCATCGTGCGGAACTTGATCAGCCGGAACGTCGTTCCGCGCAGCCCGACGCGCCGCTGCGCATAGAACGCCGGGCCGCCGTCCTGCATCCGGATCAGTAAAATCATCGCCGGCCACAGCGGCAGCGTGATCAGCAGGCCGGTCAGCGACACCGCCACGTCGCAGACGCGCTTCAGCGCGGCGTGTTCCTCGCGCTGGCCGCGCAAATCGGCGGAGAAGAACCACTTGGGCGAAATGTGCGCCACCGGCACCTCGCCGAAGGCGGTCTCGTAGAACGTGGCTTCGTTGGTCAGCCGGCAGCCGTGTCGCAAGCAGATCATCGCCGCCCGCTCGTAGCAGGCGCTGCGCTCGCCGCGATCGGCGACGACGACCTCTTCGATGTCGTGTCGCGCGAGCATCCGCTCCAGATGTTCGACGCCGCCGAGCACCGGAACGCCGCGAATGGTGTGTCCATGGCGGCGCGGATCGTCGGACACGATGCCGCACAGGCGGTAGCCTTCCAGCCGTCCATGCTGGATCGCGCGCAGCAGCATCGACGTGCCCGATCCGTGTCCGACCAGCAGCAGTCCGCGGCGAACGCGCAGCACGGCTCGATGCGCCAGCAACCGCACGCCGGTGGCGCAGACGAGATAGAAGACGATGGTGAACGCCGCGGTGCGGCGGCTGATGTCGGAATAGAGGAAGACGCGCAGGATGACGGCGGTAGCGAGCATCGCGAACAGGATCGTCAGCAGCGACCGCGCCACGATGCGCAGCGAACTCCACAGCGCCTTGTGCTCGTACAGGCCGAACATCTGTCCGGCCAGCACGACGGCGCAGCCCAGCGCCGTGCTCGTCAGCCAGAGGCGGTAGTCGGCCAGCACACTGACGTCGGCGTGCCACCAGACGAACACGCGCTGCCCGATGAGGGTGCCGATGCAGACGATCAGCAGGTCCAGTCCCATCCAGGCGGTCGGCGAGATGTTCAGGAGAAAGCGGCCGATAACGGCGCGACCGCCGCGGCGGGCCGCGCCGCGAAAATCGGACCAGCGCGCCGCGGCCCATGACAGGCCGGCGAACGTGCGAGTGATCGGGACTGGTTGCGTACTCACGGCATCCTCGTGCGTCCCCTGTATCGGAGGCGTCGCGCGGGGTCGTGAGTTGTCCCGCGTGTGAGGTGAAGCGATTTGTGAGGGTGCGGCAGATAACGAAATTCGTCCTTGGCGCGACCCGATAATGGGGCATGAACCCGGCATTCCAATCGGCGCTATCTACGCGGCGCAACAGCGGCGTTTTGGGGTTGATTGCGAAGCGCGCTGCGGGCGCTTGGCGAGGATCGTTCGGCATTGCGCTCTTCGCGCCGATTTGCCTGCACCTGGCATGCGCGGGTCCGCATGTGCCGATCGAGCCGGCGGAGTCGCACGCGGCAAACGTCTCGGTGGATGTCGGCGACGAGGGCGATGGGCAGACCCGGCCCCTGAAACAGGACGAATCGACGTTTCTGCTGGCGTCGTATGGCGCCGACGACGCAAACGCCTCGCTGATGTTGGAAGAAGTCAACGAACCGGCCGCCGCGGCCGAACCGCCGGGTGCGGAGCTGGGCATCACGGCGGATCAGTTTCCGGAACAAGGATTCAGGCTGCTCGATACGACGCCATCGGCCGGCCGCTTTCCGACCGGCGTCGCTGTGGCGCGTATCGGACTGACCGGCGATCCGTGCGGCGATGCCGCTCGCCTGCGCATCGAGCGTCTGCGCGGCGTCGAGGCGGTCCCGTGGAACGAGCTGCTGGACGACGTGCCGGTGGTACGCGAGACGCTGCTGAGCGGTCCGGTCGGCCTGACACCCGGGGCGCCGGCGATCGTCGAGATAGTCCGCGCGGCAGGTCATCTGCGATGCGGGTTGTGCCTGACCTATATCACGTGGGGCGACGGCAAGCTGAAGTACGGACTCAAGGGGGTGATATGGGAGACGATCGAAGGCGCTCCGCTGGCGACGATTCGCGCCGCCGGCGAAGTCGCGCTCGAAGACTACGAGGCGTGCATCGAGGAACAGAAGCGACACATCGACGAGCGTCCCTGCCGGGCCGATACGCGGGCCGTGGTGGAGTTTCATCAAGCCGTCGTGGCGGCGCTGATCGAGCTGATTCGTCAGGACCGGCCGGCGACGGCGACGCAGCCCAGCCCGTGGCGGGGCAATCTGCCGCTCTATCCGCGGGACAACCGGCCGATCCTGGTCACGCCGCGCGATCGCAGCGAGGCGCGGTGAAAAGTCGAATGTCGAAAGTCGAAAGCAGACGTCGAGACCCTGATCCGAGCCGCAGGCCGAAGCGCTACAGCAAGAACCCGTGAGGCGGCTGGCAACGATTTCAATGCTCAGGTCTCAAATCGCAAATCTCGAGTCTGAAATCTCACATTTGAAATAGCGGATTAGATATATCAGATGAACGAATTTCCGCCGGGAACCGGCAATCGGCGTCGACTATCGGCGCATCGTGGACGCCTTGCGGTCTGAGAACGCACGGGAGAGGCGCGTTGCGACGCACGCAGGCCACGGCGCGCGTCTGCGGGTTCATGAAGGCAACGCGCCGCGCCCTTCACGCTCCCGCCTTGGTCGCGTTGAGGGTCGCGGTTCGGTTCGGGAAGCGCGCGAGAAGCGTTTTCCGCCGCTCCCTTACGGTCGCGGTTCGGTTCAGCGAAAGCACGCACACGTTCTATGGAATCTCTCCGCCGTGCACGGCCTTGCTGGTCGTCGCGGGGGCGCCGGCGGGCCGCCGGCGGGGCAGTTCGCGGGCCAGCACGCGCGACAAGCGCGTCAGCCGCAGTTCATTCTCGGCCGCGATCGTGCGGCCGGTGCGGCCGTCGACCAGATAGATCATCGGCAGGTAGTCGGCCGCCAGCATCAGCGACAGGTTCTGCGCATCCTGATAGATTTGCGGCCATCGAATGTCGTTTGTAGCGAGAAACTCGCGCAGTTGCTCTTCGGTTCGACGACGCGACGCGTCCACCGAAATGCCAAGAAGCTCAAAGCCCCGATCGTGATAGGCGTCGTAGGCCTGCTTCCAGTAGGGCAGTTCCTTGCGGCAATGCGGACACCAGCTCGCCCAGACGACGACGAGTACGAGCCGATCGCGAAACGAGTCGGGGAACTCGATCCACTCGCCGTCGAGCGTCAATCCGCCGAAGTGCGGCACCTGAAACCGCGCCGGAGCCGAAGCGCTCGAAGGCGCGGCGGCCGAAGTTGCCGAGGCGGCGGACTTCGGGTCGCTGCCCGGCGCGGGCGGATTCGGGCGCGCGGCCAGCGCCCACGCGCCGCCGATACACAGCGCCGAGACGCAGCAAGTCCCCCATCGCCGATTCATCGGAGCAATCATAGCGGTCCTCGTGTGGATCCGCGCACGTTAACGCGCTCGCGTGGACACGACGGGACGCCTTCACAACGCGCCGTGCCATGCGTGCACCGCGAGGATCAACGCTCCGAGGATGACGCGGTAGATCGCGAACGCCCGCAACCGATGCGTCTGAACGAACGTCATGAACCAATTCACCACCAGCCAGGCCACGACGAACGCCGTGACGAACCCCACCGCCATCAGTTCGGCGTCCTCGCCGCGAAGCTGCCGCCGGTGTTTCACGAGGCTGTAGCCACCCGCCGCCATGATCGTCGGAATCGCCAGATAGAATGAAAACACGGCCGCCGTTCTCGGCGACAGACCGGCGAGCAGGCCGCCCATGATGGTCGTCATGGCGCGCGACGTGCCGGGCACGATGCTGACGCATTGCGCTGCGCCGACGAACATCGCCTGGCTCAGCGACATGTCCGCGACCTCGGTCGTTTTTCCGCCGCGCCAGCCGCGCTCGATCACTTCCATCAGCCCGGCGCCGAGAATCAGGGCGACGGCGACGGGCGTGGCATGTTCCAGATAGCGTTCGAGCACGTCGTGCAGCAGCAGCCCCACGAGCGCCGACGGCATAAACGCGGCCAACAGCTTGACCGCCAGATGATCGGTCCAGTGTCGCGTCGGCCGCGCCAGCAGGCCGCCGAAGAACGGCTTGCGGAAGTAGAGGACAACCGCAAGGATCGCTCCGATCTGGATGAAATAGAGAAACGCCTTCCACGTCGGCGACTCAAGGTCCACGCCCAGCGGCGGCGCCGCCAGGATCATGTGTCCGGTGCTGGAGACGGGCAGGAATTCGGTCAAACCTTCGATCACGCCCAACAACAGGGCACGCATCCAGTCGCTCACGCTGCCTCCGATCGATCAAGCTTGAGGGTCGTATCTTCACGTTGCCGCGACGCGGTTGTCGATGCGGCAATCTCAAGGTTTGCACGGAAACCACTAATACGATTCGTCGCCATTCGCACAGCACAAGACGCAACATGGCCAAGCCCTCGCGAAGCGCGTTTTTCCCGATCGTCCGGCCGATTTTGCGCGAGGGCTTGACCATGCCGCCCTCATGATATTGCGCGGCGCGCTCCATCGCAGCCAATTCCTGTCCGAATCAGTGGTCGCGCCGGCGTTCGAGGCTGAACTACTTCCAATCCAGAACGGCGCGAAAGAGCAACTGCCCGGCCGCGTTCGCCCAGATCGCCGACGACAAGTCATCCAGCAGAATCCCCCAGCCGTGCGGCAGTTTTTCGAGTCGTCGCCCCGGCGGCGGCTTGAGGATGTCGGCGATGCGGAACAGGAAGAACTGAACGGCGCCCACGATGGCCGCCTGGCGCACGTCGCCGATCGGCAGCGCCAGCAGCGACAGCCACTGACCGGCCACTTCGTCCAGCACGAAGGCGCCCGGATCGCCCGGCTTGCGCGTGTTGCGGTGCGACGCAAACTCGTTCACCGCCCACGGTCCCCACGCCACGGCCGCCGCGCTCGCCGCCAGCATCGCCGCCAGCAGGCCGAGGTGAAACCACAGCGTCCACGATTCGCCGCCGATGCCCCAACGGCACGCGGCATACCACGCGACGGCGGGAATCACCGCGCCGGCCGAGCCCCAGGTGCCCGAGGCGATCGGCATTTCGCCGCAGCCGAACCAGGTGATCACGGCCCTACGCATGTCGCCGCTCCGCCAGGACGTCGCGCGCCTGGGCCAGATAGGCGATCATCGACAGGGCCGTGACGAGCACGGTCAGCCACAACATGATCGTCCGGCCGGTCATCCACCAGGGCCACGTGAAATGCGTCAGACTGATGAGCACCCACGGCACGGTGACCGATTGCACGAGCATCTTGATCTTGCCGTGGATGTTGGCGGCGTACTGGCGTCCGGCCGCCTCGGACGCGCCGCGCAGGCTGCTGACGAGCAGCTCGCGGCCGATGATGATGACGACCATCCAGGCCTCGACGCCGGTGACGCTGACCCCGCGATCGTTCACAAAGTTGCGGCCGGCCAGAAGGATGAACGCCCCGCCGACGAGCACCTTGTCGACGAAAGGGTCGATGATGCGTCCGAAGGAGGTGACCTGATCGTGCTTGCGGGCCAGATAGCCGTCGAGCACGTCGCTCAGCGCCGCGATGATGAAGAGCCAGAAGCAGACATCGAGAATCCACGTCAGCCCGGCCGGGCGCCGGGCGTCGTATTGCGCGAGCAGGGCGCAGAACACGACCGCCATGACGAAGCGGGCCACGGTGATCCAGTTGGGCAGATTCATGCGTGCGGGGGGCCACGATAGTGCGCCGCCGGCGCAAGAGCAAAGGCGGACATTGTCCGGCCGTTGCGGCCGGCGGCCGATGCGGTCGTTGCGAAATCGCCGCCGGTCGCCCGCCGGACGGCCGTCATAGCGCGGAAAAAAAATTCGGCGCCGGCTTGACTTTCGGCTGAAGATGAATAAAAATTCGTCCGTTGCATATATATCCACAAGCGGAGGAACCATGCAGGACAAGGCCCGGCGACACGCGACGCTGTTGCGGCTGGTGCGGCACGAACGGCTGTCGCGCCAGGAAGAGATCGTGCGGGCCATGAAGCGCGCGGGGTTTCCGGTCACGCAGGCCAGCGTCAGTCGCGACGTACACGAGCTGGGGCTGGTCAAGGTCGACGGCCGCTACGTCCCGCGCGACAACCTGCGCGTCGCCGCGCCGCCCGAAGTGCCGGCCGCGGTCGCCGGCATGGTGCTCGAGGCCGAACCGGTGGGGAGCAATCTCGTCGTGGTTCGCACCAGCGCCGGGACGGCGAGCACGGTGGCGGTGGCGATCGACGATCAGCGTTTTGCGGGCGTGGCGGGGACGATCGCGGGCGACGACACGGTGTTCGTGGCGGTGCGCCACCGGGCGGCGCAGCGTCGTGCGGCGGAGTGGTTGCGCCGCTGGGCGCGGGAGTCGCGGCGCGGTGTCGCGGTGGGTCAGGCGGAATGATCCGAGTTTGGGTAGGGTGGGTCGTACTCGACCCACCTGGATGTTGCGCCGCGCGCGTGCGGAAAGCCGGCATGTAGGCCGTCGCGCCGCGCGCGTGCGGAAAGCCTTTGGCACGCGATGGGGCGGCACTGTCAAGCGTACGCGCTCGGCAGTGTTGAACGCGAGAAGCGTTTGTCCCGCCGCTTGTGCGGCGCGACACAGCCGAGGGCGGCTGTGCCCCACGGGCTGCAAGCCCGTGCCACGCGATTGCGGGTGGCACGGTCAAGCCCTCTCGCCGAGTTGGGGTAGGGTGGGTCGTACTCGACCCACCTGGATGTCGCGCCGCGCGCGTGCGGAAAGCCGTTGGCACGCGATGGGGCGGCACTGTCAAGCGTACGCGCTCGGCAGTGTTGAACGCGAGAAGCGTTTGTCCCGCCGCTTGTGCGGCGCGACACAGCCGAGGGCGGCTGTGCCCCACGGGTGCAAGCCCGTGCCGCGCGAATCTGGTTCGCAAGGCGAACTCAACGCGGAAAGACAAAGATGAAGAATCGACACACTGCGGTACTGGCGTTTTCGGGGGGGCTGGACACGACCTATTGCGCGGCGTGGCTGCGCGAGCAGGGCTTCGACGTGCATGCCGTCACCGTCAACACCGGCGGCTTCGACGCCGACGAGCTGTCGACCATCGAGCGGCGCGCGCGGCAGGCCGACGTCGTCGCGTATCGCCTTATCGACGGCCGGGCCGAGTTGTTTCAGACGACGCTTCGGCCGCTGATCTTCGCCAACGCGCTGCGCGGCGGGGTCTATCCGCTGTGCGTGTCGGCCGAGCGGATCGTGCAGGCGCGGCTGTGCGCCGAGTACGCCGTACAGGTCGGCGCGGCGGCGCTGGCACACGGCTCGACTGGCGCGGGCAACGACCAGATTCGCTTCGACGCCGCGTTTCGCGTGTTCGCGCCGGGGCTGTCGGTGCTGACGCCGATCCGCGAGCAGGCGCTGACGCGCGCGGCCGAAACCGCCTGGCTGGCGCAGCGCGGCATCGAGATTCCGCCGAAGACAACGGCGTACTCGGTCAATCGCGGGCTGTGGGGCACGACCATCGGCGGGGCCGAGACCCACACCAGCGACGGCGTGCTGCCGGAGTCGGCCTACGTGCTGACGGCCGGTGCGGAGCAACGGCCGGCGACGGCGGAAACGATTGCGATCGAGTTCGATCGCGGCGTGCCGACGGCGATTGACGGCCGCGCACTTGATCCGGTCGCGCTGATCGAACGGCTCAACGAGCGGGGCGGGCGGCATGGCGTGGGGCGCGGCCTGCACGTGGGTGACACGATCCTGGGGATCAAGGGCCGCGTGGCGTTCGAAGCGCCGGCGGCGATCACGTTGATTTCGGCGCATCGCGAGTTGGAGAAGCTGGTGTTGTCGCGGCAGCAGCTTTTCTGGAAGCAGACGCTGGGGGAACTGTACGGCTCGTTCCTGCACGAGGGGCGGTTCTTCGATCCGCTGATGCGCGACATCGAGGCGTTTCTCGAATCGTCGCAACAACGCGTCTGCGGCTGCGTGAACGTGCGGTGGCATCAGGGACAGGCCGCCGTGCTGGGCGCGACGAGTCCGTTCTCGCTGCTGAACAAGTCGCTGGCGCGGTACGGCGAGGAGTCGTCGCTGTGGAACGGCGCGGAGGCGGCGGCGTTCTCGAAGATTTACGGCATGCAGGACTGGCTGCTGTCGCGCGTGGCGCCGTGTTCCGAACCGCGACCGTGAGGGAGCGACGGAAAACGCTATGAATGCACATGCGCTTTCGCATTCGAAATGGGCGGCCGGGCGGCGGAAATCGGAAGGGGCAGGCCCCCGGCGCACCCTGACGGTCGCGGTTCGGATCAGGGGAGCGGCGAGAGACGCGCCGAAGGGTCAGCGAACCAAAGGACTCCCCTGAGCGGCGGACGGCGAAGATCAGGGCGTGCATTTGAATCGTGCGGTGTTCCGCCGCTCCCTCATGGTCGCGGTTCGGATCAGGGGCACGATCGCGGTTCGGTGAACGCACTTTGCCGAAAATTGCATGGTAAGGAGATTCTCATGCGGTTGACCGTCGACAAGATCGCCTCGGCCACGCGCAACGTGCCGCTGCGGCGCGACGTGCGCGTCGGTGACGAGATCATCCCGCGCGCCGGCTACCTGGTCGCCGGCCGCGTGCGCGGCGAAAAGACCGTCTATAACCAGCTCGAGGACCCGCACGGCCGCATGGTGACGCTGCACGACGGCGATGTGATCGTCGGCGTGCTGGGCCATCGCAACGCATTGCACGGTTACTCGGGCGTGGTTCCCGAGTCGGTGCGCCCGGGCGACGTGCTTCAACTCCTCAACCTGGGCGGCGTCATCGGACGGTGTACGTCTGAAAATCCCGACCTCGGCCGGCCGTTCGACGTCGAAGTCCTCGGGGCCGTGCTGGTCTTTCCCGAATTCGAGAGCCGCCAGGGCGTGTCGGCGCATATCGGCATGAACGCCATCGCCTGCGACGGCAACACTGTGCCCGACGTGCCCGTGATTTACGTCGCCGGCACCTGCATGAGCAGCGGCAAGACCTCGGCCGCCTGCCGGCTGGTGCGGCAGCTTTCGTTGCGCGGCGCGGCGGTCGGCGGCTGCAAGTGTACGGGCGTGTCGCTGCGGCGCGATGCGCTGGCGATGATGGACTACGGCGCTCGCTGGGCCGTCACGTTCACCGACGCCGGCATCGTCACCAGCAGCCCCGAAAACTCGGCCCCGGTCGCCCGCGGGCTGATCGCGCACCTGGCGCGGCAGGGCGCCGGGGTGGTGGTGGCCGAGCTGGGCGACGGCATCTTCGGCGAGTACGGCGTGCAGGAAATCCTGGCCGACGCCGTGCTCATGCAGCGGTCCGCGGCGATGGTGTTGTGCGCCAACGATCCGGTCGGCGCGTGGGGCGCGCGCGAGGTGCTGCGCGACCGCTACGGGCTGGGCATCGACGTCGTCAGCGGCCCGACGACGGACAACGCGGTCGGCACGCGCTTCGTGCGAGAACAGCTCGGCCTGGCGGCGATTAACGCCCGCACCCACGGGCACGAACTCGGCGCGCTGATCGCCGACAAGCTCAACGGCCGGCTGAAGCGGAGCGTGGCATGAACCGGCCGATTCGCGTGGGCATCCTGGGCGCGGCCGGCTACGGCGCGGGCGAACTGCTGCGGCTGCTGACGCAGCATCCGGCCGCGCAGGTCGCGTCGCTGGTGTCGTCTTCTCAGCCCGATGCGCCGGTCGCGGCGATGCATCCGCACCTGCGCGGGTTCTACGACGGGCTGCGGACGACGGCGAAGCTTGATCTGGCGGCGCTGCTCGACGGCGCCCATGCGGTGGTTTTCTCGGCGCTGCCCCACGCGGTCAGCGGCGCTGCGATCGTCGCAGTGCTGAGCGAAGCCAAGTCGCGCGGCGCGGGCGAGCGCATTCGCGTGATCGACCTGTCCGGCGACCTGCGGCTGCGCGACGAGGCGATGCACGCGCGGCACTATCCCGATTCGCCGCCGTTGCCCGAGCGGCGCGGTGCGTCTGTCTATGGTCTGCCCGAGCTGTTTCGCGAGCAGGTGCGGGCGGCGCGGTGCGTCGCCAATCCCGGATGCCTGGCGACGGCGGCGATTCTGGCGGCGGCGCCGCTGGTGGTCGGCGACGCGGCGGCGGTGGAAGGAGCGATCGTCATCGACGCCAAGACCGGCTCGTCCGGATCGGGGCGTCAGCTCAAGGAGACGACGCACCATCCGACGCGACACGCCGACTTCCGCGCGTACAAGCCGCTGGCGCATCAGCACGAGGGCGAAATCCTGCAAGCCTGGGGCGATCCGCGCGGCGACCGGCTGGAGTTGAGCTTTGTGGCGCAAAGCATGGACGTATCGCGCGGCATCTTCGCGACGGTGCATCTGTCGCTGCGGACGCCGTCGAGCAGCGACGAACTTCGGCAGCGATACGCGGCGTTCTACGACAAGTGTCCTTTTGTGCGCGTCGTGGCCGACACGCCGACGCTTCAGGACGTGGTCGGCTCGAACTTCTGCGACGTGTCGGTCGCCTGTCGCGGGCGGCGCGTCATCGCGATGGCGGCGCTGGACAATCTCGTCAAGGGCATGGCGGGCGCGGCGATTCAGAACATGAACCTGATGTGCGGTTTGCCCGAGACGGCCGGGCTGTGGTCGCCGTCGCTGAGGCCGGTGTGACATGAGCCAACGATCGGCGCTGGTCGACACATATGCACAGTTTCCGCTGGAAGTCGTGACGGGCCGCGGCTCGCGCCTGCGCACGCGCGACGGGCACGCGTACTGGGATTTCTACGGCGGCCACGCCGTCGCGCTGCTGGGCCACTGCCATCCGGCGGTGACACGGGCGGTCAGCGAGCAGGCGGCGGCGCTGACGTTCTACTCGAACGTCGTGCCGCTCGAGATTCGCAGCCGCGCCGCACAGCGCCTGTGTGCGTTCGCCGGCGCAGGGCTGGACCACGTGTTCTTCTGCAACAGCGGGGCCGAAGCGAACGAGAATGCCCTGAAGCTGGCCATCGCGCGCACCGGCCGGACGCGCATCGCGTCGCTCGATGGCGGCTGGCACGGCCGGACGCTGCTGGCGCTGTCGGCCACGACGGAGGAGAAGCTGCGCAAGCCGTTTTCGGGGGTGCTGTGCGACGCCGTGCGGCTGCGGCCGAACGATCTTGACGATTTGCACCGCTTGGACGATCGCGCGGCGGCGGTGATCGTCGAGCCAATTCAGAGCATCGCCGGCATCGTGTCGCTGACCGGCGAGTATCTGGCGGCGTTGCGGCGGCGCTGTGACGACGTGGGGGCGTATCTGATATTCGACGAAGTGCAGACGGGCATGGGCCGGCTGGGGCGGCCGTTCGCGGCGGGCGACGTTCACTTCGGCGCGCCGCCTGATCGGAACCCGCCGCGCAAGCGGCGGGACGAAAGTGTGTGTATCCAGCAGCCCGATCTTGAGGCCGACGGCGTCGAAGGGCGCCACATGGCCGGGCCTTTGCCGAGACTCGACAAGACGGGCGGGACGACCGTACCACCCGAACCACACAGGCCCGCTTCACGCGAAGGCCCGACCCTGCCACTCACTCGCGCGCCCCTTCCAGGCATTTGCCCCGACATGGCCACGTCGGCCAAGGGAATCGCCAATGGCATACCGATGGGCGCGTTGCTGATGAACGCGCGCGTGGCCGAGGCGCTGCGGCCGGGCGATCTGGGGTCGACTTTCGGCGGCGGGCCGGTCGCCTGCGCGGCGATGCTGGCGGTGATCGAGACGACCGAGCGCGAATCGCTGTTGGAGCACGCCGCGCGCCTGGGCGCGGCGATGCGTGACAAGCTGTCGGGCGGGCCGGTGCTCGAATTCCGCGGACGCGGATGTCTTGTCGGTCTGCGAACGAAGCCGCCGGCCGCGTCCGTGCAGAAGGCGCTGATGCAGCGCGGCTTTGTGACCGGCACCAGCGCCGATCCGCACGTGTTGCGGCTGATGCCGCCGATCAACACGCCGTTGGATGCCGTGGACGAGTTGGCCGAGGCACTGACCACGTTGGGAGGGACCGTCGATGCGGCACTGGCTTAGCATGATGGATTACGATCCGGCCGAACTGGCCGGTCTGGTCGCCCTGGCACGGCGGATCAAACGCGACGCGGCCGTCGGCGCGACGATGTCGGCGGGGCACCCGACCGCGGCGCTGCGCGGCAAGATTCTGGGGATGGTGTTCTTCAACCCGTCGCTGCGCACGCGGGCCTCGTTCGAGGCGGCGATGCTGCGGTTCGGCGGACACGCGATCTGTCTGAACGTCGGCGGCGACACGTGGAATCTCGAACATCGCGACGGCGTCGTGATGAACGGCGACAAGGCCGAGCACGTTCGCGAGGCCGCGCCGGTGCTGAGTCGCTACTGCGACGCGCTGGCGGTGCGCACGTTCGCCGGACTGAAGGATGCGGCCGAAGACGCCGCCGATGCGCTGATTCGCGCGTTCGCCCGCCACGCCACCGTGCCGCTGATCAACATGGAATCGGCGATGGAACATCCCTGCCAGGGGCTGGCCGACTGGATGACCATCGACGAGCGCTTCGGCTCGACGCGCGGGCGCCGATTGACGCTAACGTGGGCGCCGCAGGCCAAGGCCGTGCCGATGGCCGTGCCGCACTCGGCCGCGCTGGCCGCCGCCGCGGCGGGCATGGAAGTGACGATCGCCCACCCGCCCGGCTACGAGCTGAATCAGGCGATCCTCGACAAGGCGCGAAGCTGGTGCGCCGCGGCCGGCGCGAATCTGAGCGTCACGCACGATCAGGCGTCGGCCTGCGCGGCGGCCGATGTGGTCTACGTCAAGAGCTGGGGCAGCACGGCGTTCTACGGCAAGCCGGCCGAGCAGACCGAGAGCTTTCGTCGCCACGCGGACTGGATGGTCGACGTGCGCCACCTGCGGCGGCCGCAGGCGATTCTGATGCACTGCCTGCCGGTGCGGCGCAACGTGGTCATTTCCGACGCGGGGCTGGATGATCCGCGTTGCGTGGTCGTCGATCAGGCGGAGAATCGGCTGTGGACGCAGGCGGCGGTGCTGTCGCGACTGCTGAGCGAGTCGTGAATGCGAGGGAATGGCATTAGCGCGCCGGGCACGATTGAGTAGGTGGCATGGCCAGGCTCTCGCGCGGCATCGGACTGGCTTTGTCGAGAAACGCGGCTCGCGAGGGATTGGCCATGTCGGGCCGCGCTGGCGGTCGCCGACGAGACGCGCACGTAAGCAAGCGTTTGCGCCGTGTAACGAGACGCGCAAGTAAGGCATCGCGCGGAATTAGGGTGAACGAACGGAAGAGGGGTGGTACGGGCGTCCCGCCCGTCGGGAACGGGCAAGATGCCCGTACCACCCAGGACGATCCTTCTGGTTATTTGTGCGCGACGCCTAAGTAAGCATTGGCGCCGTGTAACGAGACGCGCACGTATGTAAGCGTTAACCGATCAGCGCGGCGTTACCTTCCGAAGGCACCGAAAGCCGCAACGACCCAAAGTACGAATCACGCTGGAGCCGACATGCACACACATCCCAACATGCAGGCGCTGCGGACGGCGATTCCTTACATCCGCGCCTACGCCGGCGGCGTCTTCGTCGTCAAGCTCGGCGGACGCCTGTGCCATCCGGGGCCGGAACTGGACAACGTCGTCGAGCAACTCGCCCTGCTGGCCACGCTCGGCGTGCGCCTGCTCGTCGTCCACGGCGGCGGCGATCAGATCAGCGACCTGGCCCGGCGCATCGGCATCGAGCCGCGGTTCGTCGCCGGCCGGCGCATCACCGACGAGCCGACGCTCGAGTTGGCCAAGATGACGCTGGCCGGCACGATCAACATCGACCTCGTCGCCGCGTTTCGCCGACACGGCGTCGCCGCGGCCGGCCTGACCGGTGTGGATGGCGGCACGATTACGGTGGTCCGCCGGCCGGTGCGGCCGGTGAACGATCCGGCGACGGGCGAGACGCGCGAGGTGGATTTCGGCTGGGTGGGCGACATCGCGGCGACGCGCATGGACCTGCTGTGCAGCCTGCTCGATCAGCGCGTGGTGCCGGTGATCGGCACGCTGGCGGCGGATGCGCAGGGTCGCATTTACAACGTCAACGCCGACACGGTCGCGGCGCGGCTGGCGGTCGATCTGCGGGCGGTGAAGTACATTCTGCTGACGACCGTCGATGGGATCATGCTGAACGTCGAGGATTCCGAGACGCTTCAGCCGTTTTTGGACCTGGATGATCTGGAGGAGCTGAAGCGCCGCGGCGTCGTCGGCGGCGGGATGCTGCCGAAGATCGCCGCCTGCGCCGAGGCGGTGCGCGGCGGCGTTCCGCGCGTGCACGTGATCAACGGCACGTCGCGCGACGCGGTGCTGGCGGAGATTTTCACGAATGAGGGCAGCGGCACGCTGATCGTCGCCCAGCGCGAGAAGGCGACGGCGAAAGCGGCGACGTAGTCGTCGCGTCCGCCGCGCGGACGGCGACGCCTGCCGTAGGGTCCGCCGTGCAGACCGCGTCGCGGCCCGGATCACACCGCGTGGCACGGGCTTGTAGCCCGTGTGTGGCACAGCCGCCCTCGGCTGGAAATGTGGCACAGCCGCCCTCGGCTGTGGAATGTGGCACAGCCGCCCTCGGCTGTGGAATGTGGCACAGCCGCCCCCGGCTGTGGAATGTGGCACAGCCGCCCCCGGCTGTGAATGTGGCCGAGCCGCCCTCGGCTGTGGAATGTGGCACAGCCGCCCTCGGCTGTGAATGTGGCACAGCCGCCCTCGGCTGTGGCCTACGGCTCGCGCGGCAAGTTCTGATCAGAGCCCCAAGCGCAAGCGCTGGGGTCTTGCGTCCCGCACGGATGCATCGCAGCGATGGCGCTTGCGGCTCGGATCCGTCGGGCCTGCCGCGCGCCGCATTGCCCCGAGACGACACCATGACCCAACACGCCGCACGACTCTGGGACAAGGGACAACCGCTCGACGAGCTGATCCACCGCTTCACCGTCGGCGACGATCCGACGTGGGACTTACGGCTGGTCCACTGGGACTGCCTCGGCTCGGCCGCCCACGCCCACACGCTTCTTCGCGCCGACATCCTCACCGACGCCGAGCTGGCCGCGCTGCTCGACGGCCTGCGCGAGATCGACGCCGACTGCCGCGCCGGCCGTTTCGCCATTCCGCCGGAACTCGAAGACGCCCACACCGCCATCGAAGCGCGCCTGACGCAGCGATGCGGACCGGCCGGCGAGAAGATCCACACCGGCCGCTCGCGGAACGATCAGGCCGCCACGGCGGCGCGGCTGTTCCTGCGGGCCGAAGCGGCCGCGCGCCTCTCGCAGCTCGGCGATCTGGTCGATGCCGCGCTGGCCCGCATCGAGCGCGACGGCGCCATCGAAATGCCGGGTTACACGCACATGCAGGCGGCGATGCCGTCGAGCGTCGGTCAGTGGCTGCACGCATTCGTTGAGGCCGGTCTGGATCACATGCAGGCGCTGGCGGCTCTGTTCGACCGGCTGGACGCCTGTCCGCTTGGGACCGGCGCCGGCTTCGGCGTGCCGCTGCCGCTGGACCGCGGCTACACCGCCGAGCTGCTGGGGTTCAGCCGCGTGCAGCGCAGCCCGATCGACGTGCAGAACAGCCGCGGGCGGATGGAGTTGTACTTCGCGCGTGCGGCGGCCGACGCGGCGGCGATGATCGAGAAGCTGGCGTGCGACCTGCTGCTGTTTTCGACGGCGGAGTTCGGCTTTTTCCGCATGCCCGAGTCGTTGACGACCGGCTCGTCGATCATGCCGCAGAAGCGCAATCCCGACGTGCTGGAATTGATGCGCGGGCGCGCCGCGCGGCTGCGCGGCCGGGCGGTCGAGCTGGAGTTTGTCATCGGCAAGCTGCCGTCGAGCTATCACCGCGATCTGCAACTGACCAAGGAGCCGGCCATCCGCGCGGCGGACGAAATCGACCAATTGTTGTCGGTTTCACGGCACGTCATCGCGTCGTTCGAGATCGACCGCGAGCGCCTGACCGCGGCCATGCGGCCGGAGCTGTTCGCCGCCGAAGCGGCGCTGCGCCGCACGCAGGCGGGCGTGCCGTTCCGCCAGGCGTATCGGCAGGTCGCCGAAGAGCTGCGCGACGGTCGCTTCTCGCCGCCGCGCTCGGCGCGGCGCGAAACCGGCGCGGCGGCGGGCGATTCCGCGCGTGCCGCCGCCCCCGAGCCGTCAACTGATGCCGCCCCGCAACGGGTCTCGCGCGAATTGCTGGCCGAGCTGCGCGCCGAGCGCGACGCATGGCGGAAGCGCGAAGCGGCGATGCAGGGAATTCTCGAAACCGCCGAACGCTTGCTTTGCGCTGAATAGTCGCGCCATTGTGTGCCGCTATGGCGCGGAAAAACATACGAATTGGTCCGCCCGGCGGCGCCCACGAATCCGAGTCGCAAGCGCCAGTCCCCGCGCTCCGGTCATCCCTTGAGAAAGCGCCGCTCCATGCTCATTGACCTTTTTTGTCCGACGCCCCCGACCACTTTCGCAGCACCCAATCCAGCCCGCACAGCGAGACCCATTGCTGCAAATGCGGCGACAGCAGCAACTCCAGCGCCACCCGCGCCAGCCGGGCGCGCCGCACCGCGATCACCAGCGCGGCGACGAGCTTGGTATCGGCTTCCTTCACCTCCGCCGCATCAACCACGACGCGAGGCCGGCCGGCGCGGATGGCGCGGTCGGTTTCATCGCATAGATTCTGGATGGCCGCGGGTTCCCGCAGATTGCCCGCCAGCCGAATCACGCAGGTCCGTTTGGGGTCGACCCGCATCACGCGAATTGTGCTCGGGTTTTCGGACTCATGCCGCTTCATAACCGCCTCCCGCTTCGATTGCGGCCTCCCTGCATTCCGCCCCCCGCTGTAATTACAAGCGCAAAACCCGCGCCACGGACGCACCGAATGTCCCGATTCCGGCGCGCTATGGGTCCCGTCGCGGCCCGACCGGCTCGCCGGAATGGCCCGCTCGCGGACGGCCGGCCGGTTCGAACCGCCTCGGCCGCGCCCGGCGGGCCGCCGACGGATGTTCACAGACCCTCGACGTCCGCGTTGCGGATGTGTTACACTGACATTCGGCGATTCCGCCCTTGTGGGAAACGACACGACCATGTCCGCCGAAACGCCCGGCAGCGTGACGCAACTTCTGACCGCGATCGGTCAGGGCGACCCGTCCGCCGAAAGCCGCCTCTGGTCGATCGTCTATGACGAGCTGCGCCGCATGGCGCACGCGCAACGCCGACACGAAGGGCAGGCCGCGGCGCGCGAAACGACCTCGCTGGTCAACGAAGCTGCCCTGCGCCTGCTGGGCGCCGGGCCGCAACCCTTCTTCGGGATGGAGGTCATCCGCGGCCGGCCATGCGGGTCATTCGTCGGCGCCCTCCAGGGTTGCGCGGCTGCCGCCGCCGAAGGGGCAGCGCGGCGGCTCGTCCGAGAGCCGATCAAAGGCGGCAGCAGGGGACGCAGTGGCGTCGGTTGTCCGCGCCGTGGCGGGCGCACGGCCCTCGCGCGACAGGGCGGCCCGTAGCGCGGCGATCTGCCGCGCGCATTCTCGCAGCGGATCTTGCGTGTCCTCGGGATCCACGTCGCGGAACGCTCCCAGCGTGGCGTCCCAGACGGTGACACGTCCCGGGCGTCGCCGGGGGTCGTGACGGTCCGCGGAACGGGCCGCAGTCCGGCCCAGCAGTCCCACCATCGACAGGCACCGACGGATCGTCCCGGACGTGCGTTTCCCTTGCCGTCCACGCGGGTCGAGGCATTTGGTGTTCATTTGCGGTCTCCCGATCAGGTCTCAGCGGCCCCATTGCTGCCGACAGAGGCTCGTGCGAGAATGTGTCGGGTTTCCCCAACTGCCTTTCGCATTTACCTGCGGAGGTGACGCGGAGTTGACGCTGATGACCACGTCTCACGCACCCGACATTACGACGCTGCTCGCCGCCGCCCGCGAGGCCGGCGACGCCGACTTCGACGTCCTGATCGCCTGTGCGTTCAACTACGAGGCCCACGCGTCGGAGTTCAGCAGGCTCGGCCGCATCCCCGTGCTCAAGGCCCGCATGAACGCCGAACTTCACATGGCCGAGGACCTGAAGAACGCCGCCAAGGGCAACCTGTTCGACAACTTCGCTGAACCGGACATCGATATCCAGCCCGTAGAGGACGGCCCCGACCGTGGCAAGATACGCGTGAAGATCAACGGCGTGGACGTGTTCCACCCCTCCAGCGGCGAGGTCCGCAGCGGCAACGCCGACGGCATCGCCTGCTGGTTCATCGACACCGACTACAACGAGGAGAGCTTCTTCGTCCGCCACGCGTACTTTCTCGGGGCGAACGACCCGTACAAGTCGCTCAAGACGACGCTCAAAGGCGAAATCAACGAAGATGTCTGGGCGACGCTCAACAGCGGCACGTCGCGGCCGTTCGACAAGCCCAAGAGCGGGCGCATCGCGGTGAAGGTGATCAATCACTTGGGGGATGAGGTAATGAAGGTGTTTAGGATTGATTAGCCATACGCTCCGTGGGAACACGACATGCATCTGCACCAGGTCACGGTAAAGAATTTTCGGCTCCTGGCCGACGTCGAACTGATCCTCGAGAAAGAAACCACCCTGATTGTCGGCCGCAACAACAGCGGCAAGACGTCCCTTTCCGAAGTTATTCGTCGGTTCTTGGTTGACTCGGCTCCTTCCTTCCAGGTCGAGGATTTTGCGAGCGCCTGTTACGATGCATTCTGTGACGCGCTTACCGCGAAGAACGAAGGCAAGGCCGAGGACGTGATTCGCGCCATGCTGCCAGCGATCGAACTCCGGCTGACCTTCAAATATGACCCCTCTCTCGCCAACTTTGGACCATTGGGCGAATTCGTGATCGATCTTGACCCCGCGTGCGACACCGCCCTCGTCGTCGCCGAGTACGCGCTACGGGACGGCTCAATTAAAGCCTTCTTCGATGGACAACCCACGGAGCCTCTGACGGAACACACTCGTACGACCTTTTTGGTTCATCTCCAATCTCCGGGGTTGAATAAGACCAACGGCAGTCCTGCGTTATCTTGGTGTTGCGTAACGACATCAAGTACGCAGGAGGCTGCCGATGGCGATTTCGCAGCTTATCGAGGTT
>WYBU01000011.1 GCA_011525745.1 Planctomycetaceae bacterium | reverse complement strand
GCAGCGCGGGGTCGCCGCCGAAGATGTCGGCGGTCAGCACGGGATCGGGGCTGTCGATGATGAGCAGACCGGGCTGGCACAGGCGGGCGATTTCGCGGCGCACGGTGTCTTCGAAGGCGGCGGCGGCCTGAACGAGTTCGGCGTGCGCGACGGTGCGGCCGGAGGCGTCGGAGGCGATCTTGAAGATCTGGCCGACGGCGACCATGGCGACGAGCATCAGCGCGACGGAGATCAGCGCTTCGACGAGGGTAAAGGCGCGCGATCGTAGCTTTGTGCGATCGTAGGGAACGAGCGTGCTCCGCCGGGCGCGGCCGGGTGTCGCAAGGTTCGGCGCGGCTGGTCGCCGAGGGAGGTTCGAGTGAACGGGCGGGACGCCCGTACCACCCGAACCAGGGAAGTTGGACGGAACGGGCGGGACGCCCGTACCACCCGAAAGCGGGAGGTTCGACGGAACGGGCGGGACGCCCGTACCACCCGCACGATGGCGGATGCCGGCGCCACCGGAACCAGCAACGCGGAAGGCAGTCTCAGTCTGTGTGCGGTTCATGCTCAAAAGAAGATCCAATCAACGCACGGCGGTCGGATGCTGATCGAAATGACGTCCAACGATGAATTTCGTGTAACGTTTGGAGGAAAGACCCATGCCTCAACGCTGGCGCCGGGGGTGCCGATCTGGTTTTCCCTGGGCAGGTCGCTGATGTCTTCGCGCACTTCGATGGCGGTCGTGTTGGACGTGCCGGATCGAACCGTGCCGACGACGGTAAGCACGCGACCGGCGATGGCGCTTGATACGCCGAGCGGCTGGTAGCCGCCGAGGCGGCGGCTGAGCATTCCGGTAAGCATGATTCTGGAGCCTGGCGGCGCGGCGTTGGCAATCTGGCCGATGGCGGCGTTGGGACCGCCGCTTTGGGCCGGGACGTCGACGGCGACGAGACGATTGGGCGCAGCAAACGCGCCGGAGGGCATGTAGGTCAGCAGCACGCGCCACGGCACGGGCTGGGAAACGAGTTCGTTGGTCGGCGCGGGCGTGGCGTAGCAACCGGCGAAGCCCAGGTCCTGGCGGGCGTAGCGCTGCGCCGCGGTGTGGCGGACGACGGCGGCGGCGAAGCGGATTTCGCCGGAGGCGGTCTGCTGATAGAAGGGGTACCAGATGAGGCGTTGAGGAATCTGCTCGATGGCGGCCCGGACGCGCGGGGCGCGCGGGTCGGAGTAAAGATCGGAGAAAAGGAAGGACACGGCGTTGTCGGCAACGGGTCCGGTCGACAAGGACGGCACAGCCACCCACGCCGGATTGCTGATGTGATTGAGATAGTTATTCGGCACCGGCTGAACGGACGACGGCGGCGGATCAAGAAGCGGGTTGCCGGTGGCGTCGGCCAGGTACATCGGGCAGTTCAGCGCCATCCAGGGGCTGTCCTCGAACTGCGGCATGACGCCGTTGGTGACGGGCTTCCACAGACGGTTCATGTCGACTTTGGCCCGCACGGTGGCGGCGGCGCGGTTGGCGATCGTGATGGCGGTGGCGGCGTCGACGGCGTCTTTGTGTTGTGAGAGCGCGACGGGGAAGATCGCGGCGACCATGACGAGGCCGACGCCGAGGATGCCGATGGCGACCATCACTTCGGCAAGGGAAAAGGCGCTTCGCGTTGCGGCGCGCATGGTCGGGCGCGGGAAGGAGGCATGACCGTCAGCCCGTCCCTGTCCCTGGGAGGCAGAGGGACGCGCCGCCGGACCCCCGCCTCCGCGGGGGTGACGAGGAACCACGGGCTGGAAGCCCGTGCCACGCAACACAGCCGAGGGCGGCTGTGTTCCACGGGCTGGAAGCCCGTGCCACGCGATTATCATGTCGGAGCGGTTCGTCATCATTCCACCAAAGCCAGCTCAGCGCCGGACCAGGGATTCAGAATCACATGCTGCGCGAAGGAGGCGAGATCTCCGCCGGGTCTGGTGCGCGGCAGCCAGCCGGTGTTGGGTTCCAGCAGTTGCAGGGGCGTCGGACTCGTCGTGCGGAGGACCTGTTCCATGCGTTTGCGATCGGTGACGATGAAGCCGTTGGTCGAAGTAATCAGGGAGTCACGGATATCGACGACGTATTTGTTGCCGTCGTTGGCGGTTCCGCCCGGTACGAGCTGCGCGGGCAGGAACAAGGTGTCGGGGGTGCCGTCGATGCGACGGTTGGGCACGACGCCGAAGTAGGACTCGTCGAACTTGGAGCGTGTGGCGACGCGGCGGGCGCGCTGCACCATGCGTCCCTGCGAGTCGAAACAGAGCGCCACCCAGTTGAGACTGTCGCGGTTCTGGCGCGTATCGGACGGCGCCGTGAGGCTGTTCACGCGCAGCGGCGCGCCGCCGGCGCCGATGGTGGCGTCGAAGTCGTAGGGAAAAACGGCCACGAGCGGCACGCCGTTGGAGTCGAGCGGCAGCGCGACGGAGGCGTTGAGCACGGGGGCGAAGGCGTAGCCGTTGGTGTAGGGCGGGCGGTAGTCGGGAAGCGCGTTGTTGGGCGTGTTGACCGTGCCGTCGCCGCGCGAATAGGGGTCCCACGGTCCGCCGCGCGGCGGCGGGTTGAGATGCCATATTTCGAGCCGGCCGTTGTAGGGATTGACGACGAGCATGGTCTCGATCTGGTTGTTGATGGCGTAGGAGCGGGCGAAGGCGACCTGCGAGGAGATCGTGTTGGCGGCGGTGACGAGCGCGGTCGCCTGGGTGACGCGGCTGAAGGAGAGCGTGGCGACGCCGAGGGCGATCACGATGACGGCGACGGTGACAAGCAGCTCGATGAGCGTGAATCCGGCGCGGGCGCGGAGCGCCGGGCGTCCGCCGCAACGGCGGATGTGCGGCTTGTCGCGGGATGTGTTTCGCTTTGCGTTCATTCGTTCGCCTTGATCGTCCCTGTCGGCCGCGCTGCGCGGCGCCGCATTCGGTTTGCGCCTAGGGTTTGATCGTCATGTTGTCCTCGGCCCACGCCAGATTGGTTGCGGTGAAATTGCGTCGCCAGATGTTGCCGAAACGTCCGTCGGGTCCGGCGCTTTCGAGGACGTAGCCCTCGGCCTTGAGCGACCGGGGGCTGCCGCCGAATACGACCGAACCGCGCGGGCCGCCAAGGAACGGATCGGTGCTCTGATCGGTGTAGTCGACGGACGGAATGGGCCGCCAGCCGGAACTGGTCTCGGCGTCGCGGACGACCCAGAAGAAGCGGAAGCTGTTGCCCCACGGGTCGAGCAACTCAAAGCGACGGCGCAGATCGGTTGTGTTTCCGATGGTGGGATAGAACTCGTCGTCGTGCTCGTTGACGAGGCCTTGCGGCGGGTTGGCCAGGAACGGCCCGCCGCCGCTGCGCTCGGTGAGGCAGTAGGCGAGGCATTCGCCGGCGAATTCGACGTCGCGGCGATTGTCGGGAATCGTAAAGTTGTCGTCGTCGGAGAAATCGAGGCGCGTCGTAACGTTGGGGTCGTTGATTTCGCCGGACAGCATGTTGTAGTCGGGCTTGCTGGCATTCTCGTCATAGAGCGGATCGCCGCTGACCTGGAAGAGTCGGCGGCCGCTCCAGTCGGGCAGGCCGCGATCGGAAAGGGCCACGATGCCGCGGGAGGAGACCGGCGTGATGCGCCATGGCGCCCAGGACTGGGAATATCGTTCGATGGCCTCGGCGAGGACGGCCAACTGGTTTTCGGCGCGGGACTTGCGCATCGAGTTGTGCACGGATTTTCCGGCGACGACGACCAGGCCTGTCAGAACGGCCACCATGGCGACGGCGATGAGCAGTTCGAGCAGCGTGAATGCCGGGGCGCGGCGGCCGATGGGCGAACGGGTCGCGCTGCCTGCAACGCGGCGGCGCGCGCGGAACGCCGCGGCATCGGCCGCTGGCGTCGCGTGCGTTTTTGCGGGTCTGTTCGTCAAGGCACACCTCGTATCAGACTGTGCAGCGCCGGGGTCATCGCACCGGCGCCGCTCGCTCACGCGTCGCGGTTCGGTTCAGAACGCCGCTCGCTGACGCTTCGCGGCTCTGAATGTTTGTGCGGCTGCGTCGAACTCCGTCGCGAGCATCAGCTTCCCTGCGACCGCCTCCCTCGGCCGCGACGCCGTCAACTGCCTCCGCCGCCGCTGCTGAGGCTGTTGATCAGGCTGACGAGCGGCAGGAACAACGAGATCACGATGAAGCCGACGATCAGACCGAGGACGACGACCATGATCGGTTCGAGCAGGCTGACGAGGCCGGCGACGAGGGTCTCGACTTCGTCGTCGTAGTTGTCCGCGACCTTGATGAGCATCTTGTCGAGGTCGCCGGTCTCTTCGCCGACGTCGACCATGTTCACGACGATTGAATCGACGACCTTGCTGGCGCGCAGGGGGTTGGCGAAGGAGTCGCCCTCGCGGATGGCGTCGTGGACGTTTTGCAGCGCTCTTTCGTAGACGGCGTTTCCACAGGTGTCGCGCGTGATGATGAGCGCCTCGAGGATGGGCACGCCGGCGGAGACGAGCGTGCCGAGGGTTCGCGTAAAGCGCGCGATGGAGGTTTTGGAGAGGATGTTGCCGAGGATGGGCACTTTCAGCTTGACGACGTCCAGCGCGGTACGACCACCTTTGAATTTCTTGAGCAGCTTGAAGAAGATGAAGACGCCCACCGGCGAGAACAGCACGATCGCCCAGCCGGGCACCATCATGTCGCGGTAGACGCCCTCGGAGATTTCGACGCGGCCGAGGATGAAGTCGGACATTTTCATGAGCAGGACGGTGGGGCCGGGCAACTCGGTGCCGAAGTCTTTGAAGATTTCGCGGAACTTGGGCACGACGAAGTACATGATGCCGGTGACGATGAGCAGCGCGACGCAGATGACGACGACCGGGTAGATCATCGCGCCGATGACCTTGCGGCGCAACTTCTGGGCCTTTTCCATGAAGTCGGCCAGGCGCTGGAGGATGACGTCGAGCACGCCGCCCGCCTCGCCGGCGGCGACCATGTTCACGTAGAGCCGGTCGAAGACCTTGGGATGTCGCGACATGGCCTCGGAGAGCGTGGTGCCGGCCTCGACGTCGTCGGCGACGGTGCGCAGCGTGACGCGCATGAGGCCGGGCTTTTCCTGCTGTTCGAGAATGCGCAGGGAGCGAAGAATCGGCAGACCGGCGTCCTGAAGCGTTGAAAGCTGTCGCGTAAAGGCGGTCAGTTTCTTGGTTGAGACGCCGCCGATGTTGATGCCGCCGCCGGCCTGTTTGCGCTTGGCCGGACCGGCTGCTTTTTGAGCGGGCTTGGCGCCGCCCTTTTGCTTGATCTTGGTGGGGAAGTAGCCGAGGTTTCGGATTCGGGCGATGGCGTCTTCGGTGGAGACGGCTTCGATCTGATCCTTGACCTCCTGCCCGGCGGCGTTCATCGCCTCATAGACGAAGGTAGGCATGTGAGTCAGTCCTTACGAATCCCCTGCGTTTCGATGGCCGGGCATTGGGAATGCTCCAATGACGGCGTCGATGCCGCGCGGACGACACGGGTGGTCGCACCATCTGTGGTCCGAAGGCATTGTTGTGGAAACCCGTGTGTCCGGCGAGGGGGAAAGTCCACGGTTGGGTGAGAATTGTTGGGCAGAGACGGCGACTGTGCTGGCGCGGGTTATCGGGCGTTGAAAAGCGGCGCAAGGGACCACAAAGACGGAAAGAACCTACCGGTGTTTGGCGGCGAGTTCGTGGTCAGTGGCCTACGGGACACTGGGAGGGGGCTTGTTGTCCGGTAACAGGTTCATCGGAGCCATAAATCTCGTGTTTGGGTCGGCCGGCGAGGACCTGTTCCTTGCCCCAATTGACGACGCTCCTGAAGCGATCGGAACGGGTGAAGGCGTCGAACGCGGCGCGCTGGGTCCACTCGGAGACGATAAGGTAGTTCTGCGGGTCGTTGGTGTCGCGGAACAGGTGGGACTCTTTGTGGCCCTCCATCTCCTTCATGACGACCAACACTTTATTGAAAACGGACTCGAACAGCTCGCCCTTGTCGGGGAGCACGCGATAGTTCATCCCCACCGTGATCATGCGGGTCATCTCCTGTACTTCAGTAGATTACGGCTGCGTGCATCGGATCGCGCAGATCGTAGCGGGGATGAAGCAGCGTTGCGAACTGGGCTGCCGACGGAGCGCACTTTATTTCGCGGGCCGGCATACCCACGACGGTGGACATCGGCGCCACGTCGCGTATCACCACGGCGCCCGCGCCTACGACCGCGTCGAAGCCGATGCGGATGTTCTGAATGACGGTCGCGCCGATTCCCACGAAAGCCCCGCTTTCGATCGTCACGTGACCTGCCAGCCGCACGCCCGGGCAGATGTGGGCGGCCGTTCCGATCATCGACTCGTGATCGACGATGCAGCCGGTATTGAGTATCACCGAGTCGCCGATCTGGCAATGGGCGCTGACGACGACGCCGGCGGCGACGACGACGTTGCGACCCATTCGGGCCGACGCGGCAATCTGAGCGGAGGGATGAACGGCGTTGACGAGCGTGAGGCCGCTCTTGTGGATGGCGTCGTGCAACGAGCGACGGACGCCATTGTCGCCGATGGCGACGATGGCCCCGGCGATGCCATCGTGCTTGAGGCGCGGCAGGAGTTCGGCGCCTCCCAGCACCGGCAGTCCGTCGATGCGTCGGCCTTTCAGCGCGGCGTCGGAATCGAGGAAGCCGGCCACTTCGTGTTGCCGCTGAGCGTGGACGACGTCGAGGACGACGCGTCCGTGACCGCCTGCGCCGAAGATGACGATTTTCATGATACGGCTCCGGGGCGGCGCCGGACCCGGCGTGCAGGCGCCTGTGAATATATCGGTCGAAGGGGGGTTGGTCTTTTCGCGGCGAACCTGGAAGGCGGGGTCGGCGTAGCAACGGGCGGGGATTCGGTTAGGTGGTGGCGGGGGAAGAACCCGAGCATGCGGCGGCGTTTTTCCAGTTCTTATCATCGCGAACCCACCGCTGAAGCGGTTGGGCACCCGGCGGTTGTGCACGGGCCGCTTGAGCGTGCCATACCGCCGAAAACGATGTTCCGAAATGTCATCTTCGAGACCGCGTCGCGACGCGGTAGCGCAGCCGTGGAGACCCCGGCGATTGCGCTTGGGACTCGGATCAGATGCTGACTCAGTTGGCAGGGCGGCGCGCGGCGGGTCGGCGGGCACGGACAATACTGGGAAAGCGGGCGGGTCGGGGGCGCGACGTGAATGAGTGGATTGAATGCAGAATCGTGGCCGATAATGGGCGGATTTACCGCGAGTCGACGATCTCGACAGCCCGACGGGCGTCGACCGGGAATCGTACGTCGGTCGCCGGTTGACAGGACCGTTCGCAACGGGGATGCTGCAACCGCGTTGAACGAACGTGACTCGGAATCATCGACGACCCCAGCATTGCGGATCGAAGATCAATGGACGATCGCGGCGGCAAGTCCAACAACGGATTCAGAATCTCACGCGGCCGACATGCCTGGATGGCGCCGGCACTGGCGTGGCTGGCGTGCTCCGGTATGGCGTGCGAGCGCGCGTGGTGGAACGGATTCCTCGATCTGAGTCAGGTGGGTCGGTTCAAGTCCGACACGCATCGGCGCGAGGTTCGCCGCACGCTGAGTTCGCTGATCGATGAGCCGGAAGGGATTCCCGGCGCCACGACGCCGACGTCGGAAGACCTGGTGGTCGCTTACGCCGAAACGCCGATCGAGGCGGGGGACATTCTCGATATTTCGATTTTCGAGCTTCTGGCGGTCAACACGGATTATCGCGTCAGCCGCACGGTCAACGAGGTGGGCTACATCTCGCTGCCGGAGCTGGGACCGCTGAAGGTGGGCGGCACGACGCCGCGCGAGTTGGAACTGGATCTGATTCATCGGCTGAAGGAATCGGAGCGGCTGGCCGATCCGCAGGTTCACGTGGCGGTGCTTCAGTCGCAGGCGAAGCGCTGCACGGTACACGGGGCGGCGCGGGCGGGGACGTATCCCCTGCCGCGGCCGGGATATCGACTGCTGGATCTGCTGGCGGACGCGGGCGGGCTGGCGCCGACCATCAAGACGGTTTACGTCTATCGCACCACGCGACCGGAACCGAAGGCGACGCCGGAAGTAGAGCGATTGTTCGAGTCGCGGCCGGCCACCCGAGATTCGACTTCCGGCGCCGCCGAGACCGCGCCGGTGTCGCCGTTTGCGGAGTTCAATTTCGAGCCGACGCCGGCTGCGCCGACGTCCGCACCGCCGGGCGGCGATGAAGCGTTTCCGCCCGTGAGCGGTCAGCCGCCGGCGACGACTTCGGCCGATGCGCCCGAGGAGTTCGAGACGCCGCCGATCGAGCCGCTGCTGCCGCCTCCGAGCACCAAGCCCGAGGAAGCAACGCTGGAAGAGCTGGAAGCGGCCTTCCAGCCGGCGAGTCGCGTGGCGCGGCCGGTATGGGACGAAACGCGGGGCGGCTGGGTTCTGGTCGAAGAGCCGCCGTCGACGGGGCCGGAAACCGCCGAGAGCGCGCCGTCGACGTCGCCGGATCAGCAAGTGCCCGTGCCTGAAGGGGTCGAGGGGGAGGCGGCGACGGGTCCGAGCGCCCCGACGACACAGACGACACCGACGATGCCGGGGATCGACTGGGAAGGATTGTCGGAACCGGAAGAAACGACGCGTGTGATCGCGATCGCGACGGAACCGCTGATGAACGGCGATCCGCGCTACAACATCGTGATTCGTTCGAGCGACGTAATCAACGTGTCGCCCGGAGCGGTGGGCGAATTCTATCTGATGGGGAACATCGCGCGGCCGGGCGCCTACAGTCTGACGGGCCGCGAAGTGACGATTCGGGAAGCGATCGCGGCGGCGGGCGGATTCGGGCCGCTGGCGACGCCGTCGCGTGCGGAGTTGATTCGCCGCGGGGCAAACGACGAAGAGGAGATTCGGATGATCGACCTCGACGCGATCTTCGCGGGCGAGGCCGACAACTTCTTCCTCAAGCCGAACGACATCATCAACGTCGGCACGCATCCGGTGATGCCGTTTCTGGCGACGATCCGCAACGCGTTTCGCGTGAGCTACGGTTTCGGATTCGTGTACGACCGGAATTTTGCCGACATCGACTCGTACGGCGGCCAGCAGAACCCGGACACCCGCCGGCGGCAGGAACGGCTTCAGAGAGGATTTCCGCCTTGATGACGGAGGGACGATCGTCGCGTCGGCCGTCTTTGCCGGGTTGGGCTGACATCATCGGCACGCGCGGGGCAGTTCAGATCGGCGTGATCGCCGCGCTGATTGTCTGGCTGTACTGGGACCAGGTTTATCGGCTGGTGTGGTTCTGGCGCAGCGAACTGGACTGGTCGCACGGTTTTCTCATTGTACCGTTCAGCCTCTACCTGATTCACCAGGATCGCGACCGGATCGCACAGGCGCGGATCCAACAATGCTGGTCCGGGGCCGCCATGATGGCGGTCGGCATCTGGGCCTACGCGTTCTGCGTCAAAAACACGATCGTCTACCCACAGGCGATGACGATGCTGGTGGTCATCGCCGGCGCCGTGGTTCTGATGGTCGGCTGGCAGGTTCTGCGTCATACGGCGTTTCCGATGGCGTTCTTGATACTGGCGATGCCGCCCCCGGAGCGCTATTACCGAAGCATCACACAGCCGTTGCAGCAGTTCGCGGCGGCTATTTCGGACCTGGCGCTGGGACTGCTTCCCGGCGTGACGATGGTTCGCAACGGCATCAATCTCAGCGCGCTGGACGTGTCTGGAAACGAACTGGCTCAATTCACGGTGGCGGGCGCGTGCAGCGGCATGCGATCGCTTCTGGCGTTCATCACGCTTGGCATGATGATGGCGTTCCTGACGCCGCGTCCGATATGGCATCGCGCGGTGATGGTGTTGATCGTGGTGCCGGTGGCGTTGTTCTGCAATTGCATCCGCGTCGTTGTGACCGGGTTGCTGATGATTTACGACTGGTCCGATTTTGCGTCGGGGACGGCGCATTCGCTGCTGGGAATCGGGACTTTTGCGCTGGGCATTCTGATCTATTCGTTCGTACTGTACTTGATGGATCATTTGTTTGTCGATGAAACCGAAGCGGGATCGACACCCGCGGGGGCCTCCGCATGAGTCAGGCGCCGTACCAGTGGGGCGGAGCGAGGGTCGGCCTGCGCCAGCGGGGGGCGTTCATCGTCTGCGTGTTCATTCTGGGATTGTCGGCGGGAGGCCTGTCGGTCGCCAAGGCAAAGGGGTGGTTGCGGATCATCAAGGCGGCGGCGCCGCTGCGCAAGCCGCTGATTGAATTGAGCGAAGCGGGTCCGTTCGTGCTGCACAAGGAGCCGCGGCTGACCGAGGAGACCGAGAACGAACTGGGGACGCGCGAGTACGCGTTCTGGAGCTGCACCGATCCGTCGGCGGGCGAGCGTGATCCACAGCGCGTGTTTGCGTTGTCGGTGACGTACTACACCGGCAAGCCGGATCAGGTTCCGCATGTGCCGGAGGAATGTCATTTTCAGGGCGGCCGCGAGCAGGTGTCGCTGGACGACTACTCGATCAAGCGATCAGACGGGCGGGAGTTGCCGCTGCGGCGTTTGCTTTTCAGAGATGCGGATGGAATCGGCGGCGTGGCCATCTATTACACGTTTTCGGTCAACAATGACTACCACACCGATCGTCAGATGGTGCGCCTGCGGATGAACGATTCGAGCGAGACGCACTTGTACTACAGTAAGGTCGAGGTGACCTACTGGGTGCCGAGCATGAGGGAAGCAAAGCGCGAAGCGCTCGACGGCGCGGCGCAGCGCGTGTTCGACTGGGTGATTCCCGTTCTGGAGCGCGAGCACTGGCCGGACATGAAGACGCTTCACGCGGACAAGAAGCGGGCGCCGGAAAAGGCGAGCGTCGGCGATGGAAACGCAGAGCCGTAAAGACGGATGTGCGGAGGGTTCGTGCGGGCTGCACGCCCGTACCATGCGGAATAGACGGCGCCAAGTGGGGACGGGCGGGACGGCCGTTTCACGGACACAGCCGAGGGCGGCTGTGCCACATTCACAGCCGAGGGCGGCTGTGCCACATTCACAGCCGAGGGCGGCTGTGACACATTCACAGCCGGGGGCGGCTGTGCTCCATTCACAGCCGGGGGCGGCTGTGCCACATTCACAGCCGGGGGTGGCTGTGACACAATCACAGCCGAGGGCGGCTGTGACACATTCACAGCCGAGGGCGGCTGTGCCATATGGCGGGTCGCTTGTTTCGCGGCCTGTGATTTCCGCGAGAGCCGCCGGCAGCAGGAATAACGTCGGCTGAAGGACTGAGAAATCATGGCGAAGAAAATCAACAAGAAGCTGGTCGGAACCCTGACGATCCTGGCCATGGCCGTCTTGCTGGGGGCCGGATACGCGGTGATCGGCGTGTTGCGGCAGCGGGATCCGCGGCCACACGCGGCGCAGGCCGAGGCGTTCTACGCGAAGGGCAACTACCAGGCGGCGATCCAGGCGTACACGCGGGCGTTCCAGTTCGATCCTGAGAAGGACACGACATACCTGGTGAAGGCCGCGAATATCGCGTGGGCCGATCTGGGCGCGATTCAGATGGCCCAGGACCTGTGCAATCGCGCGCTGACGATCGGCGCCGATCCGCAGGCGCAGGAATTGTTGCTCGAGATTTATTACGAGCAGGCGAAGACGTTCGGCGGCCTGGCGCTGTGGAAATCGGTGGCGGAGGAAGCGCAGCGGATATTGCCGACCGAGCCGTTGCAGCTTGCCGACTTTGAGCGGACGCATCCGCAGATCGCGGCGCGGGCGTATCACGCGATGGCGGATTCGGAGCTGGCGCGGCGATTCGACGATCCGCGGCTGCTGACCAGCGCCGAGCAGCATCTGCGGCGGATTGCGTTCGCCGATCCGAAGACGGGGCAGCCGCCGCTGGATCCGGGGAACGTCGATGCGGCGATCACGCTGCGCAACGTGTGGCTGACGCGGGCGTTCGAGGCGTTCAAGCGTGACGGCGACGTGGAAACGGCGCGGCGGCTCGTTGCGGACGCGGCGTCGCTGATGCAATCGGTGGTCGACGCGACGACATCGAAGGGCGACAAGATGGCGACGGCGCAGGCGTCGCTGTTCCAGCTTCTGCCGGCCAATCCGTTTGCGGACGAGCCGCGGATCAAGCTGCCGGCGCCGTTTCTGGCGGTGACCGATCCGGGGAAGCGCGCGGAAGTCGAGGCGGTTCTGAACCGGATCGCCGGAATGATTCAGGAGGCCGAGACGTCGCCGCTGACGAAAACGCGGCTGACGCACAAGCTGCTGATCGCGCTGCGCCGGAACCTGGCGGACTACTGGAGCTACATCAACGAGAAAGAGAAGCAGGAGGCGCTTCTGCGCGAGTCGGTTCAGCTTTACGGCACTTTGCCGGCGCCGTATCTGGACCTGGGCCGGCTGCTGCGCATTCAGGGGCGCTACGACGAAGAGAAGACGCTGTACGTCCAGGCGATCGAGACGGTCAAACCACAAACGGGCATCGGGCAGACCGAAGTGTCCGGCGCGCGGGCGATTATTTTCGATCAGCTCGTGACGCTGACGCTGGCGGACCGCCTGAAGGCGGGCAACGCGGAACAGGCGAAGGCGCTGCTGGAAACGGCGCGCCAGTACAGCGAAGACGCGCGGAAAGAGCTGGGGCCGGAGGAGCCGATCGTGCGGCTGATGCACGCGCGCGTGCTGCGTGCGGAAGAGCGCACGACGGAAGCGGTGCGCGAGCTGGAAGAGGGACTGGGTCGTCCCGTCGCGCCGGTCGTCGAGTACGAGATCCGCAGCCTGCTGGCCGAGATGTACTACCGTCAGCAGCTCACGGGCAAGGCCAAGGAAATGGCGACGGGGATGCGCACCATCCGACCGAACGTTCCGGCGCCGTATCTGCTGCTGGCGAAGATCGCGCTGGAACAGGACGACCTGCGCGAGGCGCTGAACAACCTGAACTTTTTGCTGGAGCCGCAGGGCGAGCGGCCGGCGCTGGCGCCGGGGCTGTCCGAGGCGCTGGTGCTTCGGGCGGCGGCGCACGCCAAGCTGGGGATGCACGAGGCGGCCAATCGGGACTTGCAGGCCTCGCGTCAGGGCGAGGTGGACAATCCGGTGGACGTGATCCGGCAGGCGGCGCTGGACGCCGAGTCACAGCGATACGTCGAGGCGGAGACGGCGCTGCTGAAGCTGCTGGCGGCGGATGCGACGAATCTTGACGCGATCCGCCTGCTGTTCAGCGTGTATCGCATGCAGGGACAGGTGCAACGGATCAAGCCGTTGGTTCAGGCCGCGTTGGAGAAGGCGCCGGACGATCCGGTGCTGAAGCGGTTTTCGCTGCTGCTGGATGAGAAACTGACGACCGATCAGCGCAACGAGGCGATGCTCGAAACGATCAAGAGCAATCCCGATCCGCTGCGGCGCGGACTGGAACTGGCCCAGTTCTACCAGCAGATCGGCAAGAACGCGGAGGCCCGCGACGCGCTGCGTGAAGCGGAGAAAGTCGATCCGAAGTCGTCGGCGGTGATCGAGCAGGCGTTCATTCTGGCGGTGGCGATGGCGCAGGGATCGAAGAGCAACGCCCCGGACCGCTGGGCGGATGCGGAGCACTACGCACAGCGGGCGGTGGAGCTGAATCTCGATCAGGCGCACGGCCGCGTGTTCGAGGGTCGCCTGGCGCTGGCCAAGGCCGACGCGATGTCGAGCAAGGACGAGATGGAGCGCAGCGCCGCCTATTCGCAGGCGATCACGCTGCTGCGCGACGGCCTGGACCAGTATCCGAGCAACGTGATGAACTGGGTCTACCTGGGACAGGCGTATCTGGGCCTGGGGAACATCGACGAGGCGCGCAAGGCGCTGCTTCGGGCGATCGCCATGCAGCCGAACAACGGCATCGCGCACTGGAACATGGCGATGATCAGCGAAAAGCTGGGCGATTTGGAGGCGGTGAAGCGGCATCTGCACGAGGCCGTGAAGGACCGGCGCCTGGCGACCAATCCGGACCTGGTCAACGCGGAGCGGCTGCTGCGGGAGGAGGAGGATCCCCGGGCGGCGATTGCGCAACGCGAGGAGGAGCGGCGGCAGAATCCGGACGATCTGTCGAACCTGATTCGGCTGGCAACGCTGTACGAGCGCGAGGGGCGCTACGACGATGTCGAGTCGGTGCTGAAGGACGCGGTGGCGCGAAAGCCGGACGATCGCACGGCGCATTACGCGCTGGCGCGGTTCTACCAGCTTCGCGGTCGCTTCAGCGAAGCGGAACCGTATCTCGACGCGCTGCTGGCGCGGGCGAGCGACGCGAGAATGAAGGCTCAGATCGCGCTGGACCTGGCGCGCATCTACGAGCAGAGCGGCCGGCCGGAAGATCTGAAGCGGACGACGGAGTACCTTCAGACGGCGCATCAGACACAACGGTCGTCGGTCACGGCGGGGGCGATGGCGTCGTTTTTGGCGCGGCGTCACGCCTTCCGGGAATCGCTGAAGTGGTACGACGAGGCGATGGAGCTGGCGGGCGACGATCTGAACGTCCGCCAGCCGTTGCTGCGCGACAAGATTCGCGTGGCGCTGGAGTTGAAGGACCGTGATCTGGCGGCGCCGATGCTTCAGCGGTATCGGGCGGACTATCCGGACGACACGGACGGACTGATTCTCGACGCACAGCTTGCAATCATCCGCGGCGATCTGGACAAGGCGATCGACATCTACAACCAGCGGTTGTCGCGGAATCCGGGGGACGCGCTGGCACACTGGCACCGCGGCGTCGTGTACGCGATCGCGGGGAACTATCAGCGCGCCATCGAGGACCTGACGAAGGCCCGCGACAACGCGCCGGGGGGGGCGCGCAACACGGCCTATCAGCATCGGGTTCAGCTTGCGCGGTGCCTGGTGGGCGCCAACCGCATCGACGAGGCCGTCGCCGAGCTGCGCGACGCGCTGGACGTGGCGCTGGAGCAGAATCCGAATACCGACGCGCCGCACGTCATCGCGGGCGTGCTGATCGAAGTGCTGACGACGGCGACGCCGGCGCGCGACACGGACGCCGAGGCGTTGATGCTGCGGATGGCGGACAAGTACCCGGACAATCCGGCGTGGCGGATCACGATCGGCAATCACGCGGCGCAGCGGAAGGATCATCAGACGGCGTTGCGGTGGTATCAGGACGCGGTGAACATCGCGCGGCGGATGAAGTCCGGGGTATCGTGGGCGACGGCGCTTCGCGCCATGGTGCGGACCTACGAGGAGCTTAACGAGGTCTCTCGCATCGGCGATTTGCTGGGCAATCCCGAGAACATCGAGTTCGTGCAGACCGTGCCCATACTGACGATCGACCTGGCGGCGGCGACCTGGCGGAGCGGCGATCAGGACGGCGGCTGGCAGCGGGCCATCGAGGGGCTGACGCTGGCGCGGAACAACCCGCTGATGTTCCGGTCGATTCTGTCGTCGCTGACGACGCCGATCGGTGCCGAGGCGCTGCTGCGGCGCACCGAAGCGGCGCTGTCGTCGAAGCCCGGGGACATGCTGTTGTTGAAGCTGCGGCTGGCGCTGCTGCTCGAGCTGAAGCGCAACGAGGCGGAGTTCGCACCGCTGATCGCCACGCTGACGGGCAGCGACGTCGCGCCGGTGGACAAGGCTTTCTCGCTGCTGCTGATCGGAAACGATCACTACGTGAACAAGCGTTATCAGCCGGCGGCGGACTATTACAAGCGGCTGCTGGAGTTCGCGCCGGACAACGCGCTGGCGTTGAACAATCTGGCGTACGTGCTGGCCAACGACCTGAACCGCCCGGCCGAGGCGCTGCCGTACGCGGAGAAGGCGGCGGCACAGGCGGACGATCAGGCGTCGTGCCTGGACACGCTGGGATGGGCACAGGCGCTGAACGGCCAGTATGAGACGGCGCGCGGCTCGTTTTTCCGCGCACTGGAAATACAGGTCGACTTTCTGCCGGCGCGCATGCATCTGGGGATGGCGTATCTGCGCGAGGGCGTGGACCGCGCCGCCGCGCGGCGGCATTTGGAGCTGGCGCGGACGCTGGCGATCCGGCAGGATGAGAAGGAGTTTCTGACGCTGATCGAGGAGGCGCTGAAGCAGTTGTAGCCGCGGCGAGCGCCGTCGCGTGCGCGCGGCGACGGCGATGTTCGCGACTGCGACGGGGAAATCGGAGCTAGAATGGGTTTTGCGCGCTTCGTCGAACCGCCACGTTCGAGGGCCTGTCCATGACCACGATAACGCCTGCCACGCCGTTGATTCCGCCCGCCATTCCCGCTCCCGCGCGAGCGCGCACCGCCGACGCCGGCGGCGGACTGGCGCCGGCCGATCTGGTGCGGATCCTCAAGCAGCGGATTTTTTTGATCCTGTTCATATGGATGGTCGTGACGGCGCTGGGGGTGGGCGTAACGGCGTACGTCGAGCGGTATTACCCGCAGTATTCGACGGAAGCGTTCGCGGAGGTGGAGTCGCTGGCGCCGCCGAATCCGGACGACCCCGTTTTCGGTCGCACGGGCGGGGCCTATACGACGCGCGACATGGAACTGGTGCTGCTGAACCAGTCGTTTCTGGCGCGCAGTCCGAAGGTCATCAGCAGCACGCTGCAAGACCCGCTGGTCCGCCGCACGAGCTGGTTCCGCGAGGCGGACGAGGCGACCAAGAAGGACAGCACGTTGAGCCTCAACGAGCTGTACAAGAACGCGGTGAACGTCTCGCCGGTCAAGAAATCCAGTCTGCTCCAGTTCCAGGCGAGCACGGCGAACCCGCAGGACGCACCGATTCTGGTCAACCGCACGATCAACTGGTACATCGACGCGGCCAATCAGTTGTCGAAGGACGCCTACCGGAACGAAGTCGATGAGCTGAGCCAGCGCATTCGCGCCATCGAGGACCGCAAGAAGGATTTGTATCAGAAGCGCGAGTCGCACCTGGCGAAGTACCCGGACCTGACGCAGAAACTGGCCGGTCAGCGCACCACGGCCGACGACGACGTCTCGTTTTATAACGCGCTGAAGAACGACTATGCCACGCAGGTGCTCAACTTCAAGGCGCAGTGGGAGATGCTGGCGCAGACCAGCACTCAGGGGCTGCGGGTCAACGACGCGATCGTGGCGGCGGCCGAGCAGTCGCCGATCGTCGTGCAATATCGCGATCAGCTTGCGCAGCTCGAGCAGGCGCGCAACAACCTGCTGAGCCGGTTCCTGCCGCAACATCGCGTGGTGCGCGAGTACGACTACACGATCGCCGACATGCGCGAGCGGCTGGAGGTGGCCCGCACCGACGTGCAGCGGCAGCTTCTGCTTCAGCAGATCGAAGACGCCAAGCTGCAATACACGACGGCGGTGCAGACGCTGGCGCGGCTCCAGGATCTTTACGACGACGCGCTGGCGCGGCAGGCCGATCAGCAGGAGAAGCTCAAGCAATACAACGAGATGACGGTCGAGTATGACTCGGCCAATCTTCAATACGACCTGCTGACGCAGAAGCTCAACCAGCTCAACGCCGTCATCAACCGGCGTCAGACGGTGCGGATTGCGCAGATCGGCGACGCGCCGGTGCCCAAGAAGCTGTCGCGGCCGGACTGGGTGGTGTGGATGACGCTGGCGGTGTTTCTGGGACTGGGCGCCGGAGTGGGCCTGGCGTTGCTGCTGGAGTTCGTGGACCAAAGCGTTCGCACGCCGCGCGACGTGCTGCGCCACGGCGAATTGCCGGTACTGGGCGTGATACCCGACGTCGAAGACGACGAAGTCGAGGTGGCGCGGATCGAGACGGCCACGCTGGACGTGCCGCATTCGATCATCGCCGAGGCGTTCCGCAACATGCGAACGAACCTGTTCCTGGCCGCGCCGGCCGAGCAGCAGAGCGTGCTGCTGGTGACGAGTCCCGGTCCGGAAGAGGGCAAGACGACGATCGCGGTGAACCTGGCGTGCGCGATCGCGATGAGCGGCCGGCGGGTGCTGCTCGTGGACGCCAATTTCCGACGTCCGACGCTGCGACAGTTTTTCCCGGACAGCCGCGCCGAAGGCATGAGCAATGTGCTGGTGGGTCACGCCAAGCTGACCGATCTGGCGGCGCCGACGTCGGTGGCGGGGCTGGACGTTCTGACGACGGGGCCGGTTCCGCCGAATCCGGCGGAACTGCTGAGCGGCGGCTATCTGCGGAACATGATCGCGGAGGCGCGGGCGGCGTATGATCAGATCATCATCGACGGGCCGCCGGTGCTGCTGGTCAGCGATTCGCTGGTTCTGGCGGGCGCGTGCGACGGCGTGATCATGGTGTGCCGATTCCGCAAGACGTCGCGGGGAACGTTACAGCGTGCGCGGACGCAGCTCGAGCGGATCAACGCGCACATCCTGGGCGCCGCGTTGAACGCGATTCAGACGACGCGCGGCGGATACTTCCGCGAGCAGTATCGCGCCTTCTACGACTATCGCACCGAGGAAGCCCCGCCCGAACCGGGCACGCTGCCGCCGCCGCAGGGCGGACCGCCGACGCTGGAAAAGGAGTAGCGGCGAGCACGCGGGTAACGGAGTTGATATCTGAGATCTGAGAGTTCGGATGTCGGATGTGACGTACGAGCCTTGGAGCGTGTGTCGACCGCCGGATGCGCGGCGAACGTTTCGCGCGGCACGCAAACGACGCTTTGGGAGTCGTATCGCCGCTCCCTGACGGTCGCGGTTCGGTTATGCAGGGGCGCGGTTTGGTTCAGGCGGACGACGGACGGTCCGCACGGCGGACCCTGCCGCATGGGCACAAGCCCGTGCCATGCGGCAGGCCCCAGCGCTTGCGTTTAAGGCTCGGATCAGAGGGCCGCACAGCGGACCCTACCGGCCGACGGTTGCCGCCCCCTGGTTTCCGCGTTCTGATTCGATCGCCCTATACTGATGTAACCGGCGCCGGTGTGAGTGCATCCGAGAGGCATGTACTGCCCCACTACCTCGGGCGCGGACCGTCCGCGTGCGAAGATGAACACGAAGATTCCGATTCCGAAAAATGCGTTATTTTGTCTGCTGTGCCTGACGCTGATGGGGTGTCAGCCCGCATCGTCGCAGGCCGCGAAGACCGCGAGGGACAGCGCCGCCATGACGCAGCGAATCTCGAAATCCGGATACGACATCGCCCCCCTGCCGCGCGAGAAGGTCGCCGCGCTGGCGTCGAAGCTCGATGCCGAAACATATCGCATCACGCAGAAGGCCGGCACCGAACCCGCCTTCTGCGGCACACTGCTCGACAACAAGAAAGAGGGAACGTACTGCTGTGTCGTGTGCGGGCTTCCGCTGTTCTCGAGCGAGCACAAGTTCCACTCGGGCACCGGCTGGCCGAGCTTTTATCGAGAGTTCGATCCCGAGCACGTGGCGCGCAAGGAAGACCGCAGTTACGGCATGGAGCGGGTCGAGATCAACTGTGCGCGGTGCGGTGCGCACCTGGGCCACGTCTTCGACGACGGGCCGAAGCCGACGGGCGAGCGGCACTGTCTGAATTCCGCGTCGCTGAAGTTCCATGAAAAAGGCCGTCCGCTGCCGCAGGAGAGCCTACCCGTGAACACCCATGACGTCGCCTACTTCGCCGGCGGTTGCTTTTGGGGCATCGAGCACTATTTCCAGAAAGGCCCGGGCGTCATCGACGCCGTCAGCGGGTACATGCAGGGGCGCGTCGACAAGCCCACGTACGAACAGGTGTGCGCACACGGCACCGGCCATGCCGAGACGGTGAAGGTGGTGTTCGATCCGCGGAAGATCAGCTACCGGCGGCTGCTGGAGGCGTTCTTCGCGATGCACGATCCCACGCAACTCAATCGACAGGGGCCGGACGTGGGCGATCAGTATCGCTCCGGCATCTGGTTCACGAGCGAAGCACAGAAGCGCGAGGCCGAGGCGTACATTCAGGAGCTGTCGGCGTCGGAACGGTTCAAGGGGCGCAAGATCGTCACACAGGTCGAGGCGGCCGCGACGTTCTGGCCGGCCGAGGATTATCACCAGGACTACATCGAGAAAACCGGCCGCGCCTGCCATGTGCGCAATCCGTGGTAGGACGCGGGTCGGATTCCGCGCGGGGTGACCGACAAGCGCGGCACGTCGGTTCAATAGGGTCGGACCCTCGCGCGGCGCACTGTTCTGATGTTCCTGTGTTTCAACGTTTTCACCATACTCCGGGAACCAACCGCCATCGCACCTGTCGTGCGTATTCCGCGTATCCGGGCAGATGCTGGTGCAGATAGCGATCCTCGATTGCCGCGCGGCGCACGATCAGCACCAACGCCGGCGCCAGCGCCAACATCGACCACCAGGACCCCAGCGCGATGCAGAAGCAGGGCCAGGCCAGGAGCGAGCCGACGTATCCGGGATGCCGCACGAAACGATAGGGTCCGTCCGTGACCAGCTTGTGGCCGCGCTCTTCCTGAATGCGCACGACCGGCGAGAAGAAGCGATTGACGCGCATCGCCCAGCCCGACAGCAGCGTACCGGCGCAGCACAGCACGATCGCCGCGGTCTTCACGTACGCGGGCATCGGCGCGGACCACTGGTACCGGCCCGCGTCGAGGCCGGCGACGACGAGTTGTGCGATCAGCGGCGGTATGGCCAACCAGCGCAGATGGCGATCCACGCCGCCGGGTCCCGGCCGCCAGCGCTCTTTCATCAGGTCGGGGTCGACGCCCGAGAAGCCAGCCTGCATGACGAGCGTGGTCGCGGCCAACATGATCCAGAAAAACGGCAGGTCCAACCGGCCGGCGGAGACGAAGAGCACCGTGCCCATGACGGCCGGCACGAGCAGCAGGATCAATCGCTTCATGAGCCGCGCTCCGTGGGTGTTGTCCGCGCCCGTAACCGTGCCCGCGATGCGCGCATCGAAATAGCGAACGGGCCGATTCGTCAAGTCGAGAATGGTGTTTGACGGAAGGGTTAAGCGAACGCCGGGGCACGCGCGTCATTCCCGCGCAGGTGGGAAACCAGGAGGTTGACGCGGAACTGGACCCCCGCCTGCGCGGGGGTGACGGTCTGCTCCAGTTCCCATCATCGTGAACCCACCGCAACGCGGTGGGCCACCCGGTTTGGTGACCGTGCAAGAACACTTCGGTCCGCACAGCGGACCCTACGGGATGGAGCACTTCGAATGAATACCGCCGTCGTCGAACAACTGCCTGAAGTCGTCATGCCCGCCTGTCCTATTCTGAAAGTGCTCAAGGGGCAGAGGGCGCTCGTGACCGGGGCAAATTCCGGCATCGGCAAGGGCATCGCCATCGCGCTGGGACACGCCGGCGCTGACGTGGTCGTGAACTACGTCAACGGCGAAGAAACGGCCGAGGGGGTCGTCGAGGATATCCAGCGGTGCGGCAGCCGCTCATTCGCGCACCGCGCCGATGTCTCGAAAGAAGCCGAAGTCCACGCGATGTTCGAGCGCATGAAGGAGGAGTTCGGCACGATCGACATTCTTGTCAACAACGCCGGCCTTCAGAAAGACGCTCCCTTCGACCAGATGACGCTCGATCAGTGGAACTTCGTTCTGGGCGTGAACCTCACGGGACAGTTCTTGTGCGCCCGTGAGGCCGTGCGCGAGTTCAAGCGCCGCGGCGTGCGGCGCGAGGTGTCGTGCTCGGCCGGCAAGATCATCTGCATCAGCAGCGTGCACGAGGTGATTCCCTGGGCCGGCCACGTCAACTACGCAGCCAGCAAGGGCGGCGTGATGATGATGATGAAAAGCATCGCGCAGGAGGTCGCGCCCTATCGCATTCGGGTCAACAGCATCTGCCCCGGGGCGATCCGCACGCCGATCAACCGCGCCGCGTGGGAGTCGCCCGAGGCGTACGCCGATCTGTTGAAGCTGATTCCCTACAAACGCATCGGCGAGGTGGACGACATCGGCCGCGCCGCCGTGTGGCTCGCCTCGGACGACGCCGACTACGTGCACGGCATCAGCCTGTTCGTGGATGGCGGAATGACGCTGTACCCCGGCTTCGAGGCGGGGGGATAAGTCGCCAACGCATGTCGCGAAATCAGCGACGGCGACGCATCAACCCCAGCACCCCGGCGCCGAGCAACAGAACGCTTGCCGGTTCGGGAATCGGCTCCGCGGTCGCCGAGAGAATGTCGACCTGCACGCCGGTGGGGCCGGTCGGACTGGGCATCGTCTGCTGGTTCGTGACGGTGAACGTCAGCGCGTTCATACCGGGAAAAAACGCCGCGGCCGGCAACGTCGCCGTCGAGACGGTGACGGCCGTCCAGTCCTCATCGGTCCAGCCGTTCGGCGGCGTGCTGGAGTCGGCGATCAGAAAGCCGTTGAGCGACACGACACCCGGCACGACGAAGTTGTCGTCGGCGATCCATTCCAGCGTGATGACCGTCGTCGAGGGAATGAAGCCCACGAGGCTGAAGAATGTGGTGTAGTTGTAGGTCCCGCCGGGATGGTAGGTCGCCGGAGTCGATCCCAGACCGTCCGGGTTGATCCACTGCGATGTCGTTCGATTGGCGCCCCATGCCGGCGGCAACGGACTGACCACAAAGGCCGGTATCCCGACCGGAATCGGCGCCGGCGCCAGCGTCAGGAGATAGTTACCATCCGCCGCACCGCCCGGCACAAGCGCCCCGCCGCCGGGGACCAGGCCCGTGCTGTAGACGCCGATCGGCATCGGTCCGGCGTGGACGGAACCGGCGACAAGCCCGAGAACTACGAATGTCAGCAGCAGCAAACGACCAGAAAACAGCAATCGCATCGCCCGCCTCCTTCCGCCCCCGTTGGTCCGAAACGTCGGTTCCGAGCCGACAGTGAGTTCATGTTACCGCAGGGGTCTGGCGACACCAAGCAAAAAACGGACAATCTGATTCGATCTGAGGGCGGGCTGAGTGGCGAGAGCGTCGGCGTCGCCGGGTCGTTTTTTGGAGACTGCGTGATGCTGAAAAGAATCAACCTGGCAGAGAAGTTCGCGTTGATCCGCGACTCGTGGAAGCCGCACGTCGTCGGCGAGGTCAACGACGCCCTCGTGAAGCTGGTGCGCTTCCGCGGCGAGTTTCTGTGGCATCACCACGACAACGAAGACGAGTTGTTCCTCGTTGTCACCGCTCCCAGCCGGTGCGCCGCGCCCAGCCACTCGTCGCGCTGCGGCGAGGCGAGCCGCGCGATCAGCTCCGCATCGATGTCACCGTCCCGTACCGACGTGGATTCAGGCGTTCGGACCTCGTGACATGCACAGGTCAGACACGCCAGAAGGAAAACAACGTGGAGGCGTGCCATTTCACCGGCCTCCTTTCGAGTTTCATAGCGTCCCGCTCAGAGCCGGGCCGACACGCGCACAATGCGCCGGCTTACAAAACGACGCTCCGCGGCGTTATGAACCGGCAACAGTCACCAGTCCCTATCGCCGTGGATCACGTACACCGAGATCGCGAATGAGACGATCGGCAGCAACAAGGCGAGCACAATCTCCGACGGTAACGCGCTCAAGGGATATTGTCCGCGCCGAAATCTGATCAGCGCAATGACGCCAACACCAGCCGCGACCAGGCATCCGAGCACGAAGGCACAAGCTGCGTAGAGACTGAACCATAACTCGGTCAGGGTACCATCCGGAGCGGCGCCCGAGCACCAGTCCAGCCCGAGGAACGCCAGGAACATGGCTGCTTCCAGCAGGCACGCGCCGCGAAGCCACGCTCGCCGCTCTTTCATCGCACGGCGTGCGTAGCGGACTTTCAACACTGCCTGCGCGGTGTGCAAATCGGCGTTTAGTTTCATCTGATTACCCTCGACAGGGCAGTTGAGTCGCGGACATTCAACGATCCTCAACGACTCGCTCAAGGGGCCTGATAACGCGCTCGACGTTCCGCCAATTCGCAACAACCTGAGCGGCGCATCCGATTCCGCGTTCGACTTGCTTCGCCAATAACGTCGGTGCAACAATCCACCACCGTTCCGCGACGGTCAGGGACCTTGTTCCGACTCATCATCGGTCCTGGCCACCCACAGCCCGGCGTCGGGAAGCGTGGCGGGGACCCACTCGCCGTCGGCACCGATGAAGCCGGGAACCTTGTCCCGATCAATCCGTTCGACCCAGCCGGATTCGGTGCGAATCATGCGCTCGAATGTGCGCGTATCCTTGTAACGCGTATAGGTATTACAGAGGCCGTCCGCATTGTCGTCGGCGTAATCCTCCCAATTGACGGGCACAAAGCCAGGCTCGCCGGGAGAGAGGATAATGCGACGAAACGATTGCGAATTCTGAGCGAAGATGAGCGTGGCGATCGACGATCCGCCGGGGCGATGAAACACGCACTTCTGATAAGGGCCGCGCTTGCCGTCGGTATAGATGGTGGCGAGCATTTGGCCGGTCGCTTCGTCGAATAGCATGTAGTGAGATTCGTTGGTGAGACCGGATTTGGAGCAATCGGCCCAGATCACCTGAAAGCGCCCCGCCCAGCCGCAGTTGGAGTACTTGATGCCATATCGCTTCTCTTGTTCTACCTTCCTGAGCACCGTCGCAACGTCCAAGTGCAGCATGCGTGGGATCGCGAAATGCGCACAAAACGCGCCAACGACGATCCCAAGCACAAAAGTGCTCACGCACCGGATCCGGTTCTTTCTCATGAGCAGACTCCCCATTATTTGTGGTTCATCTCCCAACTCCGGGGAACGCCGCGCGGATTTTTAGGAAGAAGTAATCTTCATCGCGGTAGCCGTAGGCCATGCGTTTGATGACCTTGATTTTGTTGTTGATGCCCTCCAGCAGACTG
>WYBU01000132.1 GCA_011525745.1 Planctomycetaceae bacterium | reverse complement strand
GCGCCTGTCGAAGGACTACGAAACGCTCACGTCGAGCAGCGAAGCGATGATCCTCATTGCCATGATCAATGTGATGCTGCATCGGCTCAGTCCAGGGTGAGTTCGCTTTTCAAACACTTTCTTAGGGAATTGGGAAAGAGGATCGCGAGCGGGGACAGCGATACTCACGTCACGACAATCGAGGGTGTAAAATACGCCCGCTCGATAAGCATAGCCGAGTTTGGCGTATTCCGTAGGAGGGTGGGAGTCGAACTCACTCTTGCGTGCGAAGAGCCGCTGCCGTGGCGGCGGATGCCGTGCATCTATTTTGAGCGATTTCGTTCGGGCCGTCTTTACGTTGCAACGCATGCTCCTATCGATACTGCGGTGATACTCGCCCTCCAGGTACTTGGTGGTGTTTCCATCTTGCTGGTCGCGGGGTACGCCATAGCGCTGATTTGGAGAGCAGTTTGAAACCGTGACGTATTACCGCACGTACTTTCTGTACGACAAGCAGGGGCGGACGTGGATGGCCGTGAAGGATCAGTGGCAGCTTGACGGTCAGACCGGCGAGCCGGTCAACGCGGAGCGCACCTGGGCGCGGGAGTTCCGCTACGCGGGCAGCGGGCGGCAGCGCTACCTGACGCGGGCGCGTGATCCGGCGACGCTGCTGCCGGCGTCGGCGGCCGACGGGCTGTGGAGCGACTACGACGGCGAGGGGGTGTACGGCGACTTCGCGGTGGACGTGGGCACGGGCACGGCCGAAGGGTCGACGCTGGCGCAGTATGAGCCGGGCCTGTGGCAGCGCGACGCGGCCGATCCGCAGGCGCCGCTGGATTACTACTTCCACGGCGATCTGATCGGCAGCACGCGGGCGATGAGCGACGGGGAAGGCAGCGCGGTGCAGCGGGTGATCTACACGGCCTTCGGCGAGCGGGTGTATGCATCGGGTGGTGCGGGCGTCCCGCCCGCGAGCCGCTACGGCTACGCCGGGGCCTGGGGTTACGAGGGCGGCGGCGTGTGGGGCGACGGGAACGAGCTGCCCTGGCTGCACGTCGGCGAGCGGCTGTACGACCCGGCGACGGGGAGGTTCTTGCAGAGGGATCCGATAGGGATACGAGGTGGACTAAACACGTACGTTCATACAGCCAATTTGCCAACGATGGCAGCAGATCCGGATGGAAAACTGTTCTGGGTTGCCGCAATTGTTGCCGCCGCGCTCATAATCGATGCAGTAGCAGACAATGCTTGGGCACCCGAGCCGCGATTGACTGATCTCGATATTGAAACGGGAAACGCATATAACGAAGTAGATAAGATCGTTGGCGTCGGCTGCGTGGCTCTCAGTTTCCTCCTATTTCCGCCGATGGCGACGAGTTCAGCAGGCGTAAGATTTACACCCGATCAGTCTGCTCTTATTGATCTGGCTAAGGGCGCGTCGGCACGAGGAGGGGTAACAAGGGAGGAGGCGCGGATTCTGCGTGAATGGGCATGTGAGTACGGCGTTCCGTTTCGAGGACCTGAATTACATCCAGGGCGACCCTTCGGGCAGTTTCCGCATATACACATAGGGCCAGTAAACCACATTCCCGTGCGTTGAATGTTGCTTTGCGTAGTCCAGTACCGATCGGAACCTGCGGTAAGTTGGGTCGACGTCGCAGTACGGGGGAATCTATGGAACGTGCACTTGTAACGTTTACAATTGGAAACGAACCACGCAACAGCATTTACGATTGTCTATTACGATTTGTCGCACTCTATTGCGATCGGTTCGGCCTTGTTTGTCGACCTGAATTATCGCTGGGCACTTCCGCCAATAACCTCTTACAGCGTATTACGCCGTTCTTCATCGAATCACGACTGACCGAACGTTGGCCCGGAACGCTGCTACTTGACTCTCGCGCCACGGTCTCGATCTATCGTTTGTGCGATGCTTCGCTCGCGATTCTGCTGGAAACGACGCATTCCCTATTCGATTGGATGCACCCGGCATTGCCCGAGGACCTTTTTATGCTGCGACACGATGGTAGTTGGATGCTGGCGAGCATTTCGCACGAACGTGACGCTTTTGTCGTATTAAGCGACACTGAATATCGTAACCTTGTAGCTACCTGCCCGGACTTGATGCTGCACAAGTCAGAATCTGATAGTGGGGCGGTCGAGGGTAAACCACAACGCTTTTTTTGAATTGAATACAAGATCTGCCAGCCGCCAGCAAGTCTCTTTGTGACGCAGCTGCTTGGCCCGGCGTAATGGACATATTCGGCGACGCGACCGTGACGTTCACGTACGACAACCACAACCGGCTGACGCACGAGGTCCGCACGCCGGCGCAGGGCGCCTCGCCGCAGAATCCGGCGTATGACCTGGCCTACACTTACGACGCCGGCGGAAACCGGCTCACGAAAATCGACGCCGTCAACAACGTCACGACCGTGTATCATTACGATGTGCAGGACCAGGAGGCCTACGGCACGCGGAACAACCGGCTGATGTGGTACGAAGTGTCGCAGGACGGGCAGGAGGTCGAGAAGGTGTATTACGCCTACCACGCCGGCGGGCACGCGGACCAGATCATCCGCAAGGCGGCGGGCGATGCGACGTACTACCGCACGTACTTTCTGTACGACAAGCAGGGGCGGACGTGGATGGCGGTCAACGACCAGTGGCAGCTTGACGGGCAGACCGGCGAGCCGGTCAACGCACAGCGCACCTGGGCGCGGGAGTTCCGCTACGCGGGCAGCGGCCGGCAGCGCTACATGACGCGGGCGCGCGATCCGGAAACGCTGCTGCCGGCGTCGGCGTCCGACGGGCTGTGGAGCGACTACGACGGCGAGGGGGTGTACGGCGACTACGCGGTGGATATCGGGGCGGGCACGGCGGAGGGAACGACGCTGGCGCAGTACGAGCCGGGCCTGTGGCAGCGCGACGCGGCCGATCCGCAGGCGCCGCTGGATTACTACTTCCACGGGGACATCATCGGCAGCACGCGGGCGATGAGCGATCGGGAAGGCAGCGCGGTGCGGCGCGTGATTTACACGGCCTTCGGCGAGCGGGTGTATGCATCGGGTGGCGCCGGCGTCCCGCCCGCGAGCCGCTACGGCTACGCCGGGGCCTGGGGCTACGAGGGCGGCGGCGTGTGGGGCGACGAGAACGAGTTGCCGTACCTGCACGTCGGCGAGCGGCTGTACGATCCGGCGACGGGGAGGTTTTTGCAGAGGGATCCGATTGGGATAACAGGTGGATTCAACACCTATGTATACCTGCATAACGTGCCGACACTTGGTGCGGATCCCAATGGTGAGCTGCCTTTCTTTGTTGTCATTGTGGCCGTTATTGTTGTCGTGTTGGATTATGCGCAGGATGCGAATGCGCCTGGGCCCGACGATCCAATCTACAATGGAGCGAGCCACTCGCCGCTTGGTTCCGCTGCAACAGCCATTGTAGGAAATTGCTTAGCAAAGAGTCTGGTCGGTGCCATTATTGACGGTCTCCCAAACCCGCCTGGAGGAGAGACTCCGCCTGGGTGGGACGGCGATTGGGGGTGGGGACCGCCTAGTGGTGACACAGGTTCCACCTCTTGGAGATGGTGGGATCCGGAGGGGGGAGAATGGCACTGGCATGAAGTAGATAAGTGGCACGGAACCGGGCACTGGGACTATAATTCTTGGAACACTTGGAATGAGCAGTGGCAAAACCTCTACTATTGAACGTTCAAGTCCGCGTATTCGAATACGATTGCAGCGCGGAGTTGAGGGCGATGTACTTCAGATTCTAACCGCGGAGCATACCGCACTCAGGCTGCTGCAGGAACTGCTGTTCCCTCTTGCGATCGGGCGAAAGAGTTCTGTTGATGTGGGGCGAGCAGCCGAGGCCCAAATGGAGGCCATCGAAGAGTTGAGTGCTGTCGGGGGCCACGAGGAACTGAGCCCGTTTCGCGCCGGTCAGGCAGTGTTCGATCCCGACAATCCGGGAAGAGTCGTATGGACCGAGCCCCCTGATGTCTGGTTTGACGTGGTTAGCAAGATTCAGACGTTGGTCGAGGACACTACGCCTGCCCATCAATACTTGAATCCGCACGATCCTGGTGGGATTCAAGTTGTGCTGTGTTATCGCGAATATTAGAAGTTATTTTGCCGACTCCAATAAGTGAACACGTGGACGTCGCAAGTTTGCGACCGACTGGACATGCGCGCCTCCGAGCAGTTTCGGCATTGGAACGCGGGATCATGACATCGCGCGCCGTTTCTGCGCATTGGTCGTCGACGAGTAAGGTGGACACGCCGAAAGGAGCCAGATTTCGAAGCACGATGCCCTCAACAACGTCACGACCGTGTATCATTACGATATCGAGGACCAAGAGGCGTACGGCACGCGGAACAACCGGCTGATGTGGTACGCGGTGTCGCAGAATGGGCGGGATGTCGAGGAGGTGTATTACGCCTACCACGCCGGCGGTCATGCGGACCAGATCATCCGCAAGTCGGCCGGCGATGCGACGTATTACCGCACGTACTTTCTGTACGATCGGCGATGGAGGAACGGGGAGTTAATGGCGTAAGTTGCTGCTTCCAATGTGTGATTCCCATTTTCGAGCCCTTCTTCTGGGTACCCACGGACGATTTGGGGTACTCACGACGGGGAACTATCTGCTTTTCGAGCTGGAACAGGAGCATTCGATTTGGGCCGTGACGATCCGGCGGCATATAGGTGTGTATGACCCCCACATAGTGGTGGATGCAGTTCGACACGCAGCAACGAGCGTTGATCCCACGTGGCACACCGCAGTGCCGTTGCACGGCTTTCGCGCCGCACGCGAGTTTGTGAGAGCATGGGAGTTGTGGGAGTCGTACAACGTAACACCAGAGCGCCATCGATTCTTCATGGACAGCGCGCAATTTGATTATTGTATGGTATACGCGGAGAACACGATCGCGGCCCAAGCCCTCTGCACGCTGTCTCATATGAACTTGGCGGAGTTTATTGAGGACGTGCGGTCCTTTTCAGCGTTTCCGCCTGAATTCGGGCCTGTTGCAGAACGCTAGACGCGCGGGCGAACTGCGAATAGGGCGACGCCAATCAACTGACCGTCATCGATCATCGTGAGCAGAAGGCTCAACTGCCTCCACAAGCCTCGCCCACCGCGGATCGTCGTGCAGCGCGTCGAAGTAGCGCTTCTTCGCCGCCAGCGCGGCCAGCGCCGGGTCCAGGCGAACGGCGTCGGCCAGGCTCGACAGCGCCGTCTCGCGGTCGCCGCGCAGGGCCGCCGCGCCGGCCAGGACGAACAGGCGCTGGGCCGGCTCTTTTTCCTGCAATTCGGGATTGGTCAGCAGCGGCAGAGCCGCCTCAGGCTGACCCAGTTCCAGCCACACCTTCGCCAGCCCCAGGTCCAGCCCCGCGCTCTGCTCGCCGCGCGAGGCGAGGATGTCGGCTGCCGCCTGATAGGCGCGGGCGGCACGCTGCCAGTCGCCGGCGCCGGCGGCGGCCGCGCCCAGCATGACCAGCGGCTTGTCATCGCGCGGGGTCAGCGCCGCGGCGCTTTCGAAATAGGACACGGCCAGCTCGTTCCGCCCGGCGCGGGCGAGGGCATGCCCCATCTGCATGCGAAACGCCGCGTTGACGTATTCATCGCCGGCCAGCAACTCGTCAAAGACGCGGCGCGCCTCGTCGGGCCGCCCGGCGAGGACCAGCGCCCGGCCGAGCGTGACTCTTCCCTGTAGCGTCAGCGGTCCCAGTCCGAACGCCAGAGCCGCTTCGGCCGCCTGCACGGCCTCGGGGCCGCGTTTCAGCGCGATGAGTATCGCCGCCCGATCGGCGTGGTAGGCGCCGTTGTGTGAATCGGCGGCGATGGCGCGATCGACGAACGCCAATGCCTCCTCCAAGAACGGTTGCCCGTCGAACGTCTCGTCGATCGCCTGCTGCCGATCCCACGCCTGCAACTTCGCCCGCGCCAGACCGGCGTTGGCCAGGGCCGAGTCGGGGATTTTCGCCAGGACGTTTGCCCACAATCCTTCGCTGCTGCCCCACGAAAGCTGATACGCCGACGTCCGCGACGCCAGACCGCCCAGCACGACCGCCACCGCCAGCCCGGCCAAGCCGCCGCGCGGCGTCATCGGCGCGCCCGACGCGGAACGTCGAAACATCCGTGCCAACCCCGCGGCAACCGGCAAGGCCAGCATCGCCAGCGGCAGATACATGAAACGGTCGCCCACGCACGACTGCATGAACCGCACCGGGCCGATCGCGACGCCCAGAAACAGCAGGGCGCCGCCGCAGCCGACGAAGACGGGCTTCGACCAGCGCCACGAACCCAGCCACAGCCCCAGCCCCGCCAGGGCCGCCAGCACCGACGACGTCATCGCCACGTTGCCCCAACCGAAATCGTCGGGTATCGGATAGATGAACGACAGATTCGTCGGCCAGACCAGGTTCCGTGCGTACATCGTCAGGTTGTAGAGGCACAACTTGCCGAGTTCGTACGCGCGGCCGAGGTTGGGGACGCCGATGTCCGCCGTCGCCTGCTGCGACACGTAGGCGATCCACATGCCTCCGATCATCAGCGGCGCGTACGGCCACTTCTCCAGCCATGCCCACCGGCCCATGCGACGCAACGGCCAGACGTCCAGGAGCAGCAGCACCAGCGGCAGGAACATCACGGTGGGCTTGGCCGCCATCGCCAGCACAAACAGCCCGACGCCGCCCCAACGCGGCCATGCACGCCCGCCGCGCGCGGCGGTCAAATGGCACAGAATCGCCCCCAGCGCCAGCGCCGTCGCGAGCACGGTCTTGCGCTGGCTGACCCACGTCACCGACTCGACCTGAATCGGGTGCAGCGCAAAGAGCAGCGCGGCCATGACGGGCGCGACGATGCCGCCGCACGCCGCCCGCGCGATCATGAACACCAGCACGGCGTTCAGAGCGTGCAGCAATACGTTGGTCAAGTGGAAGATCATCGGATCGGCCTGACCGCGCGACAGCCGGCCATCGACCATGAGCGAGATCATGGTCAGCGGCTGGTAATAGCCGGCGACGGTTTGCGGCCGTTCGACTTCGCGCATGAACAGCCAGGCGTTGCGCAGCGACGGATTCAGCACGCGCTCGTTTTGCAGAACGTACTGGCCATCGTCGATATCGACGAAGTCGGCCGCAGCCAACGTCGGCACGTAGGCCGCTACGACCGCCGCGACGAGGACGATCACCGCCAGGGCGGCCTGACGTTCCGGAGTGGCGAACATGCTCAGCGATTCGGCCTGCGGCGAAGGCGCGGCCGGGCGAGTCGGTGGCGGTGATTTCGTTTTCCGAGGCTGGGCGGCGCCCATCGAGTGCTCCGATTCACCAAATGTGACTCAAGATCGTCGGGCAGCGAGACTCACTCAAATGGCCGTAGCGCATTTCAAAGCCCCACCGCCGCTCCCTGACGGTCGCGGTTCGGTTCATACGCATCGTCCGCCGCTTCAGCAAAACCGCGTGATTTTACGGCATACTACGCCGCCCCTACAATTCGCCCATGCGCATTCTGCTGACCAACGACGACGGCATCCTGGCGCCCGGTCTGGCGGCGATGTATCGGCGACTGACGGCGCTGGGTCACGTCGATGTCGTGGCGCCGGAGTCGGGCCAGTCCGCCGCCGCCCATTCGATTACGGTGCGCTATCCCATCATGTCGCGACAGGTCCACGTCGGCGGCGAGTTCCACGGCTACAGCGTCGAAGGCTCGCCGGCCGACTGCGTCAAGCTGGCCATCCACGCCCTGCTCGACGCCCCGCCCGATCTGGTCGTCAGCGGCATCAACGCAGGCGAGAACGTGGGGATTCACGTGCTCTACTCGGGCACGGTCGCGGCCGCCGCCGAGGGCGCGCTACAGGGCTGCCGGGCCATCGCCGTTTCGCTCGAATACGCCGACGAGCTGGATTTCGACCGCGCCGCGGAACACGCGATCGCCGTTATACGCGACGTGCTCGATAATGGCCTGGCGCCCGGCGAGCTGGTCAGCATCAACATACCCGCCCTGCGGCCCGGCTGGCCGCGGGGGGTGCGCGTTGCGGGACAATCCACGGCGCGGCTGTCCGAGACGTTCGAGCGTCGCAACGATCCGCAGGGCCGTCCCTACTACTGGCTCAGCGGCAACCTGTTGCGCGACGTCCAGGAAACCGCCGACACCGACCTGCGGGCGGTGCGGGAGGGATACATCGCCGTCACGCCGCTCATGGTCAATCTGACGGATCCGTCCAGACTCAGCGCCATGCGCGATTGGCCGTGGTCATGGCCGCAATCGGGCGGCGGGTGCGGCGCCGCGGAACCGACCTGAGTTCCCCAATCGCCGGCGCCGTTAGCGCGAGAGATGTGTTGTTGCGCCGCGGCGCTCCGTGGACGGCGCTGGTGCAGTTGTTCAGCCGGTTTGCATCTTGTGTATCGCGTGGTGCGGGCATTCCGCCCGCACGAACGGGCGACAAGCTCGTTCCACGCGACTTTCAGGAGATGCACGCACACTGACCGGGATCGCTGGTTGCTGCTGTACGACACGACTTGCGGGGCTTATTATTCTGGATTCCCCGGCGGTCCCGGCCTGCCCGCGGCGTTTGCGGTGCGGCCGAGCAGAATGGCGACAAACGGCAGGTTCGCTGGAACCGACACCGGGACCAAGAATTTATATGATTCGATTCCTCACTCAAGCCCGGGGTCCCAACGGCGACAAATTCGATCTGAATGGCGCTTATCTGGTGGGTTCCGACGGCGTTCCGATTCGCGCCGAGATCGAATGGGCCGATGGCGAAATCCGCTGCAACAAGCGCGTGGCCGGTCCGGCGGCCCTGAGCGTGCTGTGGAACGTTCCTCCGTTCGGCTCGATCATGCTCGAAACGACGCGCGTGGTGGATCGCGACCGGCCCTACGTTCTGCCGGTCGAGCTGGCGCGCGGTCGTCTGATGCGCATCAGCCAGAAACGCGAGGACTGGGGCCTCTTCGATTATCCCGGCGCCGATGAACTGTACGCCAGGGTCGACGAAGCCAAGTCCCAGTTCGTGGCCTCGATGACGGCAGCCGGCGAAACGGCCGCCGACGAAAAAGGCTGCGAGGCCGTCCGTGCGGCGGTCGAGGTCGGCGAAGCGCTGAGTCTGTTCCATGCGGGCATCTTTCTGGAACGGCGCCGCGCCGCCAAGCAGTTCAGCCCGCGTCCGATGGGCTGCGGCGTGACGCTGCGGCAGGCCGACGAAGCCTATCGCGAGCGGCTGGCCCGCGCCTTCGACTTTGTGGCTCTTCCGACGTCGTGGGGCGTGCTGGAGCCACGACAGGGATCGAATGCGTGGGATTTGGTCGACCCCTGGATCGCCTGGGCGGCCAAGAGCAAGCTGGCCCTTCGCGCCGCGCCGCTGATTTCGTTCCATAAGTCGCACATTCCCGACTGGCTGCATCTTTATGAACAGGACTTCGAAACGGTGCGCGATCTGGTCGGCGCGCACGTGCGCCGGACCGTCCAACGCCTGCGCACGTACGTCTGGGCCTGGGACGTCGTCAGCGGTCTGCACGCCTACAACCCGTTCAACTACAGCCACGAGCAGCTTGTCGACCTGACGCGGATGTGCACGCTGCTGGTCAAGCAGATCGCGCCGCGCAGCACAACGATCGTCGACATCGTCGCGCCGTGGGGCGAGTACTACGCCCGCAATCCGCGAACCGTGCCGCCGCTGCTGTTCGCCGACATGCTGGCCGTGGCGGGCATCAACTTCGACGCCTTCGGGCTTCAGTTCTACTTCGGCGTGCCCGTCGATGGCATGTTCGTTCGCGACATGATGCAGATTTCCGCGATGATCGACCGCTTCGCCAACTTCGGCAAGCCGCTCCACATCACCGCCGTGCAGGTGCCCTCGGGCAGCACGCCCGATCCGACCGATTATTGGCGCGGCGCGCACGCGCCGGCCGCGGCGGGCCAATGGCACGCCAAGTGGTCCGAGCCGGTTCAGGCCGAGTGGCTCGAACGATTCCTCGAAATCGTGCTGTCGAAGCCTTTCGTCGAGACGGTCACGTGGCGCGACCTGGCCGACACCGACGGACATTACTTGCCGCACGGAGGGCTGCTGCGGCGCGACCTGGCGCCCAAAGCGGCGTATGATCAGTTGCTCGTGCTGCGCAATCAGTGGCTGCCCGGCCGCGACGCGACCCGCCCGCGAAAATAGCGGCACGCTCCTGGGTCAATAAGCGGCGGTCAGCATCCGCCAGATCTCATTCATCGCCGGTCGCGCCACCGCCACAACCGAATCGTGTGTCCACAGCGCCACCAACGTGCCGACGCCGAGCCACGGACCGAAGGGAATCGCCCGCGCCGACTTCCTGAAGAGCGTTGCCGCCACGCCCACGAGCGCGAGCAGGCTCGCGGCGAAAAACGCAATCAGGCACATCCACAGCCCCCCCATCGCACCGATGGCCGCCATGAGGTGGATATCGCCCGTGCCGAAAGCTTCCTTGCCGAACAGCAGCGTGAAGAAAATGCGCACGCCCCAGCCGAGCGCCGCCGCCGCGATGCAGCCCCGTGCGGCGTCGAGCGATCCCATCGCCAGACGCCAGCCGGCGCCCGGCTGATCGCCGAGAAGGCCGCGCCAGTCGTCGGCGAAGAGCCACTGTCGTGCCGCCAGATACGCCCCCGCGACCGCGGCCATCATGGGCAGCAGGAATGCGAGTTCTTTCAGCGCGACGCGGCGCGCGCGCGGCCGTTCTTCTTCGAGCATGGCGACGATTTCCGCGTCGGCCGGCCGCGATTGCATCGCCGCGAGAATCAGCACAAACACGAGCAGCGCAAGCGTTGCGATGGCGCGCACGCGAAAGGACATCCCGCACAAGTGTCCGTCGCCCGCCTGCTCCCAAAGCGCGGCCGTCGCCAACGTTGCGAGCATGACAAAGAGCAGAACAATCGGAACGGGCTGAAACCGCTCGCCGGCAACGTGTGCCGCGTCTGGAGCCGCACGGCTCTCGCACGGCGGGTTCGCAGCAGCGGAGTTGCCGCCGAACGCTTCGCTGACGCCGCATTCCGGCGCGGTATGCGTCGGCGGCCCTGCGCTTTCGGCGGCGCCCGGCACTTGAGCTTCGGCTGGGACGCCTTGTTCCGCAAAAGTCGGCGCGCGGCGAGCGATCAAGATGCCCATGACGATCCACGCCAGACTCGCCGCGCCCGCGGCCAGCGACGGTCTCAGGGCCGCGTCGATCAGCGTCGACTCCGCCAGCGCGGCCTGATGCGCCGCGTGCGCGACGACGGCGACGCCGATCGCGAAGTAAGTCAGCCGCAGATCGATGATGTATTCCTCGACGTCCATGACGGAGTTGGCCAGCAGCGACGCCAGCAGCACCCAGTAGCCGATGAGCAGCGGCACGGTCGCGGCTGTGGCCGGCAGGTCGGCAAGCGCGCGGCCGACGAACAACGCGTCGAACACGGCAACGAACACCACGGCGGCCAGCGCTTCGATCAGCGGATATTGCAGGGAGATCGGCGCGGAGCAGAACCGGCAGCGGCCGCGCAGCAGCAGCCAGCTCAGAACGGGGACGTTGTCGCGCGCGAGGATTTGGCGCGCGCAGGCCGGACAGAACGACCACAGTGGGCGCGTGATCGACAACTCGTCGCGCGGCAGGCGGTAGATCACGACGTTGAGAAAGCTGCCGACGATGAGTCCCAGCACGCCGGCAAGTATCGGAAAGACAGCACCGTCCATACGGCAAGCGAATCGCAAGCCGGGGCGGATGTCAATGGCGGGCGCCTACATACGACACGTCCAAGCCCTCGCGAGGAGATCTCGCACGGAGCTTGGACGTCCATAGCGCGCGGGCCCGACCGCGCCACCCTGGCTTGTTGCTCAATACGACGACAAGAGTTGAGTCTGCACGTTGGCCGGCACGGCCTGATAGGTCTTCGGTTCCATGGTCCAGCTTGCGCGGCCCTGCGTCAGGCTGCGCAGCACGGTAGCGTAACCGAACATCTCGGCCAGGGGCGCATCGGCGTCGATGACGCGAAGATTCCCGCGGAACGTCGTATCGACGATCGTCGCCCGGCGGCTGTTCAGATCGCCGGTCACCGACCCGAAATAGTCGGCAGGCGTGACGACCTGCACGCGCATGATCGGTTCGAGCAATACCGGCCGGGCGTTCTCGCACGCTTCGTGAAACGCCAGCCTGGCGGCGTTTTCGAACGCCACCTCGGAACTGTCGACGTCGTGCTCCTGCGCGTCGAGGAGGATTGCACGGACGTTGAGCATCTCGTAACTCGCCAGCACGCCCTGAAGCATCGCGTCGCGGCAACCGTTCTCAATCGCCGCGAGAAACTCCGGCCGTATCTTTCCGGCCGGCAGCCGGCTCTCGAACATGAAATGCGCGTGCCCGCCGGCCGGCTCGAACGGCTCGATCCGCAGCGTCACGACGGCGAAATGCCCGCGTCCTCCGAGCTGGCGGATGAATCGCCCTTCGGCTTGGGCCGGCTGCGAGATCGCTTCGCGGTAGCTGACGCGCGGCTTGCCGACGTTGACGTCGACGTTGAAATCGTTTCGCAGCTTGTAGACCAGCACTTCAAGATGCAACTCGCCCATCCCGGAGATCAGCGTCTGCCCGGTCTCGGCATCGACGCGATAGCGGAACGTCGGGTCCTGCCGCGACAACCGCCGGAGCGTTTCGCCCATCAGATCGCGGTCACCTGAGCTTTTCGGCTCGATCGCCACGCTGATGACGGGATCGGGGAATTCGATGCGTTCCAGGACGCAGGGATCGCGGGCGTCGCACAGCGTGTCGCCGGTCAGCGAGTCTTTCAGCCCCACGACCGCGACGATCTCGCCCGGCCCGACTTTCTGGATCGCCTCCCGCCGCTTGGCGAACATGCGGAACATCTGCGACAGGTTTTCCTTGGCGCCGCGCGTGGCGTTGAGCAGCCGCGAGCCGGACTTCAGCACGCCGCTATAGACGCGAACGTAGTACAGGTCCAGCGGCTTGTCGGCGACGATCTTGAAAACGAGGGCGGCCAGCGGCTCGTCCTCGCGCGGCTCGCGCCGAAGTTCGCGGGCATCGGTCATGCTGACGTGCGCCGTCACGGCGCCGCGGTCCAGCGGCGAAGGCAGGTAATCGACCACGCCGTCCAGCAGCGGCTGCACGCCCACGTTCTTCAACGACGAGCCGCAGAAGACCGGCTGCACCTTGCGATCGAGCGTGGCCCGTCGCAACGCCGCGACCAGCTCGTCGACGCGCGGCATTTCGCCCTGCACGTATTTTTCCATCAGGGCTTCGTCGGTTTCGGCGATCGTCTCGATCAGCTCGTTGCGCCAGGTGTTGGCCTCCTGAAGCATCGCGTCCGGAACGTCGCCGCGCTGCATGACGGCGCCGCGCGACTTCTGGTCGAAGTGCACCGCCTGCATGTGCAACAGATCGATCACGCCCTCGAAGGTCGATTCCTGACCGATGGGAATGAACACCGGCGCGGGGTTGCCGTGCAGCTTCTGTCGGATTTCGCGCACCGTCTCGGCGAAGTCGGCCCCGATCTTGTCCATCTTGTTCACGTAGCACAGCCGCGGCACGCGGTACTTGTCCGCCTGACGCCACACGGTCTCGGACTGGGCCTCGACGCCTTCCTTCGCGTCGAACACCGCCACCATGCCGTCGAGCACGCGCAGGCTGCGCTCGACTTCGGCGGTGAAATCGACGTGACCGGGCGTGTCAATGAGATTGATCGTGTGATCGCGCCAGGGGCAGGTCACGGCCGCGGAGAAGATGGTGATGCCGCGATCCTGTTCCTGCCGGTCGAAGTCGGTGATCGTCGTGCCGTCGTCGACGTCGCCGATCTTGTGGGTACGACCGGTGTAATAGAGGAATCGCTCGGTCGTCGTCGTCTTGCCGGCGTCGATGTGCGCTGCAATGCCGATATTGCGGATGCGGGCGCGCGGATTCGTCTCGGATGGGTCGGGGTCGTCGTCGGATTCGGGGTCGGACTTCATCGTGGCGCTTCCCCGCGTCAAGGGGGACAGTATACGTTGCCGCGGGGATTCGGCAACGCGGACTCAACGATGAGGCTTGGGCCCCCATGCTGACGCGAGGCAAAGGGGCGGCGCAGCGCGACTGCACGGTCAAGCCGCGCCGGGCGCTTCGCATCTGACAAGTTTCACAGCGCCGCGTCTCGCGTCACGCGGTCGCGGACCCAGTCGAGCGTCACGCCCTTCTCGGCCAGCAGCCGCGCCACGTAGGAGTCCGGCTCGCGCAGCAGCGCCAGCAGCAAGTGCTGGTCTTCGATCTCACCGTGTCCCAGCCGGTTGGCCGATTCGCACGCCAGGATCAGGCGGTGCCAGAAATTCGGCGAGCGAAACGCCTTGGCCAGTTCCTGCTGGTGCAGCCACTCATGCGCCGAGTGACCGACGCCGATGCCCTGATGGCTTTCGTCGGTGCTGGTGCGCAGCAGCGACAAGATTTCGTCACGCAGCCGTTCGACGTTGACGCCGCGGGCCGACAGCGCCTTGGCGGCGACGTTGTTTCCTTCGAGCAAAATGCCCAGCAGCAGGTGCTCGGTTCCGACGTACTTGTGCCCCAGCTTGCGGGCTTCGTCGATGGCCAGCGAAATCACCTTGCGCGTGTCGTCGCCCTGCCGCATCTTGGTCTGGTGCAGCGTTTTGTCGCCCGGCTCCAGCAGCCGCGCCACTTCGTCGCGCAGGGCGTGCAGGTCGATGTCGAGGTTTCGCAGCACGGTGTTGGCCACGCCTTCGGCCTTGGCGACCATGCCGAGAAACATGTGCGCGGGCGAGACGAAATCGTGTCGCAGCCGCACCGCTTCGAGATTCGCCAGTGCCATCACCCGCCGCGCCCGTTCGCTGAATCGTTCGTGCATGTCTCGTAGTCCCGCGTTGCGTGTCTCTGACCGTCCGACGCGTGCCCCACGTGGCACGGCCGTCCTCGGCTGTGTGTGCGTCTCGAACTATTTTCGTGGCCGCAGGGCCGACGGCGGGCCTCGTCACGACGCACCGGCGGGCCATACAGCAAACTGCCCGCTGCCAGCCGAAACGGGCCGCCTACCTCTTCTTTTCTTTTTCGCGCTCGCGTGCCGCCGCCACGATTTCTTCCTGAATCGACGCCGGCACGCGCTTGTACTTCAGGAACTCCATCGTGAAGCCGGCCTTGCCCTGCGACAGACTGCGCACGATCGTCGCGTAGCCGAACATGCTGGCCAGCGGCACCTCGGCCGTCAGCACCGTCAACATGCCGCGCGACTCGGAGTTCATGATCAGACCGCGGCGCGACGAAAGATCGCCTGTAATGGAACCCTGAAACTCACTCGGCGTTTCGACCTCGACCTTCATGATCGGCTCGAGCAGCACCGGACGCGATTCGAGAAACGCCTGGCGGAAGGCGTCGCGGGCGCAAATCTGGAACGCCATGTCCGACGAATCGACGTCGTGCGAACTGCCGTCCTCCAGCAGCATCTTAACGCCCGTGATTTCATAACCGGCCAGCGGCCCCTTGGCCAACATCGAGCGAAAGCCCTTTTCGACCGAGGGGATGTACTCCGACGGCACACGCCCGCCGAAGACGACGCTCTCGAACTCGAATCCCTCGTCATGGTCTTCCGGCAGGGGAATCAGCTTGCCGATCACGTGGGCGTACTGCCCGGAGCCGCCGGTCTGCTTCTTGTGCTTGTAGTTGTAGGCCACCTCGCGCGACGGCGCTTCGCGGTAGCTGACGCGCGGCTGGCCGACCTGCACGTCGACTTTGTACTCGCGGCGGATGCGCTCGACGTAAATATCGAGGTGCAGCTCGCCCATGCCCGAGATGATCGTCTCGCCGGTCTCGGGATCGCTCGAAACGTGAAAAGTCGGATCCTCGCGCGAGAAACGTGACAACGCCTTGCTGAAGCGGTCGCGATCGGCCGTCTTGGCCGGACTGACCGCCAGCGAGATCACCGGATCGGCAACGTGAATCGACTCAAGCACGTAGTCGATTCCCTCGCCGCAAAACGTGTCGCCCGAGCTGCACTCCAGGCCCAACACGGCAACGATGTCTCCCGCCTCGGCCGAATCGACCTCCGCGCGATCGTTGGCGTGCATCCGCACGATGCGGCTGAAGCGCTGCGGCTTGCGGGTGCGCGTATTGAAATAGCGCTCGCCGCGCTGAATGCGGCCCTGGTAAACCCGCATGTAGGTAAGTTGACCATAGGGTTCATCGACCAGCTTGAACGCCATCGCCACCAGCGGCGCGTCGGGATCGGGAGCGATAAGCGTTTCGGCGTCGCCGTTGTCCTGATCGCGCGCGAAGACCTCGCGGTCCAGCGGCGAGGGCAGATAGCGCGTGATCGCATCCAGCAGCAGTTGCACGCCCTTGTTTTCGTAGGCCGAACCCATCAGCACCGGCGTCAGTTCCTGCGCCAGCGTGCTGCGGCGGATGATCGCATGCAGCAGTTCCTCGGGAATCGGCTTGTCTTCGAGCATCAGTGCCAACAGCTCGTCGTCGTAGAGCGACAACGTGTCGAGCATGCCCCGTCGCGCCGAGGCGGCTATGTCCTGGTACTCGGCGGGAATCGCAGTCCGGCGAACGATCTCGCCGTTGTCGCCGTCGAAAAAGACCGCCTCCATCGTCACGAGGTCGATCACGCCGCGATGATCGTCGCCCAGCCCCATCGGAATCTGTAGCTGCACGGTCGCCAGATCGAGCTTGGTCTCCAGCCCCTCGACGACGCTGACGGGATCGGCGCCCGTGCGATCCAGCTTGTTGATGAACGCGATTCGGGGCACGCCGTAGCGCTTCATCTGGCGGTCGACCGTGATCGACTGACTTTGCACGCCCGCCACGCCGCACAGCACGAGGATCGCCCCGTCCAGCACGCGCAGCGAACGCTCGACTTCGACCGTGAAATCGACGTGGCCGGGCGTGTCGATGAGGTTGATCTCATGCTCGCCCCATCCCACGGTCGTGGCAGCCGAGGTGATCGTGATGCCGCGCTCCTTCTCCAGCTCCATGTAGTCCATCGTGGCGCCTTCGCCCTTGACCTCCTTGATCTTGTGAATGCGCCCGGCGTAAAAAAGGATGCGCTCCGACAGCGTGGTCTTGCCCGAGTCGATGTGCGCGGATATCCCGATGTTGCGGATCAGAGCCAGCGGCTTCTCGGCCACGTTCGAACTCCGTGCAGTCTTCGCCCGTACCGTGGGCGACGCAAATTGCTGATTCATGGCGTTTCGGTCCTGCCTTGACTATTTCGGCGATTCGCACCCCGCTGGTGTGGAGACCCAGCCCCGCAGAACGGCGTCACCGTCCTGCGTTTTTCGCCTAACCTTATTGCTCCCTTGGTTTTATGGCCCCGGGAACCCAGGCGAACGAAGCGCGTGGACCTCTCATATAGTGCAATTGCACTACAAAGTCAAGCGGCTCAAGTCGAAAGAATGCGGAGTCGCGACTCCGATGCCGCCGGGCCGGTTCAGCGCGCGATGCAATAAAGATGCGATCGGCCGCGCAGGAACAACTCATCGCCCACGATGGCCGGTGAGGCGTCGAATCCGTCGTCCAGCGTGTTCGTCGCCAGCACGTCGAACCTCGGACCGCGCTTCAACACCAGTGTCGTCCCGTCCCGGCCTGCGATGTAAACGCGCCCGGATGCGCCGACCGGTGAGGCATAAACCATGCTGACGCCGTCGAGCCGCTGCGGTCCGTAATGGACCTTGCCCGCCTTTGCGTCAATACAGGTCAAAATCCCGCGGTTTTCCTTGAAGAAGTAGAGCGTATCGTCGTACAGCAGCGGCGAGGGAACGTAGGGCGTGTCGCGATCGTACGAAAAGGCGATGCGATCGGTTCCGTTGAGGTCGCCCTTGGCGCCGTCATACCGCACGGCCAGCAACGCCGCGCCGCGGAATCCGCTGAGCAGATAGATCAGCCCGTTTCCGACGACCGGCGAGGGGATCGTGTTGCCCGTCATCCCCGAGCATTTCCACAGCAACTCGCCTGACTTGAGGTCATACGCACGCACGTAGTTCGTCGCACTGACGATCACGACCGGCTTGCCGCCCGATTCCACAATCAGCGGCGTCGACCACGACGTCGGCTCGTCGCGATCCTGCTTCCAAAGCTGCTTGCCGGTCTTCTTGTCCATCGCCACGATGAACGACTGCCCCTCGTGGTCCCAGTTTACGACCAGCGTGTCGCCGTGCAGCGCCGGCGAGCTGCCCTCGCCGAAGCCGTTGCGCGTCTGCATGTCGCCGAAATCCTTCTCCCATTTCACTTTGCCGTTCATGTCGAGGCAATACAGTCCGCGCGAGCCGAAGTAGGCGTAGATGTGTTTGCCGTCGGTGATCGGCGAGCAGGATGCCTGCGTGGCGTCCTGATGACCGGCCTCGTGCGGCGTCTCTTCCTTGACCTTTGTGCGCCAGACCTGCTTACCGGTCTTGCGGTCCAGAGCCAGCACGTGGAACTCGTACGGTTCGGTCGGCGCTGCGCCGCGGCCGCCGAACCCGCCGCGCCGTCCGCCGCGCCGCGGACGGTCGGGCTGCATCGACGGGCTTTCGTCGCGCCGCCGCCGATCGCGCGAATCTTCCGCCGCGGCTTCGTCGCGGTTTTCGCCGGCCGGGCGATCGACCTTAACGGCCGTCTGAACGATGACGAGGTTGTCCCAGATGATGGGAGTGGCGTGGCCCTTGCCGGGGATTGCGACCTTCCAGCGGATGTTCTTCGACTCCCCCCACTCGCTCGGCGGATTGCCGTGGGGCGCCACGCCGTTGGCCTCCGGCCCGCGCCACGCCGGCCAGAACCGCCGCGCGTCCGAAGGCGGCTCAGCGACGGCAAGCGGTGCGAGAAAGAGAAGCAGACAGAACGGCGTAAAGCGCTGAAGCATGATCGAGTCCTCGGAATGTCTGGCGACCGCAAAGTGCGGCAATCGTCGGCCCGCGCGGACAGGTTACAATCTTTTCCGATGAAATTCCAATCCTCGACGCATTCAGAATCCGCACTCTCGGGGGATGATTCACGCCGCCCTCCCCGGTCGTCGCTTCCGGCGACGCATGCTCTGGACCGGGCTGATCCTCGCGCCGTTGTTAGTAATTGCTAACGTGCAGCAGTTTGGCCGCTTCTGGGGCGGTCATTACGACTGGGAATGTGCGGACTGCAAAGTACTCTTGTATCGGAGTCCGGCTAAGAACTTGCAGTACCTTGAGGTTCCCAAGACCTACAAGGCGCACCGTCACGACTGGCGGCTCATTCATGGCCCGCCAAGCTGGTCCTGGGTTAAGCCGTGGCAGTGGCTCGTTTTCGTATTGGCGGATGCGAACGTTCTGAAAGTCCCCGATCCGAATCAGCTCTTTCCGACAACAAAGCTCAATCTAAAACGCCAGAATCCCACCGGCTTGCGCGTGCTCGCCAGCGATCCAAACTATCAGCTTCGCGACATGGCAATGGCAGAGGCGAATGCGTTGGAATCGAATCCGCCCCGCAGGGACTGAGCCTCTACCTTCTACCGCGGCAGCCGCAGGGCCAGGCGCGGCATGATGTGCATCTGCGACTCGCGCTCGATCGTGAACGTGCCGATGACGTAGCGGTTCTGCGCCGGCAGGACGCTGACGTGGTCCCACGTGCGGCCGACGTTGGCGACGACGTGTTCGTACGCGCGGCGCGCCGCGGCCTCGTCGGCGTAGGCGGCCGTCCAGACGACGTTCCATCCCTCCACGTCGGGGGCGACGTAGGCGCGCACGCAAAGCCACGCCTCGCCGTCCAGCGACAGCAGCTCGTCGGCCGCCGCCGCGTCGGGCACGCTCAGCCGCGCCGCGTCGTCGGGCGAAAGGGCCGTCAGGCTGCGCACCAGCCAAGGGCCTGCGTCGGCGGCGCCTTCGCTCGGAAAAATCGTCGTCATCTCGGGCACGTTCTCGCCGGGTAACATGCCGGCGACGCGCACCGCCAGCGGCCGGGCGTCGTCGATCGAATTGCCGAAACCCATGCAGACGAATCGCAGACAGGTGGACCCCTGCCAGACGTGCAAGGTCGCCGCCGCGGCCTCGCGCTGCACGAGCGCCCGGCCGCCAAGCTTGTCCAGCCGCTCACCGCGTGCTTGCGTACTGAAGAAGCCGAACGCGTCCGCGGCGGTGGCCGCTTCGACGACCTGCACGTCGATTCGCCGGCCGGTTTCGTCGGCATAGACGCACCAGGCGCGGCGCTTGAGGCGAAACGACCGCATTCGCGAATCGGCATCCGCCGGCGCGGTTGTCGGCTGCGTGTCGTCGGCGGCGAGGGCGATGACGCGCACCGGTTCGATCTTGACCCACGAACCGACGTCGTGGCTGCGGGGGAAACACACCGGCGCGGCCGGATCGTCCGATGCGTCGGCCGCGGCCGGCTGCGTCGAAGCTGCGCCAGCGGAGCCGCTCGCGGCGGGTGGCGTCTGCCCATTGTCGGCGTCAGGCGGGCGTCGATCGCACGCCGGCGCGACGCTGAGAAGCCACGCGGCGCTCACGGCGATGAAGCTCAACGGTCGCGCACAGTTTCGAGCGTGATGCGCTGCTGCGAATTCGGTCACAATGCGTTCACCTCATCAGGAGCGTTCTTTACGCGAATGTGGCACGGTCCGCACCGCGGACCCTGCGACGCTCAAAAGTACTCGCCGAACGACAAGTCCCGTAACTCGAATTCGCACACCTCATTCACCGGTTCCAGCCGCAGGCGATTCACGTGCGCGGCGGCCGTCCAGGCCGGCGCCTTGTCGCTGTCGCGAAGGTCCAGCCAGTACTCGTTCCACACGCCGTCCGCCGCCAGCGGAATCCAGATGCTGCGCTCGTCGCCGAAAGCATCGGCCGCGTCGTGCGACCACAGCAGCCGTGCAAACACGGGCCGGTCGGACCAGCAGCGCATCACCAGCCGCATGACGTGCGCCCGCTGCGTCGGAATGAGGCAACCCGCGCACTCCATGCGCGGATCGAACCGCAGCGCGCGACACCGGCGCGTGCCCGCCACGGCGGCCATCTGCTCGTTGGGCGTCCACGTGCCGTTCATTTGCGACAGATCGTATCGCCGATACCAGCGCACGCGCCGCCCCGAGAACGCCCGCCGCGCCCAGAATCGCGCCGCAGCCGGAATCAGAGGCTTCAACGCGCGATAAAGCGGATACCACCGCCGCGCCTGATATCGGCTGGGCTGCTCGATGACGGCCGGCGCCGGCGGCCGCTGCTCGACACGCCGCGCCGCCTGCAACATCATCAGATACGCCGCCGGACCCGCCGGCGCGGCGCCGGGGGCGTCGGGATCGAAACAGGCGCGATACAATCCGTCATACTCAGCCGCGTTCTCGGCCAGCGTCTTGTGCCGATGTCGCCGGGCCGCCTCCTGCAACGTCGCGAGCTTCGACCGATCCGACAGCAGTGCCTCCAGTGCCGCGCGGGCCGCGGTCACGTCGTCGACCAGCACCCCGGCGCCGCTCGCGCGCACACGCTCGGCGATCGCGCCGGCCGGGTACGCCAGCACCGGCACGCCCGCTCCCAGTAATTCGGATAACACATAGCAGAATGTCTCGGGCCACAAGGGGAACAACACCGCCAGGTCGATCCGTGCTTCGCGCAGCCTTGCCTGAATCGTCTCTCGCGCGTAAGAGCCGTGCAGCACGAGCCGGCGGCCCAGGCCCGCCTGTCGAAGCTGATCGGCGAATCCCCACGCATCGGCCGGGCCGAAGACGTGCCACTCGATCGGCCGATCTCGACAACCGCGCATCAGCTTCACGACTTCACCGGCCCCCTTGGGCGGGTAAGCGGTCGCCCCCACGACGCCGATACGCAGCACGTCGTCGCCGAGCGGCTGCCTCGCAGGCTGAAACGCAACGCCGTTGCCCGTAACCGACTCGTAGCCGTGCGACAGGACGATGCCGCTGTCCGACGGCAGGTCGTCGTAACGCCGTATCAAGTCGCGCGCGGCGGCGGAAGGAAAGACGATATGCCGCGCATGCGTCAACAGCTCGCGGAATTCGACTCGCCATCGACGAAGAAACTCAGCCGGATCGTCGCCGAGCGACGATTCAGCGAACACTTCATAAGCCTTCAGGCAGCTTCGCGTTGCGTCGACATCGGCCGGATCACAGGCACAGCGCGTCATTGAGCCGTGGTGGATCAAGTTCACGTTCGGACAGACGCACGAATAGTCGTGGGTCGTGAACAGATATGGCATGCCGCGCTGATGGCAGACGCGCCAAAGGCCCAGCGGCCAGGTCTGCATGTGCTCGAAGTGAACGCAACCGATCGAGAACGTTTCGAGCAGCGAGGCGAACAGCGTTTCGATCGTCGCGTCGCGCAACACGTCTCGCCGGGGCGGCGATGCAAGCGGAAAACGATAACGCAGTGGTTCGTCAACGCGCCCATCGAATACCTCGGCAACCTCAATCGTGCCGTCGGCGGGATAGGCCAAGACGCAGCGCGGATGTTTCATCGCGGCGATCTTGTCGCGCGCGTGGTATTCGGTTCCACCGATGCCGGCGCGATACGGGCTGACGTGCAATACATACATCACCGCCGCGCGGTCGCCGCCGCGGCCGCGCCGTAGTTGCAGCCGCACGTTGTCCTGAATGTCTCCCAGCGGGTTGGTCCGGATGAACTCGTGCACGGCCGCGTGATATCCCGGATTCAATCGCTCGAGGACTTCCGCATGGGCCTGCTCCAGCACGCGCGCCTCGTCATTGAACGAGGCGCTGCCGGCGTGAAAAACGAACAAATCGTCGCAAAGCCGTACGCGGTATCCGGCCCGCCGCGCCCGCTGGCACAGATCGTTTTCCTCGCCGAACCCGCGGCCGTAGTTCGCCTCGTCGAAATACCCCACCGCCCGCAGCACGTCGGCGCGGATGTACATGCAGAATCCGACCGCCGTTACCATCTCCGGCCGCCGCCGCAGACTGACTCGCTCGATCATCGCGCCGTATTCGTCCAACGTGAAATCCGCCGGCGGCTCGTTGTAACGGCACCACTCCGGCACGCTGCATATCGTTCCGTTGTTCGTCAACGGCGAGACGATGCCGCATGCAATCTCGGCGTACGCGCAGGCGATCAGTTTCTCCACAAAGCCCGCCGTTACCGCGGTGTCGCTGTTCAACAGCACCACGTCTCGGCCGTCGGCCTGCTTCATGCCGCGATTGGCCGAAACCACGAAGCCGGAATTGAACTCGTTTCGCAGCAGTAGGATGCGCGGCTGCTCGGTTGGCAGCCGGTCGAGCATGGCCGTCAGTTGCGGATCGGTGCTGGCATCGTCGACAAGCACGAGCCGCCAGTCGCCGCGCGCATGGCGCGAAACGGCATCGACGCATCGTTCGACGTCGGCGCGCGCGTTGTAGACGGGAACGACGATATCGACGCCGACGTGCCGAGCGGCGACGGTTTTCGCCGCGCCGTCCTGTGGCGCTTGGAATGACAATCAACACCTGCTTCCGCCGCATCCGCGGTGCGATCCACAACCGCCGAAGCGTCCGCGACGCCGGACTCCCTGTCGCGGCGGCGGATTCGACCGGCTGCGGTCCGGCGTTCGCGAAACGCCTTGCGATGGTTCGCGCTATGATATGCAGTGAATCTCGACGATCAAATCTGCTACTGCTACCATGTTTCGCTGCGCAAGCTGATTCACTTCGCCCGTCGCGAGCGGCCGGCACAGCCCTCCCGCATGTCGGACTGTCTGCAAGCGGGAACTGGTTGCGGCTGGTGCATTCCGATCCTGAAGCGCATCCACGCCTGTGCGCTGGCCGAAGACCCGTCTGAAGCGCGCAACGCCGATATGGCTCAACGGGGACTCGAACGGCTCATCGCCGATTTGCCGACAACGCCCGAGGATTACGCGGATCGGCGGCGGGCGTACATCACCGAGAAGCGGCCAAGGAATGAATTCTGATGAACCGCGTGGTGCGGGGATTCTGCCCGATCGGCCGGGCTGCATGTCCGTTCCGCGCGAATCCCGAAAGGCCAACCGATTTTGCAGGTTTTCACGCCTCGACCTCGAACGGCCGCACGACCATGATGCGGTCTCGGCCGGATGCCTTGGCCTGATAGAGCGCGTCGTCGGCCAGACGCAGCAGCGCATCCGCCGAGCGCGGCTCGTGCCGCTCGCGGCTCGCCACGCCGATGCTGAGCGTCACATGGCTGGCGTAGGGAATGCGCTCGGCGATCAGATTGCGGAAGTTGACGCGGATGCGCCTGGCCGACTGCCGCGCGTCTTCGGGGCTGGTCTGCGGCATGAGCACGACGAATTCGTCACCGCCGTACCGGGCGGCCACGTCGGCCGCGCGCAGCGATTTGCGCAACGATTCGGCGGTCAGGACCAGCAGTTGATCGCCCACCTGATGGCCGAAGCGATCGTTGACCTGCTTGAAGTGATCCAGGTCCATCATGCAGCAGGTCAGGTCCGAGCCGTAACGGTCGGACTCGGCGTACAGCCGAGCGAACAACTCGTTGAAATGGCGCCGGTTGTACAGCCCCGTCAGCGGATCGTGGGCGGCCATCTTGAGCAGCTCTTCGTTGAGTCGCTCCAGCTCGCGGTTCCGCCGGCGAAGCTCCTCTTCGAGCCGGCGATTTTGCGCCTTGATCGCGCTCATGGCCGCGGCCTTGCGAACGACGACCGGCAGCACGCGCAGATAATCGCCATGCTTGACCAGATAGTCGGCCGCGCCCGCGCGAATGCCCTCCACCGCCGGCTCGCCGAATCGTTCGCCCGTCACAAGGATGACCGGCACGTCGGCGTGTTCGTGCATATGGCGCAACAGGTCGATGCCGCTGCCGTCCGGCAGGTTCACGTCCACCAGAGCGGAATCGAACTGCGTCAGATCGAGGGCGCGGGCGTTCTCGATGCTGTGTACGGCGGTAATCTCCGCCTCCGCAAAGGCGTCGCGCAACACGAACGACATCAGCTCAACATGGTCTGCGTCATCGTCTACGAGCAGAAAACGTCGCGGCGACGGCACTGCTTCGGATGCCGGCTTCTTCATGGACATGCAACCGCCTCCTCCTCCGCGCGCTCGGCGTCGCTATCGTTGTCATTGCCGCGGCCGGGGGCGGGCGGAACCAGCCTGTCCTTGGCCAGCGCAAAACAGAACACACTGCCGCCCTCCGGATTGGCCTCGACCCACATGCGGCCGTTGTAGTTCTGAACGATGCTCTTGCACGTTGCCAGGCCTACGCCCTTGCCGGCCGTGCGGGCCACGAATCCGTCCTTCGCCCGGCGAAACACATAGAACACGCGATCGCGGTCGCGCGGCGCGATGCCGATGCCGTTGTCGGCCACGCGAAACTCGAGCGAGTCATGCTGATCGAGCCACCAGATGCGGATTCGCGGGCGGCTGCGTCCGGCGGGCACACGGCTCGTGTCGGTGTACTTGATGGCATTGTCGATCAGATTCTGCCAGAGTTGCCGCATGCGCAGGCGCTCGGCCCAGACGACCGGCAGCGGGCCTTCGATCTTCAGCTCGATATTCTTGGATTGCAGATCGAACTCGAACTGTGCGGCCACCGATCGCACCTCGGCATCGAGGTCGACCCGTTGCATCGCGTCGCGGCGGCTTCGGATGCGCGACAGATCAAGCAGCTCTTCGATCATTTCCAGCCCGTGCGTGACGTTGTTGCGGATGCGGCCGAGCAGATCGAGCGCCGTCGGACTCAGCCCTTGCGATTGGCGGTCGCGCAGCAGGTCGATCATGCCGGTGACGTTTCGCAGGGGCGCGCTCAGATCGTGCGACACGGCGCGGACGAAATCCTCTTTCTCGGCCACCGCGTCCTGCAACCGCCGATTAACCTCGGTCAGTTGAAACGTGCGGGCCAGTACGCGGTCTTCAAGCTCGGCGTTCAGCGACACCAGGGCGTTATGCGAGCGGGCCAGATCGTCCGCCATGGCGTTGAACGAACGCGCCAGATCGCCGATCTCGTCGCTGCGGTTCAGTTGAACCCGGTGCCCCAGGTTGCCCGCGGCCAGCGCCGCCGACGCCGCGCTGACCCGCTTCAGCGGCGACGCCACCCGATTCGCCAGGCCGTAGCTGAGCGGAACCATCAGAAAGGCGATCAGACAAGCGATCCAGACCGCCTGTCGCGCCAGAGTGGAGAGGTTCGATTCGGCGTCGGCCAGCGAAAGCCCGATGCGGACGTAGCCGGCGACGTGTCGCGGCGCATCGTCGAGCCCCGCTTCACCGGGAATGAAAACCGGATAAGTGTTGTCCAGACGGGGGCCGTTGTCGCCGTTTTCGATCGGGAGCGGCTCGTCAACGGGCGCGATCGGGATCGTCACGCCGTCGTTGTACAGAAGTCGGCTGAGCTGCCCCTGCCCCTGCTGTGCCCCCGCGAGAATCCGACCGACCGGATCGGCGAAGGCGATGTACTGGAGGCCCTCGGAGCGGATCAACTCTTCCGCCACCTCGAGCAGCGCCGAACGATCGTCCGCCATCATCGACGCGGCCGAAGAAATCGCCAGGGTTTTCGACACTTCACGGACGTGCGACGCGGCCTGCTCATGGATCAGTCGCGACGCGATCCGCATGTAGAGGCTGGCCGATAATCCGCTGACCACGAGCACGACGCCGCTGAGCACCGCGGTCGCCTTGAAGCGCAGGCGCGACAGCTTCGCCCAGGGAAGCGGTTGATCGACGAGGGCCATAATCGGCATCCTGCGGGTCGTGCGGGTTCTGGTTCGTTCCATCGCATCGCGGACGGCAGATTCCGGCCCCCGAAGCGAGTTCGCCGACTCTCGAATCGGATAGCGGGCATCGCCGCTTAACACGTCACGTTGAGACCCGCCGCGCAAGGCCGGCTTTGCGGACCCTGGCGCCCGTCCATCGCATTTCACGGCCGACGTTGCGCCCCACTGACATGAAATATCGAATACGCCGCGGGTTAGAAACTACGTCCGCTTTTCTAATGACCCGCCGTGGAACTGCGGTTACACTTTACGTGCGGACACACCGCAAGGTGCGCCGCCGGAGCAAGGGACATGAACGGCCAGATTCTGTTTCTGCTGCTCATACTTCTGTTTTTCGTGTGCGGCATCGTTCTGATACGCCGCGCGCGACAACATAATCTGCGCGTGTGGGGCGAGAAAGTGTGCCCGGGCGGCGGGTGCCGGTTCCGTAATCGGTCCGACGCCAGGTTTTGCGCGCGGTGCGGTCGACCGCTCGACGGCGCGTCATGAATTGACACGAGCGGTGCGGCGTCCGGTGCGGCGGCGCTTCGCAGATTCCGAACAGTCCAGGGCGCCGGAGCGGGCTTTGAGTCAACTCTTCGGCGGCGCCGGCGGAGGTCTTCACCATGAGCGATCGAACTTCCCGACACATGAACGAAACACCGGGCGGCGGCGGTCTAACGCGCCTCATCGCTCGGTTGTTCTTCCTGTTGGTCCTGCTGGCGGCCGGTTTTGGCGCGTACGAGTGGTACGTCGTCCGCGTCGAGGTTCCGCCCAATTACGTGCTGGTCCTCGTAAATAAGACCGGCGTCGAGTTGCCGTCCGAACATGGCGATCAGGTCGTGCTTTACCCGGCGCTCGTCAAAGAGCTGGCCGCCAAGACCGGCTGGAGCGAGGAACGTGTTAAAAAATCGTACAAGGGCATTCAGTACCAAGTGCTGACCGAGGGCCGACACTTCGTCTCGCCCATCTGGTACCAGCGCCTGATCTTCCCGGCCGTCATTATCGAAGAAGGCAAGTTCGGCGTGCTGATTCGCAAGTACGGCAAACCATTGCCGGTGGGCAAGACCGTCGCCACCGAGCCGAACGAGCGCGGCGTCGTCGCCGGTACGCTTCCCGCCGGCCGGCACAACATCAACCCGCTCGCCGAAGAGGTTCAGGAGTTCAACAAGATCGTGGTCCCCGAGGGCTGGATCGGCGTGCAGACGCTGCTCTCAGGATTGCCGCCGGAGAACCCGAACGAGTTCGTCGTCCAGGAGCGCGAGCGAGGCGTTCAGCCCGAGGTGCTCGGGCCGGGAACCTATTTCGACAAGAACCCGTTCGAGGTTCGGATCGACCAGGTCGACATGCGCAGCCACAAGTATGACATGCTGGGCGACGAAGCGATCGAATTCCCGTCCAACGACGGGTTCACGATCCACATGGAAGCGACGGTCGAGTGGGCGCTGTTTGCCGATCAGGCGCCTTGGGTGGTCGTCGAGGTGGGTGACATCGACGACGTCGTAACGAAGGTCATCCGTCCCTACATGATGAGCCTGGCGCGGATTCAGGGCAGCAAGATGACGGCCCGCGACTTCATCGGAGCACGCGAGACGTTTCAGAAGAAGCTCTACGAAGACCTGCGCGACAAGTGCAGCAAGCAGGGCGTGCTTATCAAGGCCGCCACGGTGCGCGACCTCAAGCCGCCGGAGCGCGTGCGGTCGATTATCCGCGAGCGCGAGTTGGCCGATCAGTCGATGACCAAGTACGAGAACGAGATCAAGGAAGCGTTCGAACGAGCCAAACTAGTGGAGCAGGAGGAACTGGCCCTGCAACAGGCCGAAATCGGCGACGCGAACAAGGAAGTCGTCTCGGTCACCGTCAACGCCGAGCAGGAAATGGCCGTGGCCGTCACGCAGGCCAACAAGCGGCTCGACGTGGCGCGGCTGGCCCTCGAGGCGGCGCGCAAGGACGCCGAGGCGATCTTGTCGCGCGGACAGGCCGACGCCAAGGTCGTCCTGTTCAAGTATGAGGCCGAGGCCGAGCCGCTGCGTGCGGCCGTCAATGCCTTCGGCGACGGCTACACCTACGCACAGAACCAGTTCTACATGAAGATCGCGCCGGCGATACGCACCATCCTGACCAACACGGATGGGCCGTTCTCGGACATCTTCCAGGCGTTTCGAAAGATCACGCCGGCGGGCGCGGCGGCGCCGGTGTCGCGATCGGCCGCGCCGCAGCCGAACATGCCGCGCGATGCGGCGCCGGCCGCGGATGATGCTGAAGAACCGGAGCAGGCCGCGGGTGAATCGGTCGCGGCTCGGGAAGCCGTACCGTAAGGGGCGCAGGCGCGCCACGACGGAACGCTGACGAAGCAAGACAGGTCATACCTGATGGATTGCAAGGAGCGCTGGTATGAACGTGATACAGCGAATGATCAAACGCATCGGCCGCATGGTTCAGTTGACGCTGGGGATTGGGCTGGTGGTGGCCGGCTGCACGCTCGGCGCACTGTACAAGTGGTGCTACGTCTATGTGCCTTCGGACAAATGCCTGGTGTGGATCGCCAAGTCAGGCAAGCCGATGCCGCCCAGTCGCAAGATCGCCGAGCCGGGCGAGAAGGGCATTCAGCGCGCCACGTCGGGACCCGGACGGTATTTCTACAACCCCATCAATTGGGACAATGAACTGTGCGAGTTGACCGTCATCAAGCCGGGCAACCCCGAGTCATGGAAATGGGTCCACACGACGCGGCGGATGTCGAAGAAGGCGGACGGCGGCAACATTCTGGAGGGCGATTTTCCGGAAGTCGGCATCCTGGTGCGACGCACCGGCGACCCGGCGCCGGATGGCACGCCCGTCGTCGAGTTCGACAGCAACTACCAGGGCTACGTGCGCCAGGTGCTGACGCCCGGCATCTATCGCATCAACCCCTACGAATTCGAGGTGCGCAAAGAGCCGGCCGTGGTGGTTCCGGCGGGCTTCGTGGGCGTGCTGACCAACCAGATCGGCACGCAGCCGCGGATGATCGAAGTCCCCGACGTCGAGGCGGGCGATGTCACCGGCAGCGCGCCCGCGAAAACCAAGAAGATTCGGCCGCTGGCGTTGGCGGGCGAGCGCGGCACGCTGCGCGACGTCCTGCCGCCGGGCGTGTACTACCTGAATCCCAACGTCGAGCGAGTGAAAATCGTCGAGGTGGGTTTCAACGAGTTTTCGCAGGTCGCGCTGAAGGGATCGCAGGAGACGATCCGTTTCCCGTCGAAGTCGGGCTTCGACATCGAGCTGGGCGTCACGGTCGTCTGGGGGCTGCATCCGCAGCACGCGGCGGAGGTGATCAACGAATTCGGCAACACGACCGAGGTGCTCGAAAAAGTCATCAAGCCGCAACTCCGTTCGATCTGCCGCAACGAAGGTTCGCTGTACGAGGCGCGCGACTTCATTCAGGGCGAGCGCCGCGAACAGTTCCAGCAGGTGCTGACGCAAACGCTGCGCGACGTATGCCGCCAGAAGAACATCGAGCTGCTGCTGGCGCTGATCAGCACGATCGAGGTTTTCAGCCGTGAAGGCCAGGCGGCGGCGGGCGAGATCGACTTGCAGACCGAGATTCAGGACAGCTTCATCGCCATCGAGCGTCAGTTGACCAACATCAAGCTCCAGGAAACCGCCAAAAAGAAGGCGCTGCTGGAAGAGGCGAAGAAAAAGGTTGACGTGACGCGCGAGACGATCCAGGCCCAGACGCGCAAGAAGGTGGCCGAGATTCTGGCCGACGGTCAACGCGCCGCCGCCGAAATCGAGGCGCAAGGAAAGCTTCAGGTAGCCACGATCGAACAGCAAATCGCCGCCATCGAGGCCGAAAAGGTCGAACTGCTGGGCCGCGCCGAGGCGGACGTGGCGCGCCTGAAGCAGCAGGCCGAGGCGGATGGCAAGCGCATCCTGGTCGAGGCGCTGGGGTCCGGCGAGGCGTACAACCTCTACACGTTCGCGCGCAACTTCGAGCCGGAGTCGATCCGCCTGTTCTTCGCCGGCGAGGGCACCTTCTGGACCGACCTGCGGAACATCGAAGAGATGGGAGCGATGCAGATCATGCGCGAGACGGCGGGCAAGAAGACCTCGCCGGCGGGGAATCCGTAATGTGTTGTTGAAGGCCAAGTGCGACGCAACGCGCCTTCGTCGTGCTTGGCACGCTCAGAGGTTGAGTCAGGCACATGCGCTGTGGCGCGTTTTGTCCCTTGCGTCCTTTCAGTCCCGTGCACGCAGGAGGCCTCGTACGCCGCTTAAGCCTCTTCATCATGCGGAAACCCATCCAGCGGACAACCCGCGCACCGGGCGCTGGGGCGGCAGTGCCGCTTGCCGACTTCCACCAGCAGCGCGTGATATTCGTTGAACATCGCCGTGTCGCGCGGCAGCACCGATTCGAACAGCCGCTGGATGTCCTCATAACTCGCCCGTTCGTCGATCAGGCGATGCCGCAGCAGCACGCGCCGCGTGTAGGCATCGACCACGAAGACCGGCCGGCCCAGCGCGTAGAGCAATATCGCGTCGGCCGTCTCAGGCCCGATGCCCGGTACCGCCAGCAGTTGCCGCCGAAGCTCGGCCGTCGCGACGCGCTTCATGTTCTCCAGCCGGCCGCCATGGCGCGCGAATAGAAACTCGACGAACGCCTTCAGCCGCCGCGCCTTGACGCGATAGGTCCCGGCGGTCCGGATCAATTCCGCCAGTTCTTCCGCCGTCGCCACGTGCAGCTCTTGCCAGTCGAGCATGCCGTGCTCGCGGAGGCGCGCGATGGCGCGCTCGACGTTCTTCCAGTTCGTATTCTGCGTCAGAATCGCCCCGACGATCACCTCCAGCGGCGTCTGCCCCGGCCACCAGTGCTGCGGACCCCACGCGGTCAGCAGCGCATCGAACATGCGCGGCAGCGGGTCGCGTGCGTCGGCGTCGGTGCGGGTGCGGCGCGTCATCGGGCGCGGTATGGTACGCCTGTCGACGCGATCGGGCGAACAGCCGCCGCAGGCGCCGGCGTCCCGCTGCGCGGCCCGCCCACGTCGCCGACACAAGGAGTATCGCATCATGACACGGCGACGTTGGCGCGTGAATGCGGCGTGGATGCTGCTGGCGGCGGCGGCCGCTCCGGCCATGGCGGCCGAGCGCCAGTATGACTTTCGCGAGAAGAAACTGGAAAACGGAATGCGCGTCATCACGCTCGAGGACCATTCGTGCCCGATCGTGGCGGTGCAGGTGTGGTATCACGTCGGCTCGAAGGACGAAGATCCGCAGCGCCAGGGCTTCGCGCACATGTTCGAGCACATGATGTTCCGCGGGACCGATCGGCTCGGTCCCAAGGACCATTTCAAGTTCATCCGCCGCACGGGCGGCAACTGCAACGCCTACACCTCGTTCGACAACACGACCTACGTCAATTACCTGCCGTCGAACCAGCTCGAGCTGGCGCTGTGGCTCGAAGCCGAGCGGATGGTGTTCCTGAAGATCGACCAGGAAAGCTTCACGACCGAGCGCAAGGTCGTCGAAGAAGAGCGCCGCCTGGGACTCAACGCACCCTACGGCACCGTTCCCGAGAAGCTGATGCCCGAAATCTTCAAGCAGCACCCCTACCGCTGGCTGCCGATCGGGCAAATTCCGCACCTGCGCGCCGCGAAGCTCGAAGAGCTGGCGTCGTTCTGGGAGACCTTCTACGTGCCCAACAACGCCACGCTCGTCATCGTCGGCGACGTGAAGCACGACGACGCCCAGCGACTGGCCGAAAAGTGCTTCGGCTGGATTCCGCGCTGCCCCGACCCGCCGCGCGTCGCCGATCGCGAGCCGCCGCAGGAAAAGCCGCGACAGGCCCGCATCAGCGAAGAAAAGGGACCGGTGCCCATCGTCGGCTACGTCGTTCGCACCGTGCCGCAGAACCACCCCGATGCCACGGCGCTCGAAGCGCTGATGAACATCCTGGGCGGCGGCGAAAGCAGTCGGCTGTATCGCGACCTGGTCAAGGAGCGCAAGCTGTGCCAGGCGGCGCTGGCCGGGGCGTTCGCGCTCGAGCAGGACGGGCTGGCGGGCGCGGGCGCGGTGATGATGCCGTGGGCCAACAAGGATGCCATCCTCAAGGAGGTTGAGACGCACATTCAGAAGGTCATCGACGAACCGGTAACGGAGCGAGAATTGACGAAGGTGAAGAACCAGATGATGCGCGGCGTCGTCACGGGCGCGTTGACCGTGGCCAACAAGGCCAACCTGCTCGGCACGGCGGCCGTGTTGCAGGGTGACACCGACCGCGTGAACAAGCGGCTCGAGGAAATACGCCGGGTCACGATCGAGGACGTGCAGCGCGTCGCAAAAACCTATCTGGCGACTGATCGCCGCACGACGGTCCGCATCGAGCCGAGCCTGGGCGGCATGCTCAAGAGCCTCATCGGACTGGGCAAGGGCCAGCCCGAAGACGAGGGCGCGGCCGAAGCCGAAGCGCCCGCCGGTGAAAACGTTGTCGCCCCGCGAACCGGCTGCAAGGCGAGCGTCAAGCGGCCGGAGGGCTTCCCCGCCGAACCGCCGGTGCAGCCGTTATTGGAGGCCATTCCGCGAATCCCCTTCGACACCAAGACGCTGCCCAACGGTCTGAAGGTCGTCGTCGTTGCCAATCGCGAGGTTCCGTACGTGTCGATCACGCTGGGCATCAAGTACGGCGCTTGGGCCGACGATGCCGCACGGCCGGGCGTGGCTTCGATGACGTTGTCGATGCTGACGGAAGGAACCGCCAAACACACGGCCGTTGAACTGGCAGAGGAGATCGAGTTCAACGCCCTGACGCTCGGCGGCGGCGCCGGCATGGATACGGCCGAAGTCAACGCCACGTGCTTGTCGGACAAGCTCGGCAAGGCGCTCGAGCTGCTCGCCGAGATAGTTCAGACACCCACGTTTCCCAGGAGCGAGTTCGACGTCCTGAAGCAGCAGACGATCATGGGACTGATGGTCAGCTCGAAACAGGCCGAGTATCAGGCCGATCGCGAGCTTCGGCGTCGGATTTATGGCGATCACTTCTACGCCCGCACGCCGACGGGTGAGCTGGAAGACGTGAAAAAAATCACGCCCGACGACCTGAAGAAATGGTGGAAGACCTTTGCCCGGCCCGACTCGGCCGTGCTCTACATCGCCGGCGACGTGCAGTCGGCCGCCGCCATCGCCCTGGTTCAGCGCCACTTGGGCGGTTGGACGGCGGAAGGGCCGAAGCCGCAGGCGCCGGTCGCGCCGCCGCCGAAGCGCGACAAGACGCACATCTACCTGGTCGACCGACCCAATTCGGTGCAGAGCCAGATTCGTGCGGGCCATCTCGGGATCACCCGCAGCCACCCCGACTATCACGCCTCGCGCGTGCTGTCGCAAATCTTCGGCGGCGCGTTCGACAGCCGGCTGAACGAGGCCTTGCGCGTCAAGAAGGGACTGACCTACGGCGCGCGCGGCGGCCTTTCGGCGCAGAAATTCGCCGGCGAGTTCACCGTCAGCACGTTCAGCAAGACGCCCAAGACCGCCGAGGCGGTCGAGGTGATGATCGAGGAAATCCGCCGCATGCAGGCCGAGCCGCCGAACGACGAGGAGATGAACGTTACGCGCAGCTACCTCGTCGGCAGCTTCGCCGGGGCGCGCGAGACGCCGCAGGCGACCGTCGGCGATCTGTGGCTGATTGAGTATTGCGGCCTGCCGGCGGACTTTCTTCAGCGGGCGCTCGACGCCTATCGCAAGGCGACGTCCGACGAGATGGCGCGCATCGCCGGGCAGGCCATCAATCCCGACCGACTGGCGATCGTGGTCGTCGGCGATGCGAAACGCATTCAGGCCGATTTGGAGAAAATCGCTCCGGTGACGCTGGTGAAAGTTGCGGAAGAGCCGCCGGCGACCCAACCTTCCGGACAGGACGGGCAAGACACAAACGGTGAGCATGAATGACGCACGCGTCGTCGCCACGACGCCAACTGATTAAGGCGCGCATCGTCGGTTTGCTCGACGATACGTACCGACTGTTCCTCTGCGCCCTCGTCGGTGCGGTCACCGGATGCGTGGCCATCCTCTTTCGCGCCGCCGTCGGCTTCCTCTTTCATCACATGCACGCAGCGGCGCATGCCCTGGAGACCTCGGGACATCCGCTTGGCGGGCATCTCGTGCTCGTCAGTGGGCCGGCGATCGGCGGATTCGTCGTCGGCCTGCTCGTCTATCGGCTCGTGCGCGTTCAGGCCGGCCACGGTGTGCCGGCGGTGATCACGGCCGCGGCGGCGGATCGCCCGATGGCCGACTGGCGCATGGGGTTCAAGGCCGGCACCTCGGTCATCACGATCGGCAGCGGCGGCTCGGCCGGACCTGAAGGGCCGATCGTCGAGCTGGGCGCGGTCGTCGGCTCGTTCGCCTGGAAGATTTTCAAGCTGCCCGGCACGTGGGTGCGGACGATGATGGGCTGCGGCGCGGCGGCCGGCATTGCCGCGGTGTTCAACGTCCCCGTCGGCGGCGTCATCTTCGTGCTCGACGTCGTGATGCGCGACTACTCGCTGCGATCGCTCATTCCGCTGATGATCGCGTCGGTCACGGCGAGCACGGTGGCGGCCGGTCCGTTGGGGCTGGGTCCGGCGTTCCACGTTCCGACGAATCTGACGCCCACGGGATATGAGCTGATCTGCTCGCCGCTGCTGGGCCTAGCGGCGGGTGTGGCGTCGGCCATCTACATTCGCGCCAGCTTCCGCTCGGCCGATCTGTGGAAGCGCGCGCCGATACCGGTCTGGCTGCGGCCGGCGATCGGCGGCGTGTGCGTGGGGCTGATCGGGCTGATCACGCTGCGCGCAATCGGCGAGGGCTACGACGCAATCGAGGCGATGCTGGCCGAGACCCCGCTGGTCGCGCCCCTGATCGGCCTGGCGCTGGCCCGTATCGTCGCGACCGCCTGCACGCTCGGCAGCGGCGCTACCGGCGGCGCGTTCGCGCCATCGCTCGTGATCGGCGCGGCGGTCGGCCTGGCGTCGGCCGCCGGGCTGGCCCATCTGATCCCCGACCACCGGCCCGACGCCACGGCGTTCGCGCTGATGGGCATGGCGGCGCTGATCGCGGGGACCTTTCAGGCGCCGCTGTCGGGGTTGGTCATCGCGCACAATCTGTCACACTGGAACCCCCAACTGCTCGTGCCGCTGATGTGCGCTTCCGTCATGTCGGCGTGGCTCACCGGCCACCTCGCCCGTGCGTCGATCTATGAACTGGGCCTGCTGCGCGAGGGCGTCGATCTTCAGGCTTCGCGCAGCCTTCAGACGATCCTGGCCGGCCGCGCCATCGGCGGCATCGTGCAGCGCGGCGTGGCGACGGTCCCGCGCAACGCCACGCTGGGGCAACTGATCGACGTTGTGTCGCGCACGCACCAGGAGGTCTTCCCGGTGATGGACGACGGCGGAAGGGTCGTGGGAATCATTCGCCTGTCGGAACTGCGCACGATTCTGCGCGAGAGCCAGTTGGAGCACAGCGTGATCGCGGCGGACCTGATGGAACCGCTGCGCTATTCGCTGCGCCCCTCCGATTCGCTGGCGGCGGCGTGGGAAGCGTTCAACCGCACGTCGGACGACCAGTTGCTCGTGCTGCGCGACGGCGATGCGCGTCCATTGCTGGAGGGCCTCATCAGCCGGGCGGACGTGGTGCGGCACGTGAAATGGGGATGACCGCCGCAATTGGCTATTCTCAGAGAGTGTCCAGGATTATCGTGTCGCTACCGTGACGTCACGCGCCGACGGCTTTCGTGGCGCATCAATACAAGACTTGAAATCAACATGAGCAAGGAAACGACCATCATGAAAAGGTGCTCGTCCATCTGGTCGAATGACAGGTACGAAGCCCCCAAGCACGTGCACGGAAGCAGGTCACCGCGCAGGTATGCGAAAACGTGAATGCCGAAGAACATCATGGACATGAACAACGCAACAGCATTGGCCGCAAACGGGAACCACCCTACGGCTACCACAACGGCGATACCTAGTTCAAGCGCCGGCAGAACATACGCAAGTACCCACACAACGCTTTCAGGCACGATGCCGGCATCCCACCACGCAGATGCAATTTGCTCGGGCCATAAGAGCTTGGTTCCGCCCGCGTACGCGAGGACAACTATCAGAATGACTCGCGCCAAATGTGGCGCAACTACACGCGACGGGCGCGCATCTTGAACATGATGTGCGACCATTTCCTCGGACACCGGCTAAACGCGGAAAGCCCGCGCCCTCCTTCGGAACCAGTAACCGGCACCGCCCGCACACGCCGCGGCGGCAATACTCAGCATCCAAAAAAATGCGCGTCGAGTTCGCCGCTGCTCCCCCGCCTTGATGGCCTCTTCGGCCGCCGCCCGCATCGCCGCTCCATGCCGAGCGAGATCCTCCGGCGTGCGTTGTTTGGAAACGATAGCGCGCCCCCCTTCATCGAATTCGTGATACGTAAGCTCCACGTCATCCAACACAACGGAGTTGCTGTGACTTGGCATGATGCGCAAGGAGTCAACAGTAAGAGAGTCATCCATTTCAGCATGGTCCACGTGGTAATGTGTGATCACGAGCATCCCTGGAAGGACGTTGGGATTACTGTTCATGATGACGGCATCCGAAATAATGAACGTATGCTCCAGAGCCCTAAGCCCGATCGATTTAAGCAAGAATCGCATTTCCTTCCGGCGACCCTCAGCGGGTATGAACTGCTCCAACTCAACCGGCACCCAGTCGCGATCTGTATCGAATAGCCCGCGCATCCTAAGCGAGCGGCTCATCGGACTGATAAACGCCACCTCGACGAGGCTGTCGCCGACGCGCTTCACATCGGCATCAGCTACCTCCGACATCATCTCGACAAAGGGTCGCTTTGTATCAAACATCTCCAGTTCAATGGGGGTGAAGAACATCATTCCCCGAAGCGTGCTGTAGTTAAGATGGCTCACGACATGGTAAGCCGGCCGACCATCACGTGTGCGGCTGCGCGCCGTCAACCGCCCGTCGACCCATGACATGGCCGGCGTAAAGTCCCCCGGGCGGTTCACATTCTTCAGTTCAAAGTACATCCAGGGTCGCACGATGCTGTACGAAATGTCGTAGTCGGGATCTATCCCAGCGAGAGGTCGAAGCCACTTAGACTTGTCCAGCCAGTCCACGCTGTCGGAACAACGATACGTGCGCCATGTCGCCTTCACGCGGAGCTTGTCTGCTCGCTTCCAACGACCCTCGAGCGCAACACGACATTCAGCAAACTCCGGTCCCCGCGCATCGGCAGTGCTAATGCATCGCTCCCCGCACAGCACGGCCACGGCGGCCGATACTCCCAATAAGACTATTCGTATCGTGCTTGGCATTCTCCTACGCGACATAGAACCGCCCCAATACGAGTAATCATACACCAGCAAGATCGCGACTTACCGACTGCCCCCATTGGTAAGTATTGTCATCTTCCAATCTTGGGGCCAACAAGTTCAAATGCATGCCACCAGCGCCAGCCGCTGCGACGTATAACCAGAAGAAAATCTGCAGCGTGTTCGCACGCCGTCCGAAATCCTCCTACCGCTTGGATTGTCCGCGTGAACCGCACACTGTTGTGTTACCGTGCATCAACTAAGGACAGGGTACCAACCAAACGGCACAAACCGCCTGAAGCCGACAGCCTAAGAAACTGGATTCCTAAATCCTCGATGGATTCCCTGCGAACTACAACCAGCCCGCCCCGGAGATTCAAATAATAATACATTATCTCCATACAGGTGTGTTCACTCGGCAAGAATGGGGCCAGATCGCGTCCTAACCAGAGCACCTGCTTTGCAGGCACGTCTCCGACGTATTCACCGCATTCCTACACCACAAATCCTCGCACGTCCCTTTCATGATGGTCCCACAGGATACGTATCCAGCCTCTGTCGTGCAGGTCACCTCGTCGCTGTTCACGCACGTGTGATCCCAGATTCCCGGCGATCCAGAGCAGTAAGAGCAATCGGCGCCGTTGCCACCCACACAGCGTTGATCGCCAGTGGTGTTACAGCCGTTCATCATACACAACTTATTGTGAAGTATGATTCCCTCAGCACTAGCAACTACTCCGGCGATTGCACACATCGCCGCAAGCGCGACGTAACAATGGTCCATTATTCCGCGTTTCATTTTTGTGAACCTCCATGCGCTTCGCTTGTTTCCGCCGTCGCCGAGCCTGCGCCGTTTCACTGACAGCAGTATTGATTACACGGATTGGCGGTGATGGAAGAATTAATGCACCAATACTCAAAGCAGACACCTCGAACGACATATCCACAGCGCACTTGATCGCCGTCGCTGACACACACTAAGCCCGGCGTATTTACACATGTGCTGTCGTATACACCGTCGTCGCCCGAACAGAAGCTACATGCGCCATCAAGACAGAGCTGGTCGATTCCGCTGTTGCAGCCATCGAGTTCACACCACTTGTCGGCCAGAACCATGCCGGGTGCGCTGCTGAGGGCGCCCAACAGTGCACACACAACACAAATAAGCAACGGAACTCTCACCGTGAGACATTTCCTCATGATCCACCTCGAGTGTTTCTAATCAATCACTCATGTGATCGGAACCGATATCAAGCGGCCACCAGCGCGGTCCGGACCAGAACACAAAGTCAGGTGAATATTGGCTGTACTCGGCCGCGCGTCCGTCACCGAAGGCCATGCCGAAGGCGCCCCGTGCATGTGGCCCACGCTCGCCGGGTTCCGTCGACAGTACCGGGCGAGCCGAGCCGCTGTTTCCGATCCACCGGCCGTCCGTCTCGTCCGAGATATCGGCCACGTTGGGAAGCCCGGAGTTGATCCAGAAGGCGCGGCCGACCATCGACGGCTGCACATCGTACGCCAGAATCAGCCGAGTCGGCTCATACCACAGATTCGTGTTAACCGGATACGAGCGGCGCCGCGGCGTCACAAAGCGACCATCGACGCCCAGCGCCCGGGAGTTCCCCGTGTAGGGAAGCTTCTGCACGGAGCACTGCCACAGCGTCAGCAATTCGGCGGGCAGGCGCGACCACCTGCCTGTTTGAATATCCCAACCAGACTGTTCGCCGTGATCCCAGAACGTATCTTTCTCCCATAGCACCGGCGCTACAATGTCGTCATGGCTTTCGGAGTACGATCGAACAAGCCCGGCGATCGTGCGCAGGTTCGCGAGGCACTTCACTCCCATGCCCGCCTTGCGCGATGCCGAAAGGCTCGGCAGCAGAATCGCCGCAAGCAGTCCCATCATCGCTACTACGATGAGCAATTCCGTCATGCTGATGGCGGGCCGGTTGCAGGCACTATTGCGTACGAACTAGTACGACAGCGCTATTGTTGCTCAAGTTTTTTGGGGTGTCGAGCCGATGGGTCCTTGGAAGGCAATGTTGGGAGCGCGCTCTCCTGAAGCCAAAATCAGGAGACCCTGTCATGACTGCGGATC
>WYBU01000131.1 GCA_011525745.1 Planctomycetaceae bacterium | reverse complement strand
GCACCAGCGTCACGGTCAGCGGCAGCGCGTTCAACACGACCGGCACGACCGGCTTCGACCTCTACACTCATAACGACCGCAACGAGCTGGCCAGCGCCAAGCGCTACACCGGCGGGACGCTGGAGAACCCGACGAACCCGGTGTACACACGGCACTTCGGCTACGACTACGACCCCATCGGCAACCGCGAGAGTTACCAGATCGGCCAGGGCACGGCCACCACCTACACCGCCAACGAGTTGAACCAATACACGGCCACCGCCGATCCGAGCGAGTCTTTCACCTACGACGATGACGGCAACCTGACGCAGGATGGGACGTATACGTACGTGTGGGATGCCGAGAACCGCCTGATCGAGGCGTATCCGACGAACCCGACGACCGGCAGCCAGAAGTGCCTGATGACCTACGACTACATGAACCGCCGCGTGCAGCGCAGCCTGTACAACTGGACCGGCTCGGCGTGGGCGGGGACGTATTCGAGTTCGCGCATCTTCGTCTATGATGGCTGGAACAACCTGATCGCCTACAACCCCGCCGGCGGCCTGAGCGCGTTCCGGAAGAACACTTGGGGCCTGGACCTGTCGGGATTGAACGGCTACGCCGGGCCGGGCGGCATCCACGGAGCAGGCGGGATTGCGGGCCTGATCGGCTCCACCGTCGCCAACGCCCTCCCGCCGCCCAGCTACCTCTGCTTCTACGACGCCAACGGCAACCTGAGCGAGACGATCAAGAGCACCGACGGCACGCTCTACTCGCACCACGAATACGACCCGTGGGGCAACCAGCTCATCAAATACGAATCCGCCGGCATCACCCATCCGTTCCGCTATTCGACGAAGTACTCGGATGGGTTGTTTGAGAAGCACTACTTTGGCCAATGGTACCTTGACTACCGACATGGTCGCTGCTTGGCACGGAATCCCTCGCATGATCCGTCGCCCCCGAACGACTATGTCGCGTTCGTGAATACTCCCACAACGCCTTATCCGCCGTACATGACCGCCCTAGTTCAAGAGGCACAACCACACGCTCCCTATACACTTGTGACTCCACAACTATCAAACCCCTGCCCTCCGGAACCGCCCGAGAGCAATGTTCTACTCAATGCCTTAACTGAGCCGTCATCGCTTGCAGCACCCTACGATCGATTCGCGTTTGGGGACGATACCCTCGCGTTTCCCATCCCGATTCCAACAGGGGCATGCTACGACGTCACCGTAAACGCTTGGTACATCATACGCGGCATCAAGCAGGTCCCCCTCTGGTTTGGCCGCTGTATGGCATATACCGATGAAGCGATAGCCAGCGCCTTTTGGAACACGTGGAGAACTTACGGCTTCCCGCGCAACTGGCATAGAGATTGTCCACCGGGCCAGCGATGCAAGAAGGTTGATTTTGATCGTCAATTCAAGATACCGTACGCTGTAACGGTCACCAAGCCGGGCTGTAGAATCAGCATCTTCGCGACCATTACGTTCCATATTCACGGCTATGTGGGCGTCTGTATTTCAGGGGGCGGGGCCGTCGAACAATAAGTGTTAGTTCCACAGGTGGGGGCTTACCAAACGCCGAGTACGCCGGTGCAGCAGCGCTCTACAGTCAGTACTTCGAGCCAGGCTCGATTGGCGGAGTCCGTCGCATGAAATGGAATCACAAAGCGCTCTTCGCGTGTCTTTTGCTGAGCGCAACTGCGATTGTCACGATGTTGGCAATTCTATTATGCTCAAAGGCGCCTCCAAGCCCGATGTCGAGTATCTCAGCGCCACTGGTCGAGGGCCTTGTCACTCGAGTATTGGACCACACGTTCTCGGATTTCGGTGACACGCTACAGAGCGAAGTCGACAAGCGTTTTCCCGATTGTGAACAACGCTTTTTCGGCGCCATCCATGGGCAGATGCGCGATCTGGGATCCACACGTCATCGCATTGTCTTCATCTGCTTTACATACCCGAAGGGAGAATGTCCGCGAGAGTTACCCAACGGCGTCTGGTGCGTTGACCGGAAAAAGATAGAAGTTATCAATGACCACCCACGCCTTCGGACATCCTCCCGTCCGCGCCCCGTTGGCGAAGCCGAGCTGTTGGATTGTGCTTACATTCATGGACGTCAAGAATCTCAGAGCGCCAAAGTGCCTACTGGCACAATTTGGATGATAACTGAAAGCCCCCGGGCTGGCAGCGCGCCCGGCTATGAAATATTGCTGACGCACATCACCGCGGAGTATTCTTTTGCACATCGGGAGTGGAGAGTTGTATTTGAAAATACTGCGCCTATCGCGCAGCAGCCGCAATGACGTCCGTTGCAGCACATTTGATTCATCTCCAAATTCCGGGAATGACGTGGATGACACACGTTATCGCCGCCGAAGGGTGAGTCGCACAAGCTGTCGGAAACCCGCGGCGCGCTGGCACGCCGTCCGTTCTCCTTGTGTTGCTCGGATGGCCGGCAAAGCGCGCGGCTTTCGCGTCTGCATGCATGCTCCAAGGTGTCGAGGCCGTCGAAACGGCGCAAGCTGCGGAACGCCAAACGCCTACGGAGGCGAAGGCTTCCAAGCTCGTGGCCTGACATCTGGAAAAACCGGCCCACCCCGGAGATTGGAGATGAACCCATCAATTTGGGCTGGACTCTACGTGCATCAAACTGGGGCGATTGCTGGGGAGGTTTCTACAACTTTAACATTGACGGCATTCCGATTCACGACATTTCACCCGAAACACGACGACTCTGCGAATTGCGGGCGTCTTGGCGGGAACACGCTCCGTGCCCCACCACGCAGTCGCGAACCTCGTCAGGTCCGTAGGTCGGATCAGTCACGGTTAGCGCCTCCAGCGAATCGCCGCGTTGCCGCCTGACCTCGTCCGACCCCGCCTGTTGAGACATCGGTACGCCGTGCAAGAATGGTGAATGGGCCGAAGCCGCGCAGCGCGCCGGTGTGCCGCCAGCGCACGTGACACCTCATCCGCCCGCTGTGCATCCGCTTGGAGCGGACCCAGCTATGCGATAATCAGACTTTTGACCGAAATTCCTCCGTGCCCATAGCTCGCCCGCCTGCCCCCGCCGCCAACCCCCAATCGCTGTTTCTCGTGAAACACACTTTCACCCGCGATTCGCAGTTTCACCTGAAACTGAAATGTTCGACCATCCGTGCTTGCAGGCGCCGACGCCCACATTCGAATTGTCGCGGCCTCCACAACAACGTTTCACTCCAACCGCGTGCCTCGCTGCGCCGTCGCGACTGCTTCTCCGCCGAGCGCGTACAACCCTTCAAACAGGTCTTCCGCGAGCTGTACGTGCCGACCGCGCAGGAAAAAACGACGCCACGTTCAGCCGCCGCTACGCCGGCTGGCAGGTCGATCCGCCCCGCCCGCCGGCGGGGACGCGTGGGCGCGGCCGGGCGCGTGCGTGGGCACGGCGGCGTCGGCCGCGGCGGGGTGGGGAAGTACGCGACGATCGCGTACGGGGGTGGCGGGCGGGTTGGCGGCGGGATCGCCTTGAAGCGAATTCAGGATGCGGTCGCGGTTCTCGGCGGCACGTTGCGCGTTCTGCGCGTGCCAGTCGCGCAGCAGCGCATCGAGGGCGTCCTGCGGCGGGCGACCGGCAGAGCCAGGGCTTTCGCAAGGTCCGTCGTGATCGGTCATGGCACGTAGCTCCCCCACTTCGTTAAGCAATGGCAGACGGCGGACGCTCGCTCAATATCTCGGCAAGCCGACGCCGGGCGCGATCGAGCAACTTGTAGAAACCGCTGCGTGAGACGCCCAGGGCTATGGAGGCCGCCGGCGCCGGATCGTCTTCGAGGTAGAACAGGTGAATCGCCAGCCGCTCGTTGTCGGGCAGGCGATCGAGCGCGGCTTCGAGACGGCAGAACTGCTCGGCCCGTTCGGCCCCGGCGTGCGGTGCGGCGGCGGAAGGCACTTCGCGCTGGTGCATGGCTGCCTGACTCTCATGACGACCGCGACGCGACGCCGCCCGGCGCTGTTCGGAACAGACCCGCCGCGCGATGCCGTAGAGCCACCGCCGCAAGTCCGCGGGGCTGGAGGGCCGGTCCAGCAGCCGAAACGCCCGGATGAACGTCTCCTGAAGGGCGTCGTCGGCGTCCGCAGCGCCGCCGCGGCGGCAGATGGACAGGACAATCGCGGCGTGCCGGTCGTAAACCCGTGCGAACGCGGCCGGGTCGCCGGCTTTCACGGCGGCGAGGTCGCGTGCATCGTCGTCCATCGAAAGAGTCATGGCCGCTCGCGGGGAATTGTCCACGATACGTTCGAGATTGCTAAGGGGCGAGGGGGGGAACAGGGTACAGGGACGAGGGAATCGAACGTCAAAACGCCGAAACATCGAAAGTCGAAATGAAACGGCGAAACGCCGGAACGACGGAACGCTAAAACCGGCACGATACATCGGAACGACAAGACCTTCGAAAAATGGCGCGAGTGAGGGGTTGACGGTTGTCGGCGAGATTCGCTAGACTTCCCGGCCCAAGTTTCGGGCGGCCTTGCGGTCGACGAAAGCAGACACGGCGCAGCGACGCCGTGATTTTTTGGGCCTACTTTGTGCTTTTTGGCACAAAGTCAGTGAAACGTGTCAAAGCCAGATGAGGAACCACCGGATCGTCAGCCGGCGCGGCCATCGGCCCTGCGTCGGTACGGTGGCATGGGATCGGAATTTGCCGGTGCGGTCTGCGGACTCACCTTGCTGGGGTATTGGATTGATCGACATTATGGGACCGGAATCAAGGCGACGCTGATCGGCGCGGCGATTGGCGTGGTCGGCGGGATGTACAACTTCATCCGACAAGCGCTGGCATTGGCACGTGAGTCTGAACGCGAGTACCGGAATGCCCACGCTGGAAAGCGCGATGATGACGGCACAGCCTAGAAGCGCAACCGCGGATTTCGCGCGATGGGCAGTTACGTCGCTGGCGATTGCGGCAGGGCTGGTCGCGGTCGGCTGGATCCCGACTCAAAAAGTCGCGGGGCCGGAAGCATGGACGGCGATGGTGGCCGGCATCGGCGTATCGCTGATCGCTTCGATCGTCGGGGCTCTGCCGCTGCTGGCGGTCGGGCAGAAGCCGCCGGCGCAGCGGCATACGGCGATTCTCACGGCGATGGCCCTGCGCGTGGCGGCGACGCTGGGTCTGCTGCTGGCGGTGGTATTTGGATCGGAACTGGCGCGAAAGCCGCTGGTGCTGTGGGCCGGCATCAGCTATCTGGGATTTCTTTTCGCCGAGACCCTGACAACGGTCCGGCAGATTCAAACGGGCAAACTCTGAGCGGGCAGAATTCATCCGATGAACATACTGGCATCCGGCAGTCCGCTTGAACACGTCGTACAGCACCCCTTCGTGCAATGGCACGTCAACCTGCCGTTGTTCGGCGAGCAAACGATTACGATTCTCAGCGATCAGATCATCATGCAGATGATCGCCGGAGTCCTAGCGATACTGGTAACGAGCTACGCCGCGCGGCGCTATTCCGCGATGGGCGCCGTCAACGAGCGCCTGGTGCCCCGCGGCATCGGGAACTTCATCGAGGTCATCTGCGACTACTTGCGCAAGAACGTCGCGGCGCCCGCGCTGGGGCCCTACACGGATGCGTTCGTGCCGTACCTGTGGACGGCGTTTTTCTTCATCCTGTTTTCGAACATCCTCGGCCTGGTGCCCTCCGAACCGTTTACGCGATATTTCTTTTTCGGTGACTCGGCACTCACGCACGGCCACGGTATCGGCGGCACGGCGACGGGCAACGTGTTTGTGACCGGAACGCTGGCGGCATGCACATTGCTGATGATCGTGGTCAACGGGCTGCGGTTGCAGGGCATGGCGTTCGTCAAGCACTTCTTCCAGGGGCCGTTTCCGATTTCGGTGCTGATTGCAGGGCTGGAAGTCATCGGGCTGTGCGCGAAGACGTTTGCATTAACGATGCGACTGTTCGCCAACATGGTCGCCGGCCACGTGCTGCTGGCGGTGTTGCTGAGCTTCATCTCGCTCTCGGCTGCGTCGCTAGGAAGCGCCGGGGGCTTTCTGATCGCGCTGGTCGTCGTGCTGGGCAGCGTCGCCATCAATCTGCTCGAGCTGTTCGTGGCGTTCCTTCAGGCGTTCATCTTTACGTTCCTGACGGCGATGTTCATCGGGCAGGCGGTCAACATCCACCACGACCATGAGCACGAAGAGGCTCATGGGGAGGCTCACGCCCACTAGGGGCACGAATGGCGACGCGCCGGCCGAGAATTCTCGAAGAAGACCGCCATGCCCGCCGTGTGGAGGTGCGGGTCATGAGGCCGCGAGGCGATGGCGGAGAACCCGTGTCGCCCGTCTCCACCGGACGACGAAGAAAGAAAGGTCGATTGAATATGTCTCGAACGCGTGCATGGGTGGCTTTGTTGATGATCGTCGGGGGATATGCCCTGGTCTTCACTGACGTGGCATGGGCGGAGGAAGGCGCGGCTACGCAGGCAGGCAGCCGGTGGCTTGATGACAAGGGCGCCAAAAACCTGGGCGGCGGCATCGGCGCCGGCCTGGTGCTGATGGGCGGCGGCGCGGCGATCGGCCGCATCGGATCGGCGGCGGTCGAGTCGATGGCGCGGCAGCCGGAGGTCGCGGGCCAGATCAACACGGCCATGCTGATTACGGCGGCGATGGTCGAGGGTGCAACGTTGTTCGCGGTGCTGGGGTGTTTCCTGGCGGCGATCGCCTAGGCGGCGTGACTGCGGCATGAACGGCTGATCGGCGGCGAAGTGGTATGTATCGACTCCGCCGCGCCGATCGGGCCGGACGACGTGATGGGAGAAACACAAATGGGCCGATCAAGGCTCAGTCTGAACCGCGGCGCGCTTGCGATCACGTTCGCATTCTCCGCGACGGCTACGCCGGCGTTCGGCGCCGATCCGCACGGCGAAGCCACGCCGAGCATCCTGTCGGGTGACCTGGGCAACGTCATCTGGACGCTGGCGATATTTTTCTTATTGCTGGCCGTTCTCAAGCGATTCGCGTGGAAGCCGATTCTTTCGGCGCTGCAACGGCGCGAAGATTTCATCCGCACCTCGCTCGAGAGCGCCAGCAAGGAGCGCACCGAGGCCGAGCGGCTGCTGAAGGAGTATACCGAGCGGATCGAGAAGGCGCGGGTCGAGGCGACGGCGATTGTCGAGGAGGGCAAGCGCGACGCCGAGGCGGCGCGGCGGCGGATTCACGACGACGCCCGCAAGGAAGCCGAGGAGATGATCGGCCGCGCCAAGCGCGAGATTGGCATCGCCCGCGACGACGCGGTGCACGCGCTGGCCGATCGGACGCTCGATCTGGCGACGCTGCTGGCAGGGAAGATCATGGCGCGGCAGCTCAACGCGGAGGATCATCGGGGGCTGCTGGAAGAGTCGATCAAGGAGATGTCGAAGGTTCAGCCGTAACGAGCGGAAGGCGCGGTTCGGGGCGTTGGTCCTTGCACCGGCGCGATGCCGAAGGGAGACGGGGCAGGACCGCATCGCCGGCCCTTGGGGCTTGGACCACGGAACCTAACACGCATGCGGTGGGCCGCCCAGAATGAACCGAGCCGCAAGCGCCAGCGCTGCGGTCACGCCACGATGTGAGCTTGGCCCCGGCGCTTGCGCTTGAGGCTCGGATCACGGAAGCAGCCGCGCAATCGGCGGGCCACCTGCGTTGTTCCCGCGCTGGCGGGGATTCAGAATGTCGCGGGCAATCGCCGGCCCCCGGTCTGCGGCGGGGTGACGGGATACCGCGGGCTGTAAGCCCGTGGCGCGCGGGGACGGGCGAGACGCCCGTACCACCCGATACTGCCGGGGGCGGCTGTTCCTTATGGAAGCCGGCGGCAGACGTGCGGCGTGTGCCGTAGCAGCGCGGTCGGGCGAGAGCATCTAGCACATTGGAATGCGACATGGCGTTTTCACACGATCTGATACATTCCGCCGCCCGCGTGTACGCCGAGGCGCTGCTCGATCTGGCGAACGAGCGCGGCAACGTCGATGAGATCGAAGGTCAATTGAAGGACCTGATCGGCCTGTGGCGATCGCAGCCGGCGTTTTTGGGACTGATGACCTCGGCGGCGATCGACGACGACGCGCGACGGGCCAGCCTTCGACGTATTTTCGCCGGCCGGGTTCACGAGATCGTACTGAACCTGATGCTGGTAATGAACGACAAGGGCCGCACGATGCTGCTGGGGGCAGTGTGCGAGGCCTTCTTCCGACTGCTCGACTCGCAGCGCGGCCGACAGCGCGTTTACGTGACGACGGCGGTGGCGTTGAGCGATGAGCTGCGGGCGAAGCTGAGTCAGGAAGTGCGGCGGATCGCGGCGATGCAGCCGGTGTTCGAGGAGCGCGTCGATCCGGCGGTCGTGGGCGGGATCGTGGTACAGATCGGCGACCGGGTGATCGACACGTCGATCCGGCTGCGGCTGCGTCAGGTTCGCAGCACGGTGCGGCAGCGGATGGAGCGGCACCTTCACGACGCGGGGCAGCGGTTCATGAAGGACATTGCGTAGGAAACGTCGAAACGTCGAAACAAGGGAACAAGGAACAGGGGGAAGCGACGGGGCGACGAAGGCTCTTGGATTTGAGATTGAAGATTTGCGACCTGAGATCTGTGATTTGAGATTTGAGATTTCAGATTTCAGATTTGCTCGTGTCGACGGAGTGGTGAAAAACCGGCAACAGGCGACGGCCAAAGCAGATCGCCGAAAGCTGATGGCTGATAGCGGATGGCTCATCGCGGGCTGCAGGCCCGTGTGACCTAGGATACAGAGGACGAAAACACCATGGGTGCTCGAATACAGGTCGACGAAATCACGTCGGTGCTCAAGCAGGAAATCGCCAACTATCGCGAAGAACTGGATGTCAGCCAGGTCGGCCAGGTTCTGGAAGTCGGGGACGGCATCGCCCGCATTTACGGCCTAGGCGGGGCGATGGCGGGCGAGATGCTCGAGTTCGAAAGCGGCGCGACCGGCGTGGTCTTCAACCTCGAAGAAACGTCCATCGGCGCGGTCGTGCTGGGCGACTACCTCGGCATCAAGGAGGGCGAGACCGTCAAGGGCACCGGGCAGCTTCTGTCGGTTCCCGTCGGCGATGCGTTGATCGGCCGCGTGGTCGACCCGCTTGGCCGGCCGTTGGACGCCAAGGGGGCGATCATGTCGCCCGCACGTCGCCCGCTGGAGACGCGCGCGCCGGGCATCGCCGAGCGCCAGCCGGTGAATCAGCCGCTGCAAACGGGCATCAAGGCGATCGACGCGATGATCCCGATCGGGCGCGGGCAGCGCGAGTTGATCATCGGCGACCGCAAGACGGGCAAGACGGCGGTGGCGCTGGACACGATCATCAACCAGCGCGGCGGCGACGTGGTCTGCGTGCATGTGGCGATCGGACAGAAAGAATCGACGGTGGCGGGCGTGGTCGAGAAGCTGCGCGAACACCACGCGATGGACTACACGATCGTGGTCGCGGCCAGCAGTTCCGATTCGGCGCCGCTGCAATACATCGCACCGTACGCCGGGTGCGCCATGGCCGAGTACTTCATGTACGAGCAGGGCCGGCACACGCTGTGCATCTACGACGATCTGTCGAAGCAGGCGGCGGCGTATCGCCAGCTTTCACTGCTGCTGCGTCGGCCTCCGGGCCGCGAGGCGTATCCGGGCGACGTGTTCTATCTGCACAGCCGGTTGCTGGAACGATCGTGCAAGCTGGCGGAGCGGCGGGCGATCGTGCGCAAGGGAGAGTCCTACAAGCCGGGCGGCGTAAACGGCAAGACGTACATCGGCGTTCCGGGCAAGCACGAGGCGGAGCATGAACTGAAGTCGCTGGGCGCCGAGACGCACGAGATGAAAACCGATCCGAAGTCGGGCGGCTCGCTGACGGCGCTGCCGATCATCGAGACGTTGGAAGGCGAGGTCTCGGCGTACATCCCGACGAACGTGATCTCGATTACGGATGGCCAGATCTACCTGGAGCCGGACCTGTTCTTCGCGGGCATTCGGCCGGCGATCAACGTGGGCATCAGCGTGTCGCGCGTCGGCGGCAACGCGCAGATCAAGGCGATGAAAAAGATCGCGGGTTCGCTGCGACTGGACCTCGCGGCGTATCGCGAGCTGGAAGCTTTCGCGCAGCTCGGGACCGATCTGGACGCGGCGACGCAGAAGCAGCTCGACCGCGGGGCGCGCATGGTGGAACTGCTGAAGCAGGGGCAGTACCGCCCGTATCACGTGACGGACCAGGTGATCAGCATCTTCACGGGATCGAACGGGTTCCTGGACGATTTGCCCGTGTCGCAGGTGGCTGCGTTCGAAGAGCGGATGCTGACGCACGTGCGGGACGAGTTTCCAGAGTTGCGGCAGTCGATTCAGGAGCGCAAGGAGATCACCGACGAGGTGGCGACGAAGCTCAAGGAAGTGATCGGGAACTTCAAGAAGCAGTTCACGGCAACGAAGTAAACGGGCGTCGTCGCGAGGTCGCGAACACATGGCCAAGGCACGTCAGATCGTAAAACGCCGCAAAGCGGTATCGAACATCAAGAAGATTACGCGCACGATGCAGCTTGTGGCGACGGCGCGATTTCAACAGGCGTTCAACCGCGCTACCGCCACCAAGCCCTATACGCGCAAGATCAGCGAGCTGGTCGGCCAGCTTTCGCGCGCCGGTGGGCAGATCGACGATCCGCTGCTGCGCGAGAATCCGGCCGCGACGAGCGACATGACGCTCGTCATCACGTCCAACCGCGGGCTGTGCGGCTCGTACAACGCCAACGTGCTTAACGCCACGATGGCGCATCTGAAGGCCGCCGACGCCCGAGCGACCGAGCTTCACTGCGTCGGAAAGAAGGGCATCAACTACTTCAAGTTTCTCGGCCGGCCGTTGGCGGCGGCCATCACGAGCATTGACGACCGGCCGCGCTTCGAGCAGGTCGAGCCGCTGGCCGAGCAGATGATGAAGGCGTACCGCGAAGGGCGATTCGGACGGGTATTCGTTTCGTACATGCGGTTCTACTCCGCCGGCCGACAGCGGCCGGAGGTGCTGCAACTGCTGCCGATGACCTCGATCGGTGAAACAACCGGCAGCGGTACGCCGGTTGCCGGTCGAACGGTCGAGGTGCAGTATGATTTTTCGCCGGCGCCGGACAAGCTGCTGGCGGCGCTGGTTCCGCAGACGGTCAAGGTGCGGCTGTTTCAGTGCTTCATGGACGCGGCCGTCAGCGAACAAGTGATGCGGATGGTGGCGATGAAGTCGGCGACGGACGCGGCAAGCGACATGATCAAGGACTTGTCGCGGCGCTACAACCGCGCGAGGCAGACGCAGATCACACTGGAGTTGCTGGACATCGTGGGCGGGGCGGAAGCACTGAAGTAAAGTCGAAAGTCGAAAGGGCGGATCGCCAAGATGGCGCAGCTCCGCAAGGACAACGCCGCCCACGCTGCGACAGGGTGGCTCAGGATTCGTCGTCGGCCGACCGCGTAAGATCGCCGAATGCGGCGGTTTCGATGGCCTCGCCATCGCCCAGAAGGTGGGCAGCACGTCTGGGGGGTCCGAGCGTCTGCGACAGGCCGCGACAGTAGGTTTCCCATTTCTCTAGCGGAAACGGCTCTTTGTTGTCCACGTACGCCAGCACGAGCAAACGACGTCGAGGCGCCGGTACGACGGATTCCGGCGGCGGCGACCATTGCGGCGACTTCGGGGCGTAACGCAGCACGTAGTAACGGAAACGCGCCGCGCTCCCGCCCCATCGCCGCATGTCCGGCGCGTGCGGTACGTCCTCCAGCGCGTTGAAGATCAGCCATTGCTCCCCGGCAGCGCTTTGCCGGGCCAACTCGCGCAGCACGCGACGGTTTTCCAAGTCCGCTCGACCCTTGTACGGTTTGACCACGTCACGAATCAGGCCGATCAGCGCGATGCCCGCCAACACCACGACGGCGATGCGCACCGCGCGCGGCCGTGAGCGTCGCGGAATCCAGCCAGAAATTGCGGCAGCCAGACCGCGTCCGATCAGCAGGCAGAACGCCGGAGCCATGAACAGCATGACGCGGATGCCGCCGCCGTACGGATAGCGGCGCATGACCGCCGCCATGAGCGCCAACGCCAGCGGGGACAAAAGCAGCAGCACGAAGCCGCGGCGATTCGCGCGCCACAGCGCGGCGGCGCCGACGATTGCCAGCAGCAGCGGGCCGGCCGACAGGCCATGCTTGCCGCCGAGAGGATAGGCCAGCATCTCGCCGGCGTGTGTGTCCAGAAGCCAGAGCGGCAGGTTCCAAGGTCGATCGAGCGGCGGAAATGCGACGGACCACATCGGAATTTCGACGGCCCACTTGGCGGACTCGTAGTGCGGGCGAGCGAAGAGGAAATACATGGCCGCGAAACTGGCTGCCAGCGCGGAGAAAAACATGATCGTCGCAATCAATGACAACCGGCAGTTTGCGACGTCCGGCGATGGTTGCCGCATCCTGCCGGGCAGCGATCCAGCCCTGGCAATCATGACTGAGACGGCGAGCACAATTCCGATTCCCCCGGCGATGAAAGCGGCGGGATAAGAGCACCACACGCCGAGTACGGCTGCGAGCGTCAACAGCACGCAGCGCGCGAGGTCGGCGGGTCGTTCGAGCACGGCCGCGCCGCACATGAGCAACAGAAGCGCGATCAGCAGATCGAACCCATAGGGCTTCAGCTCGACGGCGTAACGCATCGGCGCGTAGGCCGCCGCGAACACGCCCACCGCCAGCAGCGCCGCGTTGCGCCCCAGATGGCGCCGGGCGAACACGACGAACAACAGCATCGCGAGCACGCCGGCAACCAGCGAGAATGAACGCAGGCCCCACTCGGAAGTTCCAAACAATCTGGTGCAGGCCAGCGTGGCCCAGAGGTAACCCAGGGGTGCGATCTGGCCGTATTCGAGCGGGTGAAAAAGGCCGGCGTAGTCGCGCGTCAGGAAACTGAGGGAGAGAAAGGCTTCATCTCCCCAGAGCGGAAAACCAAGGGCATATCGCGCCAGGCGCCACACGAGGCCGAGCAACGTCAACCGACAGATAAGGCGCGTCGTCCTGCGGGCAGACGCGGACCGCGCAGGCAAAGCCGGGATACTCGACATGCGGCAAGGTATGGCGTAAGCGGGGATGCTTTACAAGCGCCCGGGAGCACGGGACCAGGGAGGCGAGTCGTCCCGCCGTCGACCCGGCGCGTTCAGCAGTCCCATCGCGCAAGAGATCGCCCGAGTACGTGACCGTCTGGTTGGGGGCTGCGCCGATGACATGAACGTTCACGTCTGGGACAGTCGCGAGAGAAGCGAGCGCAGTTCGCTGCGCAGGTCCTTCAGTTCGTCCTTCACCTCCGCGGTCCGCGTATGGTGAATTTCGGGACCCAGCTCCTCGAGACGCTCCCGAATGAGACTGCGCAGAACTTCGGCCTCGCGTTGTGAGAATTCCAGCATCATAACCGGCCTCCTTTCGCAATCGCACCCTTATCACATTTTATTCGCGCAGGGCGGGGCAATTCGACAAATTGCAACAAGCGTGCCAATACCGGAAGCCGCGCGACACTCGGCGATCCGTCGCGCTTTTGCCGGCGATGCGAACCCGTCGCTCACGGCTGACGCATCCGCCGGTCGCGGCTCCGCAACGAACCGTTATAATGCCCGCCCTGAGGAGCCAGGCAATGAAGGGTGCGCACCAACGCGATCGGAGTTCATCTGATTGTCCCGGCAAGCCGCGTCCGCACGTCGGTCCCGGCGATACGGCTGCGCGACGTGGGCCGGCGGTCCAGGCGGAAGGACCGCAGATCGAGCCGTTGGAGCTTCGCGGCCACGAGCACGTGGCGGACCTGATCGACCACTGCTACGGCCGCAGCGGATTCAACGGTCGGCGCCTGGCGGAGGCGTGCCGGTTGTATTCTCGGATGGTCGGCGAAGATACGACGATCGCGGTGACGCTTTCGGGCGCCATGACGCCGATCGGGATGAGCGGAGTGCTGAACAGCCTGATCCGTGCGGGATTCGTCGATTTCATCATCGCGACCGGCGCCAATCTGTATCACGATCTGCACCGGGCGATCGACGCGCCGATGTACCAGGGCAGCTTCGCGGTCGACGACAACGAACTGGCCGAGGCGGGGATTGCACGCATCTATGACGTTTTCATCGGCGAGCGCGAGACGCTGATGGAGACGGACAACTGGATTCTGAAGCTGTTGCGGGATTTCGACTTCGACAAGCCGTTTTCGACGGCGACGCTGCATCATGCGCTGGGACGCGCCGTGCGCGAGCACGCGCCGCATCCCGAAAAGTCGCTGGTTGCAACGGCGGCGGAGTATGACGTTCCGATCTATACGTCGTCGCCGGGAGATTCGTCGATCGGGATGAATCTGATCATGCCGCAATTGTTCGGTCGGACGGTGCAGCTCAATCCGATGCTGGACGTAATCGAGACGGCGGCGCTGGTGCGGGCGGCGACGCGCAACGGCGTGGTCGAGGTCGGCGGCGGATCGCCGAAGAATTTTTATTTGCAGACGCAGCCGACGCTGCATCAGATTCTGATGGATCCGAGCAAGGGCGGGCACGACTATTTCATCCAGCTTACGACCGACGCGCCGCACTGGGGCGGACTGTCCGGAGCGACGCCACAGGAGGCGCGAAGCTGGGGCAAGATCAAGGACGCCACGATCAACAACGTCGTCGTCTATTCCTGCGCATCGCTGACGTTTCCGCTTCTGGCGCAGTACGTACTGACGCGCAACAAGCCGCGCAAGCCGATGCGGCTGTTCCAATCGCTCGAAGCGTGCGTGGAGGCACTGCGAGCCGCCGCACAAGCGAACAAAGAGTTGCGGCAGAACCTGGAAAAGTGCGGGATTGCGCTGAAGTCGTCGGGGCGCGATCGGTCGTAAACGCGGCGCTTCGTGCCGGCCGAATCGGGACGCCGCGCTCAACGTACCCTGCCCCGGCGACTGCCGCCGGCCAACGGGCCGCCGCAATAGGCGTTGGGGAACGCCGCGTAGAACGCCGCGCATTTCACGAGGTGCTCGATGGGGACGCTGTCGTTCACCGTGTGCGCGACGTCCTCGGACGCCGGGCCGAAGCCGACGCAGGGGATGCCGAACATGCCGGCAATCGATACGCCGTTGGTGCTGAAGGTCCAGCGGCCGATCTTCGGTTTCGTGCGGAAAAGCATCCGATACACGTCGGCCGCGGCGCGGACCTGCAGGGCGTCCTCCGGCTCGCACCACGTGGGGAAGAAGTTCTCGGTTTCGTAGACCAGACCGGTATGCGTCGGCCGGGCGTACTTCACCACACGCACATCGCCCGTTACGCCGGCCTTCTTCACGGCTCCCATGACTTCGCGCAGCGCCAACGCTTTCGTCTCGCCGAAGGTCAGCCGCCGATCGAGGTGAATGTAGGCGCGGTCGGGAACGGCGCACAGACTGGGGGTTTTGCAGTCCACATAGGTGACCGTAATTGTCCCGTTTCCCAGGAACCGGTCCTTTTTCAGCCGCGGATTCAGGTTTTCGATTTCGCGGATGACACGGGCGATCTTGTACACGGCGTTGTCGCCCTTGTGCGGCATCGAGCCGTGGCACGACCGGCCGTGGACGGTAACGCCGATCTCCATTCTCCCGCGCTGACCGCGAAGAACGCGGCAGTTGGTGGAATCGGTAATGACGACGCATTCCGGACGGATGCCGTCCTCCTTCACGATGTACTGCCAGCACAAACCGTCGCAGTCTTCTTCGCAAACGGTGAACGTCAGGAGCAACGACCACTCGGGCCGTTGCAGGCCCAGGTCGCGGATGATGCGAGCGGCGTAGATCATGGCGGGCACCGCGCCGCGCTGGTCGCCCGCGCCGCGGCCATAGACGACGCCATTGTGGACCTTGCCCTGATAGGGATCGTGCTTCCAGGCGGCGCGATCGCCGACGCCGACGGTGTCGACGTGGGCGTCGATGGCGATGAGGCGCGGGCCGTCGCCCAGTCGTGCGAACAGGTTGCCGAAGGGATCCATCCACACATGGTCGAAAACGCCGCTCGCTTCAAGCTCGCGCCGGATGCGGTCGATGACGGGGCCTTCCGTGCCGCTTTCGCCGGGGATGGCCACGAGTTGGCGCAGCAGCGAAACCATGTCGGCCTGGTACGATTGGGCGCGATTCAAGATGTCGGCTCGGCCGTTCATGCATGACTCCATGACCTCGCCGTACCGGGCAGGTCGATGGGGACCCTGCCGCGGCCGACGGAGCGGAACATTTAGCGCGCGATAACTTGGCGGGTCAACTGGGGCTACAACGAAGTATGGCGCCGGTTTCGCGAATCCGGCGCAGCGGCGTAGGGTGGGTTGTACTCAACCCACCATTTTTTGTTGTGCGCGGGAGTTGCGCGATGGGAGGTGGTGGGTCGAGTACGACCCACCCTACGTGCGATCATGCGCCCACGAACGCCTCGGCTTCGCTCGGGCATGGCGGTCAGCGTATGTCAACGGGATCGGTGTATCCAGGAGCGGTGGGTCGAGTACGACCCACCCTACGTGCTACAACGAAGTATGGCGCCGGTTTCGCGAATCCGGCGCAGGGCATACATTAATGACCATGGTCCTCGGCGTGCTCTCGGACAGTCACGGCGACGCGGCGGCGACGGCTCGGGCGGTTGCGGTGCTGGAAACGCACGGAGCGGAGTTCCTGATCCACTGCGGCGACATCTGTTCGCCGGCCGTGCTCGATCAGCTTGCGGGACATCGGGCCTGTTTCGTATTCGGCAACTGCGACACGCCTGACGCTTCGTGGCGTGACTACGTTCGCACTCTGGGCCTCGAATGGCCGGAAGCGCCGCTGCGCCTGGAGCTAGGCGGGCGGCGCATTGGTGTCGCTCACGGTCACGAGCGCGCGTTTCGCGCGCTGCTGAACGATCCCGAGCTGGATTATCTGTTTTTCGGCCATACGCATGTTTACAGCGACCGCCGCATCGGCCGGCTGCGGGCGATCAATCCCGGAGCGCTTCACCGGGCGCGAACGCGCACGGTGGCTCGCGTCGACCTGGCGACCGATGAGCTGACGTTTCTGACACTCGATGGTTACAGGTTGGACGACACCGGCGTGTTCTAGCGGATCGAGAACGACCGAGAACCGCAACGGAAAGCGTGGCGGTTGCGGCGTATGATGAGCCTCGATGACGCCGCCGCCGCATGACTTCACGCTCGCCGATGAGCGTCGCATCTACTACGAGGGCATCCGCCTGTTCAACGCGGGCGATTTCTTCGAGGCGCACGAGACGTGGGAAGACGCCTGGAACGGCACGCTCGATCGGCGGCGCGAGCGGTTTTATCGCGCGCTGATCCAGACGGCCGTGACGCTGGAGTTGATGCGTCGCGGTCGGGCGGTCGGGGTGCGGCAGGTCTTTGTGTCCGCGGCGGAGCTGTTCAACGGGCTGCCGGATGTCTTCATGGGGCTGGACATTTCGCAACATCTCGCGTGCGTGCGCCACGCGATTCAGCCGGCGCTGGATGATCTGGCGGCGCGACACGTGCAAGTTGATCCGTCGCGGTTCTTTCAGATCGAGCTGGTGTACGATCCATTCGTCGAATCGCGGAACGGCGAGGGATGCGAGCAGACGTAAGCGGGCGGGCTTGTGCTTGTCACGGGGCCGCTCGCCGCACCTTTACGGTCGCGGCTCGGTTCGGATCGGTCCGCCCGGCGGACCCTACGGTTCGGTGGGCAGATCCCAGGGACCGACGATCATCGACAATAGCCAGAAGAACAATGCGCCCATGCCACCTGCGGCGGGCAGCGTCAGAATCCAGGCCCAGACGATTCGATACCCGACGACCCACTTCACGGCCGAAAGCCGGTGCGTCACACCCACGCCGAATATGGCGCCGGTGATCGTGTGCGTGGTGCTCACCGGCACGCCCAACTGCGACAGGGCGATGATCGTCGCCCCGCCGGCCGTTTCAGCGCAAAAGCCGCCGACCGGTTGCAGCTTCGTGACCTTGTGACCCAGCGTACGAATGACTTTCCAGCCGCCGACGTACGTGCCGACCGCGATCATGAAGTGGCAACTCAGAATGATCCACAAGGCGATTTCGAAATCGTCGGCATGCGGGCTGCCGGAATGCACGGCATAGGCCGCGAGCGACGGCACGCTGACCAACAGCACGACGATGATACCCATCGTCTTCTGTGCGTCGTTCAGCCCGTGGCTGAGGCTATAAACAGCGGCGGACAGGAGCTGCAATACGCGAAAGACGCCATCGACTTTGCGGGGATGCCGGTAACGGCAAATCCATGCGGTTGCGACCATCAGCGCCGAGCCTAGTATCAGGCCGATGATGGGCGACAGGACGATGAACAACGCCACTTTGCCGATGCCCTTCCAGACCAGTGCGTCGGCGCCCGCTTTGACAAGCCCGGTTCCGGCCAGTGCGCCGATCAGCGAATGCGACACGCTGATGGGCAGGCCGCGCCAAGTGCAGAAAAACGTCCAAGTGATGGCGGCCAGCAGCGTACACAAAACGAGGTGCGGGTCGGCGACATGCGGTTGGACGATTCCTTTGCCGATCGTTCGGGCCACGTGGGTTTCGAAGAAGAAGGCGGCGACGAAATTGAAGAAGGCCGCCCAGAGCACGGCGAGCCGCGGCGACAGAACGCGCGTCGCGACCACCGTGGCGATGGAGTTGGCCGCGTCGTTCATGCCGTTCGCGAAGTCGAAGATCAACGCGATCGCGACGATGATGAAGACGTAGGTGATCATGCGGGCCGGATATCAGGTGTTCTTCAGCACGATCGCCTGAATCGTGTCGGCGATGTCCTCGCAGCGGTCGATCGCCCGCTCGGTCAGATCGTGAATTTCCTTCCACTTGATCGCGAAGATGGCGTCGGTGGAGTTGTTCAGCAGCGCGGCGACGGCTGCGTGATTGGTCTCGTCGCCGATGTTCTCCAGTTCGTGAATCCGCACGAGCGTCTGCTGGAGGCCGTTGATGTGCTTGATGTCCCGCAGGGTGCGCACCGCGTCGGCGACCAGCTTGCTCGACTCGAGCAGCACGTCGGTCTGGCGGACGAGCCAATCGGACGCCGCGGGGATCTGATAAAGCGTGAGGCGCTTGGACGCGGCGTCGATTTCGTCGATCACGTCGTCCATCATCTTCATCAGGTTGTGGATGTCCTCGCGATCGAAGGGTGTGATGAACGTCGTGTCGAGCTTTATCAGCGTGTCGTGTGTGACCTGGTCGCCGTCGCGTTCGGCCTGGCGAATCTCGGCCACGTATTGATCGCGCCGTTCGTAGTGGTGGGTCAGCGCGGCGTAGGCTTGTGCGGCGCGCACCACGACAGCCGCGCTGCGCTCCATCAGGTCGAAGAAACCGGTGTCACGCGGAATGATACTGAACATCTGGCGATACTCCTGGCGCCGGCGCCGCGGACCGCCCCTTCTCCCCCGCTGCTTCGATGAACGCCGGAGACCATCGTTGACTGCGCGATGAACGAGTGTAAATGAGGCTCTTCCCGTCTGCAACGGGGAAGGGCGGATTTGGAATCACCGGCATCACCGGCAGCACCGGCAGCACCGGCAGCAGGCGCGGACAACCTCGCACCGCCGCCGCGCCTCGACCGCCCCCCGCCTCCTACCTTTTGTCAGTCAATGTGTTGCGACGGACGTCGAGAGCTTGCGTGTCGAGCCGCTCACGGGTATGTGTTCGCCTATCACCTGCCGATCGCCGGCCATTCCACGATTCTTCACACTCGGCCGGCGCGGTTCAGTCAACGCGTTCGTGGACGACCTGACCGGCCTTGACGATCACGCGGACGCACGGACGCCCGACCTCGTAGCACATTCGTTCGATACAGGGAACATCCAACACGATCAGGTCGGCCGCGAAGCCCTCCGCCATCGCACCCAGCCGATCGGCCCGGTCGATCGCGGCCGCCGCGTTGGCCGTGCAGGCGACGGCCGCTTCGACGGGCGTCATGCGCAACAGCGTACAGGCCAGCGACATGACCAGCGGCAGCGATTCGATCAAGCACGAACCGGGATTTACGTCGGTCGCGACCGCTACGGGCAGGCCCGCCCGGATCAGTCGCCGCGCATCGGCCGGGCGCGAGTTGAGAAACAGGGAGCAGCCCGGCAGCAGTACGGGAACCGTGCCAGCCGATTTCAACGCGTCTATGCCGGCGTCGTCGATGCACTCGAGGTGATCGGCGGAGACCGCGCCGAGCCTCGCCGCCAGCGCCGAGGCGCCCATCCGGGTGAGTTGATCGGCGTGGACCTTGGCGCGTAAGCCGAATCGCGCGCACGCGGCGAGGTAGCGCTCGGCCTGTGGCAGGTCGAACGCTCCGCGCTCGCAAAACACGTCGGCGAACTCGGCCAGGCGCTCGCGGCGAATCGTCTCGAGGACGCCGTCCTGCGTGATCGCGTCGACATAGTCGCCCGGCCGGCCGCGGTATTCGGCCGGAATGGCGTGTGCGGCCAGCCATGTGCCGACCAGCTCAATCGGTTGTTCGACGCTGAGGCGCCGCACGGCGCGCAACATTTTGAGTTCATCATCGACGGTCAGTCCGTAGCCCGACTTGATCTCGGCCGTCGTGACGCCGTTGGCCAGCATCCGCGACAGGCGCGGACGCGCGGCAGCAACCAGCTCGTCGAGCGTTGCCGCCCTCACGGCCGCGACGGTGGTGTGAATGCCTCCGCCGGCTTCGAGGATTTCGAGATAAGATTTGCCCTCGATTTTCCACACCCACTCGCGCTCGCGCGTGCCGGCAAACACCGCGTGCGTGTGGCAGTCGATCAGGCCCGGCAGCACGCAGCCGCCACGCGCGTCGAGCACGGTCGTCTCGCCGTCGATCGTCGGCGCATCGTCAGCAGGGCCGAACCAGGCGATTCGACCGTCGCGCGCCACGAGCGAAGCGCCCTCGATGCGCGGCACGGTTCTCATAGTTTCGCCGGACACAGGTCCGGGGGGCACGACGAGAAGCTGGCCGATGTTTCGGATGACGAGGTTCACGGCGGCATTCTACCGGTTGGCGATGCGCTCTGTCGTTCCGATGCTCCGCCCAGTCGCTCCATTTCGACGCGAATGTGCGCTTTCTGCTCCTCGGTGAAGTGATGCGGCGGGGAAACGTAGATGCGGCTTTCGTCGAGCCACAGGGCGCGCCACAATTCGTTGGCGGCGCGTTGAGCGGCCATTGCGTCGTTTTTCTCGCGGGCCAGCTCCGCCAGCACCTGGGCGTAGGCAAGCCGTCGCTGCGGAGACGTGGGATAGGCCTCGACCGCCAGGTTCATCTCGGCGGCCGCGGCGGCCAGGTCGTCGACGTTTCGCGTGTGGGCGAATCGCGCCAGGTGGATTCGGGCCGCGTGGCCGTGGACAGCGGCGTTGAACGGGTCGCGGCGGCGCAACTGTTCAATCCAGCCCAAGGCCCGATCGCAGATTGCCCCCGATTCCAGCAATCGTGAATTATCGCCCGTGACTTCGTCCAGCAGATCGAGTACGGCGGCCGAGTCGAGCGGATCGGCGTCGATGGCGCGCCCATAGGCCGCCAGCATTCCGCCGGACTCGAAGTCGCTCCAGGTTGATCCGGCGGGAATGCGCCGCGCTTCCTCGAGCGACCGGCCGGCGCGTACCTGCGGGCGCACGCACTGGGCGACGAACACGCCGACCAGCGCGGTCCCGACGATGCCGCAGGCGAGGGCAAGCCCGCGGGCCGGTGGGCGGATGCGTGCCCCCAACATCGCCGGTTTCGCATCAGGCAAGGCAGGCGGCCGCTCAGTATCCGACGCCAGCGCCGCCGCGAGCAAGGCGAACAGCAACGTCGCGGGGCCGGGCCAGAACAGCGCCAGGTCGATCGATGCATGAAGCAGGAACACGATGGCGGCGATCGTCAGCCCCGGTTTCAGGCCGGCCAGCGGCGTGTCGAGAATGAACGCGACCTCGCGCCGCTCGACGGAAATCAGCGCGAACGCCACCGCCCAGGCGACGCCGATCTCGACCATGCTGGTGACGAGGTAAATCGTGTGATTCGGATTTCGCAACGCGTCGATGTGAATGATGCCGTACGCGCCGACTGCCGTTCCAAGAACGCCGGCGAGCCAGCGAAACATAGAGGCCGCGAACGCCGTTTCGCCGCCGACGTCAACCGTCCTATCGGCTATTTGACGCGTACTCGCGCGGGCCGGCGATGCGCTGCGCCGCGTTAGCCGAACCGATATGCCGATCCACAGGACGATGAAGCCGAGCAGCCCCATCCAGCCCCATTCGACGGCCGCGCGCACTGGCCAGCTATGCGGATCGTTGACATCCTCGGGGCATTCCAGCGGCTTGTATCGAGTGAACAGCCGGCCGAAGTTCTCCGCGCCGATGCCCCAGGCTCCCTGCGATTGCATCATGGCCGCCGCGCCGCGCCAGTAGAACCAGCGAAACAGCATGGACCGTCCGGGCAAGCCGCCGGTGACGACTCCGTACGCAGCCGTCAGCAGAACGACGGCGACAGCCAGCGACCAGAACGCGGCCAGCGCGCGGCGTCGATGGCGAACGGCCCACTCGCCCGCGAAGCGCCAAAGCAGCCAGAGCGCCGCGCCGGCGGCCAGGGCGAGCAGCGCGCCGTTGCTCTGAGTCAGGGGCAGGACGGCGATGGCGAGCGCTGCCACCAACAGCAGGACGATGCAGGGCGCAGACCGGTTCAGCGATCGCGTCGCGTGACCGAGTTCGGTCGCCGCGCGGCGGCGCGCCAGCGCCAGGGTCATCGCGACGACGGCGATCGTGGCCAGGTATGTCCCGGCCACGTTGGAATGAGCGAAGAAGGCGGTCGCGGCCTGAGATTTGAGGCGCTGCTCGAAGTCGTAGCGCTTGCCGGCGTCGCCCTGAAACACGTCCGCATCGGCGTTCCGCGCCGATTGTTCAAGATAGAAGTTGAGTGTTTCTGGAAATTCGTACCACACCTGCATCAGACACTTGCCGGCAACGAGCACGCCGGTCGCCAGCACAACGGAGAGCAGGAGTCTCAGGTGCACCGGTCGCGTCAGCACCTGGCGCAACGTCGCGAAGTAAACAAGCAGGCCGACGAAATCAGCGACGCCGTTGATCGCGATGCGCTTCTGGCCGGCGAAATACGCCGAAACGCTTCCGGCGAACAGGATCAGAATGGCCCCCGCTTCGCCGCCGGTCGCCCGGAAGCGCGGGCCGCCCGACGCGAGGCGCGTACGGCCGATCAGAACGGCGCACAGGACAATCATCGCCGTTAGCACAAGCGTCGTGCCGGTCATCGGCGACGGCGGCGCATCCAAAGCTCGATTGATGGCGGCGATTTCCAGCGTGTGCGTCTCGTTCATCATGGCGCGCAGGGGAATCAGCGCGAGGAGGAACGCCAGAACAACGGCTTCGACGGCGCCAAACCGACCCGTGCGGACGTGCGGCAAGTCTCGCGTGCTGGAAGGCGACCGCGTCATGAAGCACTCCGGCCGTCGTTCGGCGCGGGCCTGGTGTCACAGGCGAGCGCGTTCAGAACCGACCTGAAACAATAGTCGCTCTCGCGCGGGGCAGAGCGCGCCATGGGCTACAAGTCCGTTCCACGCGGGGCGTCGACACGGCCAAGCCCTCGCCAGTCACGTTTCTCAGAGTCGCCGGGCCTGTCGAGTGCAAAGGCCCGACGGCGCCACACATGCCCAATCGTGTGGCGAAACCCGCGCGATCCCTAAACGCGCGAAGGGCCGCCCTTTTCCAGGTACGCGACCAGCACGACGACGGCGGCGGTCTGACAGACGATCCCGATCGCCAGCGGCCACGTCGCCGTCGGCAGCAACACGGCGGGGAACGACGTGATCGCCGTCGCCAGCCAGATGACGCCGACCGACTCGCGCACGCTCAGTCCGCGGTTCTGAAGCCGATGCGAAAAATGACGCCGGTCGGCCCGCCACACGCTGTGCCCGGCGCGCCAGCGCAGGAAGAACACGCTGGCGGTGTCGTACAGCGGGACCGCCATCACAACCAGCGGCGCCAGCACCCCCGCCGGCCGCTGGCCGTATGTCGGATCGGCGAAATTCGTCAGTATCGTCAACACGGCCACCAGATACCCGACCACCAGGCTGCCGGCGTCGCCGAGAAAAATCGAGGCCGGATGGTAGTTGTAAGGCAGGAATCCCAGCAGCGCGCCGACCAGCAACCAGCAGCAGGCCGGTACGAAAAGCTGCCCGGCCTGCATGGCGGTCGCGGCGAAGACGCTCGTGGCGATCAGGGCCACGCCCGAGGCCAGGCCGTCCATGTTGTCGAGGAAGTTGAACGCGTTGGTCAGCGTGACGATCCACAACACGGAGAGAATCGTCGATGCGGTCGGACCGGCGACAGTCAGCAGGCGCACGTCGAAGCCGGTGACGACGAATACGGCGACGACCACCTGCACCAGCAGCTTCGGCATCGCGCCGAGGGGGCGGACATCATCCAGCAAACCGAGCACATGCAGCACACAGCCGCCCCCGATCACCGCCAGACCGACCCATGTCTTGGCGCTGATTCCGGGCAGGTGGACGCTGAGTGACGCGGGCAGCCAGTCGGCCCCGATCGTCTGGAGAACGCGCGCGGCCACGATCGCGGCCAGCATGGGCAGCAGCACGGCCGTGACGATGGCGATTCCACCGAGCAGGGCCACGGGACGATGGTGCGTCTTGTGGCCGCCGGGCAGGTCGACCACGCCGCGCCGGATGGCCCAGGCGCGCACAACGCGCGTCGCCGCGGCGCTGAGCAGGCACGCGACGGCCACGCAAGTCAGGGCCACGAACAGATGTGTGTCCTTCATGTCGAGAGGATGTTAACGCGGGATGATCGTCGCGGGACATGGGTGCAAGGCGAGGGACACGCGTTTGCGATTTGCCACGGAGCGGTTCCCTGTCCAAGCTCCAAACACAATCGCCGAGGCACGCACGGCGCGCCCCGACCCGATAAACGGGATTCGGCCTCGCTCGGGCGGGGGAAGTGGGCGCGATTACCGTTGCGTTCCCGCCTGCGCGGGAATGACGATTTGTGGATTGCCATCCGCGCGGGCGCCGGACGCGAAGCGCCGGACACGCGGAGCTTCACGTTGAAGCGTGTCCCACCTGCTCTCCCTGTGCCCGCTTCAGGCCGCGGCGCACCGTGTCGAAGAACTCGTGATACGTCGACGCGGCGTAGTCGGGATAGGTCCACGGCCAAGCCGTCCATCGGCGGCGGAAGTACCGCAACGTGACTTCGGCGTAAATACCCTCGCCCAGGTAGATGCGATGCCCGTGGTCCTTCGTCGTCGCCAGCACGAGCCGCGACAGCTCGATGTAACCGGGATCGAGATTCACAGGTCGGCGCTGCGGCGGACGGCCCAGTTCAGCGCACAAACGCGATTCAAGCTCGTTCGTAGCCCGCTTGACGGCCGGCAGCCGCTCCTGCGAAAAATCTCCCGCGAATGAAACGAAACGCCGCAACAGATGATCTCCCATTTCATCGGCGTAGTAGTCGGTGGCGCTGAACGGCCAGATGGGGCCGGCCTGTTCGATGTGGCCGAACATCGCCGCCAGCGCATCAACGGCACGGCCCAATGCGACCTCGTCGATGGCGAGTATGCCGCAAATCAATCGCGCCTTCGGCGGCGGCATGACCTGGCCCATGTCCGACAGTCTAATACGACAGCGCTATTGTTGCTCAAGTTTTTTGGGGTGTCGAGCCGATGGGTCCTTGGAAGGCAATGTTGGGAGCGCGCTCTCCTGAAGCCAAAATCAGGAGACCCTGTCATGACTGCGGATC
>WYBU01000130.1 GCA_011525745.1 Planctomycetaceae bacterium | reverse complement strand
GATCCGCAGTCATGACAGGGTCTCCTGATTTTGGCTTCAGGAGAGCGCGCTCCCAACATTGCCTTCCAAGGACCCATCGGCTCGACACCCCAAAAAACTTGAGCAACAATAGCGCTGTCGTATTAGTGCGCGACACTTAACGAAGCGACGCGGCACGGTGTACACTCGACTCCCGTCGGGCCGCTTGCGCCTTTACCGGAGCCTGAAAATGACCCTCTCGCGAAACCTCTGCGCGGTCTCTTTGATCGTCTGGACGATACTCGTAACGGCCCCCGCCGCATCGGGCCAGCCGCTCGACGCCGCCGATCACTGGCCGCAATGGCGCGGTCCGCATCGCAACGGCGTCAGCCCGGCGCGGAACCTGCCGCTGACGTGGAGCGAGACAAAAAACATCGCATGGAAAACGCCCCTGCCCGGCTGGGGCGGCGCCACGCCGATCGTCTGGGGCGATCGCGTCTTCGTCACCTCGCCGTCGAAAAAGCCCGACGCCCAGGCCGATGCCGCCGTCGGTCGCCGCCTGCCGCGGGCGGGCCGCGCCGATCCCGGCGGGCCTCGGTTGCTGCTGCTGTGCTTTTCAAGAAAGGACGGCAAGCAACTCTGGCAGCGCGAACTGGGCGACGGAAATGTGCTCTACGGCAAGCAGAACATGGCCTCGCCGTCGGCGGTGACGGATGGCAGGCACGTCTGGGCCGTGACCGGCACCGGCGTCGTGTCCGCGTTCGACATGGACGGCAAACCGGTCTGGCGCTACGAGCTTCAGAAGCAGCACGGCGACTTCGGTCTCTACTGGGGCTACGCCTCGTCGCCGCTGCTCTACGACGGTAAGCTGATCGTCGAAGTGCTGCACGGCGCGACCACGCAGAACCCCTCCTACGTCATCGCCTTCGACGCCGCCGGCGGGCGCGTGCTGTGGCGCGTCGAGCGAAAAACCGACGCGACGCGCGAGTGTCCCGACGCCTACACCACCCCGACCGTCGCGAAAAAGGGCGACCGCGTCGAGATCATTGTCAGCGGCGCCAACTGGGTCACGGCTCACAATCCGTCCGACGGAAGCGAACTGTGGCGTGCCGGCGGGCTGAACCCCGACGACCAGGGCAACTATCGCATCGTCAATTCGCCCGTGGCTATCGGCGACCTGATTCTTGCCGGCAGTCGCGTCCGGCCGCTGCTGGCGTTGCGGGCGGGCGGAAGCGGTGACGTGACCTCGACGCACGTGGCGTGGAAGTACGAATCGAAGAACGGGCCGGACGTTCCCACGCCGGTCTGCGACGGGAGGCACGTCTATCTGGTCGACGATCGTGGCATCACCACCTGTCTGGATGCGAAGACCGGCAACGCGGTGTGGGGACCGCAGCGCACCGCGGTCGGCACCGTCAGCTCATCGCCCGTGCTGGCCGACCAAAAGCTCTACGTGACGAACGAAGGCGCGACGACAACCGTGCTGGCGGCGGGTCCGGAATTCAAGGTGCTGGCGACGAATCAACTGGACGACGAGTACACGATCGCGTCCATGGCGGTGGCGGGGTCGCAAATCTTCGTGCGCAGTTCGGGGAATTTGTATTGCATCGCACAGAAGTGAGCCGTCAGCGATCAGCAGTCAGATATTGGCTTTCGGCCGGCATTCAGTTCTCCATCAACACCGCGCGCCCGCGTGCCGCTGGATAGCATGGACCGAATGGGCGGCACGGACGAGGTGGAGGCGCGCTCCTTGACCCGCCGCCCCCGCGGCTCATGGCCTCCACGACACTCGCCCCTGCCGCCTACGCGACCTGCTCCGGCGCCAGACGATCGCTCGCCTGTGCCAGAATCTGCGCCGCCACCTGCGTCGGGTTGTAGCCGCCCGGCAGGCGCACCAGCGGCTTGCCGTAGCGCGCACAGAAGCTCCGCACCTCGCCGAAACTGTGGCTCGACCAGCGGATGGCCAGCAGCACCAGCGCACATTCGGGACGGGCGATATCCGGTTCAAAGTCCGCCAGCGTCTGGTGCGGCCGGCTCTCCAGCCAGCGCAACTCCGCCAGCTCGAGCTGCCGCTCCATCGCCCGCTTGGCGTGCGGCCGGCAGTCGCCGCCGATCAGCGCCACGTGCCGCCCCCGCAGCAGTTCCGCCGCCTGACGCACCTCCGGTGCGGCCGTCGCGCGATCGGGCTGCGGCGCGGCTTCGCTCTCGCGCGAGGCCAGGTAGCGGTCGATCTCGCGCAGCACGAGCGGTATGACCGATCCGCCGACGAAGGTCTCGGGAATGTCGTCGGCCAGCGGCGCGAGAATCTCGCGGATGTCGCGGTCCGACGGCTTGGCCCCGCCCTCGATCAGCTCCTCGACGCAGCGAACCAGCGTGCGCCAGTCAGCGTCGGCCTCATCGGCCGCTGGATCGCGACCCAGTTTGCGCGCGTGATAGCGCGCCTTGTTCAGCAGTTCGCGCCGTCCGCGCCGCGCCGCACGCGACGACTCGATTCGGCGGCGGATTTCCCCCAGCCGCTCGGACAGGCTCAGCGACTCGGCCGGCTCGGCCGCGTCGGCCACTTTCATGTAGCGCGGCACATAGACGTGGTCCTCGAAGGTGCGTCGCCGCAGCCAGCCGAATGCGGCGTCCTGCTCCTGATCGACCCAGCCCGTGATGGCGCGATTCGTCCCGGCGCGGACCGCCGACTGCGCCTCGGCCAACAGCGCGTAGGCCTCCTCGCGAAAAGCATCCGCGTCGGTGTCGCTGTTGAGCAGCGACTGAGCCAGTTCCAGCGCGTCGGCCAGGTTGTCGAAGCACGGCGCCAACTCTTCCAGCGCGCGCTCGTCGGCCGGCGTCTGCTCCGGATCGAGCATCCACAGATAGCACGCGCCCAGCTCGCGAGCACGATCGAACAGGGCCGCATCGCTGGGACGGATGACCGTCTGAAAGTCGGCGTCCTCGCGCAATCGCTGCTGCCGCTTGACCGCCCAGCGGCACGCCTCGGCTTTCAGCCGGCAGCGCTGAATCAGGCGCGGCAAATCAGGCTCGGGCGCGCGTTCGCGCGCGACCGCCACCGCCCGCCGCTCTTCATGCGCCGCTCGCTCCGCCAGCGCGCCGCCCGGTCCCGACGGCGCAGCGCCTTCCAGACCCCAGATCGGAACGGTTTGTTGGGCGTCGCCCAGCTTCAGTTGCGCGATGCCGCGCGGCGACGGCGGCGGCGATGCGGCGGCGTCGTGCGGCGGCGATGCGGAGGAAGCGGCGCGGTCCGATTCGGCCAGAAGCTCATTCAGCCAGGCGGCCAGGGCGCGCAGCGCCTCGCGCGCTTCGGGGCGCTCCGCGACGGCGCGGCGAAGCGTCTCGGTCAGGATGGCGAAGGCTTCGGTGGGACCCATTGCAACCCCCGCGACATGAACAACCGCTCACGCCACGGCCGGATCGACCTTGTCCGGGTCGATGCCCAGCTCGGCCATCGCCTTGACCAGCCGCTTGCGGTCGAAGCGGCCCTGCTGCGCCAGCCGCGACAACGCCGCCAGCACGATGCTCGCCGCGTCGATCTCGAAGTGCCGCCGCAACTCGGCCCGCGCTTCGCTGCGACCGAAACCGTCCGTGCCCAGCGGGTACAGCCCGCCCGGAACCCATCGCGCGATCTGATCCGGCACGGTCTTCATGTAATCCGCCGCCGCCACGACCGGCCACGGCGCATCGGCCAGCATGCGCGTCACGTAGGGCACGCGCGGCGTGTCCTTGGGATGCAGCATGTTCCAGCGCTCCACCGCCAGCGCCTCGCGGCGAAGCTGGCTGTAGCTCGTCACGCTCCAGACGTCGGCGGCGACCTTGTAGCGATCGGCCAGAATGTCGGCCGCCCGCAACGCCTCGTTGGCGATCGCGCCGCTGCCGAACAGATGCACGCGCGGCACGTCGGCGCTCGATTGAGGCGCCGCGCGGAATCGGTACAACCCCTTGAGAATCCCCTCCGCCGCGCCCTCCGGCATCGGCGGCATCAAATACGGCTCGTTCGCGATCGTCAGGTAATAGAACACGTCCTCGCGCGCCTCGTACATGCGGCGGATGCCGTCCTGCACGATCACCGCGGTCTCATACGCAAACGCCGGATCGTAAATCTGGCAGTTCGGCACCGTCGTCGCGAGAAGCTGACTGTGCCCGTCCTGATGCTGCAATCCCTCCCCCGCCAGCGTCGTGCGCCCCGCCGTGCAGCCGACGAGAAAGCCCTTGCAGCGGCAGTCCGCGGCGGCCCAGATGCTGTCGCCGATCCGCTGGAAGCCGAACATCGAATAGAACATGAAGATCGGAATCGTGTTGACGCCGTGCGTCGCATAGGCCGAACCGGCCGCCGTGAACGACCCCATCGAGCCGGCCTCGGTGATCCCTTCTTCGAGAATTTGCCCGTCCTTGGCCTCGCGGTAATACAGCAGCAGGTGCGAATCCACCGGCTCGTAAAGCTGGCCGTTGTGCGCGTAGATGCCGTACTGGCGGAACAGCGCATCGAGTCCGAACGTCCGCGCTTCGTCGGGCACGATCGGCACGATCTGCCGCCCCAGCTTCTTGTCCGCCATCAGCCGCGCCAACATTCGCACGAACGCCATCGTCGTGCTTACCTCGCGATCGCCGCTGCCGGCCAGGAACTCCTGGAACACCGACAGCGTCGGCGCGGCAATCGGCTCGGCCGCGACGCGCCGCGCCGGCACATGACCGCCCAGACCGCGGCGACGCTCGAGCAGATACTCCATCTCGGGCGAGTCGTCGTCGGGGCGGTAGAACGGCGCTTCGGACAGCTTGTCATCCGCGATGGGGATGCCGAAGCGGTTGCGGAACTCGCGCAGCTCGTCCTCGTTCAGTTTCTTCTGCTGATGCGTGACGTTGCGCCCCTCGCCCGCCTCGCCCAGGCCGTAACCCTTGATCGTGCGCGCCAGGATCACCGTCGGCTGGCCGTGATGCTCCACCGCCGCTTGATACGCCGCATACACCTTCGCCGGATCGTGTCCGCCCAGCCGCAACTTGCGAATCTGCTCGTCGGACATGCCGGCCACAAGCCGCTTCAGCGCGGGATGCGCGCCGAAAAAGTGCTCGCGCGAATAGGCGCCGTCGGCGACCGTGTACTTCTGCCACTGCCCGTCGACCGTCTTGCCCATCTGCCGAATCAGATGCCCCTCGTCATCGGCGGCCAGCAGCGGATCCCAGTCGCTTCCCCAAATGACCTTGATGACGTTCCAGCCCGCCCCGCGGAAGGCCGCCTCCAGCTCCTGAATGACGTTGGCGTTGCCGCGCACCGGACCGTCGAGCCGCTGAAGATTGCAGTTGATGACGAAGATGAGATTGTCCAGCCCCTCGCGCGAGGCCAGCGTGATGGCGCCCAGCGATTCAGGCTCGTCCATTTCGCCGTCGCCCAGAAACGCCCAGACGCGCGACTCCTCGGTGTTCTTCAGGCCGCGGTCGGTCAGATAGCGGTTGAAACGCGCCTGGTAAATCGCATTCAGCGGCCCCAGGCCCATCGAAACCGTCGGAAACTGCCAGAAGTCGGGCATCAGCCACGGATGCGGATAGGACGACAGCCCGCCGCCGGCCGCCATCTCGCGCCGGAAGTTGGCGAGCTGCCCGGCGCCGATGCGTCCTTCGAGAAACGCGCGTGCGTAAATGCCGGGAGCGGCGTGACCCTGGAAGAATATCTGATCGCCCGAAAAGTCGCCGCTCGCACCGCGGAAAAAGTGATTGAAGCCCACCTCGAACAACGTCGCGGCCGAGGCGAACGTCGAAATATGTCCGCCGATCCCGGCCGCGTTGAGATTGGCCCGCACCACCATCGCCATCGCGTTCCAGCGAATGTAGCTCTTGATCCGCCGCTCCAGCTCGCGATCGCCCGGATACGGCGGCTGATCGTTGACGTGAATCGTGTTGACGTAAGGCGTATTGGCCGAAAACGGCAGCGAAATGCCGCGCTGCTGCGCCCAGTGCGTCAGCCGCGCCAGCAGAAACTCGGCCCGGCCCGAGCCGGCCAGCTCGACCACCGCTTCGAGCGACTCGATCCACTCCTCGGTTTCTGTCGGATTCGGATCGGCAACGACTTCGGGCATGGGCGTGACGCTCCCAGCGGCCGCTTCGTCGATCGACGGCGGCGACAATAGCTGATCCATCGACGGCAGGTCGCCTGAGTCTTCAAAATGTTCGGATACGCCGGCCGCGCCGGGCATCGTCTGGCTCATGACCACCACTTCCTCAATGCTGCGATTCGCGCTCGAAACGGGGATCGTCCGGAGCAGCGTTCGGAAGACGCCGTGCCGCGCGGCCGAAGGGTCCGGCCGGCCATCAAAGCCCGCGCGACGAATCAACAATTAAGCCGATATTCTATGCGCGCCGCGAGCGCTCCACAACTTCGCGCCCGGATCGGGCCGCCGCGCCCGACCGCTCCGCCTGATCCGAGCCGCAAGCGCAAGCGCTGCGGTTAACCGGGTGGCCCACCGCTTCAGCGGTGGGGTCACGATGATAGGAATGCGCATCGACCGCCCGACAACGACGATGATCCGAACCGCGACCGTGAAAGAGCGGCGCGCCGGGTGGCCCACCGCTTCAGCGGTGGGGTCACGATGATAGAAATGCGAATCGACCGCCCGACAACGGCGATGATCCGAACCGCGACCGCTGACCCGCGTGGACACCCGCAATGACGAAACCCCTTCCGTCACCGACCGCAAACCACACGCCCGGTCGCACGCCGCGCGCCGAAACCGCCGCGGCTGCATGCTTCGTCATCATTCTGCTCGTCCTTCTCCTCGCCGGGCGTAGCAATCTGCTCCGCGACCCCGGCACGTTCTGGCATACCGTCGTCGGCGAACGCATCCTCCAAACCGCGGATTTCCCCACGACCGATGAATTCACGTTCACGCATTTTGACGAGCGCTGGATCGCGCAACAGTGGCTCGCTGAATGCGCCATGGCGGCGCTGTATCGCATCGGCGGACTCGACACGTTGCTCCTGGCGTCGGCCGCCGTCATCGCATTGGTCTTCACGGGGCTGTTCCGACGCCTGATTCAGGCAGGCCTGGCCTGGCCGGCGGCGGCGCTGATTCTGGCACTGACGCTCGCGGCGGCCTCCTACCATTTCCACGCCCGGCCCCATCTGATGACGCTCGTGTTCTCGGCGACGTTGTACGCAATGCTGTGCAACGTGGATCGCGGCCGGTCGCGACCGATTCGGCTGGTGCTGTTGATCCCCCTCTTCATCGTGTGGAGCAATTGCCACGGCGGCGCCCTGGGCGGACTGGCCACGCTGATGCTGGCGGCCACGGGCTGGTCCATCGTCGCGCTGATCGCACCCGCCGCGACGATACTCGACCGCGTGGCACGGGCTTGTAGCCCGTGCGAACCCACTTCACCGCAGCGATCGGGAACGAATTCGCCAGCGAATGACGCCTCGCCGATGGAAAACTCGCCGCCGCTCCCTCACCGTCGCGATTCGGATCAGCAAAACGGCGCGCCGCCCGATTCTGCCCGCGTGGCACGGGCTTGTAGCCCGTGCGAACCCACTTCACCGCAGCGATCGGGAACGAATTCGTCAGCGAATGACGCCTCGCCGATGGAAAACTCGCCGCCGCTCCCTCACGGTCGCGGTTCGGATCAGCAAAACGGCGCGCCGTCCGACTCTGCCCGCGTGGCACGGGCTTGTAGCCCGTGCGAACCAACCGCCCCAAAAACGAACCAGCCCTCCCCCGGCCATGCGGTCGCCATCGTCTGGGCCATCACTCTGCCCTGTCTCGCCACCCCGCTGATCAATCCCTACGGCCTCGACTTGCCGCGCGTCTGGACGTCGCTGATGCGCTCGGACGCGCTGCCGCGGATCATCGTCGAGCACGCACCGCCCGCGCCCGACTCCCCCGAATTCTGGACCATCGGCGCGCTGCTCGCCGTGTACCTCGTCTCGCTGCTCGCCGTGCCGCGAAACGCCTGGCGCGTCACGCACCTGCTCCCGGCCGCATGGGCGATTCTGGCCTATTCGCGCGTGCGGCACGGCCCCATCTTCGCCGTGATGACGCCCATCGCCCTGGCCGAACTCCTGCCCCTGGCGCGGCGCACGCCGCGCTGGCTGTGGCGAGACCATGTCCCGCCGCAAACCGCTGCCGATACGCCGACGATGCACGCCCCCGCGCGAACCGCCCGATTCGCGCCATTCCTCGCGGCGCTGCCCGTGCTCCTGGCGCTGGGCCTGCACGCACTGGACGTTCGCGCGCCGCTGCTGGGAACAGGCTGGGCGCGCCTGAATCCGCGATACTGGCCGGTCGAATCGCTCGCGCCGCTCCGCGAAGCGCTGGCCGAACAACCGGATCGACCCAACGTGTTCAACGACATGCGCTACGGCGGTTTCATCATCCGCTACGCGCCCGAGGCGCGCGTCTTCATCGACGACCGCTGCGAGCTGTTCGCCGACGCCGGACTCCGCGACTACGTCGACCTCATGCGCAACCCGGCGCGCATCGAGCCGATTCTCGAAAAGCACCACGTGCGACTGGCGCTGGTCCGCCGCGACTCATCGTTCGATCGTTGGTTCGCCTCAAGGACCGACTGGCACGGGCGGCACGCCAACGACACCGCCGTCGTGTACGAACGCCCAAAAACGCTTGCCCCGCCGCCTCCTTCGCCATAGCATCGTCACCGTGCCGGGCGCGGAATTCTGACCGTTATCCAGCAGCCGACTCGTTGCCGTGCATTCGCATCGAAACGGCCGCTTCTGCAACGGAGAACGTCGCACATGTCCTACCCAGTGCCGCTTTCATCGTCGCGCAAATCAGCCGATCGTCGCGCCGTCCTCGTATCGCTGTGCATGACTTCACTGGCCGTCGGCGCCAGCGGCGCCATGTGCGGAACGTTCGCGGGCGTCGACCCGAGCCTCAATCCCGCCGTCGCGCCGCTGCTGACGCCGGCGCCCACGCTGCCGAAGGGCTTCTACGATCACTTCGGCACGCTGCGCAGCCCCGCCGAAGCGCGACGCATCGTCGAAGACGCCGGCCTCGATCCCGACCTGCCCGCGCACTACGCTCGACTCGGCCTCGTGTACATCGACGACGCCCTGCTCCAGCGCGGCCGCGATGAGTTCTTCGCACAGGTGCTCGGCGATCCCTTCACGCTCGGCAGCCTCATCAACTTCGCCAACGCTTTCGGAAAGGACGCCATTCAGGCCGGGCTGGACTCGTTCGATCCCGCCAAGGACCCCGACGGCCACGTCTCGTTCCTGCGCGACCTCTTCACCACGATCGCCCTGCGGCCCAAGCTGCCCACAACCAATCTCTGGACCATCATCTCGCGCGACCTGCGCATCGGCTCGAAGGTCTGGCCGGCCGGCTCGATCATCGAGACCGGCGCCGACGTCGCCGCCGGCGAGCTGATTCCCGTCGGCTTCGAGGGCGGCACGGTGAGTTGTTCGCTGTGCCATGCCTCCGTCGATCCCATCAGCGGCCGGATGGTGCCCGGCGCGCCCAACGTTGATCTCAACATCGGCCTGTTCGTCGCGCTGTCGTCGAACACCAGCGCGGTCTTCCTGCGACTCAACCATCGCGAGTTCGATCCCTTCGATCCACGATTCCCGCGCACCGGCCGCCGCATCATCGACAGCAACGGCGCGACGGTGCAGCTTCCCGATCCGGTCGCCTTCGAGCGGGCCGTCGACGACTTCATTCTCACGATCCCGCGCGGCGGTTTCGAGGCCGCGCCCGACGGCGTGACCGCCGTCACCAAAATCCCCGACTCGTTCGTCTTCGGCGAGGGCGGAATGGGCTGGGACGGAGGTTTCCAGATCGGGCCGTTCGGCGGCGTGGCCGCATTCAGCAACGCCGTTCACACGTTCGAAGTCAACATGCTCGGGCCCGGCGTACCCGGCAGCAACGGAAGCCGCGCCGTCGCCGGCCTCGACCCCGAAGTCTATCTCGGCATGGTGCTACAGAACGCCTCCGATCCGTCCGTCCGCATCTCGGATGACGTGAAACCGTCCGAGTGGCTGGCGGTGAGATTCCCCGACGCCGAGCAGAGCCGCGCCGTGCGACTGCCGTCGTTTCCCAAACCGACGCTGTTCTCACTGAATAGCCTGGTCTTCAGCCCCGGCGGCGAGCCGTTCATGTACGCGATCAACGCGCTGGCCGCCTTTCAGTCCAGCCTCACCGTTCCGCCCAATCGTTCTTTGGAAAACCTGCTGGCGCTGCAAACCGGCGCGGTCACGCGCGGCGCCGAGGTCTTTGCCGCCGCCAACTGCACAAGCTGCCATCCGCCGCCGTTCTTCACCACCGGCCGCATCCTGTCCAACGACGTGCTGAAAGGGAACGCCGCCCGCGGACGCAACCGCCGCGTGCTCGAAGGCAATCTGATCCCGGCCATGCTGCCCAGCTTCGATCAAACGGTCCCGCTGCCCCCGCAACCCAATCTGATCGCGCTGCCGCCCGATCCCCTGTCGCCCGACACGGTTACGCTGCCGCCCGGACTCGACACCGACGCCGGCGGCTACAAGATCAGCGGCCTGCTCGGCCTCTATCTCAAGGCCCCCTATCTGCACGATGGCGGTGTGGCGGTGGCTGTGGATGCCGTCGCGATCGCATCCGACGGCGGCTATCGCGTGATTCGTCCGTCCGGCCTGGGCGTGCCGGGCACGCTCAAGATCGGCGTCGCCGCGCACCCGGGCCATTCGCTGCGCGCCCTGCTCGACCGGCAACTGCGGGAACTGGTCGTGGCCGCCAATCGGCAGGACGCCGACTTGGTCCGCGGCTCGGTGGAAGGCACGGGGCACGAATTCTTCGTCGATCCCGCGGCGGGATTCAGCTATCAGCAGCAGTCGGACCTGATTTCGTTCCTGCTGGCGCTCGACGACAACCCCGCCGCATTCTGAAGCAGCGGCCCCGCGTCGCCCGCGCGAAACTGGACGAGTCGGCGCCCATGCACCGTCCCCCGCCGCTTCCTCACGTTCGCGGTTCGGATCAGACCATGCCGGGTGGCCCGCCGCTTCAGCGGTGGGGTCACGATGATAGGAATGCAGGTCGACCGCCCGACGACGACAACGCACCGACCCACGATCCCCGCCCATGAACCGTATCACGACCGCTGTCTATGAACCGAACCGCGACCGTAAGGGAGCGGCTGGAAGCGCACCATCGCCGGAGCAGTCATCCGAATCGCGGCCCCGCGTCGCCCGCGCGAATGCGGGACGAGTCGGCATCCATGCACCGTCCCCCGCCGCGCCCTCACGGTCGCGGTTCGGATCAGACCATGCCGGGTGGCCCACCGCTTCAGCGGTGGGGTCACGATGATAGGAATGCGATTCGACCGTCCGACGACGACAACGCACCGAAGCACGATCCCCGCCCATGAACCGTATCACGGCCGCTGCGAATAAACCGAACCGCGACCGTGAGGGAGCGGCTGGAAACGCACCATCGTCGGAGCAGTCATCCGAATCGCAGCCCCGCGTCGCCAAGCGAAAGTGGACGACTCGGCGCCCATGCACCGTCCCCCGCCGCGCCCCGCCTCAGCCGCCGCAGCCGCCCTTCATGAACGCCGCCGCCGCCTGGCCGATCTCCTCCGGCGTCATGTCGCGCTGGTGCGTCGCGATCGACCATTCATGGCCGAACGGATCCGTCACCTTGCCGTAACGATCGCCCCAGAACATGTCCGTCATCGGCATCGTCGGCTTGGCGCCCGCCGCCACCGCACGGTTGAACAGCGCGTCGGCGTTGTCGACGTACAGATGGATGCACACGCACGAGCCTTTCAGCGTCGTCGGCGAAGCCCCGCACCCACCGCCGGGGAACTCGTCCGCCAGCATGATCGCCGAGTCGCCGATGCGAATCTCGGCGTGCATGACGCTCTGGCCGTCCGGACCCGGCATGCGCATGATTTCCTCGGCGCCGAACGCCTTCTTGTAGAACTCGATCGCCTTGCCGGCGCCGCTGATGATCATGTGCGGCGTCACGGTGCGGAAACCTTCCGGAATGGGCTTGACTTTGCCTGCCATGTAAAACCTGCCTTTCGTTGTCTTAAAAACCGACGGTTCAACTCGGCTCGCCGCGCGGACCATACGCCGGCCGCTCTTCGCTCGCACGCGCTCTCAACAGGAATCGCAACCTGGGTTTGGGGCTTTGCAGGCCGCTCCGGTCCGAACGACAGGATACCCCGCCGCGCTCCCAATGTCACGCCCGGCCGATCGAATTCTCGGCCGCGCCCGCGCCGGGCACGTATGCCGCGATCAGCCGTTCGCCGATCCGTCGCGCGATCCGCGCAGTGCGATTGCCGCAGGCGACCTGCTGCGTGACGTACGCCCCTTCCATCACCAGGCACAGATCCTCGGCCAGCGCCGCCGGATCGGCCGCGCCCGCCTGCGTCGCCAGATCGCGGACGAATTCCTCGATGGAGCGTTTGCTCTCGGCGGCGGCGACGTGGGCCGGGTCATGCGGCAGCGGGAACTCCATCGACACGTTGACGAAAAAGCAACCGCGGTATTCGTCCGATTCGATCACCTCGGCCACCACGTCCATCAGCGCCTTAAGCTGCCCCAGCGCCGTGTCGCCCCCGCGCTGCCGCACCATGCGCCGAAAGGCGTCCCGCCACCAGCGGTCGTGATGCCGCAGCACTTCGAGCACCAGGTCTTCCTTACTCTCGAAATGCTTGTAAAAGGCGGTCTTGCTTATGCCGACGTCGTCGAGAATCTGGTCGATCCCGACGCCGCGAAAGCCGTCGCGATAAAAGCGGTGGTTGGCGGCCTCAATCAGCCGTTGGCGCGTGGGAGGAACCATCAGCCGATCCCCCGATCCGATTAGCGTGTTTACGACCCTGACGTTGGCCCGTGGGAATACACGCTAATCCGTGGTGTACCACAAGTAAACTGGAAACTGCCGCGCGGCGCGCAAATCATCTAGCCGTTCGGGCATCTGAGTGAGATACGCGGCCGCGCTGCGATTACCGATAGGACACGGGCCGGCCTACGCAATGCCGCGGCGCTACGAGACGCGCACCCAAGTAAGGCATCGCGCGGAAATAAGGTGAATGAATTGCAGAGGGGTGGTACGGGCGTCCCGCCCGTCCGGAACGGGCAAAATGCCCGTACCACCCAGGACAATCGTTCTGGTTATTTGTGCGCGACTCCTAAGCGCTTTGCCTGCAGCGCACTTGGAACGTGCAACACGCGCGCAGCGCCTGCCTTCGCGGCGTAATCGTTTGCTCACGTGCGCGTCTCGTTGCCACCCGGCCCCGAAGGGTCCGCCGTGCGCGCCGCGCCCTGTCGTTGGGTCTGGGGTGCGGACGCTGGCTGATCCGAACCGCGACCGTCAGGGAGCGGCGGACAACGCCGCACCCGCGCCGCCGCGCCGAGTCCGCCGTGCGGACCACGCCGCCGCCCGACAACGCATCGACCGACGCGGAACGCCAGAAAGGAGCTTGCGATGAAAAGAGTATTGTTTTTCGCCTACGGCCTGACCTGTTACCTCATGTTCGGCGCCGTCTACCTGTATGCGATCGGTTTCGTCGGAAACATCGCCGTGCCGCGCTCGATCGACTCCGCCGTCGGAACCCCCTGGCCGGCCGCGCTGATGATCAATCTCGGCCTGCTCGCCGTCTTCGGCCTGCAACACACCATCATGGCGCGGCCGACGTTCAAGCGCCTCTGGACGCGAATCGTCCCCGAGCCGATCGAGCGCAGCACCTACGTGCTCTTCTCGAACCTGGCGATGATCCTGCTGTTCTGGCAGTGGCGCGCCATCGACGCCGTCGTCTGGGACGTGCAAAGCGGCCCGGCGCGCAACGCCCTGTGGGCGCTGTTCGCCGGCGGCTGGCTCATCATCGTCGTCGCCACCCTCATGCTCAACCACTTCGACCTCTTCGGCCTGCGGCAGGTGTGGCTGCACCTGCGCGGCCGGCCCTATACGCGCCTGACGTTCGCCCAGCCGGTGTTCTACCGCCACGTGCGTCATCCGCTGTACGTCGGCTGGCTGACGGCCTTCTGGGTGACGCCGACGATGACGGCGGGACATCTGCTGTTCGCGATCGGCGCGACGGCGTACATCCTGATTGCGATTCAGTTCGAGGAGCGCAACCTGCTCGAAGCCCACGGCGCCGACTACGCCGAATACCGCCGCCGCGTGCCGATGCTCATCCCCATGCCGCGCCGAGTGTCTCGGGCAGCGGCGACGGAAGCCCAGCGGGCAACGGCGTAGGCGCATTTGGGTGGCCCGCCGCGAAGCGGTGGGTTCACGATGATGAGATACCGAGCAGAACGTACGACTGCGCTGCCAACTCGCTACGCACACGACGGCGCCCACGCCCCGAGCCTCAAGCGCAAGCGCCGAGGTCGCCGCTCCAACAATGGGGCAGTCCGGCGCGCTGGCGCTTGCGGCTCGGATCCGTCCGGGACCTCGCCCAAAAGCGGCGAGGCGCCCGGGGATTCGATCGTGTTCACGACGGCGGCAGGCGATCCAGGAAAAGTTGAATGTCGTCGCCGTCGATCGTGCCCGAATCGTCCATGTCCGCCGAGCAGAACGTCGCCGGATGAACCCCCGCACTATCCAATTGAAGCGCCACGAACAGCGGCACGTCCAGCTCGTCCACCACGCCGTCGAAATTCAGATCGCCGCTCTGACACACCGCCGGCGGTCCGTAGTGCCACGTGGCGCCGTTGGTAATGACGACCACGCCGCCGAACACCACGATCTGCCCGCGGTCCGGGTCGTAGCTCATTCCATGCGCGCGACGAGATCCATGGGCCGAACCCACAATCTGCGTCCACTTACGCCCGTTCCACTCCCACGTGTCGTTCATGTTCGAGCCGTTGTAACCGCCGGACAGCAGGATACGCCGATCGTACGCGTTGGAGGCCATAGCGTGATAGGCGCGAGCGGACGGGCCGGCGGGCGGGCGCTGCTTCCACTGGGTGCCGTCCCACTGCCACGTGGCGCCATTGTAACCGGCACCGTCCTGGCCGCCGAATAGAATCACCTTCGGGCTGGCATGATCAAAGGCCATCGCGTGGCCGTAACGCGGACTTGGCCCGGTGCTGCTTCGCTGCGTCCACGTAGCGCCGTCCAATTCCCACGTATCCCCGAGGCGCGTCCCGTCCCATCCACCGAACAGAACGACGACGTCGCGAACGGGATCGTAGGCCATTGCGTGATCGCGCCGCGCGCTGGGGCCGATGTTGCTGAGGAATATCCACTGATTTCCATTCCATGCCCAAGTCCCGCGGTCGTAGCCGCTGTTGGTGGTCAGCCCGCCGAACAACACGATGCGGTTGCGCGCCGTATCGAGCACCATGGCGTGGCCGATTCTCGCGCTGGGGCCGCTTGCGGCGCGACTTCTCCAATTCTTACCGTCCCAGCCGAGGGTATCGGACGCGAATAAGCCGTTCTCGAATTGACCTCCGAAGACGATCGTCTCACGACTGAGCGGATCGTAAGCCTGGCCATGAGAAAACCGCGGGACCGGACTGATGATCATTCGAAGGGTCCAGCTTGTTCCGTCCCACTCGCGCACGTCGGCCCGGTAGTTGCCGTTTCCGTTACCTCCGACCAGCAGTATGCGCTGTCGATTTTCGTCATAGACCATGGCATGGTCTCTACGCACCGGAGCGCCGGTGGTCGCGCCCAACGTCCACTGGGCACCGTTCCACTCCCATGTATCACCGTATTCAATGAGCCCATTTTCACCGCCATAAAGCACGACTCGCTGGCGCGCGCTGTCATAGGCCATCGTGTGGTAGTAACGTCCGGGTGGTCCGGATGAAGTGCGGAACATCCAGGTTGAGCCGTTCCACTCCCACGTTTCAGCAAACGCCGAAAGGCCGCGGTAGCCACTATGGAGCACCGTCACGCCACGAGCGCTGTCGAACGCCATGGCATGGCCCTCGCGGCCAAGCGGACCGCTCGACGACCGAAACGTCCATTGAGTGCCGTCCCATTCCCAGGTGTCGCCCTCATAGTCCCGTTCACTGATACCGCCAAAAAGGACGACGCGTTGTCGGGTACTATCGTAGACCATCTCATGGCCGATTCGTGCGCCGGGACCGCTGGTCGCTCGAAGCGACCATGACACGCCGTCCCACTCCCATGTGTCACCGAAAAACGATGATCCAGCCCAGCCCCCGAACAGGACCACCTTCCCGCGCGCGCTGTCGTAAGCCATCGAAAAGTCCGCCCGAATGCCCGGTGTCGAGCCGGGGCCGCCCGTCGTGCGCCTCGCCCACATGTCCCCATCCCACTCCCAGGTGTCGTTGAAATAGGGGCAGCAGCCGCCATAAACCACGGTTACACCGCGCCCGCTGTCGTAGGCCATGCCAAGCTCGCTGCGCGGATGCGGCCCTGGCGTTCGATTGACCCACACGGACTGCGCCTGCACCGCCTGAGCAACCGCAACCCAGCCCAACACGGCCGAAAACGCGCCGGCGCCTAGGCGCACGCCCTTGCGTCTGCCGCCAAGCAGCGCAGACTCTGTTCCATCACTCACGATTGCACCTCCCATGCGAGCGGACCGAGGTGCCGGCGGGATTTACATGAAAAACGATGAGGACGAGGTTCATGCCGGCCTGTCGCTCGCGAGGCCCATTGTAAGGGGGGGTGCGGTGTCGGTTCAATAGGTTTCTTACCTAATGTTGGCCTGCTGATTGTTGCAAGTTCCATGCCGCGGCGGTCGGGAGTGGCAGCCTGGGCCTGGATAGACGCACGGTGACTGTACGCCGCCGTACTGCTGCGATCCGACACGCTCGGTCCTGACGCCACACGTTCTAGGTGACACGGCGTCCCGCTTTCGCTAAACTGCATGACGATTCGTAAACCTCAAACCGAGTCCTCCAGATAATGAACTCGCCGATAGTCTCACAAACCGACACGCCCTTGGCACATTCTGGCTCCGCCCGCGCGGCCGAGCAGCCCGTGAAGCGTGACACTGTCGCCTTCATCCTCGTCGCGCTCGCCTGCGTCGTGGCTGCTTGGCTGCGCCTAGACGGCGCTGCCGACCAAATTGTCATGGACGACGAGTACCACACCATTGAGGCGGCTCTTAAACATGACTATGCCTACCTGAACTCGCACTATCACGCGACGGACTATTGCATCCCGCTCGCGCTGTGGGACCGACTGCTGATAAACAGCATCGGATTGGACGAGTGGGGGCTTCGTGCTCCGGTGTTGTTGTGCGGAATCGCAATCGTCCCGATCGGCGCATCATTGGCCTGGAGGTGCATCAGCCCAACTTGCGCGGTGGTAACGGCTTGGTACTTTGCCTTGTCGCCCATGTTCCTGCTGTACAGTCGGTTCGCTCGACCGTACATGTGCATCGCGTTCCTGTCGCTCGGGGCATTCTGGGCGTGGCACAGATTTGCGACATCCGGTCATTGGCGTTGGGGCTTGCTCAGCGGTGCTGCGATGTCCCTAATTCCCTATTTCAATATCAGCGCCGCGCCCGCTGTCGCGGTGTTCTGGGCGACATGGATTCTCTGGAGCGCGTTCCGCGTGAGATGTGGCGCGGACGGCCAGCGTGTTCGCATTCTGGCGGCCGTGGGCATACGCTCCCTGATTTGTGTGACTTTAAGCATTGGTATCGCCGGACTGTTGCTTTGGCCGGGACTTGAGTCCTTGCACGCACTCGTGAAATCCAAGAGCGGGGGAAATCCTCCGGATGCGACGACCTTCTGGAATTCGCTGCAGGTCGTTTTTGGCACGCGCAAGACATGGATATGGATACCGCAGATTGGTTTCGCAATTGCAGGCGCGGCCTTGCTGTGCGCCCGCAGCGCTTGGCTCAGCGCTTTGCTGCTGCTCATGATAATTGCCGAGGCGGTTGGGATTCGCCTCAGCGCCCCGCCGCTCATTGAACAAAAGATCGTAACTGCCCGATACTCAATTGCTGCCGTTCCCGGTCTGCTCATCCTCATAGCAATGGGCTTGGGATGGGTTACTGGCTATGTTCGTATGCTGCTGCGAAGATGGCCGACAGTGGCAAACGTTATCGTCTATTCGATTCTTGCAGCCACTTTGGGCATTCTATTTCACGATACGCGTGCAATCGCCGCGTTCCTCAGGCCGAATGCTTTCACAAACCATACCTTCAATTACGAGTGGCCGCACTGGTTTGTCGACCGCGATGCCATTTCACCATTTTACCGCTACTTGGCCGATTCGCCCTCTAAGGCCGCTATTGTCGAGGCGCCGTACATCAAGCAGTTTGGGCGAAACTACTACGCTCACTTGCAGAAAGAACACCGGAAGCCGGTACGCGTATTGAGCAACGATCCCTTGTTTCGAGCGCCGGGAATACGCTTCAAGTCGGTGATACCGCTTAAAGGCTTAAATACGTCCTATCAGGATTGTGATTATCTTGTCCTCCATCGAAATCCGCGCAAGGAATGGTATGCCTTGACAACTCGATACGCAGGTCGCAAGCGCCGCTCGCCTCCCGATGAAGCAACATACCGTCGAAACGCGGAATCGGTGTTGAACGAGGTGCACGCGGATCCTCGCTTGAAGTTCGTCCATCAGGACGATTGGATTACGGTTTTCGCAATCAATGAAGCTGCGGAAAAGAACTGGATGGCGTTCTTGCAACGCACTCAAGGCGCGATCCCCTGAATGGCCCCGGCGTAGGCTCGTGAACGATCCCGCCGATTGGAGTATTCGTATGGCGGATTACACCACCCTCCTCCTCGACCGCCGCCCCGACCACGCCGTCGTCCGCCTCAATCGGCCCGACAAGCGCAACGCCCTCTCGCCGCAACTGATCGCGGACCTGCAAGCGGCATTAACCGCACTCGAACGCGACGAGGCGATCCGCTCGATCATCCTCACCGGCGAAGGCCAGGCGTTTTCGGCCGGGCTGGACCTCGAAATCCTCCGCGACATCAGCACCACGCGCACCCGCGAAGAAAACCTCGCCGACTCCAAAAACCTCGCCGACCTCTTCCTGCGCATCCATCGCCATCCCAAGCCGATCATCGCGGCCGTCAACGGGCCGGCCGTCGCCGGCGGCTGCGGACTGGCGACGGTCTGCGATTTCACGATCGCCTCCGACGCGGCCCGGTTCGGCTACACCGAGGTGCGCATCGGCTTCGTCGCCGCCATCGTCTCGATCTTCCTGCTGCGCATCGTCGGCGAGAAAACCACGCGCGACCTCATGCTCACCGGCCGCATCATCACCGCCGCCGAGGCCCACGCGCTGGGGCTGGTCGGCGAAGTCGTGCCCCCGCCGCAACTGCTCGAGCGCGCGGCCGACCTGGCGCGGCAGCTCACCGAGAACAGCCCCAACAGCCTGGCCGCCACCAAGCGGCTGATTTCCTCGATCCCCGGCGACGGGCTGGAAGCCGATCTGCGCCGCGCCTGCGAACTGAACGCCCACGTGCGCATGACGCCGGATTGTCGCGAAGGCGTGTCGGCCTTTCTCGAAAAACGCAAGCCCGACTGGGCGACGCCGAAGTAAACCCGCGAAGCCCGACCCCAACGCAGACGCCGGCGCCGCGCGCCATGCCGCTGGTGCAACTCCCCCGCTGCTGCGAGATTCCCATCTCGCACCCACTTCCCGCGGGAATCCCTTTCCGCAATTCATCTGCCACGAACGATAAAATGCGAACCGCGCAACCGGGGACATGCGCCCAGGCAGCGCGGATTGCATCCCGCGCCGCACGAACTGGGAGGCCGCTCATCGTGTACATGATTCACTACGAAGTCACCGCGACGTTTGCCGACGATCACACCGCCCATCGCTGGCTGGCCTGGCTGCGCGACGGGCACATCGCCGAAGTCGTCCGCGGCGGCGCAAGCCGCGCGCGGATCGTGTGCCTGGACGAACCCCCGCGAACTTTCGTCGTGCTGTACGAATTCGCCTCGCGCGAAATGTTCGACGCCTACCTGCGCGAACACGCGCCGCGCCTGCGCGAAGAAGGATTGCGCCTGTTCCCGCCCCCAAACGTCACCTACGCCCGGCGCAGCGGCGACGTGCTATGGACACACGCGGAATAACCGCGCCCCCTCCCCAACACCCCTCGCAGACACGGCGCACCGCCCCCCGGTTCTCCCCTCGTGCCAACAAGCCCGACCGCCTTCGATTCGACATTCGACCTTCAGCTTTCGACTTTCAACTCTCTGCTTTTAATAAAGCACCTGCAACGAATACGACACGCCGAAGTAATACATCAACCCCTGCACGTTGTTGGGAATGCCGTCAAAACCCGGCGACTGCGCCTGCGACAGGCCGAATCCGAAGCTCGTCTTCAACGGCCGCACGTGCCCGTCGGCGAACGCCATGTTCGTAACGCCCTGCTTGAACGTGCTCGTTCCCCCCTGGCCCGGCGCGATGCCCGGGCGACTCTCGAAGGGACCGTGTCGCTGCACCAGTTTGTCCCCCGTCCAGCAATTCCCCTCCATGTGATCGTTGTTGATGCCGTCCGGATGTTCCTCAACAAACAGCGGAATGTCCGACAGCGAACCGGCGTGCGTCCCCTGGCGGTTCCCACCGGCCGGGACGCGCTCCGGCGCGCGGGCCCCCATGCCGGCGAACATCGTGTAGCTGAATTTGCCGTTGCCGTTGGGCACGAGCTGATTGGGCGTGTGCTGCCCCGGCGCGTTGCTCGCGATGTCGGTCGGGCACAGGATCAGCGTTTCGTTCCGCAGAAAAGGCCACAGCAGCCCCAGCTTGGGCGCATCAACATAACCACGCGGATTGCCCGTCGTCGGATTGCCCGGTATCCCCGGCGAGAACGGCCCGAACTGATCGCCGATCCCCAGCCAGTCCAGCCCCGCCCGGTTGGTGTTCTGCCCGCTGGCCGTGTAGTTGTCGATGCACGGCGGAAACTTGCTCCAGTCAGTCACGTACATGAACGCGCAGCGCCCCAGCTCGCGCATGCGAGTCTGGCACAACACCGTCTTCGACCGCTCGCGCGCCGCGCTCAGCGCCGGCAGCAGAATGGCCGTCAACAGGGCGATGATCGCAATAACGACGAGCAGCTCGATGAGCGTAAACGCTTTCGCCGCGGGACGATGCGTGTGGTTCATACACTCCTCCCACGTAACGGAGATAATGCGCCCCGACGAAGCGAATCGCGGCATGGGCATCATCGCTATCGTAACGGTTTCACGCGGGCGAGGTCCAGCGGCGGCGTTCCGAAGGTTCAACGGCACGGGACCCCGCGACGTGGGTCGAAACTCGCCCGACGCCTTCTCGGCGCCGCCGTCCAGCCGCGCATGGAAGGCCCGGCGGCCATGGCGAGCCATTCGACAAAGCGTGTCAGGTTCCCATCAGCGCGTCGACAAAGTCCTGAATATCCGCGCCATCCTCCTCGCCATCTCCGTTCATGTCCGCCAGACTGATATTGCACTGCGGATATGTCTGACCATACCCAACCGAATCGACCAGCGCCAGCACAAACGCAGACACATCCGCCGCGTCGAAAGCGCCGTCGCAGTTCAGGTCGCCCCGCACCAGGCTGACATACTTAACCGTGACGTAATCGTTGCCCGATCCGCTGCCGACGGATGTGCCCGTCACGCAGACGCTGCCGTCCGGACCGGCCGCGACCGCCAGCGCAAAGTCGTCCGCGGCGCCGGGGCCGCTGTACGAGGTCGCCCACTGCTGCGTTCCGTCCGCGGCATACTTGACCGTGACATAATCGCGACCGGTCGCCGGGCCTGTATAGGCCAGCCCGGTCACATAGATGTTCCCGTCGGCGTCGAGCGTCATGGCCTGCGCTTCGTCGAAGCTGGGGCCCCAGTTGAGACGCTGCTCCCACAGCGGGTTCAGATCGGAGTCGTACTTCACGGTGACGTAGTCGTACAGCGACGTGCCCCAGGACTTGCCGGCGACGATCACGTTGCCATCGGCGTCAACGGCGACTCCCACGGCACGATCATCGCGGCCGGCGGGCGCCGGCTCAACGTATCGCGCAACCGCGATTTCGGCGCCGCTGGCGCGGTCGTAGCGAATCGTGGCGTAGTCGTAGTCGGTGCCCACACCCTTCGAGTAGCCCGTCACATAAACGTCTTCGGACGTGCCCATGGACAGCGATACTGCCAGATCATCCTGATTCGCAGGCCCGTTGTAGCGACTGACCCACAACTCCGTGCCGTTCGCCGAGTACTTGATCGTCGCATAATCGAAATCGGTGCCGCTGCCGGCGGACAATCCCGTGACATACACGTTGCCGTTACTATCAACGACCACACCACGCGCTTCGTCCAGCGCGTTGCCCGGACCGTTGTAGCGCCGCACCCAGTCCTCCGCGCCGCCCGCGTTGTACTTGATCGTCAGATAGTCGTAGTCGGAACCGGGGCCTTTCGATTTCCCCGTGACATAAACATTGTCCAGCGCGTCAATCGCCATCGCCAACGCCTGGTCCTGCTCGGCAGTCGGACCATCGTATCGCCGCACACCCACGCCGAAGCCGGTGCTCGGCCACGAGGCGGACGGCTGGCCGTCCGGATCGTACTTGATCGTCGCGTAGTCCTCGAACAGGGGCGTGGACCGTGACATGCCCGTCACGTAAACGTGGCCGTTGACTCCCAGACGCAGCGCCATGGCGGTGTCCGCACGGCCGATGCCAAAGTCGTAACGCATGACCCACACCACGTTGCCAGCGGAATCGTACTTGATCGTGGCGTAATCGACATTGGTTCCGACACCCGCCGATCGTCCCGTGACAAAGACATTGCCCGATCCGTCGATTGCGATGGCGCGTGCTTCGTCCAGACTGTTGGCCGGGCCGTTGTAACGTTGCGCCCATGCCTGGCTGACCTGGCAGAAGGCCGGCGCGGCCGGGAGGAGCGTGTGCAGGCCGACGAGAGTGATAATCGTGAAAAGCCGTGATGGAGACATGTTCAGCCCTCCGGGGAGGTTGGGGGTGATCACCAGGGCCTGACAACGCGCCCGACCCGAGGTCCAAGCAAATCCACGTCAGATCTCCTGAAGGGTAACAAAACCGGATGCGCTTGTCAAGTAGTTTCCCTCAGGGAATGATTCTGTGATCGCCTGGTTACCGCTAATGGCTGGCCCAGTGCTTGACAACGCGATGCCGCGCATGTAACATAACTGCATGAAAACAAGCATGATACATCCGCATCATTCCTCCAGAAACGCTCAAATCGAAGCTGAAATCGATGGAATAATCAGTGCCGTCCGCGAGTCGCTTTCCGATGTCTTCCAGTCACTCCCAGGAAAGCCTCGCCGGGCGCAGGAGTTGGCCCGCGTATTGGCCGTCAACAAGAACCTCACCAGCAAGGTCGAACGGGCCATCCGGACCACCGACGCACTCGCGTCGGCCCACGTGATGCCCGGACCGGATGGTCTGCGAACGCTGCTGCGCGCGGCCGCGAAAAAGGGCGTCAGCCGCGGAATTCTCGCCGCCGCCGAGCGGGCAGTGGACGAGTTCGAGCATTTCATCCGGCGCGAACTGGGCGACCGTGATATGCTCGACGCCATCATCAGCGAGAGCCTTCCGCAGGCGCGCCAGCGGTTTGAGCTAAGCAACAAGCAGGCCGTCTACAAGGCGATGGGAAACCTCAAGGGCGTCGTCGCCAACGTGCACCTGCGAACCTATCTGATTCATCCCGGCGCCGACCCGGAGCGTTTCGACTATGCGATGATCCTGGGCTTGCTGGGACTGCGCCGCGTGCGCCCCAGCGCCGTCGTGCGCCTCACCAACGTACACATGCAGCAAATGCCGCGCGACGACACGCGCTTGACGCTCGACTCCGAACCCGTCGAAGCACTCAGGGGCCTCGAGCTGGCACAGTTCTGCGCGTTGCCGCCGCCGAAAATCGAGGTGCGTCACATTGGCACGTCCGTCGACTATGTGATCACCGGGGATGCCATCGGGCCTGATTCCGCCGTCGATCTCGTGCTCGCCGAACTTGATCGCGCGTTCTTCTGTCGCTACCAGCCGGAAAACCGCCGCCGAGCGGCCGCGTTCGCCGAGGTCGAGCAACCCGCCAAGTTGCTGGTCTTCGACTTGCTGCTTCACGACGACGTCTGGCCGGATTGCCGCCCCGAGTTCTGCGTCTATGACACGATCGTCCGCGGGGCGGCCGACATCAACGACCCCACGCGCTTCGGCGATCGGCTGGACATGGCGGAGTCCATTCAGTTCCTCGGCCGCGGCCTGGCCCGCTTTCGCGCAATCGAAGTTCCCAACTACCTCGAAATGATCGGCCACGTCTGCAATAAGCTCGGATGGAATCCCGACTCGTTTCGCGGATACCGCGTCGCCATTCAGTACCCGCTGTACGGCTCGCAGGCCTGCATGATCTTCGATGCGCCGCCTCGCCCCGGCGGCTGATTGTCGATCGGGCGCATCGCCTTCTCCGGCCGCGCGCGGCGGCAGCCCGAGGTTGACTCCGTGCCCGGCGCGATTACACTCCGGATGGGACGCGCGTGCTTCGCCTGTCATTCCGAAGGCCCAACGCGGGGATTGACCTGCCTGCCCGGAATGCCGCGCGCCATCCGGCGCGGCCCGCTACGAGACCCCGTAGCTCAGCTGGATAGAGCGCAGCCCTGCGAAGGCTGAGGTCGGACGTTCGAATCGTCTCGGGGTCGATGGCCATCTCTCAAACGAACGTCATGCACGCACCACGCAGCGACGCGCGCCCGCGTATAGAATCCGCCCGCATGAGCGCCGTTTTGTCCGCCGAATCGCCCGCACTGGCCGGCATCTCGCGCAAAGTCGAATCCGGCCAACGCCTGACCTTCGACGATGGCGTGGCCCTCTTCCGCTCGCGCGACATCCACGAAATCGGCCGCCTGGCCAATCTCGTCCGCGAACGCCTGCACGGAAACGTCGCCTATTACAACGTCAACCGCCACATCAACTACACCAACTACTGCGTGCTGCGCTGCAAGTTCTGTTCGTTCTATCGGCCGTATGAAAAGGCGGAAGGCACGAGAGGGAAAAGCGAAAGTCGAAAGCCGAAAGTCGAAAGCCGAAATACAGGACACAAAAACCTCGGAGATGAGCCGGCTTCGCCCGCTCGCGAAAACGACGTCATCCCGCTGCCATTGTTGAATGCGGGATCCCTCGCCGCACCGAACGCGCACGACGCGGCCGCGCATGCCGGCGGCGCCGATGCGTACGAACGGTCGATTGACGAAATCGTCGACATGGCCCGTCAGGCCGGCGAGGCCGGCGCGACCGAAGTGCACATCGTCGGCGGGCTGCATCCCACGTTGCCGTTCGAGTATTACGTCGACATGTGCGCCGAAATCCGGCGCGCCTGCCCCGACATCCACATCAAGGCGTTTACCGCCATCGAAATTATCCACTTCACCCGCATCAGCCGGCCGCGAATGACGATCCGCCAGGTGCTGGAACGCCTCCGCAACGCCGGTCTGGGCAGCCTGCCGGGCGGCGGCGCCGAAATCTTCGACGACCGCGTCCACGACGAAGCCTATCGCAACAAAGTCGGCGAGCAGGGCTGGTTCGACGTGCATCGCGAAGCGCATCAGATGGGCATGTTCACCAACGCCACGATGCTCTACGGCCACGTCGAAGGACCCGAAGAACGAGTGCGGCACCTGATCAAACTCCGCGCACATCAGGACGAGTCGCTGCGCTCGCGCGCCGCCCACTTCAACTGCTGCATCCCGCTCTCGTTCGTCCCCCAGGGCAGCGCCTTGTCCCATCTGCCGGGACCGACCGGACTCGACGACCTCAAAACGCTGGCGATCAGCCGGCTGATGCTCGACAACGTCCCGCACATCAAGGCTTTCTGGATCATGCAGTCGGCCAAGCTGGCACAGGTCGCCCAGAGCTGGGGCTGCGACGACATGGATGGCACCGTCGTTTGGTACGACATCATCAAGCGCGAAGGCGGTGCAGGCAGCACGCATCAGGAGCTGACCGTTGATCGCATGCGCCGCCTGATTCGCGAAGCCGGCCGCGACCCGGTCGAACGCGACACGCTGTATCGGCAGGTGGTGCGCGATCAGAACGGTCGCGTGCTCGCAGCAGCGCGCTCGACAGGCGCCGCCGGGCTTGAATGAGGCTGCCGAGTCTTCTGTCGGCGCCACGTCATAACCCGCATCATGATTCCTCCGAGGAGCGTCGTCGCGCCGTTGATTGAGGATCCAAGCCGTCAGCGCAGCCCGAAACCTCGGCAGCCCGATGCCATGTAAAAAAGAACCGGCGGGCGACTACATGTTCCAACGCCTCACTTGATGCCGCGCCGCCAGTCGCTTACCGTACGGACCTCCCCGCTGGTGGCGGGCGCAAACAACACGCGCCCTCATTCGGAAAACCCGGGAAGGAGAGTCTCACATGGAATGCAGGAGCCGCGCGGCCGTCCGGTCGCGCCCGTGGTTGCTGTGCACAATGCTGGCCGCGATGATGGGTGTTTCAGCCCTGGGTTGCAACGCCGTGACGGGGTTGCTCAGCCGTATTCCCGGCGCGGGGTTGCTGGGAGGACTCGGAGGCCTGGGCGGCGGATTGCTCGGCGGTGGCGGCGGCCCGGCGGGCTTTGTATTGTCGCTCCTGTTAGGCAGCATCGAGCCGCCGCCCAACCCGCTCGAGAACGCCAGCGATGCGCCGTTCTCGCCATCCGCCGACGGTAAGTTCATCGTCGAAGCGCCGTCGCCCCTCCCCATCGCTCCCCGACTGATGGCGGACCTCGACGTAGGCCCCGCCGAATCCGCGGTCGGTCCCGATGGCATGATCTACTTCACCGAAGAAGACACCGGCCGCGTCCGCGTCTTCGACCCCATCAACGAAAAACTCCTCGACAAAATCGTCCTCGACCTGCCCGTCAATGCGTCCGGCCAGCGCGGCCTGATCGGCATCGCCTTCTCGCCGACCGGCGATCGGATGTATCTGACCTACGTTCGCAGCAACACCGACGCGGATACCTCCGAAATCAATGCCGCCGCCGACGCACGCGTTGTCTACTACCCCTTCGCCGATGGCGCCGTGACAGGCGCGGAGATGGTGCTCTACACCACGCCCGCGGCCGATCCGGCGTTTCCCAGCGACATCAACGGCATCGGTCCCTGCCTGATCGCGCCGGACGGCCTCCTCTACTGGGCACACGGCGACCGCAACTCGATTCTCAGCACCCTCAACCTGTCGCCCGGCGAGCCGGCGGGCAAGGTTCACCGCATGACGCTCGATGGCGGCGTGGCCCCGGGCAATCCGTTTCCGGACAATTCGCTATTCGCGATCGGATTCCGCAACGTGACCTCGATGGCGGTCGATCCCGAAACCGGCCTCTTCTGGAGCACCGACGTCAACGTCGGCGTGTCGGATGAACTGAACCTGCACGCGCCGGGCCTCTTCCACGGCTGGCCGTTAATTCAGGGACTGGCCAACACCGATTTCGAATCGCGCGCCGCCATCGCCACACTCGCCGTGTATCGCAATCCGCTGATCGATTTCGGCGCGACCAAGTACGATCCCCGCGGCCTGGCCGTCATCCGCGGCGATACCTACTACGGTCCGGACCTCGAGGGCGACGTGCTCGTCGGCCAGTCCAGCGTCGTACCCAGCGTGATCCATCGCTATCGCGTGACGGCGGACGTCAACATCATTCATTCGCTGTTCGCGACGCTGCCGTCCGACGCCGGCCGCATCGTTTCGATGGTCCGCGCCGATCCGCTGAACCGCATCTATACCTTCACGCAGCACCGCATCTTCCGGCTTGATCCGGGTTGACGCCGACGAGCGCCGAGAAACACAAACGGCGTTTGCACTTCGCGAGCAACTCCGCGAAATGCAGACGCCGTAGTTTTTGCGCGCAATGAATCGTCCAGCCCGGACCCATGCCCTTTCATCGACGCGGCCTGTTCTAGCCCTCGCGTGAAGTGCTTAATACGACAGCGCTATTGTTGCTCAAGTTTTTTGGGGTGTCGAGCCGATGGGTCCTTGGAAGGCAATGTTGGGAGCGCGCTCTCCTGAAGCCAAAATCAGGAGACCCTGTCATGACTGCGGATCAG
>WYBU01000129.1 GCA_011525745.1 Planctomycetaceae bacterium | reverse complement strand
GCGGGATCAGGCGGCCAAGCCGTCGACGCAAACGCTCGAACGCGCATGGCGCATGCGGCGCGCCGTCAGGCTTCGGGCGCACGTGCGCGAGCAATGGTGGGTTGAGTACAACCCACCCTACCCGGGCTGATCCGAGCCGCGAAGCGTGAGCGAGCGGGATCGGGCGGCCAAGACCGCGACTGCGACATTCGGACGCGCAGGACGCGTGCGGCGCGCCGTCAGGCTTCGGGCGCACGTGCGCGAGCAATGGTGGGTTGAGTACAACCCACCCTACCCGGGCTTGCATATCCCGCTTGCTGACGCTGCGCGGCTCGGAATGGCCCCGGCGTTGGCGCCTGAGGCTGGGTTCCGCGCGGGCTGCAAGCCCGTGCCACGGGACCGGGTCCGCCCACGCCGCGATCACCGCTGCGTCGGCGATTCCATCGGCCCGTCCATGCGTGAGATGCGGTCCGGCCGGCGGCGCTCTGAAATTCCGTCAATGGAGCGCATCAGCAGCGGCGCGATGTAGCGCGCGACGAACTCGCGGCGTGTGCAGTCGGTGTGGCCCCCGCTGTAACCGTAGCGATTGAACTCGCGGCGATACGGAACGTTGTGCAATTTCTCATACTGCTCGCGCATGTCCGGCGCGCCGCCGCGCGGCAGGCGAAAACCCTCCAATCCCGCCACGCCGGCCTCCGCCCCACGACGATCGACCGTGCCGGTCAGCGGCACCAGTGTCCGGAGCACCGGATCATCCGGCGAGTGGAACGCATACGCCGCGCCGCGCACTCGACGCAGGGCGCGTGTCAGGTCGTAACGGCTCGACAGGCTGCTGGCCAGGAAGACGACATTGTTGATCTTGACATCCTCGGGCAGCATTTCGAGCGCAAACGCGGCGATGCCGGTGCCGGCCGACAGTGCGACGATGTTCACCGGCACGTCCGGATGAAATCGCACCTGCCGGCGAATCTTGACGGACAGATCGACCGCCTTGTTGCGGTTGCGCTCGAGGGCGACCTGGTCGATCGCGGCCGTAACGCTCTGCCAGTCGAAGATTTCGACGTAGCCCGCGTAGCCGGCCTCTTTCATTCCGCGTGGGACCGACAAGAAGCCGATGTTTCCGATGGGGCCGGCGCCGCCGACGTAGTAGGTGACGCCCTTCTTGCGATCGCCATCCTGCACCAGATCGGCCGTAAAGCGCGCGACGGCGCCGCAGCCTGCGTTCGGAATGTAAATCAGCAGTCCAATGAGAACCGAAGCGAGAGATCGAAATGGTCGCCGCGCCATGTGCACCTGTGGAATCGTGGTCCGATTATATGTCGCCGCGGCTGGGTTGTCCGAGCGTCGTTTTCCGCACAGTGCAGGCCCGCCCCCTTGGAGTGCGACTCCAGCGATTCCGATCCCCAAGCGCAAGGGAGATCATTTATCCGAGCCGCGCCGCGTCAGCACGCGGGATCCACACGCCAGAAACGTAAGTGACCGCGTCATGTTCCGCATGCGCGTTCGATGCCCGCCGGCGTACCCGACGCCCCTGGCGCAAGTCGATCGCCGGCGACTGCGATTTCGCATCCCATCCGTCACGCTGACGCCTGCCCCGCGCGAGGGCCGGGGCTTCGCGGCTCGGTTAGGCCCGACCTGCGCGTTCCGTATCCCGTCCGAGACGGGCGTATCGCCCTCACACGACGTACAATGCACCGTCGAACACAACACTGGGAGACTGGCACATGAGCGAGTATTCCGCGGAGCAGGTCGGCCGCGCGCTGGCGCGCATCCCCAGCGGTTGCGCCATTCTGACCGCACGGCACGAGGGACGACGATCGGGCATGTTGGCGTCGTGGATACAACAGGCGGGGTTCGACCCGCCCGCCGTGAGCGTCGCCGTGAAAAAGGGCCGGCCGATCGAGGAATTGATGGACGCGGCGGGCAGTTTTGCGCTGAATCTCATCGGCGACGATCCCGCGCCGATGTTCCGCCATTTCGGCCGCGGATACGGCCTGGATGATGACGCGTTCGAGCGGCTGAACGTCACCGATTGCGACGGCGGCGTGGCGCTGGTCGACGCAATGGCCATCCTCAACTGTCGCGTGGCCGGCAAGTACGACGCGGGCGACCACTGGATCTACGTCGGCCACGTCACGGACGCCAAGGCGCGCGACGAAGGCCGGCCGTACGTTCATCTGCGGAAAAATGGCATGAATTACTGAAACGGCGCGAGTGCGGGCAGACTGCCGGCCGCCGTGATATTCCGAGATCATGTCGTTCGATCCCTCCTCGATCCCGATGCCGGACCTGGGAGCATTGTGCCGCATGTGCGGCTATCCGCTCGTCGGACTCGGCGCGCATCGATGTCCGGAATGTGGCTGGAAGTTCGCGCTGGATGATCTGATTCCGCCGGGCGAGTGGCCGATCGTGCGGCTTTACGGACAACCGGTGCCCGTGACGCCGAGGGTGCGGCAGATTCTGAACATCGAGGGGATTCCCTTCGAAGACAACATCGTCGACGCGCTGTGGGGCGTCAAAGTCGGGCGCGCGAGGCCGTCATGGTTGCGCGTGGACCGGGCCGTGTATTTCGATGCGGTTCACGCGCTGCTCGAAGCGCTGGCCGGCCGGCGGCCGGGCGACGAGAATCCGGCGCTCCCGGACACGCCGCGGCGTCGGCGGCCGCGGCGCTGCGAAGCATGCGGCGAGCGCAACCCCGGTAATTTCGAGTTGTGCTGGCGGTGTCAGACAGTGAAAGAAAACGTCGAGCCGCCGGCCCAGGCATAGAGCCGGCCGGTGCGTCAGCTTTCGTAGTCGACCCGATTCTCGAGGATGCCCAGGCCGTCGATTTCCAGCCGCACGACGTCGCCCGGCTTGAGGAACCGATCCAGCTCCAGCCCGCAGCCGCCGCCGACGGTGCCGCTGCCGATCACGTCGCCGGGATACAGCGTCCGCGCGCGGCTGGCATAAACGATCATCGACTCGAACGAGTGCTGCATCCTGCCGGCGACGCCTTCGGACCATTTTTCGCCGTTGACGAAGGCGCGCATGTTCAACTTGCCGTAGTCGGGAACCTCGTCCTTCGTCACCAGCCACGGACCCAGCACCGAGGCGAAGTCCTTGCCGGGCGAGGGGCCGAGGCCGACTTTCATGGCTTTCTGCTGGCGCGAACGGGCCGAGCAGTCGTTGAAGATGGTGTACCCCAGGATGGCGTCGCGGGCGGTCTTCTCGTCGGCGTTGCGCACCGTGCGGCCGATGACGCAGCCCAGTTCCAGCTCGTAGTCGAGGCGGTCTTCCTCGCGCGGATAGAGCACGGTCTGGCCGTGGCCGTAGAGCGAATAGGGCGTCGTGTTGTAATAGACGGGAATCTCGAACCACAGCGGCTCGATGTCCAGCCCGCGCTTGGCGCGGGCCGTGCGGACGTGCTGCTCGAAGGCGTAGAAGTCCATGAATTGCGGCGGCCGCAGCACCGGCGGCGCGAGGAACACGGCCGACAGATCGTGCGCCGGCGGCGGCGTCATGCGGCGGAACGCCTGGAGGCGCTCGGGATGAACGAGCAGCGCGACGGCCATGTTGGGCGTCGGCCCGTCGAGTTCCAGCCCGTCGGCCAGTTTGGAAAGATCGAGCACCTTGTCGCCTTCGACAATCCCGACGCGCGCGGCAAGCGGGATGCGTCGGCGCAGATCGGCGGTGCGTTCGGCGTCGGACAGATAGAACTGGCAGAGTTTCATGAGTTGCTCCCGGCAGGTGCGGCGCCTGGCGTGACATTTGATATTTTAACTATCGCTTTTCAGTGTTCACTTCCCGAAGTTGGGCGTCGCTTCAATCGCAGCTTCCGTCACAAATCGCGCATTCCACGACCCATTCCGGCCGTCGCGGACGAGCTTGGGCGAAAGTCTAGCGGAAGTCGACCGCGGCCGTGAAGTCCAATGTGCATGTGCTGCTACGCCTGTTCGAACGCCGGCATGTCCTGCCATGGCCACTTCGCCGCTTTCACGTCGCGGCCAATCGGTTCGGCGTATTTCATGCAGAATGGCGCACCCTTACGCACAAGGCCCCGGCCTTCCTTATCGATTGCAGCGGATCAATGTGGTGCTCGAACCGAATCCGAGTGACTCGCGCATGCCGGGAGAAAAATGATAAAATGGGACTGACTTCTGAACTTGGATCAGCCGAGGGCATTCGAGGATGCGACGATTCAAGTGGATCGAGTGGAATATCGCGAAGCTCGTCGCCCACAACCTTTCGCCGGCCGAGGTGGAGGCGGCGTTTGAACGGGTATTCAGCCTCGAAGCGCGCCGCGATGGATCGTATGAAATGTTCGCCGTGATCCCCTCCGGCTGACGCATCTGGGTCATTCGGCGCTATGTTACGGAGGACGACGAAACGCCGGACGTTTTCGCCGACCTGCAACAATCGCCGATTTTTGTCATCACGGCCTATTGAAAGGCAGCACCATGTCTCTACCTGCCGATGACCAGCGAAGTCCACAGCGACGCGCCCAAGACGAATGTATTGCGGCGGAACCACACCGGCCGCCACTCGACATCCCCGCGGATACCCGGCCTGAACCGATCGAAGCCCACCTGGCTCGACGCGGCCGTCGGCCGCTGGCAGTCGCCGGCATCGTCGAAAACGGCCTGATTCGGCCGCTGGATGCCAACGTCAAACTCCCGGAACATTCTCGCGTCATCATCGTTGCATCCGACGCCTCGTAACACCCTCGCAACATGACCCAATCAGGACGGGTCGAATGTCCTCTTTCGAAGCTCGTCAAACGCAATTCGATGAAACCCGCGCTGCATCTTCCGGATAACGGCAGGGCGCGAGCGAAGGCCGCCCGGCTGGCATGTTCTTTGCAACCAATTCCCCCGCCACGGCCGCGCGCTCGTTTGAGCGGCAATCGTGGCGGGCTTATACTCAGCGCGGATTTTGGACGCAAAGGAGCCTGTCATGCCGAAGCTGCGCCTGTTCACCCCCGGTCCGACGATGGTCCCCGAAGAAGTGCTGCTCGAAATGGCCCGCCCGATCGAGCATCACCGAACGCAGATGTACCGCGACTGGCTGAAGGAGTGCACCGAGAACCTGCAATACCTGTTTCAGACGAAATCGACCTGCCTGACGCTGACCGGCAGCGGCACGGCGGCGGCCGAAGGCGCCATCGTCAGCATGGCGCCGCCCGGGCGCAGAGTGCTGGTCTGCCACGGCGGCAAGTTCGCCGAGCGCTGGCGCGACGTCTGCCGGCGATTCAAGATCGATCACGTCGAGTACGAATACGAGTACGGCCGCGGGGCCGGCGTCGACGTCGTGGCCGATCACCTGAAGAAAGACCCGAAGATCGGCGCGGTCATCACAGTACACAGCGAGACCTCGACCTGCGCATTGACCGACGTGAAGGCCATCGCGGCGCTGACGCGCGAGCGCGACTGCCTGATGATGACCGACTGCATCACGTCGGTCGGCTGCCTGCCGTTCAAGATGGACGAATGGGGCATCGACATCGCGGTGACCGGCTCGCAAAAAGCGCTGATGCTGCCGCCGGGGCTGGGATTCGTGGCCGTCAGCGAACGTGCGTGGAAGGTGATCGAGTCGTTCGAGGCGCCGATTTTCTACAACAATCTGCGGGCGTTCAAGAAAAGCCTGGCGGACTGGGACGCCCCCTGGACGCCGGCCAACACGCTGGTGCGCGGGCTGCGCGTGTCGCTGAGCATGATCCGCAAGGAAGGGCTTGAAAACGTCTGGGCGCGAACGGCGCGGCTGGCGAAGGCCACGCGGGCGGCGGCGCAGGCGATGGGTCTGACGATCTTCGCGAAGGACCCGTCGGACAGCGTCACGGGCATCAACACCCCGGCGAACATCGACAACGACAAGTGGCGCAAGCTGATGAAGAGCAGGTACGGCGTGCAACTGGCCGACGGGCAGGGGCAACTCAAGGGCAAGATGGTGCGCATCAGCCACATGGGATACGTGGACGATCTCGACACGCTATCGGCGATCGCGGCGATGGAGATGTCGCTGCGCGAGCTGGGCTACAAGTGCGAACCGGGCATCGGCGTGGGGGCGTTCATGAAAATGGTGGGGGCCTAGGGGTCTGGGTTCGGGGTGACGCCGCCCGTTGGCCTGATTCGAACTGCAATCGCAAGCGCTGCGCCAACCAGAACCCGCCGCGCAAGCGCCGGAACTCCGAGCCGCAAAGCGTGAGCGCAGCGGCCGATCCGAGCCGCGAAGCGTGAGCGAGCGGGATCGGGCGGTCAAGACCGCGACTGCGACACTCGAACGCGCGCGGCGCGAGCGGCGCGCCGTCAGGCTTCGGGCGCACGTGCGCGAGCAATGGTGGGTTGAGTACAACCCACCCTACCCGGGCGCACGTTCGCGAGGGGACGGGTCGTTTTCCTTCCGGCTTGCATATCCCGCTTGCTGACGCTGCGCGGCTCGGAATGGCGCGTGGCACGGGCTTGCCGCCTGCGCGCATCAGGGCACCGGGCGCAAGCCCGGGGATGATCCGAGCCGCGAAACGTCAGCGAGCGGC
>WYBU01000128.1 GCA_011525745.1 Planctomycetaceae bacterium | reverse complement strand
TGATCCGCAGTCATGACAGGGTCTCCTGATTTTGGCTTCAGGAGAGCGCGCTCCCAACATTGCCTTCCAAGGACCCATCGGCTCGACACCCCAAAAAACTTGAGCAACAATAGCGCTGTCGTACTAGCGTCTTTGCCATCCTTGAATAGCTCGGCATGTTTGAGCTCATGGCCAAGCACTACGCGTCGATCCGTAGGTTTCTTGTCGTCCTTCTTGTCAAAGGGCGCTTTTTCATTCGGGATCTTTATGTAAATCGTGCGAGTTGTTTTGCCACCCACCCTTACTTCTGTGGAGTTAGTCTCCGGACCGCCCCCACGGTTATTCTCGTTTCCCTTGATTTGCTGAACCAATTCGATTATCACTTCATCGTCTGCCTCAATAAGCCCTACCAATGTCTTGCAGAACTCGCTATCAGAGCCCTTCCCAGAGGTTTCCAGGGTTACGTTTCCTTTATCATCACATTTCAACTTACCGCAATCAAAGTCCTTTGCAAGTTGCTCCAATGTCTTGTAAATCTCAGTGTCGCACGGCTTCGGCTCGTCCTTGGGGTCCTTACAAGTTTCGGGTTGGATTCTAATAGTCAAGCCGAATGGGTCAACCCAGCTTGCCGCATTGGATAATAGGAACACGTAAAGGTTGGCGCCGTCCGCGTACCCAATCAAATCCCTCGCCCCCCACCTCCCCGTCACCGGATCGGCGAACCGCGCCCGGTGATGATTCAGCGGCAGCGTGGCGGACTCGGCATCATCGGCCGTGTCCAGCGCGAAGTGCGGAACCCCCTGGAACATGAACGGATTGCCCACGTCGCTGAACGCCTGCGCCACCGTCGGCGCCGACTCCGGCCAGACGGCGTCCGCGTCGGACCACAGCAGCACGTCGTCGTCATCCACGTCCCCGTCATCGTCCATGTCCGCCCGCGGGTCCCAGATCACGCCATCCCGCGCATCGAAAAAGCGCGTCTTGTCCGTCCCCGGATCGGCGTCGATCAGCGTGTCATTGTTCATGTCACCCCGCCCCGCCGACTCGCGGATCAGCGGCAGGCCGTAGGCATCGTAGGCGTAGCGCTCGACGATGGCCCCGGCGCGGTCGATCATGGCCCACACATTGTACAGCCGATCCTGCACGTAGTAGTACGGCCGGTCGTTGCTCGTGCCGGCCACGTCCGCCATCATCATCAGGTGCTCGTCGATGTAGGCCACGCCGTGGACGGTGTAGCGCATGCGGTCGCCATCGCCGCTGCCGCGGTACTCGGCCAGCTCCTTGGCCCCGTCGAAGTAGTAATCCGTCGTCCGCCCGAGCACGTCGTTGACGTGCTCGATCGCCACCCTTATTCAGCAGCTCGTACGCAAGATTGACGAAATCGCGATTGCGCGGCGACAATCGCGGCCACGACAAGCCCGACAGCAGTAACGCCCGTCTATCGCCTCAAGATCACGCTTCGCGGCATCCGGCCGCCGCACTCATCTGTCCAGAATAGCTCGGTTGGACATATACGTCGTGAATCATCTTCTGAAGGACGGTCGCACTCACAACACGAAGCGCCGCTCGCCTCCTCCGTCGCATGAGTGGTTAGCCGCCTTCTTTCGGGCTTTTACGCATCGTCACCGGCGGCGACATCTCCGCCCACTTTCCATCGCGCAGGACGGAAAGGCGCGCCGCGCTCATTTCGTGCAGCACGTTCCTCACGGCCGTCCGGTCCCGACCGGCTTTCTGAACGGCTTCGAGCAGATGAAGGCCGGCATCATAGGACAGCGCGTCATCCGGTTTTGCGGAGGACGAGGGTGACTCCCAGACATCATGCAATCGGCCATTGCCGTGCAACGGCGCGGGCGATTGCGTGTATTGACGATGGCATGGCTGGATCGCGAGCACCGTACCCGGCTCCCGCCCGACCTGCCATGCGAATTCATCGCACACGATCTCATCACTGCCGACGAACACCGCGTCGATTCCGGCAGCGCGAAGTTGGCGCACGATCCGCGCCGATGTGGACATATCGCACGACGTGAGCACGCCGTCGGCGCGAGCCGTGCTCAGTTCGTGCAGCACATTTCCCCAGTCGGCTGTTTCGGGCACGAGGTCGATCACCGTCACGGGCGCCAGTCCGCGCCGACGGGCCTGGGCGATCTGCCATTCGAGTCGCGCTCGCGTCAGTCGTCCCGGTGTGCGCAAGACGGCCAGGCGGCGCGCGGCCAATTCGTCGATCAGGCAGTCTATCAATTGCTCGTGGACCCGAGGATCGCTCACGCGACAGCGGAAGATCCACCCGCTTGCGATCTCGTCCGGCGACGGCGTCGCGGCCGAGGCATTGACGACGGGAATCCGCGTGCGGGCCAGGACGGCCGAGGCAATGCGACTGTCCGGGCGCAGTGCCGCGACGAGTCCGCATACGTCCTCTCGATCCGCGAAATAAGCGAGGTCATCTTCCGGCGTTCCCCAAGCGTAGCGATCGAAGCCCTGGCGACCCGTAACGAACTGGAAGGCGGTCGTTCCACGATAGCCGCCGCGCGCGTTGGCCACATCGACCCCACGTCGTACGGCATCAAGTTCGGCGACATCGCGCGAACGCGCCGTGGACGACGGCGCGCCGGGCAGGGCCAGCGTGCGCGTCACGGGCGCGAAAACGCCGACGGCCGGCGCCGCCACGGTGGGTCGGATCGCTTCGGCTGTGGCCGACGCCGCGGCGCCCGGCGCATCTGACTGGCGATTGGGGCCGATTCCCATCGACGGCACATGCGCGATTGTGCGAAGTCGCGAGTTTTTCCGGCTCGATCCGCGAACAAGTCCGGCGCGCGTACCGATCCACACACCGGTCTGATCGAACGCAATGCACGCAATGCGGTTGTCCGGGAGCATGTCGGCAACCTTGTGCGCGCTGTGGACGCGGCCCTCGCGGATCGCGTCGATGCGCGTGTGCGGCGGCGAAGATGCGCGGCGAACGGCGATCCATGTGTCGTCGGCCGGTGATTTCAGAATCCGCAGACCGTCATCGGTGCCCAGCCAGATCGAGACGTCGGCGCCGACACCAATGCAGCGAACCGTGACTTCATCAGGGCCGAACGGGGCAATGCGACGCGACTGCCACCGGCCGGTCTTAGCACGCCGAAAAAGACGATCCTCATCGGCCCACCACAGACAGTCCGCATCCATGCAAGCGGCTCGAAGCGACAGCTTGCGATCGAGCTGCTGATCTTTGCCGGCGGCGTCTGCGTCGCGGGACGGCGCTATGCGCGTCCACCGTGCGCTTTCCAGGTCCAGTTCGCGCAACACATCGCACCAGGACGCGGCGAAAAGACGGCCATCGGCGACGAACAGGCCGACAATGGCCGTTTCCGGCGCGTCAGCGCGCCGTTCGGCATACAGGTTCCACTCGTCCCGCACCGCATCGTATGAGCAAAGCCCCGCATTCGTCGCCGCCCAGATTCGGCCGCCCGCCATCGCCACGGCAAAGACGATGTCACCCGCCAGGCCGCTGTTGAATTGATGGAATTGATCGAATCTCCCAGCCGTGAGGCGAATAAGGCCGCCGCCCAATGTTCCCAGCCATACGTCACGTGTTACCGGGTCCACATCAATCGCCGAGATGCTGGCACAAGGCAAACCGTCGGAAGCGGTCCACGCTTTCCACGATGTACCGTCCCACCGCGCCAGTCCATTGTCGGTTCCCACCCAGACGGCGTCGTCGCGTATGACCATCGCACGAATGTCGTCACTGGGCAGTCCCTCCCGCCGCGTGATTGTCCGCCATTCCGTGTACGTGGCCGAAACGGGATCGACCGTGCGCGCATCGGTTCCGTCAACGAGCGCAATGCACAGCAATGCCAATAGCGGGATGCGGATCATGTCAGAGAGACTTCAAATAGGCGATCAGATCGTTGAACTGACGACGCGTCAGATCAGTCGTGACGCCGTGGTCCTCATACAGATTGAAGCGAGTCCAGATTTCCTCCAGTGTGTTGGCGCTGCCGTTGTGCAAAAAGGGAGCGCGATCGTAGATGTTGTTCAAGTGCGGGGCGTCGAAAGCCTTCTTCTCACTGCCCGTGTCGTAGTAATAGACGATTCCAAGATGGCCGAATGCAACCGGATCTTCCGGATCAATCAAGTCCAGCCCCTGTGTCATGTCCAGCCACATCGTGGTCCCCACCGCCGCGCGGTTGCGCGCCGTGTATGAGGGCGTGTTGTGGCACGTCGCGCAGCGATGCGACTCCGCGATCGGATCGCCTTTATTCGTCATCGTCCGCTCGAAGACCGCCTTTCCGCGGCGCTGTGAGTCGGTCAGACCATCCGGCCGGCGGTGACGGTTCAACGGCCGCTCGATCGTCGAAACATATCGCACGAGCGCATTCAGATCGTCAGGCGGCAACGGCGCGAGACGAGAGAAGAACACCGACAGTCGCGGGCCGCACTGGGCATGAAGCGACGGATTCGTTCCCGCCCATTTAAACGGCGGCGTATCGAAAATGCCGCGCAACGTACGAACCTGCAACGGGTTCAGGCCGACGCCGTCCGCTTCGATGTCGAAGGCCAGGCCGTTCGTGTGACCTTCCGGATGGCACGTGCGGCACGAGAACTGCCGTCCGGACGTCATGGCCGCGCTGTGGAAGAGCTGCTCGCCGCGTCGCCATTCGCTGATCTTCGCCGGCCCGCCGAGCTTGATCTGGCGCGTCACGGAGAAATCCGCTGCGTCGAGAAGGGCAATGGCATCATCCAGCGCATTGGCGACATAAACTGTCCGGCCGTCCGGGGAGAACACGACGGACCGCGGATTCCGGCCGACCGTCACGCGCCGGCGCAGGAAGGTTCGACTGCGGCTCAGGTCGTTCGGCAGAACGTCCCTGCGCTCGGTCGGGTCGGCCCGCGCGATGGTTTCGAGCAGCGCCCTGACATCCAACACGCCGATCTCGTCGGCGCCGCCGCTGACCACGACGGCGCAGCGCCCGTCCGGACTGACGGCGATGTCCATGGGATCGGGAAACGATGCATCGGGTTCGTCGAGAAGCACCTGGTCGATGTGTCCGTCGGGTCGAACGACTCCAAGTCCGAACGTGACCGTCCAACCCTGCGCCAGGCGAGTAATCGGGACCAGATTCCGGGTACGCAGCAGCGTCACCAGCGCCACCCGTTCCGACGGGACGAAAGCGATCGCGTGGAGCATGTTGGCGTCGGGGACGCGCAGACGGCGAGCGATCGCAGGCCGCGCGGTAGTCAGGACCGTAACTTCGGAGGCGTGCGGCTGCCGAAAACCCGAGAGCCGCGGCTGCGAATTGGCCAGGTAGATTTCGTCCCCGTCCGGCGACAGCGCAGCGTTCCAGGGGCCGCGTCCGCCCGCCAGCCTTGTGATTTCGGACAATTGTGCCGCGTCGATCACCGACACCGTGTCGTCGCCGCAGTTGAAGACATAAATGTGCCGGCCCGATGCGTCAGTCAGCACGCCATGAGGCTCGTGTCCGGTTGCGATGGTAGCGCGAACCTGAGCGGATCGGGTGTCGATGACGGACAGCGAGTCGGCCAGCCGATTGGTGACGTACAGCGTGCCGCCGTCCGGACTGAGCGCCGCCGCGAAGGGGCGCTTGCCGACGGGAATTTCGGCCGTGACCTGGCCCGATGCCGCATCGATGACCATAACACTGTTACTTCGCTCGCAGACAACGAAGAGCGATAGCCCATCCGGCGAAATGACCAAATCCACCGGCGTCTTATAGCGAACATCGGCTTCGTCGCGACGATAACCGCGCCGCAACACCTCATCATGCGAGGGCCTCGGAACATGACATGTCGCACAGTGAGCGCGGTCGCCGCGGCGAATTCCGCCCCCGGCCTCCACCTTCAAATGATTGTTCGATCGCATCTCCTCAACATGCAGACTCCTACCGCCATGGCACGCTTCACATTGGACCCCTTCTGCCGCTTGAAACGACGCCTGTTGCCAGCGCGGTCCCTCGTCGGCCGCCGTCGCGTGGCATCCGAGACAATACCGGCTTTGCACGGGCGGTTCGATGATGCCGCTTAAGACGGCGATATCGTCGGCCTCGGGTCGCGAGAGCGCGTGATACGCCCGAGCATGAGCTTCGATCGGTTCCAGGAGGCAGGATCCCCCCTGCGCCGATTCGCTGTGGCACGTCGTGCAGGCGTCCCCTCCGACGAACGAGGCCAGGCGCGACTCCTGAGCATCCACCACGGGCGTCCACAGGAGCCAGAGTCCGGCGAGCATGCAGAGGCAGGCGCATGGACGCGTCGGTGCGATCACGGTTTTCTCTCCGGCGTCGTGGAATCCATCGTCTGCATCCGGTCCGGCAGGTGGGCGTGGTCATCCGGTGCGACGGATACTCGATGGGGCAGCTTGCGCCATGCGAGGACCAATCGATTGGGCGGCGCCAACGTGCGGTCTTCGTGGCAACCAATGCAGCCGCGGACCTCGTTGGGCATGACACACATCCAGCTTTTCATGGCGTTCAACACCCTTCCCTCGGCGTTCAATGTCTCCAGGCGAATTGCGGTGCGCGCGGGGACGGTCATGAAGAACGAGCCGTCGGCCTCCACCGGAACCTCCGCCAACGCGGTCTCGACCAGTGGGAAACGGCAAGGACCGGCGCTTCGATCGCCCGATTCCGCATCCGCGCGACGCGTGCCCCGGATGACGCGCACGGCGCTGATCCGCGTTCCCTCCGCCGGACCGATGACGCGCTTTCCCATAAGGTAGGCGTTGAGGCAGTAGATCTGTCCGCACTCCTGGCGGTCGTCGATGGCGCTCGAGCGGCCGGGCGGCTGTCGCCGGGAAGCGACCGGGAGGAGATTCGCTTCGTCCCAGCGATCCGCATCGAGCAACTGTCGGACGCGTGATTCGTGGCGTGGATCGATCGAGCGACTCCGGTCGGAGGTGACGACCGCGGGCAGCGGCATGCCCAGTACGGGGCCGTTCAGAGAATCCGCGCCGACCGCGGCGGCCCCCGTAAAACCGCACACGTCGGCGCCATCGACGTGGATCGTCATCTGAACGCGATCGCCCCGCTCGGAATCGCCCGGCGGACAACGTACGTGGAGATTCGTCGAGGGCCGCGGCACGCTAAAAAGCAAACGCCCGTCGTCGAGCAGGCGCGGATGCTCGGTGTCCATGGGATGGAAGGTGATTCGCCGGACATGTGTACCATCCGGTTGACAGGTGAACAGCGCAACGGATCCGTCAACGAGCGCGGAAAAGCAGATCAGCGGGACGGGTTCGCCGGTCTGCATGGAAAAGTACGTCGAAAGGTAGATTGCCCCGAAACAATCGCCCGGTTGTTGCGTGACTTGCCTGAGATGGCTTGTCGCAAGCGTCAATTCCCACACGCTCAGAGGCTCGGACGACGTTCGCCGCCCGACGAACAGAATGTGCTTCGCGTCAAACGACAGATCCGCCCGCCCGGCCGCGTCGAATCCCTCGGTCAGATGGCGTACCGATGCATCGTTGGTCATCAGATCCACAACGACGATCCGACTTCCGCTGGGCAACGGACCGGCAAATGGACCGCCACTTTCATGTGCGCCGACATTGCGCGGCGTGGCCGGCGGTACCTGGTCGACGATCACCGCGGTGAACGGAGCGCCATCGACAACGGCGCAGGGCGGCTCGGCCCGCGCCTGGCGCGGGTGTACGCCGGACGGGCCTGTGACGGCGAACGTCACGGCGAGCAGCACTGCGATCCTCGTTGAAGCGCGATGCAACTTCACGTCAATCTCCCGCTCATTGGCGCTGGGCAGCGTCCGTCGGCTCATGGCCGGACCGGCGAAGCGCCGCGAGGGTGTCGGCGAGGTTGAATCGAGCGTTGACGTTCGCCGGATCCAGCGCGAGGGCGCGCATCAGGTGCTCGCGCGCTCGCCGAAGCGCTCCCAGGCGCAGAAGCGAGTAGCCGAGGTTGTTGTGAACGTCGGCGTCATCAGGAAGCGCGGCCAGGGCTTGTTCAAAACACACGACGGCCTCGGCGTGGCGGCCCTCGCGCATCAGAACCGTGCCAAGGTTGTAATGTGCCAGGCCGGCGCCCGGATCCAGTTGAACCGCCATCCGAAGACTCGCGACGGCCTCCTCGACGCTGCCTCTCTCGGCCAGCGCGCTGCCGAGCTGCGCATACGTTGCCGCATGGGCAGGCTCAATGCGCAACGCAGAGCGGAGTTCCAATACGGCGCCTTCGATGTCTCCGCGTGATGCGCGTACGCCGGCCAGTCCGCGGTGCGCGGCCGCAAGCAGCGGCGGTGTTTTGTTGTCGCCGGGCGTTCGCCGCAGGATGGCGCAGTACTCCTGCTCTGCGTCGGCGACGTGGCGCCCGGCCATAAGCGCATCCGCCCGGCACAGCCGAATGGCGTGTTCGTCGTGACGGCGTCGCAACACGCGCTGCGCATAGGTCACAACGTCATCGAACCGACGCAGTTGAACGGACGCATCCAGTAGGCCGCGCTCGACGCGCTCGTTGTCAAGCAAACTCCAACGCTCCGCGGCTCGCAGGTGGTCGAACGCAGCCTGTGCCAGCCGATCGCGCTGCCGTGGTTCAACGACGCGGCACAAGGCCAGCGATTGGCGCAGCCCGTTGTATTCGTGATAGCGAACAAACGCGCTGTGCGCCACGAATCCGGCCAGGACCGCCGCCAGCCCGCAGTACACGTATCCGGCGATCGTCACACTGTGCGGCGATCTGAGCCGAATCGATCCGAGGACCGCCGGGCGGGCGAGCACGATGCGCAGCGTCAGAACGGCCAGATACGCGATGATCGCGCCCAGGGCGAGGGCAAGCAGGAACGGAATCCGGCTGTACAGCCCGCGAAACGAAAAAACGACGATGAGAAAGACGGCGGCGATCAGCAACTCTTCGCCGCGCGTAAAGTCCCAGCCCTTGCCGCCGAACCGTCCGCCGCTGCTGATCGACCGGAACATCGCCGGCTTACCGAAACCGTAGCTCAGAGCGTTTTGCGGACAGGCGGCGACGCAGTCGAGGTCCTTCAGACAGGACGAATTGACGATCATGCCGTGTCGCCGGACTTCTTCGTGAACGCGCACGCCGCTGGTGCACGTGGCGGTGCATGTCCCGCACTGTTGACAGCGGTCGTTCACACGTATTCGTCCCGGCGCGAAGCGGTCGGCCCACCCGAAGATCGCGCCGTAGGGGCATACGTAAGTGCAGAAGGAACGCGAACCGAGCAGATAGACGATCAGAAACCCGCACACCAGAAACGTCAGCGCAATGATCGGCGCCGATGGCAGGTTGCGCCAGAAATCATTTGTCGCCAGCGATGCCCAGCCTTCTTCGTCGGTCCGAAGATGGAAGCGCGGCAGCGCACGCGCCTGCCACGTACGCACGATCTGCGGCCAGACGAACATGTAGAATGCGGTCAGCGGCGGAACCCACAGCAACAGTCGCGAGCGAATCGGCTTTCGACCGATCCCAAGGCGGCGCAGCAACCAGGCACACAGGTCCTGGAGCACCATGATGTGACACGCCCAGGAACAGAAAAACCGTCCGAAGATCATGCTTCCGAGGACGAGCACGCACATGAAGAGGAAGCCGGCCGTAATGATGCCGAGTTCCAGCGTATACATGACCTCGTTCAGTTCCAGGGGCGCCAGCGTCTTGCCGTTGAGCTTCCAATGGAGGATATGAGCGGCAAAGACGACGTAAACCAGAGACAGAGATAACGCGCGCCAGCGAGCGTAGCGTCGACGCGGGCGGGCGGCGGGACCCAAAATGTCCCCAGCGTGGATGCGGCGCCGCGCGGCTGAAGTCGTTTCGCGTGCGCGCGTTGTGTTTGCAGCATCAGCCAATGCGGCTACCCCAGGCCCGGCCAGGGGGAGGGCCGAACCATCATCACGGCGCCGCTCTTGCGCCGAAACCGACGCCCTCCCCCATCGAGCGCTGGCGCCTCACGCAATTCTCGCGCCGGGTGCCCGGCGCGCCTCTACGGGCTGAGCAGTGTCGACACCATGCAGGCAACGTCGTCTGCGTCAATCAACCCGTTTCCGCTGAAATCCGCGTGCGCCAGAATGTTCGGGTCGGCCGATCCCGCGATGATCGCCTGGACAAACAGCGGAATGTCCTCGCCGTCGGCAATGCTATCGAGATTGAGGTCGCCGTCCAGCGTGCTGGGAACGCAGCGCCCGCCTGCGCACATCCGGATGCGGTTGCACGGATCGCCGACATCGGCGCAGTAGCTGTTGTCCAGGCAGTCGACCGGCATCGTCTGCTGGCTGAACACGCCGATGTCCGCGGCGCCCTGATCGGTGCCGCCCCAGGCCAGCCAGCTTCCCATGAACGAAAGGCCGGGCTGTCCGAAGCGGATTTTGTGCAGGAGCTTCCAAGGATCCTCCACGGCAATCGTACCGATCCACTCCGGGTCATCGGCGGTGCCGAAGTTGATCGTGGCGCCATCCGCGCCGTGACACGCAATGCAGGAAATGAACCCGCCGGTGTAGTAGTTCGTCTGCCCCTGCGCGAGGTCGCCAAGGAACTCACCGCCCGGCGTCACGTACGGTTCCGTGTCGATCACCCGCGTCTGTATGAACTGAACGAGGTCGCGGATGTCCGTGTCGCTCAGTGTGCCCGCGAAACCATGACCATTAGGCGCGCTGGCGCTCTTGATGATGTCAAACATGTCCTGCGGACTCATGGTCGAACCATACACGCCGCGGATACCGGTATGGTGAGGCCCGGTGGCATACGCGCCGTCGCGTCCCTTGTAATCCCATCCGTGACACTCCTTGCATCGATATGTGTCGCTGCCGCTTTGCTGACCGGCCGGCGGATACAGCGGATGGTTGCCGCCCGGCGCCGCGGCGCCGGTCACGCGCCACCACTTGTCCCACAAAAGTCCGCCGCGAATGGCGTCGCCGACCAGCGTGACATCCGGACCGATCGTCACTCCGGATATGGTTGACGGCGTACCCGGCTCATGCAGTCCCAACGTCACGGTCGCGTTCGAGACGGGCTCGGCCTGGGCGTCGAAGCGGAAGTTGTACACGTTCGCCCAACGCAGGGGATTCGCCGTCGTGCTCCACGTAATCGCGGATGAGGAGACCGTGACCGTCCACGGCGCGTTCGAATACGGCTCGTCATGCGAGCGAACCGCGGAAAAACCGATGTTGGTCGCCCCCGTCCATGGCGCAATCGGAATCGAGAATTCCCGCACCTTGCGATGCATGTCGACGTTGAGCAACGCGTATTCATAGTGCCAGAGATTCCCGACGACGTTCGTGGCTTTGGCCGCCAGGACGCAGCGGCCGTCGGGGGACTGGAACCGCACCGGCGGTACTTCTTGTGCCAGGACGGTCTGCGTCGCGCCGGTCCAGGCGTTGATGGCAAACCCCGACACCGGCAGGGTCGAGGCGCCGGTCATTCCGAAGCTCCAAGTGCCGCCCGGGCTTCCGCTCACCGTCACCGGTTTCCACGCCGCGCTGTTCATGGGATTGATGTCGTCCGTCGTCAGGTAATAGCCCTCGCAGTAGTACGTAGCGCCGGGGTTCTGTGGCGGGTTCAGATCGGCGTCTCGCACTTGTAACCGGTGTTCGATGGCGTTGTGCGCGTGGTTCCCCTGTGAGAAGTGTGAGCCGGCGTACGTCCAGGCGCCGGTCCAGCCGTTGACCTCCGACCGCGGCGCCAGTCCGTTCTGCGACGCGTTCAGTGCGGCACTATACGTATCAGTGCAGCCCTGGCCGAGCCAGTTGCCCTGACCGTGGCCCGGCTCATAGGTGCACGTGCCCCCGCACTGCGTGTTGCCCAACGCATAGAACCCGTGCTTGATCGACGACTGTCCGATGTGCTCGAAGCGATCGCTCTTGATCCGGTACAGATTCATCACGATGAACGGATGAAGCGCATTCGGCGAGGCAAACCAGCGCATGTCGCGGTTCCCGATGTTCCACGACGTGGTCGCCACCGCCAGCCCGACCGTGTCGTTGAGGCGCCCGTACTGCCCCAGGCCGAAAAGCTGACAGAAAACCATGTCCGGTCCGTTTTCGTCTCGCGTGCCGCCCGATCCTCCCGGCGGCGGCCGGAAGTCAGGCTCCTCGCCACCGGCCCAGCGCGACCAACCTTCGGTCGTCAGTCGCCCGATTCCTGCTCCGGCCAGGCTTGGATCGCCCAGCAACGCCGCCAATTCGCGCGATATCAAAAGGTCCGGTGAATGAAGCACCCAGGTCTGCGACAGCGAACGAAAACCGATCTTCGTCCGACCGAGCGTCAGGCCCGCTTCGTCGCCGCGGCCGCCGAATTGCCACGCCGGCGTGAAGTCATCGCCCGGAAGCTGACTCAGGCCGGGATTTGCGATTTCATGCGCGCCGGCGGCGGTCTTGAAGATCACGCGGCCGACATGCCGCACAACGCCGCCGAGCACCACAACGTCGGTGTCGCGTCCCGTGGTGAAGATCAGATCCGAGGCGGCATCCACGGCCATGCTGAATTCGGTCGACGTGGCAGTGACGCCGTCGTCGTCTACGAACACAACGTGCAGGCCAAGTCGCTCGAGCGCCTGTTTGTCGAGTTCGATCGTCGTGGCGCCGCCGGATATCGTCCAGAACTCCTGGCCCCGCGCCGCCGTCGAGACGCCGATCGTTGACACGGCCGCCGCCAGCAAAACGACTCGTAATCGCGACATCAAGGTAGTCCCCTTTTTCCTGCCGGCACGATTCGCGCATGGCGCACGTGGGCGAACGGCCGGGCCTTCTCAGGTCGAGCGGCGCCCCCGTTGAGCATGTCGGCACGCGCGACGTGCCGTGGCCTGTCGGTTCCTCTTCTCTGGTTTGGTCCGCTCCGGCCAGCCCGGTCGACCGGGCTGTCCCGCTTTCGTGATAACACTTAATCTTCTTAACTATATCAGGCTACCGTCCCGCCATCGCGAGGTCAAGGACTTTTTGAAAATATCTCGGAGAACCACGGCGCGCGCTGCTTGGCCGGCGAAGAACGCGTTGACTTCGAAAACACGGTGGAGTAGTATGATTAAGATAATTAACTATTGGTTCGCCGCCCGCGGCCCCTCGAGGCGGCGCCGCCGAGTCCGCCCGCGAAGACAGCCGCATCGTCCGGGCAGAAAGGAAACCCGCGATTGAGCCGCACACGCGTTGTCAAAACGCCCATCGCCAACGGCGCCGTCCTCAACGAGGCCTATGACTACGCCAGGAAGGCGTCGTTCGTACGCGGGATGCGCGTGCAATTCGGCGACACGGTCCTGTTGCTCATCTCCGGAACCGCCAGCGTCGGCCCCAACGGGGAGTCGCTCCACCCGGGCGATCTGCGGCGGCAGGCGCGGCGCACGTTCGACAACATCAAGGCCCTGCTCCACAGCGAGGCCGCCGACTGGCACGACGTTGTGCGGACCACCGTCTATCTGGCCGACATGCGCGACTACGACGCGTTCAACGAAGTGCGCAACGCGTTCTACCGCGAGGAAACCCTTATCCCCTTTCCCGCCAGCACCTGCGTCGAAGCCCGGCTTTGCCGGCCGGACCTGCTGGTCGAGATCGAGGCAATGGCCGTCATTCCCGCAAACCGCCGTGCGTGATCCGAATCGTACTTTTCCCGCCAACGAGATACACGAAGTCGGCGGGGCGGCACGGGCAAGCGCTCGCGCTCCACAGGCCCGGCGCCTCGGCGAAACGCGTCTCGCGTGGGCTTGGCCGTGTGGCGCCTTGTCACACAAGCCGGCGATGTTGGATCGGATTACATTCGGGTTGCGATGATTGTTGATGATGCAGCGTCGTAACGCCTGAAACGGCGCACGGTCGCTCGCCCCGTCACCGTGGGCGCGCATCGACTTGCCGGCATACGTCTCGCGGGGCGATCCCTGCCATCGTGCCTACTTCAGTCACACACAACGCGCGCGCGCCGCCGGTGCGCTGCGTTGGCGCCTTCCTTGCTTTCCGACCGTGCCGCGCCTGGGTCCCGCGCGCTGAACGCGTTGCGACGGTTACGATCGCCTGTACCCGACGCCGTGCGGGCATTCGAATCGAGAAACGGACAGACCGTGTTCCCGCCGACCAGGACGCACGATCCGTCGGCATGCGCGCCGCACTGAAGGCAGAACCGTCTGAACGCCCGCTCGGCGCCGGCCAGGGCGCTCGCGACCGATTGAAGCGTTTCCGCCCAGCGAAGGGCCGTGTCCGGTCCCAGCCCGCGCAGAGCGCTGCGAATGAGATGTCGATGTTCGTCGCGCACCGCTTCCGCGATACGGCGACCCCGGGGAGTCAGGGACAACGCCACGCCGCGGCGATCATGCGTCAGGCGTTGTCGCCGGATCATGCGGCTTTGCACCATGCTCTCGACGATCTGTGTGATCGCCGGCCTGCTGACACCGAGGAATCCTGCAATCTGCGTCGCTCCCTGCGGACCGCGCTGGTGGAGCAGCCGCAGGACCTGGACCTTAGACCGCGACAGCGGCGCCGATACCGCCGCAAACGCGCGTCCTTCCAGCACGTTCTCCACGGTGCGCACGAGCACCTGGAGCGACTTCAACATCGAATCGACGGATTGGACGCTGATTCTTGCGGGCGATTTCATACAGTGCATTCTAGGTGACCGTCCGAGTGATCCCTACTTGACTGGCATGATAGGAGGGGGTTTGCACGCTGGGTAGGCGTGGCATGGCGGGGGTTCAACGAGGACTCAGGGATGGGCAAGACCTATCGGCCGTGGAATCCGGGGCAGAGTTGGCTGTTGCCGCCGTCGCCGCGGGATTGGCTGCCGGAAGGCGATCTGGTGTATTTCGTGCTCGACGCAGTGTCGGAACTGGACCTGTCGGCGATCACGGAGGTCTACGAGCGGGAGGAGCGGGGTTATCCGCGGTTTCATCCGCAGATGATGGTGACGCTGCTGTTGTACAGCTACACGCAGGGGGTCTTCAGTTCGCGTCGCATCATGAAGCGGTGCGAACGGGACGCGGCCTATCGCGTGATCGTGCGGGACGATGTGCCGGACTTTCGCACGATCAGCGATTTCCGCAAGCGGCACATGAAGGCCTTCGAAGAGTTGTTCGTGCACGTGCTGCGGCTGTGTCGGCAGGCCGGCCTGGTGATCCTCACGCAGCCGGCCGCGATGTCGCGGCACGAGAAGTCGGTGATCCGCGTGTTGTGCGGTCGCACCGCCTCGACCCTGTTGCGCATTCGCCTGACGGACGCGCTGATGCGGACCGCCGCCGATGCCGAACGGCTGCGGCTGACACCCGCGCACGTCAGTAAGCGCCAGACGATCGCCCTCCGCGTTGTGCGCGCATGGTTGCTCGGCGGTGCTACCTCAAGGGCTTCGCCGAGCCTATGACCCTGCTGCCGTCGGGCCTTTGAATCTCAATCCACCACATCACGTTCTCAGGAAGCGGGTCCGGCGCGACCGCGTGCACGTCGTAGTCGTCGTGCGACGGCGCGTACTCACCCTTGCCGGCCTGAGACATGGTGCGATCCTCGGTTCCGATCCAGGCCCGGACGATCGTGGCGCCCTTGTCGTTGTACGGGAGCTTGACGACCAGGTGGCCCTCCTTGCCCGCCTCGACCTTGCCGTGGCCCTGGGCGAGTTCGACGTTCATGTCACCGATCGTGACACTCCCCAGTGACACCTCGTCGTGAGCGTGATCCCCCTCCGTGCGGCTCTCGCCCTTGTTGTCGTCCTGCGCGCTCCCGCCGGCGCGCGTGTGGGACGTGGTATCGACGTCCTTATCGACGGTCGCCGCCGTGCCGGGCTGCGCCTGTTTGGGCGGCCCTTCCTTCTTGCAGCCGGCGAGCAGCAACGCCAGAGAACACGACAGCGTGACGGACAAGAACATACGGTTCATCGTGGGTCTCCTTTCAGGTTGTAGTGGGTTCCGTCGCGGAACCGGCCGGATCGGATACGGGGTGCGCTCGCGTCAATCGCAAACGATGGATTGCCGCGTAGCCCGCGGGAACGACAATCAGATTCAGGAACGTGGAAGACAGCAGGCCGCCCAGAATCACAACCGAGAGCGGCGCAAGGATCTCGTTGCCCGGCTGGTCGCCCTTGAGCACGATCGGAATGACCGCAAGCGCGGCCGTCAGCGCCGTCATCAGGATCGGCACGAGACGTTCGAGCGAGCCTCGAACGATCGCCTCCTCCAGCCCCGCACCTTCCTCGTCGAGCAGATGCTTGTAGTGGTTAACGAGCAGGATGCCGTTGCGGATGGCGATCCCGAACAGCGTGATGAAGCCGACGAGGCTGGCAATCGAAATGACCGGCGCCGTGTACGCGCCGGCGCCGAAGAGCGCCAACGTATTCGTGAACACGTTCGGCGAACCGCAGCGAAAGGAAGAGGGATGGATTGGAATACAGCGTCGATTGAACGAAGTCGGCGCGTGACACGCCGATCGACAGCATGGCCGCCCGAACCTGCGGATTGTTGATGAGGGCAACCTGTACGGCCTCATCCGTCGTCAGGCCGTCGGCGAGAAGCGCCTCGCTTTTCTCCGCCGCCGTCGCAGCATCTTGCAGCAGCGATTCGGCCGGAATACCGACGGCCCGCTCAACCCCTTCCGCCGAGCGTTGCATGTCGGATCTGGAGTCAAGCGACGCGCAGCCACCGGCCATGCCGACAGCAGTCAGCGCGGTCAACAATCGCATGCCGGTCGCGAGGCGATGTCGCGAATGCAGTAATCCCGCTGCCAATCGCCGCGATATCACCGCGGCGCGCGGAAAAGTCCACTTTGGAAAACTCAAATCGTGAGCCTCCGAAAACGTGTGCTCAATCAACCTGTCGCCGCGTATGCAACGACACAACGGGTGTGTTACCCATTGATCAGGTCAAAAGCACAATCGTTCGGAGCTGGGGAAGGGCATCCTGACCGGATTCAAACCACGGGGGCGCACGGGGAGGGGTCCAGGCCTCGGGCAGGAATGCTCTGCCCGTAAACACCGGCACGTCCGCGGCGACCGTGTCAAGCTCACTCTGCCGGCGCGTCTCGCGGGGCGGGAGCGTAAGGTCGGCTGCGTCCGGCTGGCCATGATCCATGCAGCAGTGGTGATCGTCACCACCACAAGGCCGCCGCGACTCGCCGCCTGTCGGCCGTGCGTCGTGGCCCTCGTCGGCGTCATGAGAATGATGGTGCGTGTGCGTGAGATTGCCGTGCCGGTGCTCGTGCGTATGATGGTGATGCTCATCGCCGTGCGCGTGCGAAACCCACACGGCCAGGCCGAATCCGGCCAGGCCCACCGCGGCGACACACTGCCACAGCTTCAGACTATCCAACGCCTGCACCTCGTTTCGCAGCCAGGCCATCAAGCTTGCGGCATTAGGAAGCGCCGCACTCAAAGTCGGGCACGGAGGCCGTGACTATGAGGTTAGCCGCCGGCCACATCGATCTCAAGCCGCCGAAGGTTCCCGCAAGGTCCAGCGGCGACGCTTGATCGGAGTGTCAGCTTCTCAATGCTGGGTACTCCCGCGACGTCCGGGGCTTTTAGACGAGCCGCGGCTGCATGAAGGCCACCAACGCCGGTACTCCCACGACCTCCGGGGCTTTTCAGTGGCGATTCTCGAGTGTATTATAAAGCAGAATCGCGTCGACGGTGTCGTCGCCGCGCAACATAAGAGGCAGTCCGAGATTCTATAAGCCATTGCTGCAACGGCATTTATCTACTTCGCGGGCGTAATTCAGTGGTAGAATGCCAGCTTCCCAATTCGGCGTGGCTCTACGTAAGCACCTCAAAAACCGCTCTGGCGCTATCAGGAACGCGGCTTTTTAGAATCCTTCGGGACGACTGATCGACCCATGTAGAGCTGGATCGATCGCTTAAGTAGAGCAAGTCAAAATACAGAACAAATACCGCATTCGCATTTCGGCGACGAGTTCAGTTTCCAAGCCGATTCTCCTGCCCATTTTACCGCCCGCGGTACCGCACGTCCAACGCAACATGCTCCGCGCGCCCAAGCTAATAGCCGGTTACCGCGCCGTGCCTGCCGCGCTGGACCATTACGTCACGCGTTGCGGATTCAGGAGCGACGCGGCCACACCCGTGCCCAGCAGGCCGACTACCACGGCCAGAGAGACCGTCGTGTCGATCTTGAACGCGCTGTGGACCAGGAGCATTTTCACGCCGACGAAAACGAGGATCAGCACCAACGCGGGCTTGAGGTAACGGAACTTGCCGAGCATGTTGGCCAGCAGGATGTACAGCGACCGCAGGCCCAGGATGGCGAAGACGTTGGACGTGAGCACGATAAAGGGGTCGCCCGTGATCGCAAAGATCGCGGGGACCGAGTCCACGGCGAAGACCAGGTCGGTGAACTCGACGACGATCAGAGCCAGCAATAGCGGGGTCGCGGCCCGGCGCATCACACCGTCCGGTCCGGGAATTCTCGTGATGAACTTCTGCCCGTCGTAGTGGGAAGTGACCGGCCAGATCGCCCGCACGGCGCGCACGAGGATGTTCTTGTCTGGGTGGACACCTTCGTTGCCCGCAAAGGCCATCTTGACGGCTGTCAGGATCAGGAAAGCACCAAAGACGTACGTGATCCAGCCGAACCGCGCGATGAGCGCAGCGCCGAGTGCGATCATTACGCCGCGCATCACAAGCGCGCCCAGGATTCCCCAGAAGAGCACGCGATGCTGGTACTTCGGCGGAACTGCGAAGTAGGAAAACACGACGGCGATCACGAAGAGGTTGTCGACTGAGAGCGACCACTCGATGATGTACCCGGTGAGGTACTGCTCCGCCGCGGTCGCGCCGTCGAGAATCATGGTCTCGCCGGGCGTTCCGACCATTGGGACGTTTAGCCCCAGACCCAACCAATGCGATTGATATCCGAAGTAGACAAAAACCGTAAACGCCAGCGCGCAGGTGGTCCATATCGCCGACCACGCACCGGCCTCCTTCACCGACACCACATGGGCGTTGCGATGGAATACGCCCAGATCGAGCGCGAGAAAGACGAGTACCAGGGCGATGAATCCGCCGTAGAACCAGATGATGCCTGGCTGCGCAGTTTCGGCCAGGATCAGTAGCGAACTATTCAGAGCCTGGTCCATCCGGCCAATTCCTTGCATCGCGAACACATTCAACTTCCGGGCCTCCCACGACGCTGCTATCTGAATTCCGTAGTAATCGCGATCGGAGCACTCTGACGCGCAGACAAGAACCCGTATGCAGATTCGTCTCCTTGCAGCGCCGCACGAAAGAACGAAACAAGTAGTCCGACGGTCAGTCGCCGCATCCCGGCGCGGTTCGGTCCGGACGCGCATAACATTGCGGCGGCGGCCGCTTCCGCTTCATCGAGCATGTCGCCGTGGCCTTGCCCCAACGCGACGATGTGCCACGCCGGTGACGGACTGGCCTCGTAGAACTGAACGTGATTGTCTCCCGACGGCGCACAACCGCCCCCAAGCTCGGTGCCGATGACGAGCGTCGGCAGGTCAAACTGAAACTGTCCTTGAACAACGCGCGGCTGATTGCCGAGCGGACCGCCGGTTCCATCGACGGGATCGACGCCTGCAATGGCGCGAAATCGGCTGGGATCGGCCACGGCCGTCCGCCATGCGACTTTGCCGCCGCGCGAATGTCCCGAGATTCCGAGCCGATCCGTTCGGGCATGAATGCCGGTTACATTATCGAGATTCCCAGGCAGCCATGCGACGATCTGGCTGGCCAGTTCCGCCTCGGCGGCGGCGGTTGGATGTCCCAGCAGAGGTCCAAGACCGGGCTCATACATCTGCGGGGCAACGACGACGAAGCCGTGACTGGAAAGGTGCTTGAGAACCTCATCGTAGGCCGAGTTGCGGGACATGAAGCCGTGATGAAATAGAATAACAGCGTAGTCGCCGGGCGCCACGGGCGCGTGGATTCGCAACGCCGTCGGAGCGCCGTTGTCGCAGGGTTTTATGTCCGTTGTGCGTACCGCCAGTTCGCCGGGCACATAGGGGTCACCCTTCCCCGCGAAGGGCTGGGACGTCGTGGACGGGCTGAGCGGGATATCTGCCGCAACGGGCGCATGGGCGCAAGGGTTCGTGGAGAGGCATCCAGTCATGAGGATGGCAAGACCAGCGAACGAAACGGACGCGACAACTCGATATATGTACAACTGTCTCATTGCAGAATTCCGAGTATTATTTTTGGTTCATCTCCCAACTCCGGGGAACGCCGCGCGGATTTTTAGGAAGAAGTAATCTTCATCGCGGTAGCCGTAGGCCATGCGTTTGATGACCTTGATTTTGTTGTTGATGCCCTCCAGCAGACTG
>WYBU01000127.1 GCA_011525745.1 Planctomycetaceae bacterium | reverse complement strand
GGCCCGCCGCGTCGCGGTGGGGTCACGATGATAAAAGTGGAAAAACACGCTCAATACGCCTGCCCCCTTCACCCACCATCCGCGCTCGAATCGCCCGCCCTTCTGCCCCACCCCCGCCGGGTGGCCCACCGCGTCGCGGTGGGGTCACGATGATAAGAATGGAATAACGCGCTAAAAACCGCGGTTTCCGCCATCCCCCAACTCAAACACGTTCCCTCCTCCCTTCATCGCTCTCCTGCTACCTGTTCCTTCTTCCCCGTTTCATGTCTTTTGTGCTCCCAAATCGAGTTCCTTCCCACCCGCCCGCCACGCCGATATCATCCCGGCGACCGCCGGAACAACATCGGAGAACCGCACCGAATCAAGCCCACGGCGACCTGCGGACCGCACAAACATGCATACCAGTTCTCAACCCCCCATCCGCATCATCGGCGTCCCCCTCGACCTCGGCTCCGGCCGTCGCGGCGTCGACATGGGACCCTCCGCCCTGCGCGTCGCCGGTCTCGAAGCCCACCTCGAATCCCTCGGCTACGTCGTCGAAGACGCCGGCGACCTCGACGTCTGCATCCCCGAAACCCAGCCCTTCGGCCAGGAACGCCTGCGCTACGCCGAGCCGATCCTGCACACGTCGCTGGCACTGGCCGACGCCGTCCGTTCGGCCCTCGAAGCCGGAAGCATTCCCCTCGTCCTCGGCGGCGACCACGGCATTGCCATCGGCTCCATCGCCGGCTCGGCCGGTCACTTCCGCGCCCGCAATCAGCGGCTGGGCGTCGTCTGGCTCGACGCGCATGGCGACATGAACACCCCCGAGACGACGCCGTCCGGCAACATTCACGGCATGGGCCTGGCCATCGCCCTGGGCCTGGGCGATCCGCGATTCACCACTCTGGCCGGTCCCGCGCCGAAGCTCGACCCGCGCCACGTCGCCGTCGTCGGCGTGCGCGACCTCGATCCGGGCGAGCGCGAGCACTTCCGCCGCACCGGCGCCAGCGTGTTCACCATGCGCGAAATCGACGAACTGGGCGCGCGCGAGGTCATGCGCCGCGCCATCGATATCGCCGCCCGCGACACCACCGGAATCCATGTGCAGTTCGACATGGACGTGATCGACCCCGAAGACGCCCCCGGCACCGGCACTCCCGTCCGCGGCGGCATGACCTATCGCGAAGCCCACCTCGCCATGGAACTGCTCGCCGACAGCGGCGCCGTCCGCGCCGTCGACCTCGTCGAAATCAATCCCGTCCTCGATGAACGCAACCGCACCGCCGAACTCGGCCTCGAACTGCTGCTCAGCGTCCTGGGCAAGCGAATCCTGTAAGAAGCCCGCAGCGTCCGCCGTGCGGAGCGCGAAGCCGTAGGGTCCGCTGTGCGGACCATCCGCCGTCAGTCATCAGCTTTCAGCAATCAGCCAAAAGGAGTCGCCAGTTGCCGGTTGCCGGCTGTGCGTGTGAAATCGCGCATCGCGAACCTCAAATCTCAAATCTGAAATCCGAAATCTGATATTTTAAATCTGCAAATCCAATCGCCCTACGTCGCTCTTCTCCTCCCTGTTCCCTTGCCTCTTGTTTCGACGTTTCGACGTTTCATCGTTTCATTTCGACTTTCGACTTTGTCCCCCTTCCTGCATTCGTGACTTTCTTCTGTTCTCTGTTCCCTTCTCCCCCGCTTCACCCCCACCCTGCAATAGCCGATAAGAAAACGTGCTCCGCCTCCTCACCGTCGTCGGCGCTCGCCCCCAGTTCATCAAGGCCGCCGCCGTCTCGCGCGCCATTGCCGCATCAAACGCCATACGCGAACGCATCGTCCACACAGGCCAGCACTACGACCCCAACATGTCGCAGGTCTTCTTCGACGAACTCGCCATCCCCCCGCCCGCCCATCACCTCGGCGGCGGCGGCGGCCGGCATGGCGAGCAGACCGGCCTCATGCTGGCCAGGCTCGAAGCCGTCATGCTCGACGAACAGCCCGACTGCGTGCTGGTCTATGGCGACACCAACTCCACGCTCGCCGGCGCTCTGGCCGCCGCCAAGCTGCACATTCCCGTCGCCCACGTCGAGGCCGGGTTGCGCAGTTTCAACCGCCGCATGCCCGAAGAGATCAACCGCGTCGTCACCGATCACGTCGCCACGCTGCTCTTCTGCCCCACCGACGCCGCCGTCGAAAACCTCCGCCGCGAAGGCATCACACGCGGCGTGTACCAGGTCGGCGACGTCATGTACGACTCGGTCCTGTTCCACGCCGCCCAGGCCGAGCGCCAAAGCCGCATCCTCAGCCGGCTGGAACTCGCACCGCGCGAGTACTGTCTCGCCACCGTTCATCGCGCCGAGAACACCGACGATCCACAGCGCCTCGCGTCCATCTTCAGCGCGCTGAACCGCCTGCCGCTCCCCGTCGTCGTCCCGCTTCACCCGCGCACGCGCAATGCGCTGCAAGCATCCATGCCCGCCCCCTCTCCCTCCCAGGGAGCGGGCCGGGGTGAGGGTATTCCTCACCTGCTCACCTGCTCTCCCGCTCTACTCTCTCGCGCGGCGCCAGCCGTCGCGCTCCCGCCCCACGTGCGCCTGATCGACCCGCTTCCCTATCTCGACCTGTTGATGCTCGAAAAGCACGCCCGCGCCATCCTCACCGACTCCGGCGGCGTGCAGAAAGAGGCTTGTTTCTTCGGCGTCCCCTGCATCACGTTGCGCGATGAAACCGAATGGGTCGAACTCGTCGACGCCGGCATCAACGTCCTGGCCGGCGCCGACCCCGAGCGCATCCTTGCCGCCGTCGAACGGCTCGCCGACCGTCCGCCCGCGCCCCCCATCGCCCCGCGCCTCTACGGCAACGGCCGGGCCGCCGAAGAACTCGTCAGGATGCTCACAACAACCTACCCGGCATCGGCCGTTGAAACTCGCGCGGCTCCGCAGTGCGGACCACGTAGCCCGTAGGATCCGCCGTGCGGACCATCAGCCGTCAACTTTCAGCAATCGGGAATCAGCGATCAGCCAAAAGGAGTTGCCAGTTGCAAGGTGCCGGTTGTCCGTCTGGAATCGCGAACCTCGAATCTTGAATCCGAAATCCGAGATTTGAAATCTGAAAGTCGAAGCGCCCTTCGCCGCCCGGCGCTCCCCCGTTCCCTTGTTTCGACGTGTCGACGTTTCCTTCAGATGTCAATCCTCACAATCCTCCGTATCCACATAAATCCCGCCAGCCACAGCAGCACCACCAGCGCCAGTATGAGATTCCCCCGCGGATCGCCGAACAAAATCGCCACCCCCTCCCGATCGATGATCCACAGAATCCCCAGCATCACCGGCGGCATCGCCCCCATCATCCGCGCCGCCAGTCGGCCCTGCGCCGTCACCGTTTTCGCCTTCTCCTCCAGCCGCTGAAGCTCGCGCAGACTCTCCGCCAGCCGGTCCAGCAACGTCGGCAGATCGCCCCCCTTCTCCCGGTGCATCTGTAGCGCCGAAAACATCAGCCGATAGTTGGGACTCCCCAGCCGCTGCGCCGCCTTCGCCATCGCGTCCTCGATCGCCAGGCCGTGCTCGTACTCGCGCAGCATCAGCCCGAATTCCTGCCCCACCGGCGGCGGCGCGTTCTCCTCCACCAGCCGCATCGACTGCACCAGGTTCAAATTCGCCCGCACGCCGTTGGCGATCGTCAGCATCGCGTCCGTCAGTTGCCGCTCCAGCCGCTCGCGCCGCCGCGCCCGCAGCCGCCCCACGTACCACCCCGGCAGCGCGTATCCCAGCGCCCCGCCGATCGGCACGCCCAGCGGGTGATCCATCATCAGCCCCGCCGCCACCGCCCCGACGACCACGCTCGCCAGCGAAAGCTGCGCCGCGAAGCGAGGCGAGAAATCGAGCAAAAACAGCTCATTTAAGTCCGCCGCGAACCGCCGCTCGCGCCGATCGAGATGCACCGCCAGCCCCCGCGCAAACGTCATGCACCCCAGAAACACCGCCGCGGCCGACAGCAGCGACAGCAGCACGGGAAGAGTCAGATCCATGATTCGCCCGATCGTGGCCGTACGAAGCACGCGTGACAAGGGACGTCAGTCGATGACCGGGGGCACGGTCAAGCCCTCGCCCGGGGTCGGCTTGGCAATCGTGCAAAGCGCATCCGGCGAGGGCGTGGCCGAGTTGAACGGCCCCGCGGCATGGGCTTGCAGCCTTTGTTGTGCTCCGCGCCCAACGAATGCGCCAGATTTTATCGAAAAAAACGCGCTCGCTGATCTCGATGCCAGGCAACGCCTATCGCCGCTTGCGCAACGGCCGACGCGGAATCAATCGTTGCGCGCACGGATCGACGGCGAAACCCGCCGACTCCAGCACCGTCACGCCCAGCAGCGGCGCCTCTTTCTCGCTCGCAAACACCAGCGTGCCGCCCGCGCGCTTGCCAAGAATCTCCACCACGCCGAACCCGATGGGCAACTCCTGCCACCACCCATCCGCCAGCTCGTATGCGCGCGTCTCGACCGCGCGAATCCCCAGCTTGCGAAGTGCGCTGGCCGGCACAAACGTATCCGTCGCCCCCGTGTCCACGAGGAAACGCCCCGTCCACTTCTTAGGCGAACGCGACATCGGTCGAATCGTCACATCGGCGTGGATATGTCCCAGGTCCGTCTCCCTCACCGGCATCGGCCACAGCCGCCCCCGGCGACGCTGACGCTTTCCAATCGCAATCGCCCGCGCCAGGCTCACCGATCCACCTCCCCCATCACCACGTCGATGCTCCCGATGATCGCCGGAACATCCGCCAGCAGGCAGTTCCGCGCCACGTGATTCAGCACGCTCAGATTGCAGAAACACGCCGCCCGCGCCTTCACCCGATACGGAATCGCTCCGCCGTCGCCCTGAACGAAGAACCCCATCTGACCCCGCGGACACTCGATCTCCAGATACGTGTGATCCGCCGGCAGCTTCACCGTCTTGCCCGCCTTGTGACGATGCTCGCCCGGCGTCCCCGCCAGCTTCGCCAGCGCCTGCCGCAATATGCGCACCGACTGCTCCATCTCCAGTATCCGCACGAAATACCGGTCCCAGCAGTCGCCCAGCGTCCCCATCCGCCCGTCGCCGATCGGCACGTCGAACTCGAACTCGTCATACCCCGCGATCGGCTGCACCTTGCGCAAATCCCAGCGCACCCCGCTGCCGCGCAGCACCGGACCGGACAGCCCCCACGCGATCGCATCCTTCGCCGAGATCACCCCCACGTTGCCCGTGCGCTTGATGAATATCTGGTTGAAGCTCAGCAGGTCGTTGTATTCCTTGATCTTCGGCTCGAAATAATCGAGGAACTCGCTGCACACGTCGACGAACTTCTCAGGCACGTCGTCCGTCACGCCGCCGGTCGTGATGTAGCTGTACGTCAGCCGCGCCCCGCACGCCGACTCGAACATGTCGAGGATCCGCTCGCGCTCGCGAAATGCGTACAGAAACGGCGTAAACGCCCCCATGTCCAGCCCGTACGCCCCCATGCTCACCAGGTGAGACGCGATTCGGTTCAGCTCCGCGAAGACCACGCGGATGTATTTCGCCCGCGGCGGAACCTCCAGCCCCGTCAACTTCTCCACCGCCAGCGCATACGCCAGGTTGTTGTTCATCCCCGCCAGGTAATCCATCCGGTCCGTGTACGGAATGAACTGATACGGCGCCACGTTCTCGCCGATCTTCTCCGCGCAGCGGTGCAGATACCCGATGTGCGGCACCGCCTCCAGCACCATCTCCCCGTCCGTCCGCAACACCACCCGCAGCACTCCGTGTGTCGCCGGATGCTGCGGCCCCATGTTCACCAGCATCTCCTCGGTCGCCACGTCGCCCGTGGCGATCGTCTCCTGATCGAGATCGGCCAGCACGTCCGGCGCGGATTCGTAAGTCAATTGCGGCATAAAATGTCAGTTTCCTCGTGCCAGGTCCTTCAGATTGATCGAAAGCCCCTCGAACGACGGCGCGCGGTACGCCTCGCCGAACCCGATGCGGCGCTCTTCCCACTCCGGCCGGCCCGCCGTCCGCGCCAGCGCGATCAGCGCCGGCTTCGCCGGATCGGGCCGCGTGTCGATGATCCAGTACTCCGCGATCCCGCCCGCAAACCAGTAAAGCTGCCGATTGCGCGTCGTGTCCTTCCGCGCCCGCCGCCGCGAGATGATCTCGACCACGAGAACCGGACAAAATTCCGCCCAGTCCGCCCCGCGCCGAAACGACTCCTTAAGCCGAAAATCCCGGTACGCCGCGATGTCCGGCCGCGGCCGCGACGCCGCGGGCCGCCCGGGTATCACCACGTCGTTGTCGAAAGTCACGTGGTTGAAAACCGACGGGTGGCCGCGACTGAACTCCGTCAACGCAAAACCGATCGCGGACTGCCAGTTGTGATGATACGGCTTCCCGCTGGGCGACACGTGCACCACTCCGTCAATCAGCTCCGCCACGTACCCCGGCCGCTCGCCGCAGGCCTCGAACTCCTCCAGCGTCATCACCCGACCGTAATCGCGCGGTCCGAGCAACCGCCGCCGCCGCGTCCGCCTCGACCTGTCGGAGTCAATCCGAATCATCCCGGCTCCTCGCTCCAAAAGTGTAGCCGCGCGGCGTTTCGACTCCAAGCCGCCCCCCGGGGTGGCCCACCGCGTCGCGGTGGGGTCGCGATGATGCGAACCGGAAACACGCG